>CAVVIO010000070.1:0-115985 GCA_963748095.1 uncultured Bacteroidales bacterium
ATACCCCCACATGGACAAAAGAAGTTTATGGTACTGCCGGCACCCAGATGTACTCCGATTTGGCCGATGTTGAAAAAAGCATGCAACGGGCTAAAGATCAGGGGATGGCTGTTGATCTCGATTTTCATTATTCCGACACATGGGCCGATCCGGGTAATCAGCAACCACCTGCTGTCTGGAAGAATATTACCGACCTGGGAGTTTTGAAGGATTCTGTTTATAACTATACTTACAAAACATTACAATATCTGAACAGCAAAGGACTGATGCCGGAAATGGTACAGATAGGGAATGAAATTAATTGCGGGATGCTGATTACCGGTACAAATCCCGGATTTCCCGATCTAAATGCATGCAATGGAAACTGGAAAAACCTGGGTGACGTCATTAATGAAGGAATACGTGCAGTGCGTGATGTATCTGCAAATTCAACTGTAAAATCTCTTGTATTATTACATGTTGCCGATCCGAAGAATGTGCAGTGGTGGTTCGACAACATTACCTCTCAGGGCAAAGTCACCGATTTTGATGTGGTAGGATTTTCATATTATCCCATTTGGCATACAACCGTTTCTTTTAACGACCTGCCTGCTCTTATTACAACTATTAAAAACAGGTATAACAAGAAGGTGATGATCCTTGAAACGGCATATCCATGGACAGCATCCGGGGATGATAATTACACCAATTCTTTCGGGAGCCAGACACCCCTTCAGGGATTTCCATATACCGTAACCGGTCAGTACGATTTACTTAAAACACTAACTCAAAACCTGATTCAGGCTGGCGGATACGGAATTATTTACTGGGAACCCGATTGGATAACCTCGCAAATGAAAGACCTGTGGGGTACCGGCTCATCCTGGGAAAACAATACCTTTTTCGATTTTAATGGTAATACCCTTCCCTCGATCAATTATATGACTTATCCTTATGATTTCCCCAAATAAAAATCATAAAAAAACATCGAATGATTATTAAGCCAGCAGCAACAGTTAAGAGCATTAAAATAGCAACTTTAATAGCTTTTACTTTCTTAATATCGTTGTCAATACAAGCCCAGCGAACAAATGCCGGATCCTCTAAGAATATTCCTGTTTATGTCGATAAAGACGGGATTATGAGATGGAGTAAGGATAATACGGCTGTATCACTTTTCGGAGTTAATTATACAGTGCCTTTTGCCTATTCATACAGGGCTCTTAACGACCTGGGCATTTCACATGAAAAAGCCATTGATGAAGATGTATATCACTTTGCACGTCTTGGTTTCGATGCTTTCCGGGTACATGTCTGGGATTGTGAGATCAGCGATACCATGGGGAATCTGCTCGACAACGATCATCTCAGGCTTTTTGATTATCTGTTGAAAAAATTAGAAGAACGAGGAATAAAAATCATTATTACACCTATTGCCTATTGGGGCGACGGTTATCCCGAACCTGATCAGAAAACGCCGGGTTTTTCCACTAAATACGGAAAAGAAAAATGCCTGACCGATTCCAATGCCATCAGGGCGCAGGAAAGATACCTGTTTCAGTTTATTAATCATGTAAATGTTTATACGGGAATATCTTATAAAGACGATCCCGATATTATTGCTTTTGAAGTATGTAACGAACCACATCATAAGGGAACGCTTGAAGAAACTACAAATTTCATAAACCTGATGGTAAAGGCCATCAGAAATACGGGTTGTAAGAAACCGGTTTTTTATAACATAAGCCATAGTATTAATCTGGCCGATGCCTATTTCAATGCCAATATCCAGGGAGGCACTTTTCAATGGTATCCCACCGGTTTGGTGAGTGGACACGAACAAAAGGGAAATTACCTGCCCAATGTGAACAAGTACCCTATCCCGTATACAGATGATCCGAAGTTTAGCAAAATGGCCAGGATGGTATATGAATTTGATGCTGCCGATATCGGAGGTTCTTACATGTATCCGTATATGGCTAAAAGTTTCCGGGAGACAGGTTTTCAGTTTGCCACCCAATTTGCATACGATCCCATGGAACTGGCGTATGCCAACACGGAATATACAACACATTATGTAAACCTTGCTTTTGCCCCAAAGAAAGCGCTGAGTCTGAAAATTGCCGGAGAAGCTTTTCATAAACTGCCAACAGGTAAAAAATTCGGCGGGTATCCGAATGACTCCGTATTCGATGTTTTCAGGGTAAGCTATAAAAATGACCTTTCGGAAATGGTAACATATGAAAAATTCATGTATTCCAATTCTACAGCAACTGTTCCTCCGGCCCCCGGAAAATTGAAAGAAATTGCGGGTTATGGAAATTCTTCAGTTGTTCAGTATCCCGGGTGCGGAGCTTATTTTCTGGATAAACTCGAAGACGGAGTGTGGAGGCTGGAATTAATGCCCGATGATATGTGGGTCAGGGATCCTTTTGAGCGGGCAAGTCCCAGGAAAGAAGTTTCGGTCATTATCTGGAATAAATGGCCCATGACAATTGATTTACCCGATCTTGGTGATCAATTCACTTTCACTGCCCTGAATAAGGGAAACGGCAGGAGTGGTGAAGCAGTAAATAAAACTATGGAAATTACTCCGGGGACTTATCTGATTATCCGGAAAGGAAAAGCCACAAAATGGAAAGGGGACGACAAGTGGAGAAACATCACTCTGGATGAATTTGCAGCTCCTTCAACCACATGTAAAAAAACGTATGTATTGCATAAACCGCCTGAAGAGGTAACTGCTGGACAACCGGTAAGTATTGAGGTAAAAGTTGTGACACCTGTAGCACCAGATTCTGTAATGTTATATGTTTTTGGAAGGAGATGGCGACCTGACAGGATAATAATGCGAAAAACAAAAGCATATACGTATACGGCTGAGATAGATTCTAATCTGGTAAAAGAAGGATTTCTGGACTATTATATTACCCTGGCACAGAATGAAAAATACTACACCTATCCCTCAGGAAATGAAGGGAAACCCGGTGACTGGGACTTCTATGATCTGTATCCTTATTCTATAAAAGTGGTTAACCCTTCATTTCCTTTATGTCTGTTTAATGCTGAAAATGATAGCAGGCGAATAGTTGGTTCCCGTAGTTTTTTCAGCTTTAAAACAATCCCTTCCGCAGATAATTGTGGAACGGATTTAAAAGTTAATGTGGGTAATCTCGATACAGAAGAACACGATTTTTCGTTCAAATTCTTTTTTGGTGATAAAATCAAAGCAAGGCATAACGATCTTAATTCCTGCAATGAAATTGTATTGCATGGTAATTCCTTATCCGGAAAATCCTTTCCGGTACAGATAGCATTGGTTATGGACGATGGAATTGCCTATGGAGGAACAGTTATGCTTCAACCCGATAAAGATGAATATATACTTCTCATACGGGATCTGAAAAAAGTAAAGACTGTAGACCTGCCTGAAGCATATCCGGTGTTTATGCCGTATTATTTTGAAAACAATTCAGATGAACCCTTCAACATCAACAGGATCGAAAACCTGCAGATTTCTGTCGGGCCGGGTATTCCGGAGAGCGAATATGCGCAAGCCCATGTTTTTATACTGAAAAATGTAATTCTTAAATAAAGCGAAACCTGCTAAATATAGATTAATTATGAAAACAAAGAAGTTCTTATTCATTTCAATTCAAATAATTGTATTTATCCTTTTTTTTTCGTGTTCATTGCACAAAGGCAATAAAGCGATACTGCACGGTTATGTTAATTTTAACCCTGACTGGGAATTTGTCAGGGATATGGATACCACCATACAGCCACAATTATTTTTACAGAGTGATACTTCAGAAATTAAATGGGAAAATGTTCAACTGCCGCATACAGCCCATATCGAGCCAAAGGTGATCACAGGAAAACAATGGCAGGGATATTGTTTTTACCGGAAATTTTTCAAACTTTCTTCTGAATATAAGGATAAACACATTGGCATTAAATTCGAAGCGGCCATGCAGGTAGCGGATGTTTATCTGAACGGAAAATACATCACCACGCATTCAGGAGGGTATTTGCCTTTTTATATTGATATTACCAATAAAATAAAATTCGGACAGGAAAATTGTATTCTTGTCAGGTTAAACAATCTCGATAATCCCGAAGTTCCTCCTGGAAAACCCCTGGCTGATCTTGATTTTAATTATTACAGCGGTATATACCGGAACGCCTATCTGGTTGTAAAGAATAAAATTCATATATCCGATCCCATTCGTGCAGCGCGTGTAGCGGGTGGGGGACTGTTAGTAAGTTACAGTGATGTTACAGATACATCTGCAATGGTTCATGTAAATATCGATGTGCAGAATGATAATTCCCAAACAAGCGGGGTGAAAGCAAGTATTGTATTAAGGGACACAAATAATGCCGTTATTGCATCCGGTGTATCCGGTATGGAACCGGTGGAGCACGGGAATCATAAAATATTTACAGAAACGTTAAAAGTTTCAAATCCGCAACTTTGGTCTCCTTCCAATCCTTATTTATACAGACTTTCAGCGCGGATAATTGATAGTAATAAAGATACTTTGGATAGTCAGAATATCAGGATAGGGATACGCACTTTTTCATTTAGCGCCGAAAAGGGGTTTGTCCTTAACGGGAAAAAGGTTAAGATAAGGGGCACCAACCGTCATCAGGAATACCCTTATATCGGCTATGCTTTGTCGGATAATGCCAATTACCGCGATGCATATAAAATTAAAGAGGCCGGATTTAATTTTGTACGTAGTTCCCATTATCCTCAATCTCCTTCATTTCTTGATGCCTGTGATGAGTTGGGAATTATGGTGATGAATTCCATTCCGGGCTGGCAATTCTTTGGCGATTCCGTATTTCAGCAAAACAGCATCAGCGATGTAAGGAACATGGTTAGGCGGGACCGTAACCATCCCGGTATTGTGCTGTGGGAAGCTTCGTTGAATGAATCGGGAATGTCTGTTCCATTCATGGAAAAAGCACATGAAGCAGTACATGAAGAATTACCTGTAAAGGATGTATATACCTGTGGTTGGATAGATACTGTCTACAACGTTTTTGTACCGGCACGTCAGCATGCAAAGCCACCCTACTACTGGAATCATTATTCAAAAAACAAACCGTTACTTATATCCGAGTATGGCGACTGGGAATATTATGCACAAAATGCAGGATTCAACCAGAAAGAATTCTCCGACCTTACCGAAACTGAACGGACTTCGCGTCAGTTAAGGGGGGACGGACAAAAACGGCTTGCCCAGCAGGCCCTTAATTTTCAGGAAGCACATAACAGCAATCTTCAGGGACCGGCTGTAGGGGATGCCAACTGGCTGATGTACGATTATAACCGGGGCTATGCTCCGGATTTAGAGACTTCAGGTATCAGGGATATAGTAAGGTTACCCAAGTTCGCCTTTTACTTTTACCAGAGTCAGGCTGATGCATCCGGCGGATCATTGCCATATTTTTACAAGCCGGTAATATTCATAGCCAATTACTGGAATGATCCTTCTTATAAAGTTGTAAAGGTATACAGTAATTGCGATGAAGTGGAATTACAACTGAATGGTAAGACAATAGACCGCAGGAAACCCGATACGGATAAATTTTCTACCAACCTGTCGCATCCGCCTTTTACTTTTAAGTTACCTGAGTTTAAACCCGGAACTATTAAAGCAATCGGCTATATTAATGCTAAAAAAGTCGTTGAAACGGAACGAATCACCCCGGGAGAGCCGGCTAAACTTCAGTTGAGAATTGATTATAGCGGCAAAGAACTTCTTGCAGGATGTAATGATGTTGTTTTTGTTTACGCTTCTGTTTGCGATTCAAACGGTACAGTTATTCCCGGAGATAAAAGACCTGTTTCGTTTTCTGTGGAAGGAGATGCAATACTGACAGGTTCGAATCCGGTTCCGGCAGAAGCCGGGATAGCTGCCATATTATTAAAGGCTGGAAATGATCCTGGTACCATTAAGATCACAGCAACTGCGTCTGGTTTGACAAGTGCAGAAACAGAGACGGCTATTAAATAGATCATCATTTAAGGTTGTTATTCTTTATGGAATACCGATCATCTTGATGATATTATCTCATAGCATAAGGTTTCTTCATTTTATAACGAGAGATCGCCCGAAAAGCCTTTGCGAAACTTTGTGGATTCTTTGCGTAATAATTATAAATGGCTGTTACGCTGAGTTCCGACATTTTGTCGGAACGCTAAGTGATCGCAAAGCTAGCAAAGAAAAGAATTGTAATTTTTTCATCAACTTTCTTCTTTTTGTTGCATGTAGGCTTTCTGTTAATAGTGAAAATTTAGCCTTAAAATAAGGGACTTTCATTTCTAGTAAGGAATTGAGTCATTTCTAGTAAGGAAATGGATCACTTCTAGTAAGGAATTGAATCATTCCCAGTAAGGAAATAAGGAAACAGGTCATTGATTGGATAATGGAACCGGCAACTAATTGCAAACAAATAAATTAAATCATTTAAACTGGATATCGTGAAGTTTTTTGAATTCCCCGTTTAATGACAAGAGTTCATCGTACTTTCCGCTTTCAATAATTCTCCCCTGAAAAAGCACATGTATTTCATCCACATTCCGAATAGTCGACAAGCGGTGTGCGATCACTATGCTGGTGCGGTCTTTCATAAGGCGGTCGATGGCATCCTGAACCAGCCTTTCCGATTCGGTATCGAGTGCTGAGGTAGCCTCATCGAGAATAAGAATGGGAGGGTTTTTCAGTATGGCCCGTGCAATACTTAATCGTTGGCGCTGACCTCCTGAAAGCTTGCTTCCGCGGTCGCCGATATTTGTTTCGTACCCCTTTTCCGTGGCCATAATAAATTCATGAGCATTTGCCACTTTTGCCGCATTTATCACTTCTTCTTCAGTAACGTTTTTTTCACCGAATGCAATGTTATTGAATATGTTATCGTTGAACAGGATTGGCTCCTGGTTCACTATTCCGAAAAGATCCCGGAGTCCTTTAATACTCATGTTTCTGACATCTACTCCATCAATGGTAATGCTGCCTTTTTCAACATCGTAAAAACGCGGCAGCAGATCAACCAGTGTCGACTTTCCCGAACCCGACTGGCCTACAAGTGCCACCGTCTTTCCTTTTTTTATTTGAATGTTGATGTTCTTCAGCACATATTCTTCATTGTATCTGAACGAAACATCATTATATTCAACTTCTTTATTGAAACCGTCCGGTTTTACAGGCGAGGGTGGATTCACAATTTTATTTACCGCCATCAGGATGCGGTCGATACGGTCCATGGAAGCCAGTCCTTTCTGGATGTTATAAAAAGCGGACGAAAATGCTTTTGTCGGGTTTATTATATTGTAAAACAAAACAAGATAAACCAGAAATTCCTCACGGTCGAGAGCGCTGCGGTTACCAAGTATCAGGTTGCCACCGAAAATCATAACCACCACAACGATAATGGTGCCGAGAAATTCGCTGATCGGACTGGCAAGTTGATGCCGGCTCATAACTTTATTCATTATGCCCCTGTATTCCTCATTTTGCTTTATTTGCTTGCCGCTCATCATTTCTTCAGCATTAAAAGCTTTGACAATCCGCAGGCCTCCCAGAGTTTCTTCCATTGTCGAAAGTATTTCTCCCATTTTATTCTGTCCGCGCAGGGAAGCTTTTCGTAGCTTTTTTCCAATGATGCCAATAATACTACCGGCAACAGGGAAAAGTATAAAAACAAACAGGGTAAGCTGCCAGCTCATGTATACCATTGCCAGAATGGTAAGAGTAATAATAATAGGATTTTTAAAAAACATGTCGAGCGATGTCATAATCGAATTCTCAACTTCGGCCACATCGCCCGTTACCCGGGCCATGATATCGCCTTTTCTTTCTTCGCTGAAAAAGCCAATAGGAAGTGCAATCACTTTTTTATACATCCGGTTCCTGATATCCCGGACTACACCGTTTCGTATAAAAACCATGGTAAGACTTGCCAGGTAGGTAAATCCGGTTTTGAACAAAACCATGATGATAAAAAATGCACTTATAAATATTAGGGCAGTCAGAGCGCCATGCTCGTTAGATAGATGTTGAATAAATGCATAAATATTATTCATCAAAACTTCTTTTGGTATTTTCGGGGGAAAGAAAGAAATATCGACGTGTTGCATTTTATAGATCGCGTTATCGCTTCTCAGCAGGATCTTTAACAACGGTATCATGGTAAAGAAAGAGAATATTCCGAATATTGCACCAAGGAAGTTAAAAACAACATTGAGGATTATACTTGTTTTATAGGGAGGAAGAAATTTTCGAAAAATTTTTATAGCATCTCTCATAATTATATTCCCGTGTAATTTGAAGGTGTAATTGCCCGTAATTCATTTTTCACTTCTTTGCTGATTTTTAAAGTATCTATAAAAGCGGCTATCTTTTCTCCGGTAATCTTTTCATTGGTCCGTGTCAATTCCAGTAAAGCTTCATAAGGTTTCGGATAACCTTCGCGTCGCAGGATGGTCTGAATGGCTTCTGCAACCACGCTCCAGTTTGACTCTAGATCAGCATCTATTTTTTCTTTATTGAGTAATAATTTTTCCAGACCTTTCAGCAACGATTTGCAGGCTATTATTCCATGAGCCAGCGGGACGCCTATATTACGTATTACTGTAGAATCAGTGAGATCGCGCTGAAGTCGTGATACGGGCAACTTACCAGCCATATGCTGTAAAAAGGAATTAGCAACACCAAGATTTCCTTCTGCGTTTTCAAAATCGATAGGATTGACCTTATGTGGCATTGCCGATGAACCGATCTCTCCGGCTTTAATTTTTTGTTTAAAGTAATCCATCGAAATGTAGGTCCAGAAGTCGCGGCATAAATCAAGAAGAATGGTATTGATACGGCTGATAGCATGGAAGGAAGCGGCCAGGTTGTCGTAATGTTCAATCTGGGTGGTGGTCTGCAATCTTTCCAGGCCAAGGGCATCCTTTACAAAGTTATTGGCGAAATCTTTCCAGTCGGTTCCGGGGTAGGCTACTTTATGGGCGTTCAGATTGCCGGTAGCTCCGCCAAATTTCGCCGATATGGGAATCTGTTTCAGTTGTTCAATCTGGGCATTAAGCCTTTCAATAAAAACCCGGATTTCTTTTCCAAGCCGGGTAGGAGAGGCAGGCTGACCATGTGTGCGTGCCAGCATTGGAACATTTTCCCATTCCTGACTTAGTTCGACAAGCTTATCCATGATTTCCTGCAATTGAGGATAGATCAGATCTTTCAATACTTCCTTATAGGAAAGCGGAACGGCTGTATTGTTTATATCCTGCGAAGTCAGTCCGAAATGAATGAATTCTTTAAATGCACTTATTCCAAGAGTATCGAATTTTTCCTTGAGGTAATACTCCACGGCTTTTACATCGTGGTTGGTTATTTTTTCAATTTCTTTAATGTGTTTGGCATCCTCCGGTGTAAATTCTTGATATAACTTTCTGAGTGATGAAAAATCATTTTTATTAAATTCTTTTAATTGGGGGATCGGCAAATTACACAGGGCAATGAAATATTCAACTTCGACCCTGATACGGTATCTGATTAGTCCGAACTCCGAAAAATAGGGAGACAATGCTGCTGTTTTATTTCGATATCTGCCATCTACCGGAGATATTGCAGTTAGTTCGTTTAATTGCATGTTCAAAGTTATTTGCTCAATTGTTGAGCCCACAAAGTTAGAAAAAAAACCCGACCTGCTCTTTACAGTGAAGATAAAAAGATTTTCAAGGACTCCCCATAATGATTCTATTTTAACATTAAGTTTTACACCAGTTTATTGAAAAGGTGATTATTTAAAAATTGTTCCTAATTTTGAGGCAACGAACAACGGATAATATTTATCCGGATAAATTCAACATTATGAAGAATGGCCGTTTTTTCTGGACTACTTACGGAGGACTTTTAGCTATTGTCCTGCTACTGGCAGCTAAACCGATGCCAACGGAAGTTGGGAAAGCAACAAAGGAAAAACATCCCCTGGTATTTGTTTTCAATATCGATAAAGAAATAGCCAAGCCTATCTGGAGAACAACCCAGCAGGCTTTTGCTGAGGCTGAAAGTTTAAAGGCAGATTATATAATCATTCATTTGAATACGTATGGAGGTAGGGTTGATGTTGCCGATTCTATCCGCACAAAAATATTAAACAGTAAAATTCCGGTAATTGTCTTTATTGACAACCAGGCTATCTCAGCCGGATCGTTAATATCCATAGCCGCCGACAGTATTTATATGAGACCCGGGGGAAGTATTGGCGCTGCAACCGTTGTCAGTCAGACTGGTGAAGCTTTACCGGACAAGTACCAGTCGTTTATGCGTTCAACCATGCGGGCAACTGCCGAAGCACATGGAAAAGATACCATTATTCGCGGCAACGATACTATTATAAAGTGGTTTCGGGATCCTCATATTGCCGAAGCAATGGTTGATCCGCGAATAGTAGTGAAAGGAGTAATCGATTCGGGGAAAGTGCTTACGCTTACGGCCGATGAAGCTATGAAAGTGGGCTACTGTGAGGGTATCGCACAAAATATTCCGGAAGTTTTAAAACTTGCAGGTATTAAAAATTATGAGTTAAAAGAATATAAACCGACAGCGCTTGAGGATATTATTGGATTTCTTATTGAGCCCTATTGTCCACATAATACTGATTATACTAATCATAGGAGGAATTTATTTCGAGCTACAGACACCCGGTATAGGTTTTCCCCTGGCAGTGGCTATTTTAGCTGCATCGCTGTATTTTGCTCCCTTATATCTCGAAGGACTGGCCCAAAACTGGGAAATGGTTATATTTATAGTTGGAATAATATTGATAGCACTTGAGATATTTGTGATACCCGGATTCGGTATTACCGGAGTTTCCGGTATTATACTGGTTATAACAGGCCTCACCCTGGCGCTGGTAGATAATAATATTTTCAAATTCGATGGATTAGGTGCAATGGACAAAGTGTTCAAAGCATTTTTATTGGTGGTAGGGTCAATTGCTATTGCTTTTCTGTTATCCATATATTTAAGTAAGAAACTCTTCACATCGAGTATATTCAAGGGTTTTGCACTGGAGGCAACCCAGCAAACAAGCGAGGGTTATGTCAGTTTTGACAATCACCAGAAAGAATTAATCGGTAAGCTGGGAACTGCTTATACTGTTTTAAGGCCATCGGGGAAGGTTGAAATAGAAGGGGAGATATACGATGCCAGATCGGATATAGGATTTATTGAAAAGGGGGCTACTGTAAAAGTGATCCGCGATGAGGCCGGACAATTGTATGTAATAAAAGTTTAAATTTTTAGTTTGTTTAATTAGAATCGCATTTTTCAGCAGATGAGTTCACACATATTGATTAAAAGAGTACTGCTGGTTGCTTTGGTAATTCTCTTATTATTGGGCATTAAGGGCTATGGAATATACAAAAAAGCTTTCATGCGCAATTTTATATTGAAGGAAAACCATGCACCATACATCTATATAAAAACCGGGGCTGATTATAACGATGTGCTAAATGCATTGAATAAGGCTGGTACCATTAAAAATTTAAAAAGTTTTACATGGACGGCAAACCGAAAGAAATATAAAGACCATATCTATCCGGGTAGATATAAGCTCAGCAAATTTATGAATAATAATGAGCTGATTAATTTACTTCGCTCTGGTCGGCAAACACCTGTAAATGTAACCTTTAGTAATATCCGAACACTTGAAGAACTGGCGTCTAAAGTATCCGAACAAATAGAAGCAGATTCGGATTCTATCATGCAGTTACTAACCAATGAGGAATTTTTGGAACAACACGGATTTAATCATTATACCATCCCAGGTATGTTTATCCCGAACACTTATGAATTTTACTGGAATACTACAGCAAAGGAATTCTTTCTTCGCATGGAAAAGGAATATGATGCTTTCTGGAATGCTGACCGGACAGCCAAAGCGGAAGAGATGCATTTCACAAAAAACGAAGTAATAACCTTAGCTTCTATTGTAAAAGAAGAAACCCTGATGCCGGATGAAAGAAGAAAAATAGCCGGTGTATACATAAACAGGTTGCATAAGGGCATTCGTCTTCAGGCTGATCCTACTGTAAGGTTTGCTTTGGGGGATTTTGGTATTCGCAGGGTACTCAAGAAACAACTTCAGGTCGATTCACCCTATAATACTTATAAATATGGTGGATTACCTCCCGGACCAATTGCTATACCATCCATTGGGGCCATCGATGCGGTATTGAATTATGAAAAAAATGATTACTTGTATTTTTGTGCAAAACCCGATTTTTCGGGATACCACAATTTTGCCAAAACGCTTGCTCAGCATAACAAAAATGCCCGTTTATACCAGCGTGTACTCAATCGACGGAAAATCTTAAATTAATTTTCAGATTTTTTTTATTAGCAAAAAATAAAAGTGTAATTTTCTTTAATTAAAAGAAACATCAGCAGTATTTACTAATTAGTTGTATTTGAATGGACAAAATAAAATTCGGAACAGATGGATGGAGAGCTATTATAGCAAAAGATTACACAATTGCCAATGTAGCCAAGGTAGCTAATGCAACAGCTCTTTGGTTAACCAAACGTTACAAGAATCCATCTGCAGTACTTGGTTATGATTGTCGTTTCGGAGGTGAAATGTTCATGGAGGCTGTAGCAAAAATTTTTGCTTCCAAAGGCATCCGTGTATATGTTCCGGAGCGGTTTGTTACCACCCCCATGGTATCACTCGGAGTTGTGAAGTTAAGGGCCAGGTGTGGTGTGGTCATTACAGCCAGTCATAATCCTGCCGAATATAATGGTTACAAGCTTAAAGGCGAACACGGAGGCCCTTTGCTTGAAAAAGACCTGAGAGATGTGGAATCCCTGATTACCAACGATTATGATTTAGATCTGGAATTACTGAACTGGAATTCCATGCTGGAGCAGGGACTGATCCAGTACATCGATCTGGAGACCATTTATCTGAAACATATTCACGATCATTTTGATGTGGATGCTATTACCGCTTCCGGTTTCAGATTTGGTTTCGATGCCATGTATGGTGCCGGTCAGAGTATTATGAAAAAACTTTTTCCTGACGTTAAATTTTTTCATTGCGAAGTAAATCCCACATTTAAAGGTATTCCACCGGAACCTCTGCATAAAAACCTGCACGAGCTATCGGAATATATCTGGAAAAATAAAAATATTGATTGTGCCCTTGCTGTAGACGGCGATGCCGACCGTATCGCTCTTTATGACGCAGAAGGCAATTATATCGATTCACACCATATTATTCTTTTGCTGATACATTACATGGCGCATTACAAAAAATTATCGGGGAAAGTAGTTACCGGATTTTCGAGTACTATCAAAGTCGAAAAACTCTGTGAATATTATGGACTGGAAGTGCAACGCGTGAAAATCGGTTTTAAAGAAATATCGCAGGTTATGATGAATAATGACGTCCTGGTAGGTGGGGAAGAATCAGGAGGAATCACTATTGGTACATACATGCCGGAAAGGGACGGTATATGGATGGGTTTAACAATCTGGCAATGGATGACAGAAACCGGAAAATCGTTAAGTGAACTGATTGAAGAAGTATATGCTATTACCGGTACATTTGCTTACGAACGCTCCGACCTGAAAGTGGACAAGCAGGTAAGGAGTAAAGTGATGGAAAAATGTATGAACGGAGAATTGAAACAATTTGGCAATTATAAAGTATTGCGGGTTGAAAATATTGACGGATACAAATTTTTCTTTAATGAAAACGAATGGTTGATGATACGCAGTTCAGGTACCGAACCTTTATTGAGAACCTATGCTGAAGCGGAAAATATGGATCTGGTAAGGGATATTTTAGCTGCAGGATACGATGTTATTCAGCAACTGAGCACGCAGGATTAAAGAATATTTACTTCGGGCTCAAGCTGTATAGCAAACTGGTTTATCACGGCTTTTTGTATCTTTTTTGAAAACTCAAGAATTTCAACGCCGGAAGCATTTCCATAGTTTACTATTACAAGCGGTTGTTTTTTGTAAGTGCCTATATTATTAATTTTTTTTCCTTTCCATTTACATGTTTCTATGAGCCAGGCTGCGGAGAGTTTTACATAGGATTCCTCAAGCGGATAAGCCGGCATTTTCGGATAATGTTTTTTCAGAGTATCGGCCTGTTCTTTCTTCACTATGGGATTTTTGAAAAAACTTCCGGCATTGCCCATTTCCTCCGGATCAGGAAGTTTTTTCCGTCGAATGGCAATTACGGCCTTTCGTATATTCCGGATAGTAGTTTCCGGATAATTGTTCAGTTCGGCTTCAAGATTTCCGTAACCAGTAATAAATTTATGCTCTCTGTTCAACCTGTAGGTAACATGCGTAACAATGTATTTGTTTTTTAATTCATTTTTGAAAATACTGTCTCTGTAACCAAAGTTACATTCATGATTCAGGAATATTCTGCTTTCGCCACTCTCAATGGAAATGGTTTCTACCTTTTCAATAACTTCCCTGATCTCCACGCCATATGCTCCGATATTTTGTATGGGGGTAGCGCCCACATTCCCGGGTATCAGCGACAGATTTTCTATTCCTCCCAGATTTTGCTCCACACAATAAGCAACGAATTCATCCCAGTTCTCTCCTGCGGCCACTCTTAACAACGCTTTTCCCTCATCTTCACCCATGTGTTCAATTCCTTTCAGGTTAGGATAAATGATAATTCCCTCAAAATTTCCGGTAAAAAGCAGATTGCTGCCGCCACCCAATACCAGTTTCGGTTTTATTTCTGAATATTCTGATTGCAGGAACTCTGTGATATCATCAATTGTTTTCAGTTGGGCAAAATACCTGCTGGTTGCTGCTATTCCAAAGGTATTAAAGTCTTTAAGTGAAAAATTTTCTGTTAGTTCTATCATATATCAAGCGTAATCGAATATAAATATACATCATAAATACCAGAACATCTACTATTAAGGATCAAGGGCATATAAGAATTGTTTTTGTTATTTTCCGTGAAGTTTATTTAAATTAGCGAAAATAAAACGGGAAAACTTGGCAAAGATAATATTTTCAGTCACTAACGATATAGTCACCGATCAACGAGTTCATAAAATTTCACATACCCTTGCCGGTTCAGGAATGGAAATTACCGTGGTTGGACGGAAACTACTCTTAAGTCCTGATATTATTCCTGATAAAGTTAAATACAGGCGGTTTAAACTACTTTTTCGAAGAGGGGCTATGTTTTACATGGAATATAACCTGAGATTATTTTGCTACCTGTTCACTTGTAAAGCCGATATTTTTGTTGCTAATGATTTGGACACATTGCCTGCAAATTATCTGGCAGCCAGGTTAAGACGAAAAACTTTGGTATATGACAGTCACGAATATTTTACGGAAGTCCCCGAGCTGGAAGGGAGACATTTTGTTAAATTCATATGGGGTATTATTGAAAAAATAATAGTCCCGAAAATCAGGATAAGTTATACCGTGTGTGAATCGCTTGCAAATATATACAATGAAAAATACGGAATTCAAATGCAGGTGGTCAGAAACCTGCCGGCATGTAACAGGGACTATACTGTTCCAATTAATAAGTTAAGGAAAAGTGATGAACGGATAATCCTATACCAGGGTGCACTGAACAAGGGCCGGGGACTGGAACTGGCAATAAAGGCCATGAAATATATTGAAAATGCGAGGTTTGTAATAATCGGAGGTGGAGATATCGAAAATAAATTACATTCACTGGTGCAGAATGAAAATATGGATGAGAAAATATCCTTTATTGGAAGAATTCCCTGGGAGGAACTTTACGGATATACACAACAGGCTGATGTCGGCATCTCTCTTGAAGAAAATCTGGGTTTGAATTATTATTATGCTTTACCGAATAAGTTATTCGATTACATTCACGCAGGGGTACCGGTGCTGGTTTCTGATTTTCCCGAAATGCGTCAAATTGTGAATCAATACAAAATTGGCAGAACAATTTTAACTGATGACCCCCGGGAATTGGCTGCCGTTTTAACGAATATGCTTACTGATAGGAAATTGATTGAAAATTGGAAGATAAATCTTCAAAAAGCTGCTATCAGCGCTATGTTGGGAAAATGAGGAAATAAAAATAAAGGAAATTTTTTCGAAAATTATCCTACAAGAGAAATAGTATAGCGTTTAATACCCAGTCTGAATAAACGGTAAAGAATAATTCCAAGAGGAATGGCAATAATTGACCAGATTGCTATGGCAGATAAATTAGCCATCCAGAAATCATGAACGGTTCCCCAGAAATCGGTTCTTATAAGATGAATAAATTGTTTTATCGATCCGGGTAATGCGTCGTTATGAAAAAGTTCGCCTAATTTGAAAAAAGGAACGAACAATGCTATCTGAATGGGATGTACAATATAGTGGGCTAACTGTGCAGCTCCAAAATTCAACCGCAAACTGATGACGATAAGTGAAATGATAAAAGTGGTTAAACCATAAAAAGGTATAATGCCGATTGTAATTCCGAGCGAAAGTGATAATGCCAGTCTGTGATGTGACATTCCTTGTTTTAAATATTTCCTGATATTGCCGGTAAACTTGCGTCTTCCAAACCTAATCCATAATTGCGGTCTCATCTCTTATTCCTGCATCAAATTATCATCTTTTAAACATCGTTATTCTATACGTGCAACTTTTCAATTAGTTGTTGAAAAGGTTCGTAAAATTACTATTTTTTTTAATCGCTTATAAAATAATATTTCTTTTTATATAAAAAACAAATTAAATTCTTTCCGGTTCGGAAAATAGGGATAAATTTTTTATAAATTACTCAAAATTAAGACAATATTAAGGAATGGATTTTCTCGTCTGTACAAAAGAAGGAATTAATAATCATACGATCCCAATTTCTGCAATTCGTCTGATTCTACAATAACCTTAGACGGACAGGTTAATGCAAGTCGTATCATTGCTTTGGCTACCGTTCTTCCATGTATGCCTTTATATTTTTTTAATTTTCCCAGGAGAAGAAATGAAAAAGCTTTCATCAGCACTTTTCCGGCTATTTCACCAAAGCGGAACTCTTTTCTATTACCTAAGAGCATGGAGGGCCGTATGATAAACACTTGTTCAAATCCCATCTGCATCATCTTTTTTTCCATCTGTCCTTTGGTTTGCAGGTAAAAATTCCGGCTTTTTGCATTAGCACCTATAGATGAAACAACGAGGAAATTTTTAATTCCGTTTTTCACTGCATAAGATGCTATCTTCACCGGAAGGTCAAGATCGATTTTTTTAAATTTTTCCTGAGACCCCGCTTTTCGGATCGTAGTTCCCAGTGCACAATATATGTCATCTCCAAGAATGAGTGAGGCAAATTTTTCGGGATCATTAAAATCGACAATATGCTGCACAAGCTTTTCATGCGATCTGTCAATCTTATGTCGTACAAAAACCTTTATTTCTGTATATTCCTGCCTTTTTAGCAACTCATTAACCAGGTGTGATCCTACCAGGCCGGTCGCACCTACAACAATAGCAATTCTGGTTTGAGTTTTCATCTGAGATCTGATTTAAAAATTTAAACCGAATGAATATACATTATTTAGCAGACTAAAACAATAAATATTAATAAATCCTGATAATGAAGATTTTCTACTGTAGTTTTTAAACAAGAAAAATGTGAATCTTTTAAGTTCATTAACATTCGTTTACAGATCTCTCTTTCTTAAAAGCAGGTAAATCAACCACGTTAACAGAATTGCCCACAATACCACTATTATAAAGGTCGTGCCATGCAATATAATCCTGAATTTCGCGCAATGCATATTTCTTAAACGGGAACCGGATAAGGTTATTGATGGCTTTTAGAGGGAATAATCCTTTAATCCATTCAATTTTAATCCTGAAGGTAATAAGAGGTTCAATTATGAGTGTATAAAGAAACAGCAATCCCATTGCTAATCCTGAACGTTTGATCAGCAATCCGATGAACAGTGCAAAAATAAGATAAGTGCTGAGCTGCAAAAAATGACCCGGAAGAAATTGGGTATATTGAAAAATGTAATGTAGCTGTGATTTCTGAGAAAACAGAAAACCGAAACTTAGTCCACAGAGAAGCAGAAAAACAGTCGAAATTAAACTTAGAACAAAGATCAACATAAGTTTAGATACAAGGAAATCACTCCTGCTCATTCCATCGATAATGTTTTGGCGAAGCGTGTTGTAATTTATTTCATTGGTAATGGAAATGATAACATAAATAGCCATGATAAATTTCAGAAAACCTGCTACGTAAGTCATGTTTTGCCATACATCAGGAAAAGCATAAAAGGGTATATTTTTAAGATCGATACCGTTAAATTGATCACCGCCTTTGCTTATCAGAAAATCGGTAAAAAGTTTGCCACTCAGAAAGACACCCAGTAATATTACCAGGTAAAGACCGGTAAGGATCCAGAATGTACGGTATGTGCGGATTTTATTAAGTTCAATTTGCAATAGCCTGTTCATTGTTCGATTGGTTAAGGATGTCTAAAAATTGTTGTTCCAGATTTTTCTTTCTTGCCAGAAGATGCGTGAGAATAATTCCCTGGTTTTGTAGATATGTACTCATGTCAGGAACTCCCGTTTCTTTATTCAGCAATACAATATGGATGTTATTTTCCGTTTTTAATTCAGCTTTTCCGGTGAAACTTCCAAGTGATTTTTTCAGTTTCTCCATATCCGTAGCTGCCACTTCCACCCACAGTTTATCATCGCTTACTTCATCTACTTTTCCGGTGTAAACCAGTTCGCCAAAATTCAACACGGCAAAATGACTGCAGACCTTCTGAACTTCGTCCAGAAGGTGACTGGCCAGGATAACTGTTTTTCCCTGTTTGGCCACCTGTTGAATAATTTCACGGATTTCGGCAATGCCTTTAGGGTCGAGTCCGTTGGTAGGCTCGTCGAGTACCAGTACTTTCGGATCACAGAGCAGGGCAGAGCCTAACGCAAGCCTTTGTTTCATTCCCAATGAAAATGTATGAAAATGAGATTTTCGCCGGTCATACAGTCCAACTGTTTTTAATATTTCATCAATATTATTTTCGGGATAATTTTTAATCCGTGCAACAATTTTAAGGTTACGTTCGGCTGAGAGATAAGGATAAAATGACGGGGTTTCGAGAATTGCTCCAATTTTCTGCCGGTTTTCCTTTTTTGTAAGGTTTCCGAACCAGGAATAGGATCCGCTGGTAGGATTAATTACGTCCAGAATCATCCCCAATGTGGTGGATTTTCCACTTCCATTCGGTCCCAGAATGCCAAACACGCTTTTTTCGGGTATGGCTAAATTCAGTTCTTTAACTGCCCTGATACGGCCATAGTGTTTGGTAAGTTTACTTATGGTAATTACGTTATTCAAGATAATTGTGGTTTTATAAATTTTGAATTTAATGCTGCTTTTGAAATTAAATCTTGATATCCAGTTTGTTTTTTAACATCATAAACTTACTGATATCGAAACTCCCTTTAATATCGATTATCACCAACCCTTCGCCGGTATTCGCGAACGCTACATAACCAATCATTTTTCCCTTTTTCTGTAGACCGGTAAGATGTATATCATTCTTATCATTTTTAATGGTCATCAGGTCGACATATCCCTCTTTTTTAAGATTTTCCTTTAATTCATTCAGGTCATTGGAAGTAAACTGTTCTTTTTCATTTGCATAGTTCAACACGACAATCTTTTCAATATTTTTCAGTAAATCTTTTAATTCCGGGTTGTCCTGATTATTGAGCATGGAAAGTGTACTGCTGTAAAAAAACAAATTGCTTGATTCGGGGAATTTCTTACGAAACTTTTCCACACTTTTACATTGCCCGAACAGATTGATAGTTGCAACAACCATAACAGACAAAACAATAATTTTTTTCATCACAAAATATGTTTAATTTCTTGGGTCTCCTATTGTATTATTCCTGACGATTGATCCAAAATCTTGTTACAACGAATGTAAGTAAAAATTACAGATATGAAAAGAAAAATTTAAAACAGGTTGATTTGTAATATTTTGAATTATCCCGGAAAAGGCGTATATTTAGGTAACATTACCCGGCTATGTCATGATCACAAATCCCCGTATCAAAAATATCATTTTATTCCTGTTTACAGTTTTGATATTTTCCCTGGTTTGTGATATAGTTTCATTCGATTTTCGGGGATTAACAATTTTAATTCTTTTATTGGCGGTTATTCCGGGAATATGGCTGATTGTAGAATCTTTTTACCTTGCCGGAAAACTCAGGCATACCAATGAAATATTCCCATTTAAAAAAATGTATTTTCCGGTTTACCAGGTTATTCCTTCGATATTTCTGCTTGGCATGGCAGCCCTTCTCCGGGAAGATTATCCAAACAGTGCTTTTATGTTTATGGCCATTGCTTTTTTTAGATTGATACAGGTAATAATTTATAAATTCATGAACATTTTTGGGTTGATGGTAGATTTGGTAAGAATATTGGAAAACAGCGACCTTGTTGTTGAGATTCCTTTTGAATTGATTGATTGCATAACAGTAAAGGAAAACGCTATTGAGTGGATTACAATCCGAAAGAAAAACGGACCGGCGATTTATCTGGATAAAATGGGAAATAAAAGCAAAGTAGCTTTTTTAAGAAAAGTCGGGGAAGATATAAAAAACAGGGAAATAAGAATTTGCAAACTGTCAGATCTGGAAAGTTTTTAAAACCTTCAAGATCTGACGGTATTTATTTAAAATTGAATTATTTCATTCGTAATATTTTGTGCTTCTACCACTGTAATGGCAGCCATGTTAACAATTTCGCGAACCGAACTTTCCATCTGAAGTACCTGAATAGGTTTTTTCAAGCCTAGCAATATCGGTCCGATAACTTCTGAACCACCAATTTCCTGCATTAGTTTGTAAGCAATATTTCCTGAACTCAGGTTGGGAAAAATCAGGGTATTGACATCCATCCCCGCTAGTTTACTGAACGGAAATTTCCGCATACGCAGTTCCTTGTTGATTGCATAATTGGCTTGCATTTCACCGTCTACGATCAGGTCGGGATAATCCTGGTGTAGAATTTCCACTGCCTCACGAGCACGCTGGGGGCTGCCTGTGCGGGTAGAGCCAAAATTGGAATACGAGAGAATAGCAATATGGGGTTCTACATTAAAATTCTTCACCGCGTTAGCCGTTAATAGCGCAGTATCGGCAATAGTGCGGCCAGTGGGGGTAATATTAACAGTAGTGTCTGCAAAAAAGAATGGCCCCTTTTTGGTGATAATTACATACATCCCCGCTATGTGATGAAGGCTGTTATTTGTTCCGGTAATTTGCAGTGCAGGCCTGATCGTTTCAGCATAATTAATGGAAAAACCAGACAGGAATCCATCTGCCTCACCGGCTTCCACCATCATCACACCGAAATAGTTGGGGTTGAACATTTTTTCATAAGCATCGGCATAAGTTACTCCTTTACGTTGCCGTTTTTCGAAAAACATGGAGGCATATCGTTTTCTACGCTCATCTTCCGCATCTATTCTGTAATCAATAATCGGTATATTTTCTATATCAATATTATTTTCCAAAGCCAGTTTTTCAATCTTTTCTACCTCACCTAACAAAATAGGTTTTGCTATTTTTTCATGTATAACCACTTCAACAGCTTTCAATACTTTATAATTTTCAGCATCGGCAAATATGACCCTTTTTGGATTGGCTATCGCTTTGATCCTTATATCGTCAATCATCTGGTTATATAGTCCCATTCTTTTCTTCAGCTCGATCTCATATTTTTCCCAATCGTTAATAGTTGTACGAGCCACTCCGGTTTCAATGGCTGTTTTTGCTACTGCCGGAGCAACCCTGGTTATTAACCGGGGATCAAGTGGTTTCGGAATAATATAATCCCTTCCGAATGAGAGGTTTTTGCTTTTATAAGCCAGGTTTACCGTATCGGGTACATCTTCTTTTGCAAGCTGGGCAAGTGCATATACGGCGGCCTTTTTCATTTCTTCGTTTATCTTGGATGCTTTTACATCAAGTGCTCCTCTGAATATATAAGGGAATCCAAGTACGTTGTTGATCTGGTTAGGATAATCGGAACGTCCGGTGGCCATAATTATATCTTTTCTTGCATCTATAGCATCTTCATAGGCAATTTCGGGAACCGGATTGGCCATGGCAAATACAATCGGGTTTTTGGCCATACTTTTCAGCATCTCCTTGGAAACAACATTACCTTTAGACAATCCCAGAAAAACATCGGCGCCTTTCATTGCCTCGGCAAGTGTCTGAATTTTGAGATCGCGTGCAAATTGTTTTTTTATATCATTCAGGTCGGTACGGTCTTTTCGCAAAACACCCTTACTGTCAAGCATTATCACATTTTCAGGATTTGCCCCCAGACTAATGTAAAGCCGTGTACATGATACAGCTGAAGCACCAGCACCATTAACCACAATTTTTATCCGATCGATTTTTTTACCGGTTATTTCAAGTGCATTTAACAAACCTGCTGCTGAAATAATGGCTGTTCCATGCTGATCATCATGAAATACGGGAATATTGAGATCGGCTTTCAACCGGTCTTCAATTTCAAAACATTCGGGAGCTTTTATATCTTCCAGATTAATACCTCCGAATGTAGGGGAAATCGCTCTTACAGTTTCCACAAATTTGTCGATATCCTGTGTATCAACTTCAATATCGAAAACATCTACATCGGCAAATACTTTAAACAGCAATCCTTTCCCTTCCATTACCGGCTTGCCTGCGAGGGGGCCGATATTCCCAAGTCCAAGTACAGCAGTGCCATTGGAAATTACTGCAACAAGATTTCCTTTACTTGTGTACTTATAAGCATCCTCAGGATTTTTTTGAATATCGAGACAGGGCTCCGCTACTCCGGGTGAATAGGCCAGCGATAAATCGTATTGGGTACGGTAAGGTTTGGTGGGGACTACTTCAATTTTTCCGGGACGACCTGAAGAGTGGTAATTCAATGCATCTTCTCTGGATATCTTTGCCATAATAATTCAATTTTATTTTAACGATGTGCTAAATTAAATAATATTGATGTCTCAGGGAAGGTCAAAAGTCATTAATTTATTTTTAATGCATCAATTTTGAGATTAAATTTTTTGAGTTTTTATAGTTGTATAATAATTATTTTCAGTATTAAGAATCACATATACAGTAATTTATAAAAAAAAATTAAAAAATTTCACTTTTAATGGTGACATTTTTAGGTATAGTGGTATTAAACGACAAAGATGGGAAAAAGGAAATCGAAAATTAAATCCCAAAATTTAAGAGGTTGATTTAAAAATGTACTTTGACATATCAAATTTGGTTTAAAGATACTGGTTGTTTATAAATTAAGTTACTAATTTTTTTAAAGGAGGTTGATAAAATAAAAATTACTACTGATGTTAAGTAAAAAGTTAGGTGATCAAGTTAGAGGATATGGCCGATTTTGGGATTAGTCCCCTTAAAGGATGGCTGTTCAAAGAAAATTAAACATGCTACTGGTTGTTTTAGGTTATTTTTAAATTAGAAACTGCTGATGTTAAGCGCAACAAGTTATTTTTAAGTTATTGGTTGTAGCAAATTTTGGTGAATACCGTTTTCAGATTGCTGTTGGGGTTCATTACTTAAGGAATGCGCTGGTTGTTTTTGGATGTTTCAAATGCGTTCTGAAAAGTAAAATATTAACAGTGTTAAATGTACCCTCAAGTTAAAGGAGAAGGCAAAGTCGGTGTCCCGTTAAAAGATGGCTGTTAGATGATTTATGTTATGAGTTATGAGTGAAAAATGTGCAATTAATTAGGCGCAAGTAGTTAGGTATGAGTTAATGGACGTAGCAGAAGACAGGCTGTATGCTGTTATTGAATGGCTGTTATAGGCCTAGGGAATTCAGGTGAGAATATTTTTAAGTTGAAATTATGCACGTTTGAATGTTCTTTATGTATTGGAAACTAAAAACCCCTTTTCCATTATATTATGTTCATAATTTTAGGTGATTGGTAAAGGGATGCCTTTTAATTTTTTAAGTTAGGTTATTAATTCTCAGAAGCAAAACTGTATTTTTTACATTAATTTTAAGGCATCCCTTTTTTTGGTTAAATTTTCAAATACAAAAAAACTAATCCTGCACTTTAAATAGAGAATGTGTTGAAATTTATAAATTAAATACAATATAAAACTGCTGTTTCTTTTCATTCCAGATATTTTGTTTCAATGCAATTCTGTTTCCGGTAAATTATCAATCAATTAGCCAGACATTCAAACGGCTCATTCTTCCAGGGTTTTAAGGATCGTCTTTAACCGAATCGTTTTCATTAATTTAATCTCAAAATTTCATGCTATAATTGAAATATTATACATATTCAGGCGTCTTGTAATTAGAATGTTATTTATTTACGGGAAATTGAGTAATTTGTCATATAATGAAGTTCAATTTAATTACTACATGAAATTATTCCCTGAAATAAATTAAAAAATACTATTTATGGAAGATGCACAACACATTTGTCCGGTCTGGGCGGGTTACTTTCTTGCAAGTCCGCTAAGAAAGCTTTTTCAATCTCCACGTAAGATTACCGGTAACTTTATCAAAGAGGGGATGACTGTAATTGACGCCGGTTGTGCCATGGGATTTTTCAGTCTGCCAATGGCCCGGATGACGGGTAAAAGCGGTCGGGTGATCTGTATAGATATGCAGGAAAAAATGCTGCAGAAGCTCATGAAACGCGCAGATGAAAGGGGATTGGGCAAAATAATCACGCCGCGTAAGGCCCAACCAGCTTCTCTTAATATATCGGATTTATTTGATGTTGCTGATTTCGCACTGGCATTTGCAGTCGTACACGAAGTACCCGATAAAGATTCCTTTTTCAGTGAACTTTTTAAAGCATTAAAGCCCGGTGGAAAATTACTGGTAGCCGAACCCAGGGGACATGTGAGTATGCAGGCATTTTCTGCCACACTGAAAACAGCACAAGATAAAGGATTTCAGATTCTCGACCATCCTGTAATTCATAACAGTATTTCGGCTTTAATGGAGAAACCTTCTTCCTGATATAGTATAGTAAAAATAATCAGGTTGAAAACTAATTATCCGGGAAAAAAGAACGGAATCCGGCAAGTTTTGTCTTCCAGTATCTATCCAGACTATCAATGCGGATAACTTTGTATTTTCCTGGAGAGTGAATGAATCTGGATTTACTCAGGTAGATTCCTACATGTGAAATCTTATCGGAATTGATCCGAAAAAAGATCAGATCACCTTCTTCTGCATCATCCAAAGATATAATTTCCGAAGCTTCGGCATACTGCCTGTTTGAAGATACCGGAAGAGAAAGGCCATGCATTTTATAAATATGCCTGGTAAAACCGGAACAATCAAAATTCTTTTCATTGCTTCCAAGGAAACCGAGAGCATCAGTTACAATTTCCTCTCTAGTGCCGGTAAGCTGATTTTTTTCGGGTGTTCCGTTAACTAGTGGAGGGATGATTAATAATCCCGAATAGATAACAGCAATGATTATCCAACTCATATTTCCTCTTTTTTTTCGATCAGCATACATTGCATGTAACTCTTTTTGTTTGAAATATAACGGATTATAATATAAAATATTTTCATGCGTTAATAATTTGTTCCAACATTTCATTATTACAATATCCCATTATTAACCCCTCCAACCATCCATTCATTCTCGATTATATCATCAAATCACCATATCTCCAATAATATCAAGTGAAATAATTTAGCGTTTTCTTAAGCATTTATTAATACTTTTACACTTTTTAAATTTTTCTGCAGTATGAGGTATTTATCGGTTTACTGGAAGTTATTATTAAGATTGCTGGTTATATTGTTGATTTATACATTGGCCAGGTTTCTGTTTCTTATTTTCAACTGGAGTTATTATCACCAGCTTCCGGCAGGAGAAATAGTTATGTCTTTTATCTACGGATTACGATTTGACATAAGTGCAGTCCTGTACATTAATTTACTTTTTATTTATCTTTCCTTACTGCCATTTAAGTTTATATTCAATGCCATATATCAACGAGCGCTGAAAATATTTTTCCTGGTAACCAACCTTATTTTTTTACTTTTCGAAGTTGCCGATTTTCAATATATAAAGTTTTCAGGAAAACATATCGATATGGGGATATTTGGTTTCTGGGGTGATCTTGTGAGTCAGGGATTTCAAATGTCATTGGATTACTGGTACCTGACGATAATATTGACAGTACTAGGAATAATAATCTGGTACATGTACCCGGATAAGATCACAAAAAAAGGAAGGCTCAACATCGCTTTCACCATTATAGGATTTGTTTTATTGCATGGAATATTACTTGTCGGAGTTCGTGGTAATACCAAAAGCAAGCCAATTATGCCCATTGTTGCTTTTGCAGAATCACCACGTACTGGTAATCTGATTCTTAATACTCCCTTTTGCATGATTCAAACGATTGGGAAGACCACCTTACAGCCTGATCACTATTTTGATAAACAGGAATTGGATAGAATACTCCCTCAACAGTTTATGAGTAAAACTGAACACCTACCTCACCGGAATGTAGTAATATTTATTCTTGAAAGTTTTTCATCCGAGTTTATCGGATATCTGGACTCTACAACTCATTTCACTCCTTTTCTTGATAGTCTGGCTAATGTTGGTGTGGCATTCAGGAATTGTTATGCTAACGGAAGGATATCCCAACAGGCTGTACCGTCTATTTTGGCCGGCTTGCCTAACCTGATGGAAGAATCGATCCTCACATCCCCATACCAGGTGGATCAGTTTTTCAGCATGCCACAATACCTGAAAAAGTATGGTTACCATGCTTATTTTTTCCATGGTGGAAATAACGGTACCATGGGATTCGACAGGTTTACCGAAAAAATAGGATTCAGGTATTTCGGACGAAATGAATACCCTTATAAAGGTGATTTTGACGGTAACTGGGGAATTTATGACGAACCCTACCTGAAATATTGTGCCGGGATGCTCGACAGTCTGAAAGGGCCATTTATCGCTTCCATATTCACCCTGAGTTCTCATCAACCTTACAAAATACCGGAAAAATACCGGGAAAGATTTTCAAAAGGAAAGTATCCGATACAAAATAGTATATCGTATGCCGATTATGCTATTTCGCGCTTTTTTGAAAAAGCTAAAAAGATGGATTGGTATAAAAATACATTATTCATATTTACAGCCGATCATTCATTTCCTCCTCCGGATAACAGGTGGTGGGGTATACTCGACCAATACCACATTCCGTTGATCCTTTTCTATCCCGGTCATAAATTTGAAACAGATGACCGGATGGTGGTACAACATGCGGATATCTTACCTACTGTTGCTGATTTTCTGGGAGTATACCCGCCTCATTTACCAAGATTTGGTTTTTCTGTCCTTTCTCCGGATTCAACTGCAGATGCTGTTTTTTATCATAATAAGTCCTTTTACCTGGTAAAGAATGATTATTATCTGCGGTTATTAAATGGAGAATTTTCATTTTTTAATAAGAAGGATCAGCCCTTGAAAAAAGATTTTACAGATAGTTTGGCAATCAATCGTTTGAAAGCTTATAAACAATACTTTGAGAACAGTATGGTTGATAACACCTTTATGAAATAGTTAAAATACCCGGGGTAATAATATTCTGTTATAATTTGTGATTGCCTGGAAAGTCCTGTGTCGGATAAGAAAATGGAGTTTTCTTGCCGACACTAATTATCTGTTTTTTCCTGGTTTAAGAAGCGCTTTTATCATTCCGGTACCTGCAACTGCTCCCCAAAAAAATTCAAGTATAATAAAAGGGGTATAATGAATGAGTACCGAAGCATAACCTGAAAGGATAGCTCCAACTAGATTCATCAGTGAATAAAGGAATGAGTCGGAGGTTATTTTTTTAAATAAATTCAGCATAAAGGCTAATAAAAGTATAAAAACACCGGTTGATCCGACCACTACAGAAACATTCATAGTCAAAGTTTTATTATTGAATAAATTCCTGCAATAGTAGTAATATTATTTTCATTTAAAAAGAATTATTGACAGGGTTTCTCGGGATTATAAAAATCTTTACTTTTATAAATCCATTTCAGTTTTTTCGAATAATACATATGTAAAATCAGTAGAGAAATGATGAATAATGCTGTTGTTACCGATTTTGTAAAAGCTATTAATGATGGCGATGTAAACAGGATTTATGAACTGATGACCGAGGATCATGCATTTATTGACGCACAGGATCATGTTCATAAAGGTCGTGAGTTTATGAAAAATGCCTGGAAAGAATATTTTGAAATGTTTCCGGATTACCAGATCGATATAACGGAGATTATCGGAACAGACACATTGTTTGCCTTATTTGGATATGTCAGCGGCACCTATAAAAACCTGAAGAATAAGGATAATAGTAATTACTGGAGAATTCCGGGATCGTGGAAAGCAATAGTGGCGGACAAAAAGATCAGACATTGGCAGGTGTATTGTGATTATACTGGAATTATGGAAATTGTAAACAGGAATCTGTAATATTTCGGATATCATTTCTTCTGCAACAACATAACTAATTATCAACATCAAATTAACTGAATTGAAATTATGAGACCAAGAGTTAAGATTTGTTGTATCGGAAATTTGGAAGAAGCACGTTTGGCTGTGGAATATGGAGCTTCAGCAGTCGGACTAGTCGGTAAGATGCCAAGTGGTCCCGGTATTATTACCGATGAAGAGATCAAACAGATTGCAGTAATGGTACCTCCTCCGGTAGCAACTTTCTTACTTACCAGTGAAACAGCGGCACGAAAAATCATTGAACACCAGCTGCGTGTAAATACAAATACTATCCAGATAGTTGACAGATTGAGGGATGGTACATATCAGGATATTAAGAATGCTCTTCCATCCGTGAAACTGGTGCAGGTTATCCATGTACTGGATGAAAAAAGTGTGGAAGAGGCTTTGATAGTTTCTCGGCAGGTAGATGCATTGTTACTGGATAGTGGTAATCCTAATGCAAAACAAAAGATTTTAGGAGGTACCGGACAGGTACACGACTGGAAGTTAAGCCGTAAAATTAGAGACAACGTTGATATCCCTGTATTTCTTGCCGGAGGACTTACACCTGAAAATGTGGTATCGGCAATAGAACAGGTAGAACCTTTTGGAATTGATGTGTGTTCGGGAGTACGCACCAACTCAAAACTTGACAGATTGAAGCTGGAAAAATTTATGAGAAGAATAGAACAATTCTGACAAACTTATATTAAATTTTCCTTTTCTATCTTTTAACACTATATCATTAATAATAACACTACCTTTGCAGCAAATTTACAAGGCAGTTTTATATAAATTATTAGGTGTCTGTAAGTTTCAGATTAATTAACAGAATTCCGGACAGAAAAAGGGTGAATTATTTTGGCCGGGATAAGCTAAAATGATATATGATGACATTTGAAGAAACAGGATTATTGCCGGAATTACTACAAGCAGTTGAAGAATTAGGATTTAAAGAACCTACCCCCATTCAGGAGAAAACCATCCCGGAATTATTGAATACAAAAAACGATATTGTTGCACTGGCGCAGACAGGTACGGGAAAAACGGCGGCATTTGGTTTGCCGGTAATCCAGCAGATCGATATTAACGACGACAGGGTGCAGGCGATAGTGTTATGTCCTACACGCGAACTATGTGTTCAGATCAGTAAAGACCTTGTAAATTATTCAAAATATTCAAAGAAAATCCGGATAGCTTCCGTATATGGCGGAGCAAATATTGCCACACAGATAAAGGCGCTAAAAGATAAAGTAAGTATTGTTGTCGGTACACCGGGCCGGGTAATCGACCTGATCAAACGGGGTGTGTTAAAAATAAATAATATTAAATGGCTGATACTCGATGAGGCTGATGAGATGCTGAACATGGGATTTAAAGAAGACCTTGATACCATACTTGCAACTACACCAAACGAGAAACGCACCATGCTGTTCTCGGCTACTATGCCCCGGGAAATTGCTACTATTGCGGCCACGTATATGGAAAACCCGGTAGAGATTTCTGTAGGGAAACGTAATATCAGCGCAGAAACCCTTCAACATGAATATTATCTAGTACACGCCAAACATCGGTATGAAGTATTGAAACGAATTGCCGATATTCATCCGAATATATACGGAATAGTATTTTGCCGTACACGTCAGGAAACCAAGGAAGTAGCAGATAAGTTAATGGAAGACGGTTATAATGCCGATGCCCTCCATGGTGACTTGTCGCAACCGCAACGTGATATGGTTATGAACCGTTTCCGTCAGAAACATCTGCAAATATTGGTAGCTACCGATGTGGCTGCCCGCGGCCTCGACGTTTCAGATCTTTCCCATATCATCAATTTTAACCTGCCCGATGATCTCGAAGTATATATTCACCGTAGCGGCAGAACCGGAAGAGCAGGGAAGAAAGGAATTTGCATATCGATTATCCACACGCGAGAAACAAGGAAAATCAGGGATCTGGAAAAACTGGCAGGTACAAAGTTTATTCGGAGATTAGTTCCTGGGGGAAAGGAAATCTGCGAAAAACAACTTTTTAACCTGGTGGATAAAGTGGAAAAAGTTGAAGTGGATGATTCAAACATACATGACTATCTGCCTGTGATATATAAAAAACTCGAATGGCTGAGCAGGGAAGAGCTGATCAAACATTTTATTTCGGTAGAATTCAACCGGTTCCTTTCTTATTACGAAAATGCACCCGATCTGAATGTAGATACCAATATTGTTGACAGACAGGATCGTCAACCTAATAAAAGGAGAGAAAATAAAATCGGCTATTCACGATTTTTCATCAACCTGGGAACTAAAAACGATTTGAGTGCTCCGCGGCTGATTGGTCTTATAAATGAGCAAACCCGTTCAAGAGATATCTCAATCGGGAAAATAGATATCATGAAGAAGTTTTCTTTTTTTGAAGTTGATACCCGGTTCGAAAAGAATATTCAACAAGCATTCAAAAATGCAGTTTTCGAAGGGGAACACGTTAGTGTGGAACTGTCGAAACCCGACACAAAAGGGAAACAAGAACCGATTGCGGATAATCCTAAAAAAAGAAACAAAAGGCCGAGAAATAAAGTGAGAAGATAATCTACCCGTAATATATTAAATTAAACTGCCTATGAAAGATAAAATACGAACAGGGGTTTTTTCGTACGGTATGTCAGGCACATTGTTTCATTGTCCGTTTTTACATGTGCATCCGGATTTCGATATGGTTAAAGTTCTGCAACGAAGCAGTAATTCGGTAAGGGATAGGTATCCCAATGTGGAAGTTGTTAAATCGGCTGATGAATTATTATCCGATCCCAATCTTGATCTGATAATTGTTAACACACCCAATATTACACATTACGATTTTACAAAAAAAGCGCTTGAGGCCGGGAAACATGTGGTGGTTGAAAAACCTTTTACTGTAACGGTTAAAGAGGGGGAAGAACTGATAGAACTTGCCGGGAAGAAAAACAGGGTGCTGAGTGTATTTCAGAATCGACGCTGGGATGGTGATTTTATGACGGTTAGAAAAGTAATTGAAAATAACCTGCTTGGTCGTTTGGTTGAATTCGAATCACACTATGACAGGTACCGTAACTTTATCAAAGAGAGCACATGGAAAGAAGACCCGGCTATGACAAGCATCCTGGATGATCTGGGATCTCACCTGATCGATCAGGCGTTGGTATTGTTCGGAATGCCCGGATCGGTATATGCCGATATGCGTAAGATACGTACGGGGACTAAAGTAAATGATTATTTTCACCTTGAGTTATTGTATGCTGATGTAAAAGTAACTATTAAAGGAAGTTATCTGGTACGCGAGGCAGGTCCGCGATATACGCTGCACGGCACTGAGGGTTCGTTCCTGAAATGGGGAGTCGATCCACAGGAAGAAGCTTTATTACAGGGTATATATCCAGATGAACCCGGTTGGGGAAAAGAACCCGAAAGCCAGTGGGGTACACTGAATACCAGTATCGATAATTTACATTTTCGGGGGAAACTGGAAACAATACCGGGTGCTTACATCGATTATTTTACCAATATATACAACGCTATTGCCAGGGGCGAAGAACTGGCAGTAAAACCCGGCGAAGCATTGAATATAATTCGTGTAATTGAAGCGGCAAGGGATAGTGACCGGTTAAGAAAAGTTATAGACCTTTAGTACGACTATTTTAATAATTACCTGAAAATATTATTTTTATTTGGGTGCTTTGAAAATTTTAAACCGGCCCAAATGTATCTTTTGTAGAAAATAGGCCAAAGAAACACTTAATACCCCCACACCGTATTTTATACTACGTCGTATATTTATAGAGGAAGCATCATCGAAATATTTTGTAGGACAGGTAATTTCCGCGATTTCAAAGCCCGCGTAAAAAATCTGCGCAATCATCTGGTTATCGAAAACAAAGTCGTCCGAATTTATATTATAGTTAATGGCTTGTAATACCTTTTTCGAAAAGGCCCGGTAACCTGTGTGATATTCCGATAATTTTTGATTCATCAGGATATTTTGTGATAACGTAAGAAAACGATTAGCAATGTATTTGTATATCGGCATACCTCCCTTACGGGCACCTTTCCCTAAAATACGCGACCCAAGCACCACTTCATATAAACCATTGGCGATCAGGTAGACCATAGAATGGATCAACTTTGGAGTATATTGGTAGTCGGGATGAAGCATGATCACTATATCTGAATCTAATTCCAGCGCTTTGTTGTAGCACGATTTCTGATTTCCGCCGTATCCTTTGTTTTCCTTATGTTCAATAATGTGTTCGATGCCGAGTTGCCTTGCTTTTTCAATCGTGTTGTCCCTGCTTTTATCATCTACCAGTATTACATGATCGACTATATCTAATGGAATTTCATTGTAAGTTTGTTCAAGTGTTTTTTCTGCGTTATAGGCAGGTAGTACTACCGTAATGGTTTTGTTATTAATCATTCTTATTCAGTATAGTTATTAGAGTTTAATTTGTTTTTTTATTGTCAGGATATCTTACGCCGATAACATATCCGTTATCATCCTCCAGGATTTTAATCTGTGGGTACCTTGCCTTAATTTCAGGTAATTTATCAAGCCGCATTATAAAATATACAGGTTTGTCGATATCTCCTTTGGTGAGCCAGGTGATATCTTCAGCTTTCTTGTTTTCATTCATTTGTTTTTTCCCGTAAAAATAAAGTGCATAGCTTTTGTAGAAAGAATACACATATGCGTCTTTATCACTTGTATTTTTAAAGAAACTGATAGCAGACTTCTGCACATAACCTTCTATTCTCGGGGTAAGCAGAACTATTGTCAGGTATACAAAAATTAAGGAACTTCCAAATAATAATATAATCCCTTTCCGGATGTTTTTCCTGTAAAAGACTACAATGGCCCAGGTTGCACCTGCGAGTAAAATAATTCCTGTAATCCATTCGTATCCCCGCCAGTGAACTTGTGCCTGTAAATTTCCGATTGTGAAAGAATGGGTGATAAATCCCTGGTCGATGAGCCATTGTTTGTAATGATCGAGCAAGGGAAACAGGATTCCTATAGTTCCTAGTAATAATGCAAGAATTGACAACAAGATAGTTTGCCAAAGGCGAAAACGAAATTCACCCTGTATCATTTTGTAAAGCGACCGGGCTGCCAGATATGTCATTGGCAAGTAGCATAATGACGAATAATGGACAATCTTGGTCTTAACGATTGTAAATAAAATTAAAACAGTCCAGAACAAAATAGTCATCCATAATCGGACATCGTTTTGTAAAGGATTGTCTGTTTTTGACTTTTTGAACCCTTGAATGGCAAAAACCGATGCAGGGAAAACGCCGATCAGTAATACCACAAAATGGTAAAACAGGAAACCTCCGTGACCGGCATCTTTGGTTTGAAATAACCTGATCTGGTATTGAATGAATTCCATTACAACATTGAAATGTCCGTTCAATATTTGCAGAATAAACCAGAACCCTCCGACAATTATCAGAACTACTGCAAAAATTACCAACTGCAGGAATGAAACATGTAACCTGAATTTTTGAATGATCCAGTATACTCCTACAGTAATGGCAAATATCAATATAGCTACAGGCCCTTTCGTCATTACTGCAAGTCCGAGCGAAGCTGCGGACAGGATAATATACAGGTTTTTTTTTGAAGCGAGGTTAACAGCCAGGATAAATAAATAAATACTTAGAAATATAAAGAAGTTAAACCATGGGTCGATAATGCCTGATTTGAAATAAAAAAACGGTAACAACGATCCGACATAAACCAGAACCCAGATCAATCCGAAATTTTCATCCTGAAATTTTCGTCCTATATTAAATATCAGCAACAGGGATAAAACTCCACACATGGCATCAGGAAACCTTGCGGCAAATTCGTTGATGCCGAAAATTTTCATGGAAAGTACCTGCATCCATATAAAAAGTGGAGGTTTTTCCCAGAAAGGCATGAAATTTATTTGGACAGTAAGATAATTTTTTGAAAGGATCATTTCACGGGCCGATTCCGCAAAGTTGATCTCATCCCAGTCGAATAAATGCACATCTCCCAGAAAAGGAATAAAAAGAAGTGCTGCAACAATTACAATTCCGCTTTGATAAAGTATTGTCCTGTTAACTTTCATTCTTTCTTTTTCTCAATAGTTGAATTACAGAAAGTTCGAGCCATTTTTTATTTGAATGATAAATATACCTGTTCAACAAAAGTGCTCCTGCTGTTCCGATAAGGGATCCAACATAAACATCCACCAGGAAATGCTGCGAAAGGTAAACTCGCGAATAGGCTACCAGTATAGCCAGTATGGAAAATAGAAAACTCCAGTATTTGCGATCTGCAATAATTGCGAGACATAAAAATAAGGCAAATGCCGAGGTAGCATGTCCCGAGGGAAAAGAATGTGCGGAATACATTTGAACGCCGGGGACCAGATGCAAATGATACATTCCGTCAAAAAATTTCACAGGACGCTCCATATTGCTGAAAAATAATCTTTTCAATATTTGCGCAAACAAGCCGGTGCCGATATAAGTAACCAGGATATAAACAGATTTCCTGAAAGAAAACAGGACAAAAACAACCCCGATTATTACTGGTGTTACACCGTTTCCAAGGTTGGTTAAATATTTAAAAAACTGATCGAAAAATGCAGAATGATACTGGTTCATCCACAAGTGTATTTCTGCTTTTGACCAAACCAGCAGGGCATAAGTAGATGGTGCTAATATCAATATATATGGGATGAAGAAAAATTCAGTTGCTTTAGTCAGATTTTTCATGATAATAAATAATAATATCCAATATATTTTGAGATGGTAAAGAAAATAAATTTAAGTCAGAAATTATTTACAATTTCCGACTTTTCAATACAGAATCATGAATTAATTTTTCTGATTACAGACCACTCTTAAATATCTGAATACATTTTCAAAAAAATCTTTTTAAAAGTACGAATAGATATGCTACCTGGAGATTTTTATAAATTTTGCCGTAGACAATTTTTTTTCAGCTTTTATGAGCAATAGGTATGACCCCGGAATCAGATCGCCGACATCAAGCGAAATAGCCGGTAAATTTCCGGTAAATGTTTTTAATAGTTTACCGTTAAGATTGACTACATAAATGGTATAACTACCAGTTAAATCGTTGAAATTTAGATGAAGTGTTTTCTTTACCGGGTTCGGAAACACTTCGTAGGATTTTTTTATACCGGCATTGTCAATATTAAATAAACTTTCAATACCCAATAAAAGCCAGTCATGAGGATCAACCTGGATGCCTGTTACTTTTTCGGGAAAATATATTTTATTGGTGTCGTAATTCGAACGCTGCCGGATTGTAATAATAGTATCACCATTGGCAGTTTCTATTTTGTATGGCATCAATACGTTGAATAAAGGCGTTTTATCGGGCGCCGATCCCCGTTGAAAGGTGGTAATGGTCAACGTGTCGTTGGCATAAAACCAATTAATATTAACAATGGGATACCCTTCACCAAAATACCACTGGTTAAAGAAATCGGTTAAATCAAGATGTGTTTTACTTTCAACATAATTTTTAAAATCATTACCGGTGGCTACGCTATCTTTAAAATCATGCTGGTAATCTTTTAATACTTGAAAGAAAACACTGTCATTGTTTATTTCCTGACGCAGCATGTGAATAATGGAGGCGCCTTTTTTATAAGTAAGCCGGTAATCAAATACGCGATTTTCATCATTTACCTCATCATCAGGAATGTATACACTTCCTCCGGGTTTATATTCAACGAAATTATGAGCCGATTTCATCCATTTGTCCGCCTCATCCTGTGAAACCAGATACTGATCGGATAAATATTCAGCATAACTGGCAAATCCTTCGTTAACCCAGATATCCTGCCAGGTGGCACAGGTAACATTGTCACCAAACCATTGATGTGCAAATTCGTGAGCTACCAGACCAAAATCAAAATTTGAAAGTGTAGTCATTGTCTGATGCTCCATTCCACCCCCTATTGGAGCAACACAGTGCCCGTATTTTTCTTTGGCAAACGGATACGGTCCGAACAACCTGGTATATAACTTCATCAACTCACCTGTTTTATCGATTTTCTCTTTATTATTTGCAAAATAGGCAGAATCGTTATAGATATAATTCTGTATCAGAATGGAATCGGTACCGTTATCCGGATGAACATAGAAACTGTAATCCATATAATTTCCGAGTGCAAAAGAAATCAGGTAATAGGCAATGGGATAGCGCGATTTCCATTCATATCTTACTTTATTCCCGGGTAAATGAACCACGTTTGTCAGGAGTCCGTTCGACCCGGCTTTTAAATAATCATCGGTTGTTATATTAACATCTGACGAATCGGCTTTATCTGAAAGTACCTGTTTGCAGGGAAACCAGTTCAAAGCTTCATATGGTTCGGAAAGTGTCCAGGTGAGGCTGCCATTTCCGATAACCGGTGATTTAGCAGTATAAATTCCGGAGAAAGCCCCGTTGTTCGGGCCAAATCCCTTATAATAAATAATTACAGTATTTAAAGTGTTTGGACGGAGAGGTGAGAAAGGAACTATTTTGAGTTGATGTTTCAGGTGGGTATAACCAACGGGTAATTTATTAAGTTTGATTGAATCAACCGACAAACTGTCGGATAAACTAAGCATCAAGGTATCCAGAGATTCGGACTTTATCTTAAAAAGGATACTTGTACTTCCTTTAATATAGGTGGTTGAATCATTTACTTCCAGATCGAGCCGGTAATATTTCACATCATATTTATTTTCCAGAGCAAGGGCTGTACTTTCAGGAGAAATTATTTGCTGATGTTCGGATTCTAATGAAAAACTTTTCAGACAATTAAAAAATGATGTGAGAATAATTATCAGGAAGACTATCTTATTTTTTATCATAAGGAGGAAATTGAAGAATTTTACCGTTTATTTTTCTTATATATTTATATAAAATGTAAATATAGAGAGAATCCGGTAATCGATAATCTTAAAAAACTTTAAAATATTTTTGGTTTTTAATGATTGTGAATAAGGATGGTATCTTGATTTCAATGAATTGTGAACAGAGCTTCATGAACAAGTTATACAACTGAAAATTTTCAGACAGGCTTTTAATTAATTATTAGTAGTTTGTCAACGACCAAAAAACAATATCCACAGTTGCTTATAGCGAAGCAGGTATTTGTAATTAAGAAAGAAAATAGCCAATTTCAGTTTGGTATAGATAAGTCATTCATCCAAAAAAATAGCCCCGGCACCACCCGGGGCTAAAACACCTAAAACTAATTAAACCCTATCAAACGAAAAAACTTAACTTAACTTATTTCATATTGACTCTCTTTAATGTTTATTTACTAAACCTTCTGATAGTAAAACAGATGAGTTATATTTTTGTTGTTGTCAAATTAATGATATTTCATATAACTAATTAATGACTAAAATCATCATTAAAATAATAAGCATAAAAAAACCCCGGCACCACCCGGGGTTAAAACACCTAATACTAATTAAACCCTATCAAATGAAAAACTCTATTTTAATAATTTCTTCTTTCAGTACATATAACGCTCAGTATATTGAAAAGTTCTGTCTCGGAGAATGATATAGCTAACATAGATTTGGTGATTTTAATTATCTGAATGGAGTTGTTTTGCTTTATATAAAATCAGCAAATTATATATCTGTAAAGAGTTGAAACAATATATCAGTTATTCCTGAGAGTTTTCTACAACCGGAATAATTTAATTCATTAAACATTTGAAATAAAAAAGGCCCCGGATAATTCCGGAGCCATAACACCTAACATAATAATTAAACCCTATTAAATCCTACTAAACTAAAACCTACTTACTGAAATTATTCAAATTCATTATGTTTATTAATCTCCATGATCAATCATTACAGTTCTATTAAATAACAAATAGATCAGTATATAGTTTTTGGGATATTGATGATATTTCTTTGTATACCAGGGTGATATAGATCATACTTACTTTATTTTAATTGAATCCTAAAATGTGAATTCGTGTTCCGTTAGAATATTGGAATTTTGGTATTCAACGACTTCGGGGCAAACGGGTTGAAAGAAATTTATAGAAAGTTTTTTAGATGGATACGAATTTATTCGTGAGACTCAAATTTCAGAAGCGAAGCGCACTTGCCTGCTGCAAGCAGGATGAAATTTGTAAGTCGAACGAATCCCGATAGCGGAGTGTATCGGGATAAATGAGTTTAACCTGCCAGATGTCAGGCTGGTACTCCGAAGCTTGTATCGAAAATAAATTAATTTCTATATGGATACCTCAACAGCTTGCTGCGAGGTTGTTCATTAAAATAAAAAAACCCCGGCACCACCCGGGGTTCAACACCTAAAACTAATTAAACCCTATCAAACGAAAAAAACTTATTTTAATGTTTTTTATGACTATTTTAACGTTAAACGCTTTTCAGGGTTATTGAAAAATATATGATATTAACCACCCCAAAACGATGATTTATGTTACCATTCAATTTATTCCAAAAAAATAGCCCCGGCACCACCCGGGGCTAAAACACCTAAAACTAATTAAACCCTATCAAACGAAAAATTCTTATATATTTTTATTTCTTTACTGTTTTGGTTATTTATTAATAAAATTCATCAAACTGAAAAAATAATTTCGGATTAATCAGAATCTACATTAATTATTATAACAAACCTGATTTTATTTTATACGATTAATATCCGTGCAAATATTATAAAAATAATTTAAGAAAAAGAATTTTTTCAAATAAGTTTTTAACACGACATATTATTATAAATCATCATTTAGGTATAATAACTAAGTAATAAAAGCATATAATTCCGGTTATTATTTAATAATTTGCAATTATTTTTAATTTAGTTTATCAATTCTTTTATATTTACTGTAAATGAATCGGGGCTGACATGAAGCAGGTTGTTACTGAGACTTTAATACGCATATTATCTCATTTAATTGCAGCATTTCGGAAAGTTAAACAAAAAGACATTCCTGAAATGCTGACTATTTATTTTAAAAGCATAAATGTATCATTTAATCGAACTTTACTTGAAGAAAATATAGACAAAGAAAGCATTCAGGATATTTCTCAATTATCTTTTCCTGAGAAGTTAGAAGCAATTGGTGAATATTTTGAAAATTTTTGCGGTAAATCGGACCTTATTATTCAAGATCGGATAATCATCTATTTGCATATAATTCAATATGTTGTTAAGGATTCATTATTCGATCAGGAAGTTACAGGCATATTAAAAAAACTGGCTCTTAAATTAAATTTAACACAAGAGCAATTTGATGACCTGTATAAATTTACAACACTTGAAAAAATAGAAGACATACAATCAGATCGTTTCCTGGTATTAAGTTCAGAGATTAAAAAAGATGAAAATCAATTGGAGGGAAGCTGGATTGAAAGTAATATTCCTTCTCAAGGTGGTCCGATCAGAGAAATTGAAGAAGAGTCCTTTAAAGGCACACTTGTTTTTATATATTTGGAACAATTGAAGTCGTTCATTGTAAAGAGGATGGAAAATAGCTTCGCTTAAAAATCCGAAACCAACCGGAGACCATCAACTGTTCAATATGCTGGGCCCGGGAGATGAATTGCAGTTAAATGAAAATTATATTCTGGAATACCATGATATTAAAAAACATTACCTGCAGGGAATTACAAAAAGGAGTTTGCGAATTGCAGCGGGAAATATTGAATTTTTCTATAATCCTCCTTTCAGGGGGTTAAAAGAATTCAGTTTCAGGGAAGAAACCGGACAGTTAATTGGAATCATAGGCCAGGAAGGAGTTGGAAAGACAACATTGCTGAAAATGATAGCTGGTGAAATGAAACCCGATAAAGGCACTATCTCTATCAATGGCTTTGATCTTAATGAGAATATATATTTATTAAAAGGAATTATAGGAAATGTAACGGAGGAGGATATGCTATTTGAAGAACTGACGGTATATGAAAACATTTATCTGACTGCCAAGTTCTTTTTCAGCGATCTTTCGGAACACGATCTGGTTGGTAAAATAAACCATCTCATGGAGGAAATCGGGTTGGAAAATATTCGGGATGTGAGGGTAGGATCATTTTCTGAAAAAAATATTCAACCCGGACAACGAAGGCTTGTAAATATTGCACTTGAATTACTGCGTGAGCCGGATATATTGGTAGTAGATGATGCCATTGAACGGTTAAATATGGCCGATTCATCAAAAGTGATTAAAGTGCTTCACCAGTATACCTTTAAAGGTAAACTTGTAGTTACAAGTATCAGTCAGACCAGCCAATCGGTATTCAGAATGTTTGATAAAATCTGGGTAATTGATGAAGGTGGATTTCCTATTTTTCAGGGAAGCCCATTAGACGCTTACAATTACTTTTCCCGGGAAGTAAAACATCCGGTTGAAGAAGAAAACGAAACATCGGTAAAACATGTAAGTCCGGAAACAATCTTAGACCTCGTAAATACAAGAACACTCGATTCATGCGGTAATGAAAGTCTCTCCAGAAAGATTTCCCCCGAAGACTGGAATCTTAAATATCATCAGTACCAGGACAAGATACAAACAAAAATATCGAAATCTGCATTGCCGAGGGGTTTTCTTAAGACGCCTAATCTCGAAACGCAATTTAGATTTTACAGCATCCGGAACTTCAGGACCAAGTTTTATCGGAAGCGAATGCTATTCATTACATTGCTTATCGGACCGATAACTGCATTTATCCTGGGATTGATTTTGCGCAATAAAACGGGCGGTCAATACCTGTTTTCCGGTAATATGAATCTTTCCATATATTATTATACCAGTATATTGATTTCATTTTTCTTTGGCCTTATTGGTAGTGCCAGGGAAATAATGAAAGAGAAACACATCCTTAATAAAGAAGAATACCTGAATTTTAGTCGTTTTAGTTACGTAAATTCAAAGATTACTTTTTTATTTATCATAGCAGGAATTCAAACTTTATTATATGCACTTACCGGGAATTTATTACTTGGGATTCACGGAATGACCCTGTATTTCTGGCTTTTGCTATTTAGTATGGCCGGATTGGGATCTGTACTCGGATTAATTTTTTCCTGTTCTTTTCGTTCCGATGTTGTAATATATGGCGTAGCCATACCTGTGGCACTTGCCCTCCAGTTTTTTTTGGGTGGAGGATATATTTCCTACAAAAATTTGAATCTGAATAAATATAAATATACTCCCATTTCAGGAGATCTTATGCCTGCGCGCTGGGCTTACGAAGCAATGGTAATAAAACAGTTCAGGGATAATAAGTATGAAAAAAACTTTTACAATCTTGATCGCGATATCAGCCAGTCATCCTACCTGGCATTTCATTTACTACCGGAACTTCAGGAAGCCCTGATCTTTAATCCTTACGATTCCAATAACTTCGATACACTTAAGTATCAGCTTAAATTGATACGAAGTGGTATATCTCAGATTGTTAGAAATCAAAAGGTATTTCCTTTTGAATATTACAATCAGCTTTATCCTTTGAAATATTCTCCTAAAATTGCAGAAGAAACATCCGGGTACCTGACATATCTGGAATATTATTTTTATGATGCATACGATTCTGCCATGCACAAAAAAGAACTGAAAACAGCACGTTTAACAGATTCACTGGGCATCAATGGTTTTCATGAGTTAAAGGAGCAAAATTACAATTATCACCTGGCAGATATGATTACCGGAAGTCCGCATGATTCAACTTTTGTTATCAGGGACACCATCCCTGTTCAATTAGTCGATCCTGTTTATCAACCTCCGGTATCGAATAATGGCCGTGCATCCATGTTTCTTCCCTATAAAATGCTTAATGGAGAACTGATAGATACATACTGGTACAATGTTTCAGTTATTTGGTTATATTCCTTTGTTTTGTACATTATCCTTTTAATTGACCTGTTCAATAAAACGGGCATATTCTTTTATAAAAGAATTTATCGGGGTGATCGTAAATGATCTGTATAGCTGATCAAGTTATATTATTCTGTTTTAATTCCTTACAGAAAAATATTAAAACAATTTGTTAAAGGTTAGTTTTTAGAAATTGTTAAACCATCGGACTGGTATTGTGGATTTTGAATCAAAATTTGAATGAGAAAAAGTCAGAAGTAGATTTAAAATTCTTTTTTTAATTCGATTTTTCTCCTATTTTTATGCATAATCCGTTAACCCTCTGATACCATTGCAAATGAAACTACATCTTGTTGATTTTCTAATCATTTTAGCTTACCTGATTTCTATTATAGTTGTTGGAATCGTATTAAAGAAAAGAGCCGAAAAGGATAAATCGTCGTACCTGCTGGGTAGTAACCGGCTGCCCTGGTACATGTTAGGTTTATCGAATGCTTCGGGAATGTTCGATATATCCGGAACAATGTGGCTGGTAACCATTATGTTTGTTTATGGAATGAAAAGTATCTGGATACCCTGGCTATGGCCGGTATTTAACCAGATATTTCTAATGGTTTACATTTCTGTATGGCTTCGCAGATCAAATGTAACAACTGGAGCGGAATGGATTCGTACACGATTCGGAGCCGGCTCAGGTGGAAAATTGTCTCACAATATTGTTGTAGTATACGCTCTTATCGGCGGACTCGGATTTCTGGCATACGGTTTTGTGGGACTGGGAAAATTTGTTGAGATCTTCGTCCCCTGGGATTATGTATGCGGTGTTTTTCATATACGACCCGATATCATTCCGCCACAGTATATTCCGCATGTTTACGGTGTAATATTCACATTCATTGCCACTTTTTATTCCATTCTTGGCGGTATGGTAAGTATTGTATGGGCCGATGTTATTCAATATAGTATCATGACTATTTCAGCATTTGTAATAGCATTTATAGCCATGCATGCCCTTTCGGGAAATACGCTTGCAGTTCCTGATGGGTGGAGTAGCCCGTTTTTCGGATGGAAACTGAATCTCGACTGGTCAGGCATCATTAACGAAGTGAATTCGGTTATTAAAAGTGATGGATATTCGCTTTTCTCGGTTTTTATGATGATGATGCTGTTCAAGGGAATTTTAATAAGCGCTGCAGGCCCAGCTCCAAATTACGATATGCAAAAAATCCTCGCTACACGTTCACCTAAAGAAGCTGCCAAAATGAGCGGTTCGGTTTCATTTATTTTAATGCCTTTCCGATACTTATTAATTACAGGTTTTGCTGTTCTGGGACTTCTTTATTACAATAAACTCAACCTGATGGTTGGCGATCATATCGACTTCGAACAGATATTACCTTCAGCTATCAGCCAGTTCGTTCCGGTTGGTTTTATGGGTCTCTTGCTGGCAGGACTTACAGCGGCATTTATGTCAACTTTTGCAGGTACACTAAACGCGGCCCAGGCATACGTGGTAAACGATCTGTACCTGAAATATATTAACCCGGAAGCAAAAGGTAAAAAAGTCAGTCGTATCAGCTATGCAGTAGGTATAATTACCGTACTGATAAGTATCGTACTCGGGATTTTTGCCAAAGATGTGGACAGCGTGTTAAAATGGATTGTGTCGGCATTGTGGGGAAGCTTTGTGGCTTCGAATGTGCTGAAATGGTACTGGTGGCGTTTCAACGGACACGGTTATTTCTGGGGAATGGTTACCGGATTGGTACCGGCTCTTATTTTCCCGCTTTTTATTTCCGATCAATATTTACTCTATTTTTTCCCGTTGTTATTGGTAATCTCACTGATAGGGTGTATCGTGGGAACATATGCTACCCAACCTACCGATGAAAAGGTACTGACAGATTTTTACAAAACCGTAAGGCCATGGGGTTTCTGGAAACCTGTGCATGAAAAAGTAATGGCCATTGATCCGAATTTTAAAAGAAATACCCGGTTCAAGATGGATATGTTCAATATATTTATCGGTATAATATGGCAGACAGCCCTGGTTGCCTTACCTATTTATATTGTTTTACTGAACAATAAAGGCTGGATTATTACCCTGTCTATAGTTGTAGTAACTACGACAATACTCAAAAAAACCTGGTGGGATAAACTGGAGGATAATTAGGATTTAAGCGGTTTTATATTTGAAAGAGTCTTCACATTTCAAAAGCTTTTGATATTACTGCTTCTTAAAGCCTTAGATTGTTGATAAATAAAAACAGGTTCAGGTATTGCACTTTTGGATTATACAAAATCTCCGATCTTCATTTACGGTTAAAAACAGAACTGCCTCAATGGAAATAATTCTATTGAGGCAGTCCCGTTCTTGTCTGAATACCAGACGTCGTAATTAAGCAGTGTAGTCTTTCATAAACAGTACTATTACTTAAAGAGCAGCGGAGCAAGCTGATACAGGCTGCGACGCCATGTCTGGAATTCGTGAGCTGTGTTTTCGGAAATATACGAAACAGCATTAAAGCCAGCGTCTTTTAATGCAACAACAGCATTTTTAACACCTTCAGGTCTTTCGCGACTTCCACAGCTTATAAAAATGAGTTTGACCTTTGACTTGTCTTTGATGTCCTCCGGCTTGTATATACCACCGCTCAGAAGGGCATAGTATGAGAATACGTCCGGTTTGTTAAGCGTAATCATACGGGTTTCCATACCTCCCATTGAAAGTCCGGCCATTGCGCGGTGAGACTGGTCGGCTATTGTACGGAAGTTGTTATCGATGTAAGGGATTAATTCGTCTACCAAAACGGTCTGGAACGGAGTTATATCGAAATTCCTCAGACCACCGAATTTTATTTCATTGGTCATTCCGTAAGTCATTACAATGATAAATGGTTCGGTTTTGCCTTCGGCAATCAGGTTATCCATAATCAGATTGGCATGCCCCTGATTGGTCCAGGCAGTTTCGTCCTCGCCCCAGCCATGCTGAAGGTACAATACAGGATAACGTTTCGCCTGGTCTTTGTCATACCCCGGAGGAGTATAAACAAATGCCCTGCGAGAGGTTTCTGTGCTTGCAGAAGGGAAAAGTATCTGCTGCACCTTACCGTGAGGAACATCCTTCAGTGCATAAAAGTCCTGGTCATGTGCAGGTATTTCGATACCGCTTTCCCAGCGAACAGAGCCGTAAAAGTTCAAGGCGCCGGGATCGTTAAATATCCCGCTGTCTACTGACAAATGGTAGTAATGGAACCCTTCATCCATCGGTCCTTCTGTGGTTCCCATCCAGGAGCCGTCCGCTGCTTTCGTAAGTTTGGTTCCTCCTCTTCCGCCTAATCCAAGGCTGACCGTTACACTTTTAGCCTGTGGAGCTTCGATACGGAATCGCGCATAGCCCTGTGAATTTACCTGCGGGTATTCTTTTCCGGGCTGATTAAGGGTGGAAGGTTTAAAGTCTTCGATAATTGCCGGCTTGTCTGTTTGTGCCAGACACATCGAACCGGACAATGTAAGTATCAGGCTTATGGTAAATAAATACTGTTTCATCATTTTTCTTTTTTAATTTTTGAATAGTAACGGTGCAAACTGATAAAAGCCCCTTCGCCAGCTCTGCCATTCGTGAGCCGTTTGTGGAGAGACATAGAATTTGGTGTTGATACCTTCTTCTTTCTAATGCTTCCGTGTTCTCTTTCGGATCGCCGCCAAAACCTCTTCTCGGGTTTTCCAGTTCGCGACTGCCATAGCTAACAAACACAAGTTTGACTTTTTCTTTAAAACCGGGGGCGTTTTGAACATCTTCGGGACTTATGCTGCCTCCGCTAAAAATACCGGCATACGAGAATACATCGGGATTGGCGAGTGTAATAATACGGGTTTGCATGCCACCCATAGATAATCCGGCCATTGCCCGGTCAGGCTGATCGGCAAGGGTCCGGTAGTTGGCATCGATCATAGGAATGATATCGTTCAGCAAGGTATTCATGAAACCGTCAGCCCAGCCTTTCGGGGGCCAGGGACCTGCAGGGCGTTCACCCGGCTTGGGAGGGCGGGCGCTCTCGGGCATACGCCAGGTTCCGTTATCCATTACAATAATAAAAGGTCTGGCTTTTCCTTCGGCAATCAGATTATCCATTATCAGATTGACTTTGCCCTGATTGGACCAGCCGGTCTCGTCTTCACCGCCACCATGTTGCAGGTACAGCACCGGATAGCGTTTTGTTACATCCGTGTCATATTCAGGTGGAGTATATACAAAACAACGGCGCATGCTGTTATTGCTTTTAGAAAAATAAATTTGCTCACGTACCTGTCCGTGAGGAACGTTCTTTAGTGCATAGAAATCCTGATCTTTAGCAGGAACTTCAATGCCGCTGCCCCACCGGCTGGCACCATAAAAGTACAGACTGTTGGGATCGGGAACCGATGCTCCGTCTATGTTGAGCTGGTAATAATGAAAGCCCTCATCCTGCGGAGCCGATTCACCTGTCCAGACACCGTTTTCATCTTTGGTCAGGTCGTATTTTACGGCGCCGATATCAAGCTGGACCAGCCTGGCTTCAGGGGCCGAAATTTTCACCCTTACCCTGCCTTCCGAATTTACCTGCGGATACTCCTTGCCCGGTTGGTTAACCGATGAAGGTTTGAAGTCTTCAACTACATTGGGCTGCGATTGTGCAGAACCAATTCCGCCGGTCATCAATGCCGCGAATGTAACAATTAGAATTTTGTATTTCATTATAAAATCTCCTTTGGTTATTAATTAATAATAAGGTTTGTTTTTTGGATTATTTTTATGTCAGATATTATTTCAATCCGTTATTTTCAATGCGGAAGTAATCAAACGAAACATCAAACGGTGTATCCGGTTTGGTGGTATCCGGATTGAACCAGAAACTGTTTTTCTGACTTGTTGTAATTACACCATCACAGGCAATTAAACCTGCTTTAATGTCTTTTAACAATATATCAGCAGTTCCGAGTGTCTCAAAATTTTCACCGTCCAGTGAATAAGAGGCTGTGTAAATACTGCCTTGTTTCTTTAGTTTAAGTATTATCGCGTTGTTACCTGTAATTTCCTGTTTCAGGTCAAAGGTTGCCAATGATTTTGTAAAACCGTTTTCTTCGGTCATAAGTTCCAGCGTTCCCGGTTGTACTTCCTGTTCCGATGATCTTCTGAATCTTGTTCTTTTGGTAACAGCCCTGAACATCAGTTTCACAAAATTATTGTCATCCTGGTAAGCGAGAATTCCGGCATTTTCGGGTTGTGAAGGAACCCTTGAACAGGTTAGCTTTGTTTCAACGGTCCAGTCGGAATTAGCACTTTGCAAAAGAATATTCCTGGCGTTGTTACTTCCTTCTGAAACATCTCCCTTTTCACTGGTGATGGTAAGCGAACCCGGTTTTTTGGAAAGGCTGTAATTTGTCGGGTTTTCCCTTACCCATTCCCATTGTTTGCCAACGGCAGCGCTGTTGAATTCATCGCTACTCGATTTAACATCGAAGTTTACATAATAAATATTCTTTTCAAGGGTGATGTTGTCGATTAAATTAATCACGGCCGTTCCGGGAATACCTTTTGCCTGTTCAATATCTACCGTGATATCGTTGCCAACTGCCGATGCTTTCACTACTGGAATTTTCGAAGTATTTTTCAAAAGAAAACTGTAAGCTTTAATCCCTGTGTTAAAACCTTTGATATCCTTCCCGTTAACGGAAACAGCTTTGGGATTCAGGTCGGGCATTACTTTGAGCGGATAACTGTTTGACACAGTTGTGCCGTCTATGGTAACATTAGCAAATATCAATGCAGTTCCAACGCCGGTGGCAGTTACTTTTCCGTTTTCGTCAACACTGGCAACCGATGGGTTATTGCTTTTATAGGTAACTTTAGCTTTTTTGATATCATAAAAACTATCGTCGGACATGGAAGCTGTAACACTTGTCTGAACCGTGTTGCCCGGCCTCAATACTACCTTGTCGCACTCGGCAACAACCGTTTTTAACACAGGTTTGTAGGTTCCGCTCATATTGGCTTCTACCTGTCCCCTGATATCCTTTGAAGAAGCACCGATCTCGAAAACATACCTGCCCGGATCGAATGTTATCCTGTTTTTTTCAGCATCCCAGAACCAAAGATCGTCGCAGTTAATATCGATGGACACTGTTTTTATTTGTCCTTTCGGAATGGTTACCCGTTTAAAACCTTTTAATCTTTTAATCGGCCTTTCCAGCGATGCCGGACTGTCAGGAGTTTTAAGGTATACCTGTACTACTTCGTCCCCGTCAACTTCTCCTGTGTTTTTAACATCGGTACTAATAGTTATCTTATCGTTTGGTGTGATATTGCTTTTGCTGATAGTGAAATTACTAAACTCAAAAGTAGTGTATGACAGTCCATATCCGAATTCATACGAAACATCTTTGTCGAAATACCAGTAGGTTCTGCCGTTCTTGTCACCGCCTCCCCGTAATGAATAATCGCCGAAATCAGGAAGGTCATTTAACGATTTGTACCAGGTAACATTCAGTTTTCCTCCGGGATTTACATCGCCGAATAAGATCCTGGCCATAGCCGTGCCCTGTGCCTGGCCGTTGTATCCTGTCCAGATAATTCCGGCAACATTCGGGATATTTTTGAATTGTTCAACTTCAACCATTCCCATGGTTTGCATCACAACAATGGTATTCGGATTAACTGCAGCAACCGCTTTAATCAGTTCATTCTGATTCCCCGGCAGGGTTATTGAGAACCTGTCGGATTCTTCTCTTCCTGTAGTCTGATCGGTACCTACAAAAACAACTGCAACATCTGCCGAGGCAGCCATGTCAAGCGTTTCTTTGTCGGTGGCAGGCACTTCCGCTTCGCGGTAAACAAGTACGATGGGTTGCGGGCCGGTAATCCCCAGTGTATTGATTTTAACCGGAACAAATCTCGGCCTTGCAAAACCCGGGAATCCTCCGCTTTGCTGATTACCGGAAATTCTTTCAGAGGCAAGTACATTACCAGTAGCCGAACCAACTCTTACTTCCAGTATTCCTCCTTCTCCCGATACGGTCATGTTAAACCGTATGGAATCAACATCGGTAATATCAACATTGTTATACAGGGTCCAGTCGCCGTCTTTGATTGCTCTTACAGAAACCTGTCCGAACCTCGGTGCAGTAATTAAACCTTTTGCCGAAGCATCAAATTTTGTGGCATCGTATTCATTCACAACTTCACCGCCGCGAATCGTTGAGAAGCCGATCATTGTAAAGAAATCGGTTTTTCTGTCTGTATTTCCACCAGCCCTTGAAACTACTTCGGTATTGAGTTTATGCTCTTTAATATAATTTTCGATTCCTGCCAGTGGGGTAATTTTCAACGAAGGTTCAACTTCTCCCGAATAATCTCCTAATTCTACTTTTCCGGCCTGAGGTCCCAAAACAGCAATTTTTTTAATTTCTTTCAGATTGACCGGCAATGCTTTTTTACCGGTTTTGGCAACAACGGTATTCTTCAGCAGAACAGGTGTTTTGGTTGCAATTTCCTCTGCCAGGTCGTTATGGGAAGGGTCGTTTATAATAGCAGGCTTGATTCCTGCATACGGAACAATTTCCGGGGGATCGAATTCACCCAGCCTCATTCTTATCGTAAAAATATTCACCAGCGCTTTATCGATTTCGCCCTGGGTAAGCAATCCTTTTTTAAGTGCACTAAGGGTGAAATTCTGATAAACTCCTCCGCAATCTGTGTCAACTCCCGAAATAATTCCCAGCGCTGCTGCCTCCTCCTCGGTTTTTACATAATGATGTCCTCTTACCATATCACTTATTGCGCCGCAGTCACCCGTAACATAGCCGTTTAATCCGTACGTTTTTCTGGCAATAGTGTCTACAAGAAATTTACTGGCCGATACGGGGACGCCGTTTACGGCACTGTAAGCCGTCATTATAGCCGGAAGGTTATCTTCTTCTATAAGTGTTCTGTAGGGCAGAAGGTAATATTCCCGCATATCCCTGTTGTCCATATCGGCGCTCCCGGTATGGCGGTTATATTCCGTATTGTTTGCAAAGTAATGTTTCCCGCACGGAACAGCTTTAAGATAAACCGGATCGTCGCCCATCATTCCCTGGATAAAACCTTTCCCGATTTGTGAAACAAGAAAAGGGTCTTCCCCGAATGTTTCCGCGGTTCTTCCCCACCTTGGATCGCGGGCCGGTTCAACTACAGGAGACCAGTAAGTAAGTGTAAAAATAAGATCGTGGTTAAAACCTCTTGCTTCATCGGAAATAACTGATGTTTCATGCTTTATCAGCTCAGGGTCCCAGGTAGCACCTACCGCAACACTGTTTGGAAAAGAGGTTGCTGTCATACCACTGTTATTGTTCCTTCCCAGAATTCCGTGCAAAGCTTCACCCCAGAAATCGTAAGGATTAATTCCCAGCCGTGGAATGGGAGGTAATGTATTTCCCAACTGGCTTTGTTTTTCTTCTGGTGTCATCCTGGAAACAAGGTCGGCTGCCCTTTCTTTAAAAGAATACGAAGTGTTCAGGTAAATTGGTTTTTTCGGAACATGTCCTTTAAATCCGGCTTTTGTATATGCTGAGAGTAAATAAACAGCAGCAATTCCTGAAAATACAATCAGGAGTCTTTTAAGGTATTTATTATTCATCGTAAGTTTAGTTTATTTTAAAGAGGGTTAAAAAATTAATAACCCGCCATTGGTTATTATCATAAAATATGAGTTTTAAATATAAATATTTCAGGCGTATTATGCGAAATATATGTTCAATCTTTTTTTATTAATTCTGTTTTGTAGGGAAAAGAGAATATTTGGCTGCTTACTTGCAGGGCGATCAGATGGTTTTATTAGTTGCCGACATGCAACACCATTCCCCAGGTTGGAGAAAGCCGGTGCAGCCGTGCAACATCCTTCCCCGGGTTGGGGAAAGCTCGTGCATTCGTGCAACACCTTATTTCAGTTTTGAAAAAAGCTGAGCGAACTCGCTCCGCCAATCTCAGAATTGAAAAATGTTTGTACAGATAGATGTGCACAGCCTTTTTACAGATTTGAGGAAAGTTTGGTAAAGACGAGATTAATCACGTCTCCACAACAGACAGGGAAAACAAAAAATAACACCGGAAAATATAATCCGCCGGTGGAAGCATTTTAGTTATTCATAAAAATAAATATGTTAATCCGTAAAGCAGGTTAACTTTGCAGGTAGATGACATTCGTGTTTTCATTCTTTTGTAAATTAGGATGTCTCATATAATTTTTACACTGTTTATGTGTTTAAATGAGTATAAATTATTTGATTAAACAGTTCACATGAAAGCAATTTCCTATATAATTATCTTTACCCTGTTTTTTTTGATTTTTGGTGAGTGCAGTGAGAGTACAGCAGATGAGCCACAACCCGATAATGGTACCATTGGATTGTACACGGGAAATTATACTTTTCGAAAATTACGGACTTTACCTCCGGTATTGGACGAAAGCTCCGGGCTTATATTGTTTGATAGTCTTGGCTGGTCATTTAACGATAGCGGAAATGAACCAATAATATATGGATTTGATCTTAAATCAGGTAATATTGTCCGGCAGGTAAGAGTTGAAAATGCACTAAATACCGATTGGGAAGATATTACCCAGGACAATGATAATATTTATATCGGGAATTTTGGTAATAACAATGGCGACCGGAAAGATTTAAAAATATACATTATCAGTAAAAATAGCATTACAGATACTAACATATTTGCAGTGACATGTGATTCGATAGAATTTAATTATTCGGATCAGGTAAACTTTGAACCAGCACATTTTGATAATTCTTACGATTGTGAGGCTTTTGTAGCATTTAATGATTCATTGTACCTGTTTACAAAAGACTGGGTGAATGAAATTACTACCCTGTATACTTTACCTGCAAAACCGGGGAAGTTTGTAGCCAGACATGTTACAACCTTCAATACCGGGGGATTGGTTACCGGCGCCGATCTCGACGCTGCTGACAGCCTGCTGGTATTTTCAGGATATAGTAAGGAATTAATGCCGTTTTGTTATATTTTTTACAGTTTTACCGGTGATCACTTTTTTACCGGAGAACATCGGAAAATCAACCTGAGTGATTTCTGGGGATCTCAAACCGAAGGAATAGCTATACAAAATAAAGATTCGATGTATTTTACTTCTGAAAGTTCTTTTGCATCACAACAATCATTATTTCTGTTACAATTCAAATAAGTATATTGCAGTTATTATATTTAATATCCATTTCTAGCAAGGGATTTTAAACTTTAATAAATGAGAAGAGTATTACTTTCAATCAGTGTCATTTTATTAGTGAATCAGTTTGTTTTTTCGCAGACTAATCTGAGCACCCGTTCGAAAAGGGCAATAAAAGCCTACCAGGAGGCAAACCATGCATACAGCCTGATGAGTTACCAGCAAGCTATTTATTTATTGAAAGAAGCTATTCAGGACGATCCGGAATTTATAGAGGCTTACCTCATTCTGGCGGAGGTTTATATGGACAGTCACCAGGATAATCTTGCTATTGATGCTTATATGAAAGGATTGCCAATTAATCCCGAACGTTACACAACCGGATATATAAACCTTGCAAAATTACAATTCAGCGGGGGAGAATATGACGGCGCAAAAAAAAGCTATGAGCAATATCTTCAATTAAAAGATACTAAGGATAAATACATTAATCAGGCTCACGACGGCATTACCCGGTGTAATTTCGCAATTTGGCTGGTAAATCATCCGGTACCTTTTCATCCAGTAAACCTGGGTCACAATGTAAACACCAGGGCCGATGAGTACTGGCCGAGTCTTTCGGCCGATGAACAAACTCTTGTTATTACAAGGAAGGTACCCGGAGATCCCGCTTTTGGCGGAATACAGGAGGACTTTTTTATCAGCCAGGTTGTAGACAGTACCTGGGGCCAGATGAAGAATGCCGGGTATCCGCTTAATACGCAGGGAAACGAAGGGGCCCAGTCTATTTCTGCCAACGGCCGTTTGATGGTCTTCACAGCCTGTAACCGCAGTGATGGATATGGAAGATGCGACTTGTATTATTCCGAAAAATCGGGTAATAAATGGTCTCTTCCGAAGAACTTAGGAACTCCTGTTAATACAGCCAGTAAAGAAACCCAACCTTCTTTATCAGCCGATGGACGCGTACTGTATTTTGCAAGCGACCGACCGGGTGGGAAAGGAGATCTCGATTTGTGGGTAACCCGTAAAAAAGAGGATGGAAACTGGTCGGTACCGGAAAATCTGGGTGATACAATCAATACTCCCGGGGAGGAAATGGCGCCTTTTATCCACCAGGACAATCAGACCTTGTATTTTGCATCGAATTATCATTTGGGGTTGGGAGGTTTCGATATTTTTATTTCCCGGCGCGATAGTGCAGGAAGATGGGGGAAACCTGAAAACCTGGGCTATCCCATTAATACCTGGCGCGATGAATTCGGACTGATCGTGAATGCCGAAGGAAATACAGCCTATTACGCATCCGATATGAATCCCGAAGACGGGAAAGATATTTATATGTTCCCATTACCTGAAAACCTGAGGCCTGAAGTGGTTTCCTATATGAAAGGGAAAGTGATGGATGCAGAAACACATGCATACCTGAAAGCGAAGATCGAATTAATCGATCTGGAATCGGGAAATATGATAAATGAGCTCACATCCGACGGAGTAAATGGAGAATTCCTGGTTTGCATTCCACCCGATAAAGATTATCTGTTAAATGTTTCCTGTGAAGGTTATCTGTTTTATTCCGAACATTTTGCATTAAAAGGAGTTCATGAAGAAACAAAACCTTACCTGAAAAATATTGAGTTGAAACCGATCAAGGTGGGGGAAAGCATTGTATTGAATAATATTTTCTTCGATACGGATTCCTATAAACTGAAAAAAGAATCGAAAATAGAACTGGATAAAGTGATCCGTTTCCTCACGGATAATCCTTCTGTAAAAATAAAAATCAGTGGTCATACCGATAATATAGGTTCAAGCGAGTATAATTTACAACTCTCCAAAGAACGTGCAAAGGAAGTAGTGGATTATCTGATTGAAAATTCGATAGTTCCAGGCCGGCTGGAATATGTCGGATTCGGGTATTCAAAACCCGTTGCAGATAATGCTACTGAACAAGGAAGAGCGATGAACCGCCGTACGGAACTGGAAGTTATTGAAAAATAAAGCATTCTGATTATTTCGATTTGACTGCCCGGATTTACTGATCTTTGTTCTTGTTTCTTCCTGTGAAATTTGCCATATTTATTTGGAAAAAATTTATAGGATATGAAAAGAATAATATCGGTTTTAATAACCTTAATGATGTTGGGCGGATTATATACTTCTTTGTTGGCTCAACAAGAAGATGGTTACCAGTTTACAATGGTAAAAAAACTTCCCTGTACTTCTGTTAAGAACCAATACAAATCGGGTACCTGCTGGAGTTATAGTGGTCTTTCGTTCCTGGAATCGGAATTATTACGTATGGGAAAGGGAGAATATGATTTATCGGAAATGTTTGTAGTGGACCGGGTTTATAATAAAAAAGCCGTGAAATATGTACGGATGCAAGGTACCATTAATTTTGGTGCAGGTGGTGAGTTTAACGATGTTGTTAATGTGGTTGCGCATGACGGAATTGTACCCAATGAAATTTACAATCCAGGTACAATGGGCGACAGTTTGCCGGTTCATGGTGAGATGGATGCAGTACTTAAGGCATATGTGGACCAAATAATTAAAAATCCGAATAAAAAACTTACTCCCGTGTGGCACGAAGGTTTCGATGGTATACTGGATGCCTACCTTGGCCCGGTACCTAAAACCTTTCAGTACAAAGGGCAGGAATACACTCCCAAAAGTTTTGCCAAATCCCTTGGCCTGAATCCCGATGATTATGTATTGATCACTTCGTTTACACATCATCCTTTCTATAAACCTTTTATTTTGGAAATACCTGATAACTGGTCATGGGGCGAAGTGTACAATGTTCCACTGAATGATCTTGTTGATATCGTAAATAGTTCAGTTAATAAAGGTTATACAGTAGCCTGGGCTGCCGATGTGAGTGAAAAGGGATTTTCATTTAAAAATGGGATCGCCATTATACCCGATGCTGATGTGAAGGATATGAACAATGCAGAAAGAGAAAAATGGGAAAAATTAACGAAGAAAGAAAAAGATGAGGAATTGTACTCGTTTGACAAACCTGGCAAAGAAAAGGTGATAACCCAGGAAATGCGGCAAAAGGCTTTCGACGATTATGCTACCACCGATGACCATGGTATGCACATTGTCGGAACGGCTAAAGATCAGAATGGCACACCCTATTTTTATGTAAAAAACTCCTGGGGAACAGATAACCCATATAACGGATTTCTTTATGTATCGGTACCTTATTTCGAATATAAAACCACCTCGATAATGGTGAATAAAAAAGCAGTACCGGAATCGATTGCCAAAAAACTTAACTGGTAAATAAAGCTGATAACAATTTATGGAATGTAATAAAGACCGTAACAAGGACTTTTGCAACTGTACCTACTCTTGCAGCAGGGCAGGTATATGTTGCGATTGCCTTCATTATCACCGCAGAATGGGTGAACTTCCGGCATGTTATTTTCCTGTTGATGCGGAAAAAACATACGACAGGAGCATCGAAACTTTTATTTCCCTGTACCAGAAGCGGGGCGCCTGGTGGTAAAATCATAAAGAATTTAACTGTTTTTTCAAAGCAAAAAACGGAATAGCCGGTATTCCTGCATTCTGATATTTGACTGATTGTAATTTAAACTTCCTGTTTTGACTGAAAAAAATATTGCAATCAATAAAATAATTCTGTGCTTTTTCCTGTATATAATTTTAGCATCCAACCCTGACAGTACTGTGATAAAATATCCTTCTGTCTGTTTATAACTTTTCTGTAAAAACCAAACCACTATTTTTATTTTTAAAGATTAGACAAATATGTAACCTATTTACAAAGAATACAGTTTAATTAACATCCATACAACTAGTCGGGATATTATTGTGAGTTAAGAGATTATGAGAAGAAGAATTATTCGCTTATTTACCTTTTTAATTGGGACACTAATAGTATTTTCCTTTTTCCAGTTTTCATCGGCTGATAATCTGACTGAAAATGAATTTGTTGTAAGAAGAGAAAAAGCAAACCCTCCTTTTTTGAATACTACTGACAATTGGGTGGATTCGGTCTTTAATTCACTGAGCCCTGCAGAAAAGATAGCCCAGCTGATAATGGTGCAGGCATATTCCAATAAGGGACCCGAACATACTAAAGCAACTATTCAGTTGATTAAAAAATATAATATAGGAGGACTGGTATTTTTCCAGGGAACTCCCTACCGGCAGGCTAAATTGGTAAATCAGTACCAGTCAGCTTCAAAAGTACCGCTGCTGATTGCCCAGGATGCCGAATGGGGACTTGGAATGCGGCTCGACAGTACTATAAGCTATCCCCGGCAGATGATGCTGGGAGCAATTCGCAATGAAGAGCTTATTTATAAAATGGGCGCCGATATTGCACATCAGCTAAGGGATGTTGGTGTTCAGGTTAATTTTGCACCGGTACTCGATGTGAATAACAACCCGGCAAATCCGGTGATCAACAGTCGTTCATTTGGCGAGGACCGTGCCAATGTTGCACAAAAAGGACTTCTGTACATGCGGGGATTGCAGGATCATGGTGTTCTGGCAGTAGGTAAACATTTTCCGGGACATGGGGATACAAATATCGATTCGCATCTGGCCCTGCCAAAAGTTACTTACAACAGGCAACGGCTGGACAGCATCGAGCTTTTCCCTTTTAAGGAATTAATATATTGTGGACTGGGGGGGATCATGACTGCACACCTGAATGTTCCGGCACTCGATTCAACTCCCGGTTTGCCTTCTACATTATCTCCCCTGGTTGTTGACAGTTTGCTGAAGAAAGAAATGCGGTTCAAAGGCCTGATATTTACCGATGCTATGAACATGGGAGGAATTACCAGCCTTTACAAACCGGTTGAGGCTAATGTGAAAGCTCTGAAAGCCGGGAATGATATTTTGTTGATGCCCGACGAAATTAGTAAAACAATATCCGCAGTTTTACGCGAAATAAAAAAAGGAAATATTCAACAGGAAGATATTGATAGTCGCTGTAAAAAAGTATTGACGGTAAAATACTGGGCCGGCTTAAGCGAGAAGAAACAGGTAAGGCTCGACAGCCTCAACCAGCGTTTAAATCTTCCGCAATACGATGTTCTGAAAAGAAGACTGATTGCCGCCTCACTTACGGTTTTAAAAAATAATAAAGACCTTATTCCCTTTAGAAGGCTTGATACGCTTAAAATTGCATCTGTTGCCATAGGAGAAACAAAAGACAATGTATTTCAGCATACGCTGAACTTGTATAAGGAAATGAAAAGCATAACCATTCGAAAGGATGCTTCCGAAAAAGAGTTTATGAATATAATCTCTGAACTGAAAGATTATAACCTGGTAATCATCAGTATGCATAACACCGATATGCGTGCATCCGACGGATTTGGTATTACTCCGCAAAGTATTCGTTTTGTAGATAGTCTGGCAGCTGTTAAGCCGGTAGTCTTTGATATTTTTGCCAATCCTTATGCACTGGCTCATTTTTCTGCATTACAGCAACTCCGGGCGCTTGTTCTTTCATACGAAGATAATCCGGATGTTCAGGATATTTCCGCGCAGTTGCTGTTCGGTGCCATTGGTGCCAACGGTGTTCTGCCGGTCACCATTAATGAAGATCTGAAAGCAGGACATGGAATTAACTGTGAAAGCTATTTCGCGGTTAAGATATGGAATACCGGAAGAAGAAGGATTAGATGCCGGCAGGCTAAATAAAATCGATTCCATTGCCATGGACGCTATTTCGCAAAAGGCAACACCCGGGTGTGAGATACTTGTTGCCAGAAACGGAAAGGTAATTTATCAGAAAGCGTTTGGTTACTTTACATACAGGAGACATCATAAAGTAAGCATGGGTGATATTTACGACCTGGCATCCCTTACTAAGATTTCAGCTACCATTCCTGCTGTTATGCATCTATACGAAGAAGATAAACTTGATATTGATGATAAAATATCCACGTATCTTCCTTACCTGGATACTACCAACAAGAAGGATATTATCATTCGTGATATTTTATTGCATCAGGCCGGATTACAGGCATGGATCCCATTTTATATATCTACCCTTGAAACCATATATCCCAACCAGGATTTTTCCAGTAACCGGTATTCACATACTTATCCAATCCGGATTGGAAAGCATTTTTATGTCAACAAACATTTGAAATACAAAAAAAATTATTACTCATCCCAATATTCCGATACCTTTTCTATTCAGGTAGCCGATCATTTATATATCAACCGGTTTATTACCGATACTATTTTTCAGGCAATTGCAAGTTCCGATGTTAGTGACAATCACGAGTATAAATACAGCGACCTTGGATTTTACCTGTTGTATCAGGCAATCGAAAGGATTACGGGAAAGCCCTATAACGAATATGTTGATTCGTTATTTTACAGCAGACTTGGAGCCGGTACCACCGGATATCTGCCCCTTAAGAGATTTGATCTGAATCGTATAGCGCCTACCGAGGATGACCTGGTGTTTCGCAAACAAGTTGTTCACGGTTATGTGCATGATCCCGGTGCGGCAATGCTGGGCGGTGTGAGTGGCCATGCCGGTTTGTTTTCCGATGCCAACGATCTGGCCAAGCTTATGCAGTTGTATCTTAATAAAGGTGAGTACGGCGGAATAAGATTCTTCGATGCAAAAACCATTGATATGTTTACTTCATGTGGTGATTGCACGGATGGTAACCGCAGAGGACTTGGATTCGACAAACCTGAACCCGATTCTACCAAACCGGGACCGACATTCCACGGTATTTCACTGGATAGTTACGGACATACGGGTTTTACCGGTACCATGACCTGGATAGACCCTTCCGAGCAGTTAGTTTACATTTTCCTGTCGAACCGGGTATACCCCGATGCAATTAATAATAAACTGGTTGGAATGAATGTACGGACAAAAATTCAGCAGGCTATATATGAAGCTATCAGACAGGAATAATTTTTTTTGGTAGCTCTTATTCAGTTTTTAAGCTTGAAAGAAGTTTGGAGTATTTAACTGTAACATTCTTTCAGGCACTTTCCAATCTTTATGCATTTCGTCCTTTGATTCATAGGTTTTAATACGCTGAATTCATGTTAAATTATTGTGTATATTTAGGAAATAAATAGGTTGTGTTTTCAATTTTAGTATGTCATTTTAATATCTGAATAAATGAAAGATATTTTAATTTTCAGGGCAACATTAAAAGAGGGGATGGGGAATACATACAATGATCCTTCCCGGATAATTGCAATTCATAATTCAGGCACTCTTTACAAACTTGCAGAAGCCATAATTGATTCATTCGATTTTGATTTTGACCATGCTTTCGGTTTTTATAATAATCTCAAAAATTACTTTAAATCGGAAGAGGGATACGAGTTATTTGCTGACATTGGCGAGGAATCAGAATTTTCCGGTGTTGAAAAAACAAAGATCCGGGATGTATTTGATCAGAAAAATAAAAAATTGATGTTGGTATATGACTATGGTGATGAATGGCATTTTATTGTTGAAGTGACAGGTGAAGAAAATGATGATGGCAGCAACAATTATCCAAGGGTTGTTGAGAGTTATCTGGATGCTCCGCAACAATATCCGGGAGATGAAGATATTCCCTAAACCGGTCTGAAATTCACAATTTTCATGAAATTGATAATACAGTAATTTATACATACTAAACCCTTAACAACTAATGCCATGAGATCACTAGTTATTATTTTAATTTTTACGATTTTTCCGGTTTTGTGCAACGCCCAGTCGAATGACACGACCGTACTTCCCCATCCGGACAAAATAGGTGGACTTCCGCTGATGAATGCTTTAAACGAACGGCATTCCTCAAGAAATTTTATTAAGAAAGAACTTACTGCACAACAATTGTCGAATCTTTTATGGGCTACCTTCGGGGTAAACCGTCCCGACGGCAGGCGGACAGCACCTTCTGCGCGTAATTACCAGGAAGTGGATGTTTATATTGCTACTGCCCATGGAGTATATTTATATAATGCTTTTAAGAATGCTTTGATTCGTATTTCGGATAAAGATTTACGCGCCACCACTGGCACACAGGGATATGTGAAAGATGCAGCCGTGGACTTGGTTTATGTGCTCGATAAAAAACGGGTTCCCGGAGATAATGATGAAGGGAAACTCGTCGGCGCGGCCATTTCTGCCGGAGCAATGGTTCAGAATGTATACCTGTACTGTGCTTCCGAAGGATTGGGGTGTGTAGTACGTGGTTCTTTTGATAAAGAGCAACTGGCAGATGCTTTGAAACTTGGTGGCCAGCAGGAGATAATCATTACGCAGTCAGCGGGGCCTGTTAAGTAATTTTTAATAGTAGGTTAATTTACCTTACCGTATTCAGCGGTTTCAGTTCTTTTCCTTTGATTTTACTGTTTTCGGGTAACGTTTCATTCAGACTTCCCTGGCGGTAGCCTTCCAGATCGATAGTAACATAGGTGTAACCGATTTTCTTGATGGTTTTAAGGATTTTTGCTCTCATTTCCTCTTCAAAGAAACGACTGATCTGTTGCGGGGCCACTTCGATCTTAACAGTATTTTTCATGTGGCGGGCCCGGATATTCCGGAAGCCAAGATCGTACAAATAATTTTCCACCTGGTCGACCATGGATAGTTTTTCCGGGGCGATTTTTTCTCCATAAGGAAAACGGGACGATAAGCAGGCCAGCGCATCTTTGTCCCATGTGGGAAGTCCCAGTTCACGCGATAATTCCCTGATTTCATTTTTAGTCATCCCGGCTTCCTGCAACGGACTACGAATGCCTTTTTCTTTAAGTGCCTTCATACCCGGCCGGTGATCTCCCAGGTCATCAGCATTCGATCCGTCGACCATATTTTTGTATTTTCCGCTTTGTGCGATTTCGCCTATTTTTTCAAATAGTTCACTTTTACAGAAATAACAACGGTTTACCGGGTTTTCTATGAATTTTGGGTCGTCAATTTCATGGGTTTCAATTACTTCAAGCCGGGCGCCAATTATACGGGCTGTTTCCATGGCTTTCTTGTATTCGCGTGACGGGTATGTGGGAGAAACTGCTAATACTCCGAAGGCTTTTTCACCTAATGTATCCACGGCAACCTTCAGTAGAAAAGCGCTATCAACTCCACCTGAATAGGCTACGATGACCTGTCCCATTTCTTTGAGAATTCTTTTTAAAGCCTGGTATTTTTCTTCTGTTGTCATTAGTAACCTTAAAGTATTAATTATAAATCTGATATAAAAAAGTGGAAATAACGTTGTAAAATTACTTTTATGCAACCGGTTCTCCTATAGAATTAACAGAAAATTTTATATAAATAGTTTCTGCCGGAATGTGTAACATACTATTCAGTTTTTCATTACTTTGAATTTGTTTACTATTCCAGTATACAGTCAGCTTCCATTTCTACCAGCCAGTCATTTTTAATGAGACTTTTTACTTCAACAAAGGTACAAGCAGGTTTTATGGCAGCAAAATATTCACCATGCGCCCTGGCAGCATTTTCCCAGTCGAAAATATTAACCAGGTAAACCCTGGTTCTGATTACATTTTTTAAATTTCCCCCTGCATCTTCGATAGCTTTTTTAATGATTTCAATACATTGCCGGGTCTGCCGGTAGAGATCTCCCGGAAAAGCAGTGGAACCGTCCCCGGTTATCGGAGCTGTTCCAGAAACAGCTATTATATTTCCAATTCTTACAGCTCTTGAAAAACCAATAGGTTCTTCGTATATCGATCCGGATGAGATGTTTTTTCTGCTCATATTGATCTGGTTTTGAAGGTGAATATTCCTTGCAATTTTTCATGCCCAATTATTTTCTTTTTTTAATTGAAATTCTGAATATGGAACAAACAGAGCCATTATTTATTCATTTTTTATTTTTCAACTTTTTGAAATTGCTGAAAGTAATAGCCATGGTTCAATTATTATATTAATCAAAGAATGTGATATAATACAAGGGCCAACGTTTCTATTACCAATTAAATATACAATAGAATAACTGAATCCCAAAAATGTGGTTGCTATAAATGCACCTTTTAAAAATTTCCATTCTTTACCAAAGAGCCCCCATATTACATGTGCAATTCCAAATGCAACTCCGGAAAATACGATTTGAATTATGATTCCCTATCCAAGTCCCTGCAATAAATCCATTAACCAATGTCTAAAAACAACTTCCTCTAATATTCCTCCGGAAATAGCCAGGAATCCTGTTAATTTGAACAAAGATATCTCTCTTTGCATCTCATAAACAAATGGAATTGCTTTAAAAGTATATTTTATATACAAAAAGGTTATTATAGCAGCAATTACCCATGTAAACCAGGGAGCAAAATTACCTTTTGTCAGTCCTGAATTTTCAAAAATTGAAATTCTGAATCCGACTAAATGAATAAAAATCGGACTGATCATTAATAAAGACAGAGTCAGTATTATCAATCCTGTTTTTCTTCGGTTTGATTTATTCTTTTTTTTCATTATAAATTGTGGGGTATTGAATTTTGTTCTAACGTCGTAAGCTCTGGAAAAAGTTTAAACCTGCTTGATGCAGGCAAAAATCCAAATAAACTTTACAAAAGAGAAAAACAACGGGTGTATTTTCCAGAGGGTGTAATACCTTTACCACATTGGCGGTATTCCTTATGCACAGGAGTAACGCCCTATACCGGGAACTACAATAACGCTTGTAAGATTATGCAAAAGAGGGTATGAATCTTTACTTACTTACTACGAAAAAGTTGCCCTATCCCAATGTACATTTGGAAACCGCTGTATACCTACCTTTGCCAGCCAGGCAAGATCTTTTCTGCTAGGCTTATAGCCTAGCGGCTGGCTACTAAATTGGGCACTGCTTATTATTTTAGTATATCATCGGAATGAGTCTTTTAGTTCGTTTTTGATAATCCAAATATTTTTGTCCAATTTGTTCAATCATAAACATCTCCTCTACTCTTATGCGATTTAAATATCCAATTAAAACAGGGAGCATCATTAAAATCATTGAAATCCAGTTTGACAAAGCAATTGAAATACCAAAGAAAATAATCAATTGTCCCAAATATCCTGGATGTCTAATATTTTTATATAATCCAGTATCAATCAATTCATGATTATCAATTTTTGTCACCGTATAAGTGAAATGTTGCTTAAGTGTCAAAATTGAAATAATCCGAATCAATAATCCAAATATTGCCAAAGTCGCTCCAATTACAAAAATTGAATCCCAATGGTAAATCCTACCAATAGTTGTAAATCCAATCCTAAATGAAAGGAAATAACCAATCCCAATAAAAATGAAAAGAATCCATATACTTAATTTATCGCCTGATTTGACTATATCCTGTTTTCGCTTTAGTCTTTGTCTCACACTCATAAAAATCTCAAAGAATCCATATAAATATGAGAAATAAATAATCGTTTGAAGTTTTATATCCATGTAAAATTCGTTTTTTTAAGTTGCGCCCAATAAATGAATATTTCAGTTAATGTAAAATGAGTGTCCCGGTTATTTTACAGGATTGATATAATTTCTAAGATCCTCAACATATTTTTCAAATGCGGCAATTCCTTTGCCCGTTTTGTAAAGGGCGGTATGCTGATAATTATTTTTAAATGATTTTTTCACTTCTATATACCCGGCTTCCTGCAGTTTTTTAATCTGAACACTGATATTGCCATTTGTTGCACCCGTTACTTCGCGAATATAGTTGAAGTCTATTTCTTCGGCAGTCATTAATAATGACATGATTGATAACCGCAACTGGGAATGTAATATAGGGTCGAGATCATTATACATTTTTCCTTTTATTTACAGTATTTAAAATAATGCCGGGCACAGTAAAGGTAAATATTCCTGCAAGGGCGAAAATTAACGGGTGAAATTCCATGGCTATATAAAACGAACATATTCCGGCCAGGTTAAGTAATATTCCGCTGTAAACAAATGGTTTAAAACGTATTGCAATGCCACTGATCAAAACATATATCGCCAGAAGGATGGAGAAGACAGGGAAGAGGGCGCTACCGAGCTCCTGCCAGAAAAAAAATCCCAGAATGGTAAAGTTTGCTCCCAGACTGATTCCTAATGCTGATAATATATAACTTAAAATATTTTTAGGCAGTTTTTTGGTTTTGTATTTATTGTAATAATAATAACCAGTGTAAATTCCTCCCAGGGGCATCATGAAATAGGGATAGTAACTTATTTTATAATATTCAAGTTGCAACAATATAAACTGACCCATACTGGCTATGAAGATCAGTATCCCCCAAAAAATAAAAATAGAACCATTTTCCTGATACCTTGATTTTGCATCTTCTATTGTTTTAGTAATAAGACTGAGGCTTTCCTGTGGTGTTAAAGTTGTTGAATTCATATTTTAGTTATTTAATTATCGAACAAATATAAACTAGTTTATAATATAAACCAAATAGATGAGATTATTTTTTTATTTTTTTGTTTTCACTATGCTAAAATACCAGATGTTATTACAGCAGGAAGATATGAAAGGCTTGTGAAAAAAAGCATTTAGAGATCAAAAGTAATAACGATAGCTGAAAGATTCATTTATTTACCATCGAAAGATTTTATAAGATCCGCTGTTTGGTAAAATGATTTTTCTTCTGCCAAAGATAATGGTGTTTTTCCGTCATCGGTTTTAGCATTCACTTCAGCGCCGTTAACAAGTAAAAGTCTGGCAAGTTTGGTCTGTCCGTTGTGGGCAGCTGAATGGAGGGGAGTTACACCCGACACCTGTCTGACATTTACCGACGCGCCATTTCTTATTAGCAGCGATGTGAGGTCGAAATCGGAAATGGCACAGGCCGAATGAATAGGAGCTACCTTAAGGGTGTTGTTGGATGGTGTATTAACATCAGCACCCTTTTTAATCAACCAGTCAGCCAATTGAAGATGGCCGAAAAAACAGGCAAGTCCAAGGGGCGTAAATCCGTCGGAAGAATAAGCATTAATAAGATCAGGTTGCTGACTGATGTATTCTTTTACTATGGAATGATCACCCAGTCCGACGGCTTCGTGAAATTCCAGTTGTTGTTTTTTATGTTTGAACAGATCAATGGCTTTATCATTGCGACAATAGACAGCGTACATTAAAAAGGAGACACCTTCATCGGTTTTGCCTTCGACCAGGGACGGGGTTTCCTCTAATACAGCTTCTACCTTTTCGTTTTCCCCGGTACGGATCCAATCACATAGTTCATTATTAGTTATCATAATGCAGATTTTTGGATTTCATACAATTAAAACAGCATTCCTTGAAGGAACAAGCTTTTAGACGGATTGTTTATAAGTGAATTTAGTAAGACCTTTTCAGAGTCTTTCAGTCAATACTCTTTCCATATCTTCCGGAGTAAATGGCACGGGATTATTTTTATTTCCGGTATCGGCAATGATCCTGTCAAAGTCGTCTGCAGTGATGCCGAATTCACTCAAACGTGGAATGGAAAGTTGTTCCACAAGTTCTGCCACATAATCGGCAAAAGCCCGGGCATAATATTCCCGGTTTTTATTTTCCTCTGTAATAAAATATCTCCCTAACTGGATATATTTCTCCAATGCTTCGGAATCTTCCGGTTGGGCCAGAAGCTTTTCCACATTCATCTGGTTGACAATGCCCATCAGTGTACCACATACCACACCATGAGGAATATCGTAGAATCCGCCCAGCGATGAGGCAAAACCATGAATAACTCCTAACCCGGCATTTGCCAGGGTAATACCTGAAAGCATAGATGCATAAGCCATTCCGGTACGCGCATCAAGATTGTTACCATCCTGGCAGACGGATAAAAGTGAACTTTTAATTGCATCCAGTCCTTCCATGGCAAGCGCATCGGTCATAGGACCCGCTTTTACGGAAACATAGGATTCAAGCAGTTGTGTGAAAGCGTCCATACCGCTTGCCGCGGTTATATCTGCCGGACATTTGAGTGATAGTAAAGGATCGACAATTGCATAATCGGGAACAAAATTATCGTGTCGCAGTGAACGTTTGAATCCTTCTTCACCTACTTCAGAAATTACAGCATTCTTTGTGGTTTCGCTTCCTGTGCCAGCAGTGGTGGGGATGGCTATAAACGGGATTTTGCTTCCATCATGGGTTTTTGTTCCTACCTTTTCCAGGTAATCTTTAACCGGTTCACCCGGAAGGTAACATGGCAGCGATAGCTTTTCCTGCATCCAGTACACTGCCACCACCTATTGAAATCACCACGGAAATATGATTCCATCTGAACAACCGCACTACTTCATCGATATCCGATGGAGACGGTTCTTTTAAAATACGGGTCTGGAAATATTCAATGTTGTTATTATTCAGGGCCTCAAATAATTTATCGGCAAAAGGTGAACGCGCAAATGATGTTGATCCTGTTACTAACAAAACCGTCTGTCCATAATGATGAATAATGGAAGGCAGTTTGTCGAATTTACCAGCTCCGAATAACAGGTGAGGAATACGTGCAAAATTAAAATTGCTTACCATTGCGATTTATCCTCCGGACAGATTATATTATGTTTAATCCCTTCCCGTGGTTTGTCCATCCAGTTGGCAACTGTTTCGCGCCATTTCAAATAGTGCGCTGTATTCTTATGTGCTGCGGCAGCCTCTTCCGATTCATAGGCCTCGTAAAGTACGAATTTAGCAGGATCAGAGGCGTCCTGTAATAAATCGAACCGCAGATTTCCCGGTTCACGAACGGAGTGGAGGTGATTTTCGGTGGAAGCATGGATAAAATCCTGAATATGTTCTTTTTTCACCCACACGTGGACAAAAGTAACTATCATGATCCGATCACTTTTATTTTATGACATCAGGACAATTGTTTACTGAAGATACGATATTTTTTATAAACAACGCCGCCCATTTTTTCAAATTCTGCCCGCATTTTCACGTTATTTTCCAGCATAAGATGACTGTCGATAATTTCATGTCCGGATTTCATGGCAGACTCCAGCATTTTCACACCCATTACCGCATCGAAACCATTATTCCGGTATTCGTCTTTAATTGCTCCCAAAAGCAGGTTTATTAACTTAGTTTTTTTGCTGGAAGAAATAATTTTTAACAGTCCGAATGGAAATAAACGTCCTTTGGCTAATCTTATACCTTCGGCAATATCGGGCATACCTATAATGAAAGCAACAATCTCACCGTCGGAGTTGGAAATTATTTTCACAAAATGTGGATCTATTACCGGCAGGTACCGGTTGGCCATATAATCCATTTCTGCTCTTTCTATTTCCGAGAATCCATAAATATGGGCATACGTCTCGTTAATAAGTTCGAAAATGGGTTTAATAAAAGGTTTTAATTCTTTTCGGGTGTCGAATTCCATTAAACTGAAATGATTTCGTTCAATAGTTCGTTCATAAACTCTTTTGTACAAATCAGGAATTACTTTTGGGACTTCGAGTTTATATACCACATGATCGATTTCCTTATCGTATTTCAGTTGTTCCATAAGATCGATCATATAAGGAAAGCTGCAGTTGGTAGAAATAACCATGGGTTGATCAAATCCTTCGAGGAGAAATCCCTGTGGATCTTTGTCGGAAAATCCCAATGGTCCCACCAGTTTTTTCATTCCTTTTTCCCGGGCCCAATGTTCAATATTTGTCAGCAGGGCGCCGGCAACTTCCAGATCGTTGTAACATTCCAGGTTGTAAAAACGTGCGTTAAGTTCCTGGTGACTATCATTATACTTATTGTTGATGATTCCCATAATACGACCGACCACTTTGTTATCCTTTACGGCAAGGAGCATTTTCGTGTCGCAATGTGAGAAGGATTTGTTTTTTTTAGGATTGTAATACTGTTTTTCGTCAACATACAACGGATACACCCAATTCGGATGATCTTTGTGGATCTTTTCAGGAAGATATATGAAATTTTTTATATCTTTCTTACTGACCACTTCCTTTATCTGAACAGTCATTATGTAATAATTGAAGTAAACTTATAAGTCAAAATAACCTGTTTTTTTGGCGCGGGAAAGATAGACATTTTATTTGAAAAAAAGAATATTCGTTAAAATGTTGGATGTGGTTGAAATATTTGCAATTAGAAATCTTCTTATCCCCGCCTGGCTTTTGAAAGTACTCATTGAACCCTTATTCCTGATGGTTTCTGTGCAAATCAGAACAGTGCTTTGTATTAAGTATACTATTCCAATGAAATTTATTATATAATCGTCAGGACATTATTTAATCTTCTGTAAATTTTGAAATTACAGCGTTTTTAGAAGTTAATCAGAAGGTAAACATATTGTTACTTCAGTACCTTTATTTATGATACTGCTAATAATTAATTTGCCATTATTTTTTTCTATAAATTCCTTACTGATAAACAGTCCCAGCCCGCTGCCTTTTTCACCTTCGGTTCCACGGGTTGTTATCGAATCTTCAATTTTAAATAATTTTTTCAATTTGTCTTCGCTCATACCAATTCCGGTATCTTTTATTTCAATGAATACCTCCTTATTTTTTTTGTAGCAATCGATCGATACCAGTCCGTTTGGTTTTGTGAATTTCAATGAATTGGATATGATATTCCGGATGGCGGTATCGATCATTCTTTTATCACCGAAACAATTCTCTTCTGATAATACATTGTTTTTTACTTCTATGGATTTCGACCTGGCGAGCTGTTGTAAAAGAACTATATTTTCTTTAACCAGCAGGTTTAAATTAATGCTTTCCCGTTGGATGGCGTAATTATCCAACTGATTTTTCGACCACTTCAGTAAATTCTGTAACAAATAGTAAGTTGATTCGCTTAATTTCTCCAGTTCTTCCAGGTATATCTTTTGTTCTACTTTATCCATATTTTCCATTTGGTTCATGGTCTTAAGTGTTTCCGAAATTGTTCCAACCGGACCGTTAAGATCATGCGAGATAATGGAAAAGAATTTGTTGCGTGTTCTGATCTGTTCTCTCAAATCCTCCGAAAGCCGGATATTCACCATAATAATAAATACAAATGACATCAGTAACTGGATAAGGCTGCTGGTATAAAACAGAATCAGGTTAATATTTGTACTTTGTATGGCGCTGTCTGGAGTGAAAAAATAGGAAGATATGGCCCTGAACAGCATAGTAATACCGAAAACGCCAAATACGAAAGCTCCGATCCTGGCGATCAGTAATAAAGATTTATGAACCGGTTTCAGAAATTCCCGGATAATAAATATCGAAATGGCAATATTGAAAAGTGAGTATAGAGTCATCCTTATTGCCGGCAAGGGGATAAATTTATAAAACAGGGTTCCCTGGATCAATTCAAGTAATGGGATACTGACTATCAGATAGTAATTGACTTTTACCTGTTTAAATCTCCATATTCCACCGAGGTATAAACTAAGTCCTATTAAAGTAAGGGTTCCGGCAATAACAAATGCCATATAATCCGAGGTAATGGGATAAGCCCAGAAAATAAATAATCCGGCACTAATAAAGAAACAACCAAAAGACCAATAGACAGGACCTTTGATGTGAGGGGCAATTTTATTCTGATAAACGAGCAATAACCCGGTAATAAGGGTAATGCTCAATGCCATTAAGATCAGTGTTTTTAAATCAAGATGAAACATTTTCAGAGGATTTGGTTTAATTAATTTTAATCCTGATCAACTCCGCACTTAATATCCAATCTGTAAATTAAATTTCTTCTCTATAAGTTTAAAATATTATTCTAATGTGAATTAGGTTTGTTATTGCTTTCTGAACTTATACTTTTGTTATTTACAGTTTAATAATTTAGTTTAAAGGTGACTGCAAATTTCGTATTAAAATTAATATTACCTGAAAAAAATCATGTTATTATTTCAACATTTTTATTTGAACAATAAAATTAATTGGTTTTTATTATAATAACTGGAATCATTTAATAATATATCTGTAACAAAATATTTTATGTGTCTGTTATGTACAGATTTCCAGTCGATTTTACAGGTGTACTCCCGAGTTGTAATTTGTATTGAGATTTTAATATATAGGAATGCATTTACAACCGGCGATAGGAAAAATCCTCATTTTCATACATTTTTTTTTGCGTTACCCTGGAATAATGGAATAAATTGTAAAGTAAGTCACTTGTAGCAAGAAACAGGGGAAAAGTAACTATTCCGGCAACCACATCTATCAGGTAATGCGCATGGATATATACTGTAGAGGAAAATAAGAGCAAAGCAACGGGTAATATACCCCAAAACAGTTTTTTATTGAACCTGTAACTCAGAAATAGAATAATACTGGTTATTCCAACATGTGAACTGGGAAAAGCACCTGTTTCACCCTCACCAATACGCTGGGCCATGTGAACCAATGCTTTGAATACCCCCGGGTCTCCGGAAGCTTTTATACTGTTTGAAAGGTAGAATTGTGGTCCTGCAGTGGGAAAGATGATAAAAATAATGTAATACAAATAAAAAGATACCAGTATTAAAAAAGTCTGTTTTTCTGTCTGTTCACGGTTCCGGTAGAATATAAAGACGAGATATGCAATAATAATCAGGTAAAAAGAGAAATATCCAAAGTTCATTAACTCACTGAACCATATTTGGGGCATCATATTATGAAACAGGAGGCTCGGCTGTCCATGAAAAATAATCGATTCCCAATGGTACAAATATGAATCGAGGTTTTGAAAAAAAACATTGTTTATACTATCTGTTTCGCGGTAAAGAAAGGCAAGGAATAATACAGGATATGCCAGTAAAACAAAACCATAGGGGGGCCGGGACTTTCGGGTACGGTAAAATGCAGTAATAAATACAACTGCAATCAATACCAGATGTATGGAAATGAGTTCAAATACAAGTTCAATCTTTGGAATAAAAAGCAGAATGTACAAACCTGTTCCTATCAGATAAATAACAGTTGCAAATTCAACATCCAATAAGTTCCTGAAAATATTGTTTTTAGAATTTAATGTCAATGTGATAAAGATATACCGGTTTGAAATTTTTTAAAGCCCCAAAATAAAGTAAAAAGTTTGAATTTTTAAAGGCTTGATTTAAAATTTAAAAATGAAATGATTACAGTTACCACATAGGCAAGTCCCATTAACATGGCAAAAGTAATAGCCAGAATTGTACTTGCAAGCGTACTGTCCGGGTCAATGCCATTATGTAGGGTAGTGTATAAAGGATAAATAATTACAAAAATTCCAATGACAAATAAGCACGAATAAAAGAATACACTGATAAATTTGCCAAGCATCGTTTTTGAAGTATCTGTATCGTGCTTTTTTGCAGTGTTATTATTATAATGCCTGCTTTTATTCTGAAAAACATTTTTGGAATACCCTTGATAATTATAATATTTATTAGAGGTGGTATAATGATTTGTGCGGGGATTCCAATCAGTATGAAATACAGGTTCATGAAAGTGTTCCTGCCTTTCAATAAAACGGCAGGCATATTCGAATGCTCTTTTCAGCTCTACAAACCGCTCGTTTGCATCAGGAGATTTATTCCGGTCGGGATGAAGTAATTTAGCCTTTTGCCGGTATGCCTTCTTTACATCATCTATACTGGCGTTCCTCGAAACTCCTAATATGTCGAAATAACCGGTTTGCACAATTTTAAAAGTAATTTACAATTTATGTAGTGAACTAATATCTTGTTTTATTTCCGGTTGGTGCTCATTTCCGTTCCATCCCAGACATCTGATTATTAAACAGCTATGAACTAAATTTGTTTTGTAAAGTAACCGTTGCGGAAGTTAAAAAATATAAAATTTTAAGATTGTACTTTAGTCTTCCATACATGTTTTGATCAGCTCAAGCGCAATTTCCTCCCATTCTTTTTCCAATGATACTTCAGGAATATTTCGGCCAGCCATGTGATACCAGTAATTAGCATTGGAAAGATCTCCTTCCTTGCGGTGCAGGTAAGCATGAACCCATGAACCGTCTTTACTGTCGACCGATTGAGCAATCTGGTGAGCTGTGTCCCAGTTACCCCTGGCATCGTACCACATTGCTTTGCAAAGCTTACTGATACCTTTTGGCGGAACATCCTCTGATACAGATTTCTTTAAATCATCAATATTCATTCAGGTTTAGGTTTAATAATAGTTACCTGGGCTGCCAGTAACATCTTTTTGGCGAAACGATTTTATTTTCTTCCTTCAATACTTTCATTGCTTTTTCCACTTCTTTTTTATCCATTCCTGCAAGAGTTGCAATATCACCTGCACGTAAAGGTGATTCTGATTTTTTCATTGCCTCCAGCACTTTGTCAAAGTTTTCCATTTATATATTTTTAATATTGATTTTCGGCGTAAAAGTACGAAAAAACCTTCGATCGAATATGATGGATTTGTATAAATTCCGAATGCTTCAATTTTGTGAATAGATTAAGAATAGGAATTCAAAGCGTGCAATAATTGACACCTCAAGGGAATAAGGATTATGCGGGAAAACGAAGTTGAAAAAAGTGAATATCTTTACAGGTAAAGATGATACCATAAGGTTATATTTGCTTTAAACTATTAAAAATGAAAGCTGCAGTAATCCGGGAATTTGGCCCGCCGTATGTATTCCATATTGAAGATATTCCATCTCCTGTTATTAAAGATGATCAGGTACTTGTGAAGGTTCATGCCAGCAGTGTCAATCCAATCGATTGGAAGACCCGTAAGGGAAACCTCCGGTTTATTTTGGGTTCGGCTTTCCCAATAATTCTGGGTTATGATGTGTCAGGGGAAGTAGTGGAAACCGGAAAGCAGGTAAAAAAGTTTAAAAAAGGAGATATGGTTTACAGCCGTCTCGACCGCAAATTCGGAGGAGCTTATGCAGAATACGCTGTGGGATCGGAAAGCACATTTGCACTGAAACCCGAAAAATTATCTCATGAGGAAGCGGCAGCCATACCTTTGGCAGCGCTTACGGCATTGCAGGGATTGCGCGATCTCGGGAAAATGAAAGAAGGTGATAAAGTTTTACTTATCGGAGCAGCCAGTGGCGTGGGGCATTTTGCAGTACAAATTGTAAATATTCTGGGAGGTGAATCATGGGCAGTGTCCAGCCTTCGGCATCAAAAGCTGGTTGAGATACTTAAACCGGCACATTTTATCGACTATACACGCGAGAATTATAAGCAGATTGAAGAGCAGTTTGACATAGTGTTTGATATTGTCGGAACAGAAACTTTTCTAACCTGTAGACATTTACTCAAATCAAAAGGAACGTACATCACCACTTTACCTCGTCCAAAAGTACTGATCCACCGGGCAATTACCATGTTCGTTACTCAGAAAAAAGTAAAAACTTTTCTCATGAAACCCTATGGTACCGATCTGGAATTACTGAATTCCTGGATAGAAGAGGGAAAATTCCATGTACATATCGATCGTGTTTTTCCACTGGAAAAAATTGCTGATGCGCATCAGTACAGCGAAGAGGGACATGCAGAAGGTAAAATTGTAATTAAAATTACAAAAGATTAGATAGATAAAACTCCGGATTCAAACCCGATAAGTTGATATATGAACTTCAGAATGCTTTTTAGAATAATCAGCGTAACAGGGATTCTGATCCTGACGTTACTTTTTACATCCTGTCAGAAAGATGTATCACCATCCCTTCCGGGTTATGTAATTATTACGCCTGTCACTATTTCTGATTTAAATGCTGATAATGTGAGTACGGCAATGTTCTCAACCGACAGCATTTCTATTTATCCCAATCCTTTTCAGCAGCATACTTACCTGAACATAACTGGCTTGAGGGATGAACTGGTTGAGATAAAGATTTCTGATAAAAACGGCTTTTTTCATACACAATATAAACAATTAAGTAACGGAAATATATTCCTGGAAATTGACTTCACGGATCTTCCAAAGGGAGGGTATCTGTGTGATATTATTGCAGGCAATACTATTTTCCGGACAGAATTATTGAAGTTACAGAATTAATGACGGTATTATGTTACGATACCTGAAAATAGCATTATTGCTGATATTCCATACTGGTTTTCTGTTTTCACAGCAGGTTCATTTTGGATTATCAGTGGGGAATAATTTTAGCCTGATCAGTGTCCGGTCGGATTATTCCTTATCGGATTATTCATATACCCCCCTGATGGGATTTAGCGCCGGACTGGTTACCCTTACAGTGATGAATGAAAAGGTAAACCTGGAAGGTGGTCTGCTGTTTTCTGTTCTTAGAAGTCAGAACAATAGTACTACATTATTCAGGAACGGATTGGGTGATGTTACCGGAACAGTCGACAAAAAGAACATTAACAATAATTACATTCAGTTTCGGTTTAATCCGGATATCAGGATCATTAAAAATCTTTACCTTGGAAGTGGGATAAATCTGAATTTACTACTGAGTTCGAAAACCAGATACCTGGATTATCAGCAGAACCTGAAATTGAAAAATTATTGTTACAATCCAATAGGCATTCATATTCCGTTATTTATTTCGGTGGATGTACAATCGGTCAACCTGAACCTGGGTTTTAGCAAAGCTATAGGAAGCCGATTGAAAGACAAGGCCAGTTCTATAGAAGAAATGGAAAATTATGTTTATTTTGAGGCACATTATTTTTTCAACCGGTAAACAGATGAAACAAATGAAGCACAAAAAGATATCATTTTTTATACTATTGATTTCCGGCATTCTATTATATAATTCGTGTTCACGTACTACAAAACAGGCTGAAAATAAATCAGAGAATAAAACAGATTCAATACCAGCTGTCTGTATATGGGACGGTTTGTATATCAGGAATGCCCCGAGTAAAAATGCAGCTTTTCTTTCCACACTTAATCTTGGAGAATCAATGGTGTATCTGGGGCGAGCAGAACACGATTCTCTTTCCGGGAACCTTGAATATCTGAATATCCGGTTATCTGACGGAACCCGCGGCTGGGCTTCAAAATCGGGAATTGTAACAGGGGCAACTCCGGCTGTTGTGAAGGAAGAAACTCCATTGTACAAAAGGCCCGACCTGTTGACCATCAGCGACAGAAGACTGAAAGCGATGGATGTGGTAGCTGTTGACGACACAAATGACGACTGGATAAAAGTAACCGGAGAAAAGGGCAGGTACGAGGGCTGGATAAAAAATGTGAAAATATCTCAAAATAAAGAAGATATTGCCCTGGCAGTGCTATCGTCAAGAACTTTTAAGGCAAATGAAGATAAACCGTTGCACGAAGTTGTGGATGAAATACTAAAGGATAACCCGTATCCGAATTCTGTATTTGTTGCCACCCTTCGCGACATTGCCCGTGAGGACCTTGAAAAAAACAACCTTGAAAATGCCATTCGCGATTCCTGGCGTTAGGAAGAATTGGCTCCAATTGCCTTAAAAGTGATGATTTATGAAGAAAAAAACCGGGAAAAAGAAAAATCAGGATTTACAGGTAAAGAAGAAATTATTGAAATGGGGCGTCAACCTGATCGCTTTGGTGACTGTTTTCTTTCTGATTTTGTTTTTTGCCGTTTTAATAGGAATTTTCGGGAAAATTCCCTCTGTTAATGAAGTGAAAAACATTCAGAATTACCTTGCATCTGAGGTATATTCGGCCGATAATCAGCTACTGGGACGTTATTATATTCAGAACCGTACAAATGTGGCATACAACCAGATACCCGCACATTTTATAAATGCACTGATCGCCACAGAAGATGCAAGGTTTTATGAGCATAACGGTATCGACAGACGAAGTATATTAAGGGTTATTTTCAAATCCATACTGTTACAGAATGAGTCGTCGGGAGGGGGAAGTACCATCACTCAGCAACTGGCGAAAAACCTGTATCCCCGTAAAAATGTATGGATACTGTCCATGCCGGTCAATAAGTTCAGGGAGATGATCATTGCCCGCAGGCTCGAGAAAGCGCTTTCCAAGAAAGATATTCTTCAACTGTACATCAACACGGTTTCGTTTGGTGAGAACACGTATGGTATAGAAACGGCAGCACGTCGGTTTTTTAATAAAAGCCCGTCACAGCTGAAGGTTGAAGAATCGGCCATGTTGGTGGGAATGCTTAAAGGTACCAATATCTATAATCCCAAGATCAATTACGACAGGGCTGTTCAGCGGCGGAATGTTGTTTTAGGACAAATGCTGAAGTACAATTATTTAAAGGCAGATGTTGCTGATTCATTGAAAAAGCTTCCGGTGCAGCTGAATTACGTGAAATATACACACAATGAAGGACCTGCACCTTATTTCAGGGAGCACCTGAGGCTGGAGCTACTGAAGTGGGTAAAAAGCTATAACGATCAGAATGGTACCGATTATAACATTTATACCGACGGCCTGAAAATTTACACATCCATCAACTCCGATTTGCAGAAATATGCCGAACAGGCGGTGAACGAACATTTATCGCGGTTACAGAATATTTTTGAGCAGCAATGGAAAAACCGTGAACCGTGGAACAGGAATTCTTCCCTGATACTATCTGCTATGCAGCGATCGGAGAGGTACCAGCAGATGAAACAGAGCGGGGAGGGGGCTGAGGAAATTAAAAAAGCGTTTGACACCCCGGTACCAATGGAAGTATTTTCATGGAAGGGTACAAAGGAAGAAAAGATGTCGCCGCTCGATTCGGTCAAATATTATCAGAAATTTCTGCAGGCCGGGTTTCTGGCTATGGAAGCCAAAACAGGGTATATCCGTGCATGGGTGGGCGGTATAAATTTCAAATATTTTCAGTACGACCATGTAACTGCCCGCCGCCAGACTGGTTCGGTTTTCAAACCCATCGTATATGCTGCTGCCCTGCAAAACGGTACTGATCCCTGTGAATATATTCCGAACGACAGCGTTACCTTTCCTGATTTTAACAACTGGACCCCCCGAAATGCAGATCGGTCGTATGGTGGCTATTATTCCATGAAAGGAGGCTTAACCCATTCCGTTAATACGGTGAGCGTGCATCTGATGATGGAAACAGGAATTGATAAAGTGATCGATCTGGCAAGGAACATGGGTATTGAGGGAGACCTGCCGGAGGTACCCTCACTGGCGTTGGGTACCGGAGAGTGTTCGCTGATGGATATGGTAAAGGCATACAGCGTGTTTATCAATAACGGTAACCTGGTGATGCCGATATACCTGAAACGGATAGAGGATAAAACAGGCAAAGTACTGTACCAGGTTTCACCAGTTGTAGAAAAGGGAGGGATAATTACAGAGGAAACGGCACAGACTATGGTGAACATGATGGAGAACGTGGTTAACCAGGGAACGGCTTCGACATTGCGGACGGTTTACGGATTTACCAGTGAAATGGCCGGGAAGACAGGAACAACGCAATCCTATACCGATGGCTGGTATATCGGGTATACTCCCGATCTGATTGCCGGTGTGTGGGTAGGGGGAGATAACCCGGTTATCCGGTTCCGGTCGATGGGATACGGCCAGGGTGCTTTTACCGCATTGCCTGTATGGGCCCGCTTTATGCAAAAGGTTTACCGTAATCCGTTGTACCGGAACTCGAAAAGCGCCGTTTTTAATATTCCTCAACAAATTATTGACCGGACTGATTGCCCCGATTTCAGCGAAGAACCGCATGAAGGATTTTGGAATATCCTGGAACGGAAACATGAATCGGTCATCGATATTATTAAAAGGATATTTCATCGGAAGAATAAGAAAAATGATAATAATGATAATAATGAAGAACAGAATTTTGATAATTAGTGTCGGCAAGAAAACTCCATTTTCCACGTTACGCTTGTCAGAAGATTCCTCATTTACATTAGTAAACTGCGGATTTCCTGACTTCGCAAGCCTTGAAAATGAACTTTTCTTATCCAACACCGGACTTTTCGGGCAAGCACTAATTAGCTGGTGATGAAAAGAATAAAAATTAAAATTGAAAGCGTTCTACTTACTGCCGGGTTAAATGACTCACCGACCGCGAGGGCAATATATGATTCGTTGCCTATAACCGGGCAGGTACATGTGTGGGGGAAAGAGATTTATTTCATGGCTCCTTTGCATATTGAACTGGCCGATGATGCCCGCAGGGAATTGGAAGAAGGGGAACTGGCATTCTGGTCGGCTGGCGATGCTTTTTGTATTTTCTTTGGTACCACCCCGCTAAGCACGGGCACAAAACCAATGGCTTACAGTCCGGTTAATGTGTTCGGGCAAATGGAGGGGGACCTGTCTCCGCTTTCGGATGTGAGGGACGGGGATTCTATTGAGATTTCGGTTTTTAATGAATAATGGGGCGATGAAGGTTATGGAATTTTGTAAATGTGAAGGGCTTGTTTATAACGTCATTGCGTATAATAGTGAAGAAGCTAACCAAAAAGAAGAAAGTTGAAAAAATTTGCAATTCTTTTCTTTGTGTAGCTTTGCGGTTACTTTGCGGTCCTTTGCGTAATAATTAGATGTAGCTGTTACGCAAAGCTTCGCAAAGTAACCGCAAAGGTTCGCAAAGGCTTTTTAGACAGCATCAATCTTCTGAAGATGAAAGTAATTATTACTAATAAGATTATTCATCCTAAAAAAGAGAAAGAATGCCTGCCTGTGCCAAGCGGGCTTCGCTATCGTTTACAATGACGGAATATATGGGCATTTTACTATTTATGACGAAACTCTTTAACCAACATCAAACAACAGACTAAAATATAAAATATGACTAAACCAACAGACAGAAAATATTCTAATTTGCAGATATGGCTGACGTTATTCACTGGCGGGCCTTTTGTTGCAGGCGTTATGATCTTCCGTAACCTTCGAAGTACCAACAAGACATGGGCCTTGCTGGCGTTGTTCGGTGGATCGCTGGTTACCCTGCTAATGTATCTGCTGATGAATTTTATTACAGGTCGGTGGAAGGAAAGCATGGCCAACGGTCCGAATGGCCGTCCCCAGATACTGGGTTTAATGGTGCTAAGCCTGCTGGCGCTGCAGGGAATACTGGCGTCCCTGTACCTGCTTTACCATACTAATTTGAAACGGGTAAAGCTGATGGACCAGCACAAAGAGTTACTGAGGAACAATCAGAAGAGAAATATTACTGGGCTAGTACTGACCGGACTGGTACTTTCGCTTATTTATATGCTTTCGGGTTTCTTTTTCTCTTTTCTTGTTATTTACCTGTTGCCAAATGTTTACCTCTATTACCGGCTAAAAAAAGTCTTAAATCATGACAAATCCTGGCATATCGTTTCAATTATTTATATCATCCTGGTAGTACTTTATCCATTCAGCGAGATCACCTATCATTTCACGTATATATTTCCGGTGAAGGCTGCCTTATTTGTGAGTTATTATTACCTGCCGGCTTTGTTGTATTATTTTTTGTTCATGGTGCTTATCGACCTGGCATTGCTTATAAACAGGGGATTCAAGATCGTTCCGGTTGACATTCTGAAAAAAAGCAAAACACGAAAAGTAACTTTTTCAATTGTTACGATCCTGGTAATTGGCATTGTTATCTATGGCCGTCTGAACTATATTCGCCCGGTGGTGGATACCTACAGTATAGAAGTACCTAAAAAAGCAGATGATCTGAAAGAGCTGCGAATAACCGTTGCTTCCGATTTTCATCTGAATGCATTTACCCGAAAGGATATGGTGAAACGGATCGTTGCCGCGATCAACAGCACGCATCCTGACCTGGTGCTGATAGTGGGGGATGTGATGGATACGGATAATGAATGGGTGTACCGGCGGACTTATCAGCAGGATTTTAAGGAACTACACCCCCGGTTCGGTGTATATGCGGCAACGGGAAATCATGAATATTACGGGAATTATGAAAAACGTATTGGTTTTCTGCGGAACAGCAATATGAACCTGCTGCTCGATTCGGTGGTGTATATCGACAGCGCTTTTTACCTGGCAGGCAGAAAGGACAGGCATGTGAAGACCCGTGAAGATTTAAAGGATATTATTGCGGGTATCGATACTACCAAACCACTTGTGTTAATGGACCATCAGCCGGTGGGACTGGAAGATGCCTGGAATAACGGCGTGGACATACAGGTATCGGGACATACGCACGACGGCCAGCTTTTTCCGTTTAATTACATCACCGATATGGTTTATGAGCTCTCGTGGGGACATAAAAAAATTCACGGTACCGATTTTTTTGTTTCCTGCGGTGTCCAGGGCTGGGGACCGAAACTGAAGACTGCCGGAAGGGCAGAGGTGATGGAGATACAGGTGAGATTTAAATAGTGTCGGATAAGAAAACTCCATTTTCTGCGTTACGCTTGTCAGAAAATTCCTCATTTACATTAGTAAACTGCGGATCTTCTGAATTCGCAAGCCTTGAAAATGAACTTTTCTTATCCGACACCTGATTTTTTTGGCAAGCACTAAATAGAAGGGCCGGGCATACAATTCTGGGTGTTTCAAAATCCTTTTTAGTGTTATTGGCTTTAAAACGTTTCATCAGAACATTTCGCAGTTCACCGGTAATATTCTCCCATTTATCGGATTTTATTTGACTCTCTGATGGTTCAGTCATAATTTTGAAATAAAAATGCCAAACCATGAAACGACTGCATCTGATTATTACTTTAACGATACTATTTTTTTTAAATAACACTTTAAAGTCACAACAACTCACGCAAACCATTCGCGGGACCGTGACAGACGAGGTCACCGGTTTCCCTTTAACAGGCGCAAATATCATTTTATTGAACAGTGATCCGCCTGTGGGCACTACCACCGATATGAACGGTGCTTTTGAAATAAAGGGAGTACCTATCGGAAGACAATCCATCGAAATAAGATACATAGGATATGAATCCCGGAGGATCGATAATTTATTACTGACAAGCGCCAAGGAAGCCATGGCAGAGGTTAGTCTAACAGAAAAGGTTACCGAACTGGATGCAGTGACCGTAAAGGCGCACGAGCGAAAAGATCTGCCGCAGAATGAAATGGCCATGGTCAGTTCCCGCTCCTTCACAGTGGAGGAAACGGAACGCTATGCAGGAAGCCTGGGGGACCCGGCCCGTATGGTAGCCAACTATGCCGGAGTAATGACACAGAACGATTCACGAAACGATATTATTATCAGGGGAAATTCGCCCATAGGTGTGCTGTGGCGGCTGGAAGGCATTGAGATACCCAACCCCAATCATTTCGGAGCACTGGGAACCACTGGTGGGCCGGTAAGCATGCTGAACAATAATCTGCTTACCAATTCCGATTTTCTGACCGGAGCATTCCCTGCGGAGTTCGGTAATGCTATTGCCGGTGTTTTCGATCTGAATATGCGGTCGGGGAATAACCAGGTACGTGAATATACTGGTCAGGTAGGTTTCAACGGTTTTGAGCTGGGGGCAGAGGGACCTTTTAATATGAAGAAAGAAGGACCGAAAGCTTCTTACCTGGCAAACTTCCGCTATTCTACCCTCGATGTCATGCATAAGCTGGGTATCAACTTTGGTACAGGTACAGCCATTCCCCAGTACAAGGATCTTACCTTCCTGCTCGATTTTCCGGGAACTAAGTTTGGCCGGTTGAAGCTGATCGGTTTATTTGGTGACAGTTATATTGAATTGGGTACTAATGCGAGTGATACGGCCAATAATATGTTTACCATGAGAGGAATGACAACCCGTTTCGGTTCTGGACTGGGAGTAATAGGTTTGTCGCATGTTTATTATATCAATTCAAATTCCAGGTTTAAAACAACCGTTTCTTACCAGAAGACTTATGCAGTAACCAAAGTCGATTCACTGAAAAAATATCAGGCGATGCAATTACCATTTTACCGGAGCCGGGAATCAGAAGCCAGGATTTCCGTTTCCACCCAGTTCAGACAGAAATTAAGCGCCCGGGATAATTACAGCCTTGGAATCATATTCGATAATTATTATACCGCCTACCAGGACAGCATCAATTTACCGGAGTACAACGGTTTTGTAAAAAGATCGGATGTAAATGAAGCGATGGTCTTATTAAGGGGTTACGGACAGTGGCAGCATAAACTCAATGATAAGTTAACAGCCTATGCAGGGCTTTATTTTCAACATTTCGGATTGAACGGCGAAAATGCGCTGGAACCGCGCGCGAGCCTTAAATGGAATATCCGGAACAACCAGACACTGAGTTTCGGTTTCGGCAAACACAGCCAGCTTCAGCCCAAGATTGTTTACTATACACTGAGTTATGATTCCCTCAGTAATACTTATAATGCGTCAAACCATAATGTGAAATTCACCCGCAGTGATCATTATGTACTAAGTTATGATTACCTGGTGAAAAAGGATTTCAGGGTTAAGGTGGAAACGTATTACCAGCGTCTCTATCATATACCGGTGAAAGAATCGTTCCCGGAATTTTCCATGATCAATGCGGGCGACTTTTTTGCCATCCCCAACGAGGACAGCCTAGTTAACAAAGGTACGGGAAGGAATTACGGGGCGGAGCTTACCGTGGAGAAATTTCTCAGCAAGGGCTATTACTTCCTGTTCACCGCCTCGTTATTCGACAGCAAATACAAAGGGTATGACGGCATTTTGCGGAATACGGCTTTTAACGGCAATTACGTGTTTAACCTGCTGGGCGGCTATGAATACAATATAGGCAAAAACATGATGCTGACATTTGATCTGAAAACCGTATGGGCCGGGGGTAGGCGGTATGTTCCCATTGATGAGGCCCTTTCGTTGGCGAAACATGATGAGATCCACGACTGGAGCAGGGCTTTTTCGGACAAATACAACGATTATTTCCGCACGGATGTGAGAATAGGTTTTAAGCTGAACACCAGGAAGATCAGTCAGGAATGGGCGGTGGACCTGCAGAATATAACCGGTTTTCAAAGTATTTTTATGGAGGGATACGATGTGGATAAAGGGGAGATATACAAGGTGTATCAGCAGGGCTTTTTTCCCATGATGCTTTACCGGATACAGTTTTAAGGGGGAGGAGACATAGTAACAGTATGACTGTGTGACAAGGAGTTTAAAAAGAAGATTTTTTGAACAGGAAGGTGATTTTTGGGGTAGAGTGGTTTGTTGTTGAAATGCTATACAATTAAGGGGGCACAAGCGGTGACGCGCCAGGTGAGGGAAATCTGTACCCATTTAACAAACAATCTCCCTGTTGAATGATATATTCAAACAGGGAGACCGAATAGTAAGAGATCTGAGTTAAATCCGGATAATCCGGGTTTAATTTATGCTGCAGCTTTTTTTCTGTCTTCCATTATAGCAGCTATTGCGGCTTCAAGCGAATTGGCTTCGTTTGTTGAGGCGTTATAACGTATGCCACTTGTTTTAATAAATATACCTGCACTTAAATTCGGATTAACCCGATATGAAAAACGCGTGAATTCATGAAGTACTTTCACTCTATAATGACCCCATTCAACAGAATAACTGGCTCTCACATTAAAGTCATTCAGAATCATAATAACATCCATTTTCCTGTCGAATTTTGAAAGATATTCAACCCACTGGTTATACCATATTTCACATTCTTCTTTTGTCTCAACATTCCAATGAGGAGTTGCAATTACAATGTCATTTTTTTCATCGTGGCTGAAATCAATTGTTCCTTTCATAATAAATTGTGTTTTATGTATACTACTAATTGTACTGGTTTTTTAAATGTTTATGGATCTTTAGCAGCCATTACGCAGTTAATAGATTTAATGTTTCTGTTTGTCGTATTTTTTTTATTAACTGATGATTTTATGATATTAACCACCTATGCAATCAATAACATTTTTTTATGAAATGATGGGGATACTTTTGGGTAATATCGCCGGTATCAAAAATAAACCCTGAAGGTTTCTGAAACCTTCAGGGTTGAAACCACTATGTCAGCTACGGACAAAGATGCCCAGTGCTTCGAGCAACTGGGGTTTGTCTTCGAGAGCGATACGGGCCACGGCGTAGAAGTCGCGCATCCAACTGTCCATTCTGGCAAACGCGGCATCTTTTGTTTTGGTGGCCTGCTGCGATTCTCCCACTTCTTTCAGGTACAAGGTTCTGGCGGCTTCGAGGTCGCTTATCTGTGAGGCAGCAGCATTCAGGTCATCGGTGGTTATCCCCAGCCGGGAAAGCTTTAATTAGATGGGGATGGTGTGATTAGGGAGGTACAAATTCAAACCGATGTGGGGATATTTTCTTTCATTATGTTATATTATTCTTTATTTCCCGAATTAAATTCATCCTCTGTCCAATTTTTAGGATTGTCTTTTATATACCTTCGGATATTTTTTAGGGATTCTTCATCTCGGATCACATGATTCCCGCTTTCAGCGGGACAGGCTATGAAATCTGGATTGCCAGGCAAAATCAGGATTGATTTTTCGGGATTCAATGGTGCAAATACGTTTATATTGGTTAATTATTACACCTAAAACACCCGATCTCCATTTGTCGTTTTTTTCTGTGGTGGTTGTAGAGACGCCCAAATTGGGCGTCTCTACGTTCGGATTATCAATTATTATTATTCCGTGAATATGATTTGGCATTATTATGTAATCATCCAATTTTACAAAATGAAAATGATCTGGAATTTCTGACCAAAATTTGTCTGCAAGAATTCCGGTTTCAGACAATTTAACCGTTTTGTTTTCTATTTCGCCAAAATAACATTCACGTCCTCCAGTGCAAATTGTAATATAATAAGATGCATTCGATCCATAATCCCAATTCTTCATCCTGCTGGATTCAATACGATATTTATTCCTGAATTTGTTTCTCAACTGGTTTTTAAACGTTGTTAATTATTAAATTGTCAATTCATCTCCTATATTAAAATCTATAAATTTATCTTCCCAGTCTGTCTTAAAGAAATTAATTGCATTATTGCCGGTACAATGAGACGGAGCGATCTTAGCCACGTTCAGATCTTTCAATTCGGTTGATATCTTCGGTATTTCATTATCCGGTGTACTGATCAGGTGAAATCCTCCGGCAACCAGCTTTAGCTCTTTATCCGGAAAATTCTTTTTTACGGTTTTCACCATATCCACAATTCCTGAATGGGAGCATCCGGTAAGCAATACCATTGATTGCTTTTGAGTAAGGACCAATGATTGTTCATACAGTTCTCCTCCTGGTAGTAAAGCCTGCAATGGTCCTGTAGTCCAGGTATCGTTATCAATTTGCATTACACCAGATACACTCTTTAATTTTGCTTCCGGAAATTTCCCGCTATATTCTTTAAAATCGTTTTCAACAACATAAACATCGGGTTTATTTGCTGTTTTTTCCAGGATCAGTTTTAATCCGTTTATATGATCCCAATGGTTATGAGAAATCACGATGTTGGATAGTTTGTTCAGATCCATACTGAGTATGAGAAATGTTTTCCCAAAGAATTGATGGGTCTCCACCCGTGTCAAACAGTGTGGCGGTATTGTATTTCTCAATCCACACGGATAATCCCCAGGCACTTTTGAAAGTAGAGGATTCTCCTGTATTATTATAGATCATTGATATTTTAACGGAATCTTTATCAAGAGGCTCACCCTTCAATCCTTTGGAGCTTAGCAGTAAGTAACCCGAACTCAGAATCAGTGTTTGAATAAATAATCTTCTTTCCATTTTTTTAAATTTTTAAGTATGGGTAACAAGAGATTATATCTAAACGTGTAATTATTTTATTTTTTGGGTTATTGCATGAATAAATTTAAGGGATATGGAGATGAAAAGCAAATTTTTTATTTGGGTGATGAAGTGACGGGTGACAGAGTGACAATGTGGGAGAGGGAACGAAGAGGCGAAAGGGCGATGAGAGATGAGTTAAAAGGTAAAGGCTGCACTTCGTTAAGTCTGAACCATCTTTTTGTTTTTACTGCAATTCTGGGCTATTAGGGAGCAGGCAGACCTTAGCTGAACGGGGGTTTTATTATAGCTCAAAAACAAAAAAGGTCCATCTGCCTGAGGTAGATGAACCAGTTTTTTTTCTGTAGGCTTGGACTAGGTGGGGGGCAGTCTAGTAACTATTAGTTCTGTTGTATTGAGCAATTATTTTATGCAATTTGAATTCCAGATCTTTATATTTTAAATCATCAATAAGTTTTACAATATTCTCATTGTATATCATTATTCTTTTTAACTCATCCCGGAAATTTTTTCGGGTCAATTTTATTATTAACGAATCTTTGGATACATAATAATCAGTTGCCTCATAATTGCCGCCTGATGTAGATGTTCCATTAGGCATCATCATTGGGGCCCCTCCGGATTTGGATACCCCCTCCATTAATTTAACTCTACCATTTACAACTACCTTTGCCAAAAAATTATGTCCATCATAATTAATTCTTTCGAATCTAAATGCCCCTCTTCTTAAAGCAAGAACTTCTCTGTTTTCGATCTTTAAGAACTTTCTGTCGTTTTTATTAAATTTATATTTAATCTTTCCATTATAACTCTCACTTAGCGGTAGAAAACATTTTATAGTATCATTTTTTGTATAGATAATACCATCAATCAGAGGATCATTTTCCCAAAACTGACAATAGACATTGTGAGCCGTAAAAACAGGAAGCAGGATTGTAACTATAAAAACAAATTTTCTCATATTTTTTGATTCATATATGGATTAGACCTTTTCAATTTTGCAGATTATCTGTAAACAATAGTGACAGTATCCACTATATCTGTCTGCTACTTAAGTAAAATTTCCCTAATTTTCAACTACCGTTCAGGTTATAAATATAAAAGATAGTAAATTAAATAGCAAATTTATTTTATCAACTTTGGTACAGCCAGGTAAAAAGCAAAATTTGAATGGTGAACATACTGTTAGCTAGCAGGCAGAGCTTGCCTGCCTACAGCAGGTAGGCCTGATGCAAGCAGGTCTGATATTATATTTTCGGCTAAGGCTCCAGCCTTAGCCGAACAGAGGGATATTTTATTTTAGCCCCCAAAAAAAAGGTCAAAGGACCGCTATCGCTTAACCTTGAACCAGTTTTTTGTTTTTATGTAATCCCGGGCCAGTTGGGGTAGAAGTAGTGTTACTTGCACCATGTTGGGGTCAGTTCCGGGCATGTATTCTAATCAGAAGATCTTTATTCTTTTTTCCTAAAGTTTCAAGTACAAAATCATCGGGAGAAATACGAACGCCATTTTTCATTGCTATATGATTAAGACTGATTCCATCCACATTGTTGGTTTTTAAAATAAGTGATTTTTCCAGGTTACCATTGGCATCGTTGATCCTGTAACCTACCAGATCGGCTTTATCCTGATCTATTGTACGTCCAGGCATAGCAACTGTATTCAAATTCAGATTCTCAGGGTTATCATAAAATAAAATGTAGTGATTGTCATTATGAGAAAAGTACATAAAAGACATATATCCCTGCTCTTCGCCTCCGACTTGTCGTTTGGGTATCTTTCGCATCCAGATTACCTGTCCGTCTTTGTCAATCTTTGTGATAAGAATAGCATTGTAATGCGAAAGGGGAACGAACCTGCTTGAGGAAGTCATGGAAACAGGTTTACCTGGATTTATTGAAGGAGCTCCGTTGTCAGATTGAATTTTCGTCCTATAGGCAATATTCTCTGAAGTATATTGTTGTTCTCCAACAATTAAAAGACCACCTCCTTTTTCCGGGATAATTTCTTTCATTTTCAAATTATCCAGATCCCGTATATGATCCAGTTCTTCATACGGGTCTTTTTCCTTTTGCTTTGTTGTTGTATTTTGCCGGCGTATAACCTCCGGAATCTGATGGTCAACCGAACGGATAATTTTTCCATCAGCATCGAATTGAATGTACATTATACCATCATCATCCTGGCTGTAAGTGTCATAATAGCCAATACAGTCCATCGTTTTATTTTCCCCTTCACAGAGATGAACCTTATCGATAAACTTATTACCTAACGGAATAATTGTTTTTTGTAATTCCGCTGTGTTGGCATGTAATTTTAGAAATTCGAGGTGATAATTCGGATCTTTTCTTCTTTTCTTACCCATTTCGCGATTATCCTTGTTAAATATTTTAGCCATGAAACAGACATTTCCCTGATCATCCGGGGTATATTCCAGATTAACCATTGTTTCTTCACTATAAGGCATTTCCACTTCTTTTCCCCATTTCAGATCCATGTTACTGTCAAAGACATAAAATCCTTCAATTGCTTTGCCTTTTCCCTGATTCCTTAATTTCTGCTCAAGCTGATAATTGATGAGTATTCTGCTTGTATCCTTTGAAAAACAGATATTAAATACATTCAATGAGCCGGGATTTTCATAGAACGTACGTTTGGAAACCATTTGCCAACCAAGGATCTTTTTGTCTGAATCGATAATGCACTTTGCTTCTCCTTTAAAACTGCAATCGGAAAAATCTATCTCTCTGTAAAAAAGTTTCGCTCTATGATTAAACTTATTCCACTTTGAATAAAAGAAATAGTAGTGATTTTTAATCTTACCGAGATAAAGAAAATCCTCCATTTTCGATACGTCACTTATGACATTACTTTTGATTAGTTTAAGTGTATTGGCATTGAATTTCTGAAGTGCCAGATGATTATTTGTCAACTTCACAGCTAATATTTCATTGTTTGCACAAAAGAAATATCTTATTGGAAAGTTAACTACATTGTACGGCTCCCCAACGGAATAACTAAAATCATTTGCGGTTTTTTCCTGTGAAAAGGACAACGCCGAATAAAACATTAGGATTAACATTAGCATTCTTTTCATTTTCAATAAGGATTTATAGCATTACTTGTTGTTTAACAATTTATCCAACCAACTAAAAATTGGTGTTTCCCTGTATGTATGGTAATGTTTTTTGGGACCATAAGGTTCTATTTACCGGAGAACTGGTTTTATTTTAATGGGTTATTGCGGGAATAAATGTAAGGGATATGAGAGTAAAAAGCAAATTTTTTTTGGAGGTGATAAAGTGACGGGTGACAGAGTAACAATGTGGAGAAGGGCAGGGTGAAGCGGTGATGCAGCCAAAAACAAAAAAGGTCCAAGTATAATCTGTCTGACCGCCAGGCAGGTACTTGAAACATGTTTTTGTTTTTTCTACAATCTTGGACTGGTTGGGGGTAGCCTACGATTATAAGCCGCTTTTTAGTCCAAATTATTTATTCTTCTTTTTCTTGTCTTTTTTACCTTTTTTATCTAATTGCTTTATTGCATCCTCCATAATTTTCATATCTTTTTCAGAAAACATCTTGTCTGTAGCGTGTTGGATAATAAAATAAAGTTTGTAGGAAGTTGAACCATTATTAGGAACAACTTCAAGTATGTCAATGAAATTTCCGTTTTTATCACTGCCAGACCCCATCATTCCAATTTTTGCACCACCAATTTTGGAACCGATGTATTTATAGATATAGTCTTGTCCGTCTGCTGGCCCTAATGCAAAAGTTGGTGTCTCAGGAGATTTGCCATTACCACTAAAATACATTGCTTTAAAAATTCTGCGCCCTTTATAAGCGTAAAATGCAGCACTGTCCTCTTGTCCAAGTTTATGAAATGAATATGCTTTTTCAAATAGAACTTTTACGCTCAATGGATGAGTTTTGAGAAAAACATTGGCGCTATCTAATGCTTCTTGAAATTTTCCGTCACCATTTATATTGTAAATTTCTCTTTCCTTACTTAAATCACTATATGGTTTGAATTCGGGTTTGTCTGTAAAGCCTATCATAAGAGCCAAAACTTCAAAATCAGTTAAAGTCGTGTCGTTTGTGGTAAAGCGTTTTAAAAGTTTGTCGTAAGAAAGATTATCATTTTGGTTTTTCGTTTTAGCAAGCACAGTTTTAAAGTCGTCTTTGTAATTAAAAGATGTCTGCCCGAATGCGATTTGACCTGTCATAAGTAGGAAAAATAGTCCGATTGTTTTAAATGTTCTTGTCATTGTTTCTTGTTGTTTTAAAATGGCTTATAAACATCCGAATAACCACACCTGTCTTTATGGTTATAATAGCACATGTGTTTTAAGTTTGTAACTGCCTGATGCACCGAATCCATTATAAATTTTATGATATTTGGTTAGTACATTTTTCATAGTTATATTTCTTTTTAATTATCTGTTTGGTAAACGTTTGTAAACGGCTATAAATCTAACTGCTTTCTTTCATCATATAGTGTAACAGCTGTGGGGCTGCCTTTTTAAGATATATTTTATCAATAATAACCTAATTTATCCCGAACATAAATCTTATTCCAAGTATCAGTCCTCCAGGCGCCATAATATCAATAACCTGTTTTGAAGTCTCTGTAAGCACCACCCCTGGACTCTTTAAATCGTAAGTATTATCCGTTAATGGGATTGCATAACCCGCACTTACAACAAACTTGCTTGATTTACCCAAGTGAATATTATAAGAATATACCAGGTTAACTGTCCCAATATGATTCAAACGTAACATTACTTTTTCACTTTGATTATTCGGCTCAACATTTAACTCTGTTTCAAATTCATCAAACCCGGAGGCAAATGCATATCCTATACTTACAGATGATTTATACGGAACTTTTGATGGATAAAAACCAATACCTCCTCCGATTTTATATCCCCATCCTCCTAATCCGATATTTCCAAATAATGCTAACTTTTCAGCTACCGGTAACTCCAAAACTCCACCAAATCCGTAATCGTTTATACCTAAACCAACTCCCAGGAACAGTGATTTTGATTTCTGTATTTCATTTATCTGTGCATCTTGCTGAGCAGCTAATTGTGCCTTTACAACTATTAAAAATAAGAACACTGCTGCAATCCTGATAAAATTAAAGTTACTACCTTTTGTTTTCATGGTAAATGTGTTTAAAGGGTTATTCTGAATTTATTTTTAAAAGATATAATAATTATTCAATGGCTCAATTAATATAATTACTATCCAAAAGGGTTGCCGCAACTCGTTTATAGATATATATGATACATTCCTATACTCCTTGCTTGGGTGTAAAAGAGCGCATATTGTTTAATTATTGAATGCATTTTTGACAACCTTTTTACTATTCATCCGAAGCGGTTATTTGAAGGAATAATGATTGATCTCTTTCCAAAATACTGTTCCTGCATTCTATTTTCATTATCCATTATCGTACTTTACAGCCGCAAAAAACATTTCCAATATAAGAGATATTTATGAAAAATCAAAATATGATCCATGCAAAGGTAAAAATGTGAAAAGAAGGGGGTAAAATTCAGATTTTAATGAGATAGTATATTGTTCTTGTGGGGGATATTAAGATAGTTCCTCATTATTTGAAATTTTATATTTGTTTTAATAACTTCGTTTTTGTATTTCTAATGAATACTGTTTCGCATTTATAGTCAGAGTCGTTATTTAAAATGATCATAAAATGAAAAAAGTGAACATAATTTTTCTGTTAATAAGTGCTGCTTTCTTAATGTTTTCCTGTAAAAATAAGACGACTACAAATGTAGCCTGGACAACCGATGCCCTGGCCATGCCCGCACAACTCGACCGAAACAGGCTTCCCGAACCAAACTCTGAAGGAGCCCGGCTGGTAGACAGGTATTGCTCGCAATGCCATGGTATTCCTTCTCCTGCCAGTCATGATGCTTCCGACTGGGTACCGGTTTTTCGAAGGATGATCCTGCTTATGGAAAAATCGGAGGCGAATGGCTCCAGGGAGAGGCGGAATGGGTGGAATGATGGGCAGGGGAATGCCCATGGGGATGATGGGATCGGAAGTGCCATCAGACAAAGAACAGGAAGAGATGCTACATTATCTGCAGGCAAATGCGCTTCAATCAACAACAAAAGAAAAACTTCCCGAACCTGGGGGAGATGCTGCGACTCTTTATGCCAAAACATGTTCGCATTGCCATGCCCTGCCTTCACCCGCCCAGCATACGGCGGCTCAATGGCCGGCAGTTGTGGAACGCATGCGCGAACGGATGAAGAGTATGCAACAAAAGGATATCACAGATAAGCAGGCTGAAACGATCATTAAATATTTACAACGCTCTGCCGGTAATAATTCCCAGTAAAATTACCTGGATGTTTCGGTATGAATATTATGAAAGTATCCCCTGAAATGTTAAGCCGGAAAGATTATTTCAAATAAAAGAGAGTGAACGATATTACGGATCCAGTCATATTCAGTATTACATGTGTAATTATTGCCAACTTCAGGTTTCTGAGTTTCCATACGGCAAATGTCATTGGCAGCAATGCAATAAACAGGGTTATGTATAAATAAGGTTGCCAGAAATGATAAACTGAAAATAGCAACGCATTAAGAACGAACGCCCAATTACCCCATGTTTTCATCCGTGGCAACAGGTATCCCCTGAAATAAAACTCTTCAGCAACCGGAATAAACATCCCATTGAGAATTAAATTCAATATAAGAGTAGTTTTCACTTTATTTATATCAAATCCTGAAAGATTCTGTAAATTGTACCATTCCGGCAGCCAGTAAAACAGTTTCTTTCCTGTGAATTCATTTATTGGTTGTGTTAATCCCCAGAGTATTATGGCAAGTGCTATAAGAACTGCCGGGAATAATATAAGTTTTCCTACGGATAACTTTTTTTCCAGCCCGTTTAATTCAACCAGTTTTTTTAAACCTTTTCTTTTTTTCTCTATCAATAAATGGATAAAAAGAATGGGAATTACGATTCCACCTGTTACTATAATCATTCCAAACTGGAGAGGATAACCCTTGTTAATCAGATAGGGTGTCACCAGTAAAAATCCGCAGGTGGCTATAATTCCGGGATATAAATGAAACAGAATCGATCTGAATTTGCTGAATTGTTCCATATTATTAGATTTTCAAACTTCTTTCCATAAATAATTCCGGTTTTTTGATTATCCTGAATCCAAACTTTTCATACAGACCATGCGCATCTTTTGTAGCCAGTCTCCATCGTCTTACATGCTGTGTTTCCTTGTGATCAAATATGGTTGTCATTAAGTATTTTCCCAGTCCAAGTCCTCTGTATTCTTCCAAAATAAAAACATCAAGCAGCCAGGCAAATATAGTATAATCGGTTATCACCCTGCCAAAACCGATCTGTTGTCCGTCATTATTATACAACCCGAAGCAAAGTGAGTTTTTGATTGATTTGCGGACATCATCCATTCTTCTTCCCTGTGCCCAGTAAGAATGATTAGATAAAAAATCGTGTATTATTTCGACATCCAGTTTCGATTTATCGGTTGAAACAAAATAATCTGTAGTCATAAACTTTAGTTTTATAATTTCCTCATTTTCAATAATTACATCCTCATATCATCGAATCAACACATCAACCCACCTCCGGATCAACATTTCATTTTTCTCCAAGTTAAAAAAATTCAGTTAAAAAAATGTAATAGATCAAGTTGTAGAGATGAAATAAACAAATCCTTTTTTAAATTGTAATAGCTTTACATTTTTTTTGAGAATAAAAGTTTTGGATGGTGATGAAACTATTGGAAAGAATATTGATTGGAGGGATGCTGCTGATTGCTTCGGGAAAAATAATTGCACAGGGAAACAGTATGAATAAGAAACTCGAGAAATTACCATTGAAAGAATTCAGTTCACCTGGGAAAGGAGACAGTTTTATATTACTTCTCACAGGGGATGGCGGATGGAGGGATCTGACCAACAGTATAGGTACGTACTTTTCGGAAAGGAACATGCCGGTGATCGGTATAAATTCACGCAGTTATTTCTGGTCGGAAAAGAAGCGCCAACAAGTAGCCGGAGATATTACAACGGTTATTCATCATTATTCGGAAAAATGGCAAAGAAAGAATGTAATCATCATCGGGTATTCGTTTGGAGCTGATGTATTGCCTTTGGTATTTAACGCCTTACCTGCGGATATTAAAAATATGACAAAACACCTTGTCCTCATTGCTCCCGGTCAGCATGCAAACTTTATTATTAAGTTAATGGAATATTTTTCTTCCGATGATGATGGCATACCCATTCTTCCCGAACTGGAGAAAATAACAAAAATCCCGGTTTATATTATTTGCGATGATGACAAGCATGCATTGTGTCATGTATTGTCAGACAACTGGGATTACCAGATTGTGGAGGGTGGACATCATTTCAATGACCGGTATAATAAAATTAACGGGTTGATTGAAAAGAAGATTACCGGACGTTAAATTTAGGGATATCATGAGGTTCTAAGGAGTATCAGCATAAAACAAACCGGTCATTTTCTTTTGATGTTTGAAAAGAAAATGACCGGAAAATCAGTACTAATTATATGTTTTATGCAGTAGCAGCTTTCTTTTTTCTGCGTGAAGCCATTACAATGAAAACAATCAGAAGTATCAGAAGTACACCTCCGGCAATAGCCGAGATCATTATGATCTGCTGATTTTTGGTCTGTTCTGTTTTATAACGGTTTTTCAGATTTTTAATAACCAGGTCGGTAACTTTCATATCGGCCCCGATTTCAATTTTATCCTTTCTTTTCAGAGCTTCTTCGTTCAGTTTTGCAATAACCTGTTGTGTTTTTTTCACTTCCAGGTCCATTTCATTTTCCGAAATAGGTATTTCAATGCTGACATATCCTAGTCCTAAGGAATCGAGTTGTTTTTTTGTTTTATCTGCCTTATTTTCCTGGTTTGTTTCAGCGTAAGCAATATTCAGCACTTTCAGATTTTTAGCTGTGAGGTTATTCAGATTTAATTTATCCGAAAGCTCTTTACTTTCTTCCAGGTATGGAATAGCTTTCTTAAAATCTCCCATCTGGCGATAAGTGTTTCCCAGGTTATAAAGTGTGACGGCTTTGCCGAATTCGTAATTAACCTGGTTTTTGTCACTCAGCGATTTTTCATAATAGGAGATTGCTTTCCGGTACTTATTATTGCTGTAGCTCAGGTTACCAAGGTTATTTAGTACCATCGATTCTTCTTTAGTATTTCCCGCAGTCTTAAGATTTTTCATCGACTCGTCGAAGAATTTCTCGGCATCTGAAAAATTACCCAGTTCGTAATGAGCCAATCCGATTTTATTATAAATGGGACCCAGGTCATCTTTCATATTCAGTTCCTGAATGGCTTTCACTGATTTTTCATAGGACAAAATCGAGCTTTCGAGTACTTTTTCCTTATAGTAAATATTACCTAAACCGTCCATCACATCTTTATAACCTGCTTTATCTTTTATGCTGTCTTTCAGTGTGGCCGATTTCTCATAAAACTGAATAGCCGACTGGTAATTGTATGTTGCCGCATATACATTGGCAATGTTCGACATGACATCCGATGCCCCCTTGTGATCGCCTGTTTTTTCTTTCAGATCCAACGATTTTTCATAACTATCTACCGATTTATCAAAGTCACCAGCTACAAAATATGCATTTGCCATTCCTTCGTGCAACGCGGTAATATTATTCACATACCCTACCTGCTCTTCGATATCAAGGGCTTTCTGATAATATTTCAGTGCCATTTCTTCGTCGTTTGCATCACTGAAAGCTTCGGCAATCTGAGTATATACCAGCGATCTGGCAATCCTGTCATTACCTTTTTCAACCCTTTTAACTGAATCGGCATAAAGCTCGAAGATGGCCCTACGTATGCTGTCCCTCTTCGATTGTGACTTTCTGTCTTTCAGGAAATTATTAAAATCACTCTTTTTTTCGGGAACAGCCAGGGTTTGTGCCGTTTTGGCAGCTTTGGCCTTTGCAGCTTCCGCTTGGGCAGCTTCTTTTTCCTGTTTTTTTGCCAGTGCTACTTTCCTTCTTACCTCTTCCAGTTCAATGGTGCCGAGAGTTGCCTCAATTGCCTGCATCTTTAGCTTAGGGTCTTCTTCATTCGGCATCAGATCGGCAGCTTTTTCATACTCAAACATGGCTGAGGAATAATTTTTTTCTTTGAAGAATTTATCTCCCCGGGTCATGTGCATTTTATATTCTTCCGTTTTATCCGGCTGATTTTTCAGTTGGTCAAATTTCAGAAAATAACCGGTTCTGCCTGAGACTACTTGCTGGAAAGCAAAGGATCCGGTTATAAAGATCAGAAATACAAATAATTTTAAAATGCCTGGTTTTAAATTCATAGTTAGCAGATTTTACACGATAATTATACAAGTTAGTTTATTATATTGAATAGTAACAACTTATATTAATAATAAAAAATTAAATTAAATCAAATTTTCAAAAGAAGCTATTGTTTAGCCGTAATTTTATTAACTATTTTTTGAAAACTTCTCTTTATACGGTATAGTAAGGGCAATGTGTTTCAGCATTATTGTTAAAAATGAAAAGTTATTTCTAATAATTTCAAAAAAAAGGTTTAGGACAGATAATTATAGTTATTTCTGTCAATCTCAATAAGAAAACGTGCAGGGTAAGAACAAAACCCGTTATAGGTAGCCACATAGGAGGGCATGGTTATATACAGCCGTTCCTTTGCCCGGCTGCAGGCAACATAAAAAAGGCGTCTTTCTTCTTCGAGAGCTTCGATATGATGCATGGCGCGTACTGAAGGAAAAAGGCCGTCGAGGGCATGCGGTATGAAAACAGAATGCCATTCCAATCCCTTGGCTGAATGCACTGTTGAAATCGTCAGCGGATCTTCTTCACTTTCGTCCAGCAGGGGAGTTGTTCTGTCGCCGAATTTTTTCGAAGGAGGTTCCAATGCAAAATCAGAAAGAAATTTTTCCAGTTCTTCATAGCTGGCAGCTAAGTTGCAAAGTACATCTATATCAAGCATACGTATGTTGAAATCGGGCTCGCGTGATTCGAGAATGGGAGCATAATAATATTTAACAATCTCAATCTTTGAAGCTACACTTTTTTTTGTATCGGATGCCTGTTGTAGCATGGTGAACAAATCTACAATATCCCCAAAATACTTTTTACCCGAAAACACAGAATGATCGAACCGGCCGTTGTTTTCACGTATGGCCTTTACAATATTTCCGCTTGTTACCCTGCCGATACCCGGCAATAATTTTAAGACCCTGTGCCAGGCAACCGCGTCATAGGGATTTACTAAAAGTCTGAGATAAGCTATCAGGTCCTTTATATGCATTCGTTCGTTAAAAGCAAGTCCTCCCACTGTGATATAAGGAATACTCCGGCGTCGAAGCTCCAGTTCAATATACCGCCAGTGCCAGGCCGCCCGGGTGAGCACTGCAATTTCTTTCAGGTTGATCCCTCTTTCCCGTAGTTGCAAAATTTCTGATACGATGTATTCCGCTTCTTCTTCCTGATTGTATAATTTTTTCACAATGGGACGAAAAGGTGTTTTCAGTTGTGAGAACAGGATTTTTTTATATCCGATCTTTGCATGAGAAATAATGGAGTTGGTAAAATCGAGCAGTCCCTGGTTACTCCGGTAGTTTTGTTCTATTTTAATCACCCGGCAATCGGGATAAGTTTCCGGAAATCGTAAAATATTTTCGTAATTGGCACCCCTGAAGGCATAAATACTTTGGGCATCGTCACCTACTACCATTACATTCCGGTGCCCTCCTGCCAGAAAATCTACAATTTCTTTTTGCAGAATATTCGTGTCCTGAAATTCATCTACCATGATGTACCGGTAATCCTGTTGCAATTTCTGTCGGAAAGTTTGGTTATCCCGGAGTTTATTCCGGAGTACCTCCATCAGATCATCATAGTCATAAACCCGGCTGATTTTTTTGTATTCCGAATATCCCTTGTAAATGAGTTCAATATCTCCGGTAAAATCAGTGAGACCTGTAAAATCTTCTTCAATAACCTGAGCAATGGTAAGATTACGGTTTCTGGCAGCAGATACGATCTCATATATTCGTCCTTTTCTTGGAAAAGCTTTATTCGTTTTATTGAATTTCAATTCGGTACGCACCAGGTCAACGGTATCTTCCGCATCTGCGGTATCGATAATGGTAAAATCCGGAGGTAATCCCAGCATATTGGAATGTCTGCGTAATACCATGTTTGCAAACGAATGGAAAGTACCGCCTGTGACTTTTTCGGCCAGGTTATCCTGATGTAATTCCTGAACACGGTTCAGCATTTCCCGCGCTGCCTTTCGGGTAAAAGTTAATAACAAAATTTGCTGCGGCGGAACACCCTGTTCCAGCAAATAGCTTACCCGGTGTACGATTATCCGGGTTTTACCGGTACCTGCGCCTGCTATAACCAGAACCGGACCTGTAGTGGTAACAACAGCCGCAAGCTGAGAAGAATTCAGGTTGGCAGCGTAATTTATTTTGTAATGTTTTTCTAATGACTTTGTATCGATTTTTACCGCTGATTTGTTTTCAATCGATTCTGCAATTTTCTGAAGTGCTATAATTTTATCCGCCAAAGCAGGAGTAATTTCCAAACCGGAATAATTTGCAAGTGAAATGGAAGAAAAGTTATCGCCTGAAAATTGGTGAGCAGGAGTTGACCGATTATCTTTCTGCCCGGAACTTACCTGTTGCAGAAAATCCGAAAGTAATTGTTCTTTTTCGTTTAAGGGTTCAGAAGGATATTCATTACTTTCTTCAATCGAATGTTGTTTCTCTTCTTTACCAGGCAAAGGTTTTTCAATATTATGTTGAAATATTTTTTTAATCCAGCTCATGTCGGATAAAATTACAATAATCGGATAATATATTCCAGTTGTTTTGGCAAAGTTATAAAGGAAAATACGGATAAGAAACGGTTATCAAATTTAAAAAACTAAGATGGGAACAATTACCGGCAGTGTTAAAAATCTGTATAGAAAGACTTTTATATAATCTCTATATCATATTTATCCAGTAACCCGGCAATTCCCATTGCGGAAAACCTGGCCTTTTTTATCCGGTTCATTTCCGGGTCGATGGAGTAATTAACGGATGTGCCAAGATCTGCCTTTTCCAGATTTGTGTTTTGAAATACAGTTCTTTGAAGGTCACAATCTTCAAATACCGAACCGGTCAGATTAGTTTCGGTAAAATCAGATTCCTGTAGATCGCAGTGTTTGAAAATGGTCTTTTTAAGATTCAGTTTGTAGAAAGTGGATAATTTAATATAACATTGCTCAAAATAAACGGATAAAAAGGTATCCATGCAATCTTCAAAGCGCAATCCCATCAGTTTGCAACTGACAAATCGGATGTCATTCAGCAATGTGTTTTTTAAATTAGCCAGACTGAGATCGCAACTTTCAAATTTACAATCGGTGAAAATAATACCGGATAAATCTGAATTATAAAAATTACAGTTTATGAAAGTACAATTATCATATTCTCCTTTTATCAGATTTATTTCAGAATAATCGATCTTTTCAAAAACTTTATTATCTGTTAATTCTGAATACATATTTGTAAAACTTATTTTCACAAATATATTCTTTATGTCATGAAGTTATTTTAATCCCGGCATGATTTATCAGGATGAATTTTATTTTTGAGATTTTTTTAGAGCCACCATTTTAGCAAAGAGTGCTGTTTATTGAAAATAATCTTCTTTTTAAAATTTAATTTTCGGTAATTTGAAAATAAAAACACATATACATTTTTTAATATTATGAAACAAAACAGGAATTTTCTACGGATGATTTTAATATTTCTGATCCTGTCTGTCATATTTTTCGGTGAATGCAGTGAAAAGTCCTTTGATACTAATAAGTACCTGGATTATTGTGTAACGCAGGCAAAAAAATCAGTGGATAACATGCCGCTTACAGGGAAGGAGCCGAGTAGCATTGATAGTAATGAAACACACTGGAACATGGTTCCGGTTAACGACTGGACCAGCGGTTTCTGGCCGGGGATTCTTTGGAATCTTTATGAGTATACAGGTGATAAAAAATGGGAAAACAAAGCAGATACATTCACCAGATTTCTGACACCAATTGCATACCAGAAGGCTCACGACCATGACCTTGGTTTCATGATATTTTGCAGCTTTGGCAACGGATATCGTCTGACTAAAAATGAAGAATATAAGAAGGTCATCCTTGCAGCGTCCGATTCACTTGCTACACTTTTTAATCCCCGTGTAGGTACTATTTTATCATGGCCGTTCTTTAAAGATAATGGTCACAAGGTCTTTAATACCATTATCGATAATATGATGAATCTGGAATTACTATTCTGGGCCTCTAAAAACGGACCGGATACTTCATTGTATAACATTGCGGAAACGCATGCTATGACTACTCTGAAAAATCATATTCGTCCAGATTTCACTTCTTATCATGTAATAGAATACGACAGTATTACCGGTAAAAAGATCAAAGGAGTAACCGCACAGGGATTTGGTAATGAAACCATGTGGGCACGGGGACAGGCGTGGGGAATTTACGGATTTACCATGGCTTATCGCGAAACCGGAAATGAAAAATTTCTCCACCTGGCGCAAAAAATGGCTGATGTGTTTATCAGTCGTTTACCGGCAGATGATGTTCCTTATTGGGATTTCGATGCACCGGACATACCGGATGCACCAAAAGATGCTTCAGCTGCAGCTATTGCCGCATCCGCATTTCTTGAATTGTCTGTGCTTTCTCAGGAAAGTAATCTAAAAAAACACTACCGGAATAGCGCCGTGAAAATTTTGAAGTCCCTTTCCGGTTCTTATCTCAGCAGGGACAAAAACAGTGCTTTTCTGCTACATTGTACAGGTAATAAGCCCCGGAATTCAGAAATAGATGTTTCGCTCATATATGCCGATTATTATTACCTCGAAGCGTTGTTACGATTGAAAAAAATTCAGGAAGGTATTAGTATTTATGATAATCTCAGACATATTTGATCCTGTCCGTCCGGACTTTGTTTCTTTCATAGAATCTGCCGCTTTTATTAGATCCTTTACAGGAATTTTTAAAATTATTGGTAGTATTGCATTTTCAAAATTAGATTTCTAAAAATACAATTAATCAATATAGAAAAATGGAAAGTAGCACAGCAATTGATTTATCAGAAAACTTAAGGAGGCGAATTCACTTTTCCGTTGGTTACAATGCATTTATAATCTTACCGGCGTTGATTTTTTTGATAGCCACTGCAAGTTGTTCTGCAGGGAAAAATAAAACCGGCAATGATCAAAATAGTTCAGAACTGAATCCGAAAATTGAGCGCAAGGTTGACAGCCTGCTGGGAATGATGACCCTGGAAGAGAAAATTAATTTTCTGCATGGTAACGGATTTTTCACTTCAGGTGGAGATGAAAGACTGGGGATTCCCCGTTTGAAATATACCGATGGGCCCTTTGGCATCAGGGAAGAGTTGCATCCGAATTCATGGGAACCTCTTGGCCTCACGAACGATTCAGCTACTTTTTTCCCTACCGGGTCGGCACTGGCAGCTACCTGGAATACGGACCTTGCACACGAATATGGCATAGCAATTGGTCAGGAAGCCAGGGCCAGGGGTAAGGATGTTTTACTTGGCCCGGCAGTAAACATTGACCGCACACCGGTTGGTGGGCGGGGCTTCGAATACATGACCGAAGATCCTTATCTGAATTCCAGGATGGCCGTTTCTTATATCAAAGGAGTGCAAAGCCAGGATGTGGCTGCCTGTGTAAAGCATTATGTTGCCAACAACCAGGAAACCAACCGGGGAAAGATAGATGTGAGGATGGATGAAAGAACCCTGCGGGAAATATATTTGCCGGCTTTCAAAGCTGCTGTAAAGGAAGCGGATGTTTATACAGTTATGGCTGCCTATAACAAGTTCAGAGGTGATTACTGTTCCGAAAATGATTATATATTGAATAAGATTTTAAAAGACGAATGGGGTTTTAAGGGAATAGTGATCTCCGACTGGGGAGGTACGCACAGTACTGTTAAAGCAGCAAAAAATGGTCTGGATGTTGAAATGGGTTCAGGCCCCGATTATGATTCGTATTATTTTGCAAAGCCTTTGCTCGATTCTGTGAAAGCGGGTAAAGTATCTCAAAAAACCATTGATGATAAAGTACGCCGTGTATTGCGGGTGATGTATGAATGCGGGAGCATGAATAAAGACAGGTTAAAAGGGTCGCTGGCTACTCCCGAACATAGTAAAACCGCTTATGATGTAGCCTCCGAGTCGATTGTTCTGTTGAAAAATTCTAAAAATCTGCTTCCCCTGGATATTAAAAATATAAAAAATGTAGCTGTCATCGGAGATAATGCAGTTCGCAAACTTGCAACAGGAGGTTTCGGAGCAACCGTAAAAGCAAAATATGAAATTACTCCATTGCAGGGATTGGAGGATAAACTTAAAGATAAAGCAGCTATTCATTTTGTACAGGGGTATAAAGAAAAGTTTATCGGATCACCGATGCGAAGAAGGTTCGAAAGAAAGCCGGATAACCAGCCCGATCCGGCATTGATACAACAAGCTGTAAAGGCTGCTAAAGCTGCCGATGTGGCGATACTTGTTGTTGGCACCAACCATAACATAGAATCGGAAAGTTTTGACCGTCCCGATCTTACATTGCCCTTTGGACAGGATGAACTTATAAAAGCCGTATGTTCGGCAAATCCCAGAACAATTGTTGTGATGGTGGCCGCCTCTCCGGTGGACCTGAGACAAACAGTTAAATATGCACCTGCCATTTTATGGTCGTGGTACAATGGTTCCGAAGCAGGTCATGCTCTGGCCGATGTGTTATTTGGCGATATCAATCCGTCGGGGAAATTACCGTTTACCATTCCGGTTAAGCTGGATGATTCTCCGGCACATGCCCTTAAAGCATTTCCGGGAGACAGCCTTACAGTTAATTATTCGGAAGGTATTTTAGTAGGTTACCGCTGGTTCGACACTAAAAATATTCAACCGCTTTTTTGTTTCGGTTACGGGTTGTCCTACACGGATTTTACTTACTCATCTGTTAATACCGAGAAGAAAACATATATTCCCGGTGAAAAAATACACGTATCGTTCCGTCTGCAAAATACAGGATTAAATCCAGGAAAGGAGACCGTGCAATTATATGCACACGCTGTAAATTCTAAAGTTTTTATGCCGGATAAGGAACTGAAAGGTTTTAAAAAGGTCTTTCTCAAGGCAGGTGAAGAAAAGGAAGTAACCATCGAACTGAATGCCAACGACCTTTCCTATTATGACGATAATCTGAAAGAATGGGTAATTGCCCCAGGTGATTATGCCTTGCAGATAGGTTCTTCGTCAAGGGATATAAAAGGATCTGTTACAGTGTATGTCGAATAGACCTTATTAAATTCGAATTTTAACAATTCTTTTCAACAGAAAGAAAGTATAAACAAAGAATATTTAAAAAAGCGGGGCGAACATTCTTAAGACAGATTCCCTTATTTTATTGATAAATTTTCTGTTCTGCCACTCTTCAAGTCTGACAGCTTCAGAGTTTTGTACATCTTCATTAAATGAATCTTCCAGTTCACGGCAGATTTCTTCATCGTAAATGATAGCTGTGACTTCGAGGTTTTGTTCAAAACTCCTGAAATCGAAATTTGCAGAACCTACCGAGGCAATTACCCCGTCTACGAGTAATATCTTGGAATGGATGAATCCCTTCTTGTACAAAAAGACTTTGATCCCGGCTTTCAGGAGTTCTTCGAAATAGGACATAGAGCTGTACTGGACAAGCCGGTTATCGGACCTGTAAGGTAGTAAAAGGTTTACTTCGGTACCACCCAGCGAAGCGGTTTTTAATGCAGTAAGCAGGCTTTCATTCGGTATAAAATAGGGCGTACAGATAGATATCTTTTTTTTGGCGCGGGAAATGGCAATGAAAAAAGCTTCCATAATAAACTCACTTTCGGAATCGGGCCCGCTCGAAATTATTTGCATCCAGGTCTTTTTATGGGGTAGGTAGTCGGGAAAATAAGAGGACTCCAGATGAATGGGTTTACCGGATGCATATATCCAGTCATTCAGAAATACCAATTGCAACGATTTAACCGCTTCTCCCTCAATCCTGATGTGTGTATCCCTCCAATACATCTTGTCTTTTCGTTTTTTCTCATTTACATAGCGGTCGGCTATATTCAATCCTCCGGCAAAGCCGATTTTCCCATCGATAACTATGATCTTACGGTGATTCCGGTAATTAATATTACTCGTAGGCAAAGGGAACCTGACTGGCATAAAAGGATAAATTTCAATCCCGGCGTCAGCAAGTTCTTTTTTGAATGATCTGCTCAATTTCCAACTCCCAACATCGTCATATATTAGCCGGACTTCTATTCCCTGACGGGCTTTCTGAATTAATATTTTTTTTATCTGGTTACCGATCTTGTCCTCTTCAATGATGTAATATTCCAGGTGAATATGGTGCTTTGCTTTGCGCAAGGCTTTCAGAATATCAAAAAAAGCTACTTCGCCATTTTGCAGGATCCGGATGTGATTGTGCCTTGTAAGTGCCGCCCGGCTGTGATTTATCAGGTATTTGATCACATTATGCTTTTCCAGTATTGTTTCTTCTGTGATGGCGTCCAGGTATTTATTATCGAAAAGGCGGTCGTAATAATCAGGATTTATGCTGTGAAAACCAATTTGTTTTTTCTGATCGAGCAGTTTGTGTTTTCTGAGATTACGACCGAAAAAAATATAAAAAAGTAATCCGATTACGGGGATTAAGATGATAACCAGAATCCATGAAAAGGTCTTACCGGGATGGCGGTTGTCTAAAATAATTAAAAAGATGGTAATGATAATGGTGAGATAATAAGCAATAATAACGAAGATTGTCAGGAAATGTCTTATTAATTCCAGGATATTTGTTTCCAGAAAGAAATTCGGCAGCAAGGTTTAAAAATTTTAGGTGTTTATTAAAACTGAATTGTCTCACGGGTACTTTCCCCGGTTAAAGTTAATTATATTATCTCCAATTTCCAATGCAGTATCAATGGATTGGAAATTAAATGCCATGATGAACTACTTGTTTTTAAATTTGATTTTATAAATTTTCGAAAAATAATTTTTAGTTTGGATTTTTCGACAAACAAATTTGCCGGTTTAACTCATTCATTTGAGTATTAATCAAATTAGCATTTGTATGTCCAACTTCAAATACTGTAATTTCGTAAAAAAAGCCGGAAACCCAAAGTAGATAAAGGAATCAAATACAACAGGATTGTTAAATCTCTGGTTGATAATTTTTTGATAAAATTTTTTCTATGGTTGGGATGATTCTGTTTTTTATATGGATATTTGCTTTGTGACCCAATTTTAACCTAAAATTAATTAATATCATCCACACCCTATTAGTAACCGGATGAAAATTACCTGACTATGAAAAAACTCTACCTACTGATTTATGGCTTTCGATTAAAAATTCCATTTTTTATTCTGCATATACATTCTAGCAGACCGGATAATAAAAATATCATCTTACGGTCTGAACAATTCATCAATATAGTTTTATTTCACAATCACCCTTTTTTAGCTAATTAAGGGTTACAATATATTCCAAGGCATGAAAGACAAAGCACCAATTAATATTGCTTTTTTACGAGGATTAGTATATCGTCCGGCAAATAAAAAATTCCTGACTTTCCTGAATAGTAAGAAATTAATTCTCACTGCTATTTTATCAGTGTTTTTGGTGAGTACGGTTATTTCCCAGACAACCTATTATACCTACCAGTCAGGTTCATGGGCTGTAGCTGCCACCTGGACAACCGATCCATCCGGAACTTTATCTGTAAACCCGGCAGTGCCCGGGACTACTGATAATGTAGTGATACTTAACGGCCGTTCTGTATACATAACTGCAAATAATCTTACCGTGGCATCTCTTGAAATTAAAGAAGGAGGTACGCTGGATTTGCGGGCCACCACAGGACACAATTTCGGGAATGTGCTGGGTCAGGGGTTACTGAGGTTACAGACTAATAATTTCCCTTTAGGAACATTCACCTCTTTTGTATCAGCTACAGGCGGTACTATTGAGTATTATAATACAGCGAGTTTCAATTTCTCTCAACTTATATATAACAACCTTGTCATAAACTTATCTGCTAATAATCTGGTGAGTACAGTGGCAGGCAATATGACAATCAACGGAGATCTGACAATTATAAGAGGCCGGTTTCAGATAAATAACGGAACGGCTACCTCCCGCACTATAACTGTGGGCGGAGATGTTGATGTTTCAGCTAATGGAGGAATACAACTGGGTACGGCTGTAATGTGAATCACCGATTTATTATAAAGGGTAATTTCACAAATGATGGTACAGTAATTTTCACCAGAAATAACGCTCGCGGATTATTTGAATGCACCCAACTATGCAACTGCCGATGTGGTATTTCAATAATCCCACAGCCGATCAGAGTCTGCAATGTAATGGCACCAGTAATTTTTACCGCATTGAAATTGATAAAGGAATTGATCAGACCTATGTGTTGAATATTGATGCCAACAACCCGGCAAACTTTAATCTGTTTGGCCGGAATAATTTACAACGGGAACCTCCTGTTCCGAACGCACCAGATGCTCCTAATCCCAATGCCCTTGGTTTATTAGCCGGTACAGTCAGGCTCGGGCCTAATATTGTTTTGCCCAGCCTGTGCGAAGATGTTAATTATCCTTACAATCTCGATCTGGATGCCCAGATATGGTTAGACGGTGGTACCATTCACATGTCAACAACTACAGGAAGGTACCTTGCCATTTACGGTAAAATGAAATTAACCAACAACGGCGTATTCGATATCGCCAGCGGCATCAAGGGAATTATAATGAGAGAGCAGGGAGTATTGGAGCTGCAGTCGGGAACGATCAACAGCAAGGTACTCCGAACTTCAGCTATTAATGGTATCCACAGGGGTGCTATTATTATGAGCGGAGGTACGATAAATCTTTCAGGACCGGATGACAGGGGTGAATATGCCAGTTTTACATTACCCTATCCGGATAATGTATTCCGGATGAGTGGGGGAACTATAAATATTGATTCACCAACACGATCTGCCGGACCGGGTGACAGTTTTAGCATTTTAATCGGATCAGACCCACGCAATGTTTCAGTTACCGGTGGGACTGTAAATATAACAGTTTTAACGAACCGAAACTCCTATATCAATTCAACCGCCCCTTTCTGGAATGTAAATATTACAAGCACCTCTTCTACTTACAGGGCACAGATACTAAATTACGCAGGTAATGCAGGGCCGTATCTTCCGGCTATTGCGGCCCAACCCTTAATTGTATATCATAATTTAAATATTCAGAATGCGGCGGTTTTCAATGCAAATGGCAGTGATTTGACAGTAGGCCATGATTTTGTGATTAATGCTGCTGCCGAATATGAAAGCGGTAATAATACCACAACTTTCGATGGCAATGGAGGACAGCGGTTTACCAACTCAGGAGTGGTCAATAACGGAACCGGGCTGTATAATCTTGTAATTTCCGGTTCGTCGAATACGGACATTTTCAGTAATGATCTGATTGCCCGTGGAAGCCTTGATATCGGTACCGGTTGTTTCCTGAATGATTACGGACATACTATCCGGGTAACCGGTAATATTACCAATTCGGGTACCCATACCAGTCAGGCTAATGGAGGAATAGTACTGAACGGAGCTACTTCTCAGACAATCGGAGGATCGGGTGAAGGAATATTTGGAAATCTGGTCATCAATAAAAGCGGGGGAACCGCATCTTTAACAGCAAACCAGTCCCTGACCGGCAATTTAAGACTTGCAAACGGCTTGCTGAATATTGGAATTTACAATTTACACCTGGGTGCCGGCAGTAATGTTTACGATGCTTTAACAGGAACATCCACAACATTACTATCAGGTACAAAAATGATCCGCACCTCAGGGAACCAGAGTGATGGTGGTGTAACCAAGGATTTCAACAGTACAAATCCATTTGTTTTTCCGATAGGTACTGCCGGTGATTATACTCCTGCTACTATCCAATTCACACAAATTCCTGCAACATGGGGGAATGTGACTGTTAAACCGGTTGCCGAAGATCATCCATTCATCACTTCGGCCAATTCACTGAATTATTACTGGAAAGTAATCAGTAACGGTTTTTCCGGAATACCGGCAGGATCCTGTATCTAATAGCTTTCATTACGTAAACTCTGATATAAGAGGAAACGAATTAGTCTTATATTCCCGGGAGTATATAATCCATATAGCTGGACTTACATAAATGATATTTCAAAAGTAGCTGATGGTACAAACGATATATTATTTGAAAATCTCAATAATGTAGATGGTGATTATACTGCTGGTTACTGGACGGCTTTTCAGGCCACAAAAGTTTATTACAGCCGCCAGTCGGGTAATTGGAACGATGTGAATACGTGGTCATCGGTTGCAGTTGGCGGACCTGTTGACGGTACATTTCCGGGCAGCAATAATATAGTAATTATTGGCGACGGAATAACAATGAATGATACTGTTACGGTTCCTGTCGGATTGAATAATCTGACTGTTGGCGGATTGAAAATTAATTCCGGATCTGTTCTCGATTTAACCACTACAACCGGACATAATTTCGGAGTTATACCTGATAATAAGGTTTCAGGAACAGGTATATTACGTATATCTTCTTCCACCGGTACAGCAGTTTTTCCGGGTGGAGATTTCGGTGATTTTCTTGGTAATGGCGGGGGAACGGTCGAATACTACAGTACGGCTTCACTGGGCGCTGCAACATTTACTTTTCCGACTACTTACGTGTCAGGAATTTCCACAATAAATATTACAACTTATAACCATCTGGTTACTTCACCTGCATGCCGGGGAAAAATATTGCATTGCCCAATACAGATCTTACCGTTTTTAATGATTACACAGTCAATGGCACTGGCATTTCACAGTTGAATACTGCAGCCACAACCCGTACACTCACTGTTGATTCGAATCTTGTAATTTTGGCAGGAGGAACTTTGAGATATATGAATGCAGGAAATGTCGCTCAGCAAATTGTTGTGAATGGTAACATCCGTGTCGATAATACTGCAACGTTCGATGTGAATACCTCCGGTTCTGCAAGCAATTTATTAACTGTTCAGGGTAATCTCACTAACAATGGGACTTTTAAAATGTATACAAGTGCCACCCAGGTTTGTAATGTTACCTTCACCGGTTCTGAAAACAAAGAAATGAACGGCAGTGGTGCCATAACAAGTTTCAATATTATTACAGTTGACAAAGGAAGTTCCAGAAATTCCGTACTGGAAGTAAAATCTAGTAATTTATCACTAAATACAAATCTGGCAGGAGCTCTTGTTTTGAATAACGGAACATTCCGGCTTACCAGCCCGATTACACTTAATCTTACCAATGCCGGAAGTTTCACCATTCCGGTTTCAGGAAGTCTTTCGGTTAACGGAGGTACTATCAATATCGGCGGACCAGCGGCCAATGATAATACCGATCTTAAACTTGACGGACGCCTGGAAGTATTAAACGGTGCAGTGAATATTGGTACTTCAGGAACCAATTTTAACAACGATATTGAGTACTCTTCTGCCGGTTATCCGGAAATAATTGTAAGCGGGGGTAGTTTATTTGTAAACGGACAAATAAGGCGTGTAACTACTATCAATACCGGTTCGCTGAATTATACACAAAGTAACTCAAGTACGGTTACGGTTGCGGGGCGAAATGCCGATAACGCCAGGTCAATGTTTGAAATATTGAATTCGGGTAGTATGTTTAATATGAATGGAGGCACATTGAATATTAGAACGTAATTTCAATAATACTTCCTATACCGATTTCTACCTGAAACCCGATTACAGTAATATTACCGGAGGCACCATTATTTTTGGTTCAGGGTGTAACGGCTGCAAACACAGCTTTTAATGTTGTTTCTTCTGTTCCGTTATGGAACATAGAAATCAACGGTACAACCAATAATAAATACCTGGATTTAAGAATCTATCCGTTGACACTAAAAAATAACCTGATCATAGACGGAAATTCTCGTTTCCGTGCAAATGGACTTGATATAGTGATTGGAGGCAGTTTAATAAACAATAACGGTAATGCAGGTACAGGCATTGCAACTGGCGGATATCAAGCGGGTTCCGCTACCCAGATAACTACATTCAACGGAACAGGGACCCAAAACATCACCGGCTCAGGTACCAATATAACTAATTTTGCCAACTTAGTAAACACTACTTCCGGATCGCTGATCTTATCTGCTAACAGCAATATCCGGATAAACACAAATCTTACTCTTAATACAGGCACGCTGGATGATAACGGGAATACGATTACTCTCATTGGCAATCTTGAGAACAATGCTTCACATATCAGTACCATTGCCGGAGGAGGAATTTTTCTTGCAGGTTCACAAACACAGAAGATTTCAGGAAACGGTTACGGAGAATTTGGAAATGTTACGGTTAATAATGCCACTGGTATTAATGTATTGGATAACTGTACTATAAACGGGCAACTGACTTTCACCAGCGGTAGTATTTATATCGACGATTACCTGTTGACATTTGGAACCGGCGCTACAGTTTCGGGAATGAGTAATACAAGAATGATCGTATTGAACGGAGTTATCTCCGATGAAGGTGTCCGGAAGATTTTTGCTAGCGGAGTATCAGGATTTACTTTTCCGATAGGTGTAGCCGGTAAGTATACTCCTGTAACTTATAATTTTACTGCCAATACCAACAACAATGCATCCATAACTGTCAAACCGGTTAATTATGCACATCCTGCACTTAGCAATGCTGCAGGTGATGAACTGGCTTATTACTGGAATGTTGTGTCATCGGGATTTGCGGGCGCTTACACCGTAAGTCATACCTATAATTATCTAAACAGTGATGTTTCGGGAAATGAAAGCCTGTATTACGGCGGACGTTACCTGGTGGATCAATGGGTTCCGCCTGGCGGAATAGCGGGTGCTGTAAATGCATCCACAGATCAGATCAACCTTTCGGGTGTTAACTACATCGATGGTGAATATACGGCAGGAACAACGGCAAATTTCGCACCCAATAAACCAACCCTTTACAGTATTCAGTCGGGTAACTGGTTCGACGGCAACACATGGTCCACAACCGGTCATACTGGATTAGCCTGTGGATGCACGCCCGATGGAAACCCGGTAGAAATTGATGCTGCTCATACGATTACAATAAATAGTGACAATGCAGTTGCATATTCTGTTTTGATTCATGGAGTACTGGATATAGGACAAACTGTTTTTCATAACCTGGGTCACGTCAAGGGAGACGGAACAATGAAATTAACATCAACCCCGGAAGGTATCTTTGTTTTTCCGGGTGGAAATTACGATGTTTTCCTTCAAACCACGGGAAGTACACTCGAATTTACAGGGGGTAACGATGCTTATTTACCTTTAAAGCCCGGTAATAATTATAAACCCTATCAGAATGTTATTTTCTCTGGTAATGGAAAAAAATTAATAAGTGCCGAAGATTTGAAAGTATTGGGAAATCTGACCATGCAGGATGGCACATCTTTAAGCAATGAGCAATATAACAGAACAATAACTACTCTTGGCGACTGGACAGATAATAATAATTCTGCTACCGGCGGATTCTTACCTGGTAAAGGGAAGGTGTCTTTTAATGGTAGTAGTTCCCAGTCGCTTTCTATCACCAATAGTGGTACAACCGAACAGTTTTATAACCTCGGGATTGATAATTCTTCCGGAATAACGATTAGCGGAGGTGGTGATGTTGCTGTAAATAACAGGTTATACCTTACAAATGGAAATATTAACACCAGTGATATAAACTTATTAAATATAACCAATACAAGTCCAAGTGCAGTTATTGGAGGGGGGAGTTCTTCATTTGTGAACGGACCACTTCGGAAAAGTATAATTTCTGGTGGTTACTTTGACTTTCCGGTTGGGGATTCGAACGGAAGCAGATATGGTGAAGTTAGTTTATTTGGATCTTCATTGTCAGGAGATTATCTGGCTCAGTATTTTAATCATAATCCGGGTAATGACGGATATAATCCGGCTTCTTTTATTAATCCCATTGATACAGTCAGCAATACAGAATACTGGAGAATAAACGGGCCCGCTTCGGCTACTGCCGACGTGGCGATCAGATGGGATTCCCAAAGTGGCATTATTCCGTCGGATGCGGCTACACGTCAAAAACTAAGGATTGTTGAATGGAACAGTACAAGTACTGCCTGGGAAAGCAAAGGAGACGTTGTTAACGATGGCGGTGTTAATTCAGGTAACATACAAACCAATCCGGAGGTTGACCTTGATGGTGATCATCATTTTACTATCGGGGTGGAAAGCCTGCCGACTGCAATTATTACCAGTACCAATGACAGTATTTGTGACGACGGTTCCTCGACAAATATTGCAATCGATCTTACAGGTACAGCTCCATGGACTATCCAGTTACAAGATAAACGGAGGAAGTGAGACAACGATATATAATATTGCTAATTCACCATATCAACCTGGTTGTATCCAATGCTTTATCACCTTTATCAACTGGCGGACCGGGAGACTATGTATTTAATATTTCTGCTGTTAAGGATGGTACCGGAAGCTCGGGAATTCGGGATTTTACTTCTACGGTTACAATTACTCTTAAGGAGGCCCCGGATCCGGTTATATCAGGAAATACAACCATGCCTGCCGGCGGAACAACCACATACAGTACTCCTGATTTTGCGGGACATGCTATATACATGGACAGTCAATGGGGGAACAATAAATACGCGGTCAGGGAATCACATCAGATTGAAGTAACCTGGGGTGCCGGACCTGCTGGTATCGTTTCTGTTCAGGAAACGGTGACAAACGGAGGGTGTACCAAAACCACACCTGATTACAATGTAAATATAACAGATATACCCAGTCCTTCTGTAACCGGTGCGGCAACTGTTTGTAATGGGGAAACATTAGTTTACCGGACTGCCGGCATATCCACACATACATATCTTTGGACGATCTTGCCTTCCGGTGGAGGTTCTATAATTGGTGGTGTTAATAATCTCGATTCGGTTGTTATACAATGGACAGATACTGTAAACTTTTATGTGAAGGTGGCTGAAACAGGATCAACTACTGTTAGTGATTCCATGCATGGTAACAGTTAACCCATGTACCAAATGACAGCTATACGGTAACCGATCCTGCATATTTGTTTTGGTGAAACTGCTAATATAATCGTTCAGGCTACTGATCCGGGAATAACCTTTCAATTACGTTTAAACAGCGATAACAGCCTTGTTGGTGCTCCGGTCAGCAGTGGTCCGGGTGGTGATGTTACTCTGAATGCTATTCCTTCTGCTTCCGAGGATTATAATGTGCTGGCAACAAATGAATATACCTGTAGTACACAATTGACAGATATTTCTAGTGTAACTGTAAATGCACTACCTGTCCCTAACCTTGTCGAGCAGTGATGCCGACAATACGATCTGTGCAGGTGACCAGGTAGTGTTCACAGCCGGCGGCGGATCGAACTATAACTTCAAGCTGAACGGTACAAGTGTACAAAACGGTACAGGCACGACCTATACAACCACGACACTGAATAATGGTGATGCCGTGAAAGTAATCGTGACCAACGGAAGTGGCTGTGTAGACAGCACATTAGCGATAACGACGACAGTCAACGCATTACCGGCAGCCAGCTTAAACAGCAGTGATGCCGACAATACGATCTGTGCAGGTGACCAGGTAGTGTTTACAGCCGGCGGTGGATCGAACTATAACTTCAAGCTGAACGGTACAAGTGTACAAAACGGTACAGGCACGACCTATACAACCACGACACTGAATAATGGCGATGCCGTGAAAGTAATCGTGACCAACGGAAGTGGCTGTGTAGACAGCACATTAGCGATAACGACGACAGTCAACGCATGTACCGACAGCCAGCTTAAACAGCAGTGATGCCGACAATACGATCTGTGCAGGTGACCAGGTAGTGTTCACAGCCGGCGGCGGATCGAACTATAACTTCAAGCTGAATGGTACAAGTGTACAAAACGGTACAGGCACGACCTATACAACCACGACACTGAATAATGGTGATGCCGTGAAAGTAATCGTGACCAACGGAAGTGGCTGTGTAGACAGCACATTAGCGATAACGACGACAGTCAACGCATTACCGGCAGCCAGCTTAAACAGCAGTGATGCCGACAATACGATCTGTGCAGGTGACCAGGTAGTGTTCACAGCCGGCGGCGGATCGAACTATAACTTCAAGCTGAATGGTACAAGTGTACAAAACGGTACAGGCACGACCTATACAACCACGACACTGAATAATGGTGATGCCGTGAAAGTAATCGTGACCAACGGAAGTGGCTGTGTAGACAGCACATTAGCGATAACGACGACAGTCAACGCATGTACCGGCAGCCAGCTTAAACAGCAGTGATGCCGACAATACGATCTGTGCAGGTGACCAGGTAGTGTTCACAGCCGGCGGCGGATCGAACTATAACTTCAAGCTGAATGGTACAAGTGTACAAAACGGTACAGGCACGACCTATACAACCACGACACTGAATAATGGCGATGCCGTGAAAGTAATCGTGACCAACGGAAGTGGCTGTGTAGACAGCACAACAGCGATAACGACGACTGTCAACGCATTACCGGCAGCCAGCTTAAACAGCAGTGATGCCGACAATACGATCTGTGCAGGTGACCAGGTAGTGTTTACAGCCGGCGGCGGATCGAACTATAACTTCAAGCTGAATGGTACAAGTGTACAAAACGGTACAGGCACGACCTATACAACCACGACACTGAATAATGGCGATGCCGTGAAAGTAATCGTGACCAACGGAAGTGGCTGTGTAGACAGCACATTAGCGATAACGACGACAGTCAACGCTGCACCGACAGCCAGCTTAAACAGCAGTGATGCTGACAATACGATCTGTGCAGGAGACCAGGTAGTGTTCACAGCCGGCGGCGGATCGAACTATAACTTCAAGCTGAATGGTACAAGTGTACAAAACGGTACAGGCACGACCTATACAACCACGACACTGAATAATGGTGATGCCGTGAAAGTAATCGTGACCAATGGCAGTGGCTGTGTAGACAGTACATTAGCGATAACGACGACAGTCAACGCTGCACCGACAGCCAGCTTAAACAGCAGTGATGCTGACAATACGATCTGTGCAGGAGACCAGGTAGTGTTCACAGCCGGCGGCGGATCGAACTATAACTTCAAGCTGAATGGTACAAGTGTACAAAACGGTACAGGCACGACCTATACAACCACGACACTGAATAATGGTGATGCCGTGAAAGTAATCGTGACCAACGGAAGTGGCTGTGTAGACAGCACATTAGCGATAACGACGACAGTCAACGCTGCACCGACAGCCAGCTTAAACAGCAGTGATGCTGACAATACGATCTGTGCAGGAGACCAGGTAGTGTTTACAGCCGGCGGCGGATCGAACTATAACTTCAAGCTGAATGGTACAAGTGTACAAAACGGTACAGGCACGACCTATACAACCACGACACTGAAT
>CAVVIO010000071.1:0-6465 GCA_963748095.1 uncultured Bacteroidales bacterium
CCTTTATAAGTATTATTAACATGAACAAATCCGGGTACCGGGACGTTTGATACCCGGGCATACATGGACCTAAAAAATATAAACACAGATTCAATTGTCAGGAACAATAAAAAAAGAAAAGAAATGGATTACACAGTTGATTTTAAAAACGTGTCGACGGCTGGCCTGGAGTCTTCACCCGTGGCAGAAGCGCTTGCCGGTTTGCGTGCCAACGAAGCCCGTTACTTTATGAACAAGTACAAGCATGCATTTACTGTTACACCGGCCGGCGAAAGCAGGGAAACCCTTGATTATATAAACAGGGTTTTAAAAGAAGAACGGGGAATTGAATTTGCGGCGAAACCGTTGGAAACATCGATCTTTCAGGTGGAAAATATCCGGTGGGCATTCGTTTTTTATGAGGACGGATTGGGTGTCAACGTTCTGTATACACTTGATGATCCCAAAAAACGGGCCGTTGGATTCAAACTATCCGAAGGGATGGAAGTGCCCAAGGAACTGGAAGGGAAGTTTAAGTTTGCCCGACAGAAATCCAGACTGGCCGGAACGATCCGGGGTTCGTTCTTTGTAATTAAAGGAGAATATTAAAAGATACAGCTGATAAATAAGATGAGAAATATACTTATTCTTATACTGCTTTTTGCCTTTCAGTCAGGTCGTTGCCAGAACCGGTTTGAAGCCGGAGTTGAACTGGATGCGCTTCCGTATATTACCGGTGGTTATTTTGCTGCCGGCTGGGCAGGAGCAGGGCATGCGCGGGTTCGTGCACTTTACGCGAAAGTACACATGCCTGACTTGTATAGTTCCTAATGGATTTACAAACAATACGATCCACTCATTTGCCTTACTGGGCGATTATTTTCTGAAAAAGAATTTTAAGGGCCCCTGGATGTCTGCCGGTATCGTCATGTGGCAGGGAGATATACAAACAAATAAACTTATAGAGACAGCCAGTTACAACATTTTTCTGCTTAACGGGAGCCTGGGTTTTGTCCATTACTTTAACCGATGGTTGTATATCAGTCCATGGGCGGGGATAAGTCTTCGGGGTGGAGGCGACAAAAATATCCCCATTGACGGGGAGAATTTTAATCCACCGGTTTTTAATCCGGAGCTTTCGGTTAAGGTGGGGGTCAGGTTTTAGCAACTGATTTTACTTTTCTCCATGATGAGAAAAGTAACAAAAGAATCATGGCAAAACGAATCCAACGCGCTCTGCTGCAATGCAAGAATTTCAAATAAAGTAACCGCGTAAACGGTATTATATGTATATATTGAAATAATCAATCCTGAGATAAGATAAATTTTTAAGTATCAGATAGCTATATACCCGTTTACGCTAAAGGCAAGCCCCTTTATTGAAATTCTAAACATTGCAGCATTCACAGCAACCCCGGCTTCCCGTTTTGCCGGGCCCACGCGCCTGTATATTATTAAATTTATACAACCTCAGAAAGACCCGACAATGAAGAAAGATAATAAATATTAATTCCTTATAACATTATATATTTCTTTTGTTATTTACTTTTTAGATATTTTTAAATAACTAAAAAATTCAGCATGTCACATCATAATAAATTATTACTTTTCAGATAGCCATATAAAACCAGAACACCTTGAAAACAGATAAAAAAAACAGCCTTTCGGCAGGGAATAGTGAAGAACTGCTCAGGATATTGAAAGCCCGGTTTGAGAATAACAGGAGCCGACATAAGGGACTTGAATGGGCTAAGATTCAGGCAAAACTGGAAGTTAATCCGGAGAAACTCCGGTCGCTGGATGAAATGGAACTTACCGGTGGTGAGCCGGATGTTATCGGGTATGACGATATTACAGGCGAATACATTTTTTGCGATTGTTCGGCTGAAAGTCCAACAGGCCGGAGAAATGTCTGTTACGACAGGGAAGGACTGGAGTCGCGGAAAGAACACCGCCCCGAAAATAATGCTGTGGATATGGCAGCAAATATAGGAATTGAGCTGTTGTCCGAAGAACAATACCGGGAATTGCAGCAACTCGGAACTTTCGATACAAAAACATCGAGCTGGGTAAAAACACCGGCAGCTATCCGCGAGCTTGGCGGCGCACTCTTTTGTGACCGTCGTTATGACCATGTTTTCGTGTATCATAACGGTGCATCCTCTTATTATGGTGGCAGGGGATTCAGGGGATTGCTGAGGGTATAACAGGACTGATTCATTTTGTCATTAATAGGCAATATTATGTTAAACAGCATTTCAAAATATCCCATATCAGAAAAACTGTGAATCTGACCGTGGTAGATTCGCATCGGAAAGATTTGTAATTTGAAACTTATTATTGATTATTTTAACAAACAAAGTATGGTCTGAGCTGTTTCTGTTGAACTAAATTGCATAAATCAAAATTATTATTTTACATAAACCGGTAAATAAGGATTTTGATAATTCCGGATTCTATTGTCTAACCAAACTGAAACCTATGGTTCACGGGTATACTAAAAAAAGTAGTTCGCACTACATCAGAACAGTACTTAGTTTTTTCCTGATAATTGGTATAAATGTTACACTAAATGCACAAAACTGGCAGCTTATTCATCCGGCTTATGAAACTTCCGATGCCTTTGTTGCAGGTTATTCGGTAAAGGATTACGGTGCTTCGGGTGACGGAGTTACCGATGTTACAACTATCTTTCAGGAGCTTATAGACTCCCTGGCTACGCTGGGTGGAGGAACTTTGTTTGTACCTGAAGGAAAATATGTTCTGAAAGGAACCTTAATTCTCCGGAAGGGAGTCATCCTGCGCGGTGAATGGCAAAAGCCGGTAAAAAGGCATGCCGTAGCCGGGACCATTTTGATGGTTTATGCCGGACGCGGAAGCGAGAACAATACTCCGTTTATTACCATGGAGCCGTCATCTGCGGTTCAGGACCTGGTATTCTGGTATCCCGAACAACAGCCCGATAATATCACGGCATATCCGCCAACCATTGTATTCGGAGAACCGGATTATTTTGGTAATGACTTCTGCAATGCCAGGAACATAACGCTGGTCAATTCCTATACAGGTATTGCATTTTCGCGTGTAAACGGGGGATCCAGTCCGGTTATTAATGGAATTTACGGAACGCCGCTTTCACGGGGAATCGAAATAGATAATATTTCCGATGTCGGGCGAATTGAAAATATTCATTTTTCTCCGGCATACTGGGAAGGTTCAGGGCTTCCGGATGCTCCCGTACCCGGCAGTACTGTTGAGAAATGGATTCTGAGTAACGGAACCGGAATAGTCATGCGGCGCAACGACTGGTCGTATACCTGTTTTGTAACGATCGAAGGCTATAAATATGGAATGCACGTGGGTCCTTCGATTGCCAGTCCCGGAACCAGTGCCAATGGACATTATTATTCCCTGAATTTTACCGGATGCGGAACGGGAATTTATTTTGAAACCACATCGGATGTGGGTATAATGTTTACCCGGATAAACATAAACAACTGCATCAATGGCATTACGATCGGACCTAAAGTCAAATTTCCCATACAACTGCATACCTGCAAGATAAACGCCAGTCAGAACGCGTTAACAACCGATGCCGGTTCAGGTGTTAAGCTTATGATGCAGAAATGTACGTTGGATGGTGGTCAGGTGCTGATTTCGGGTGGAACAGTAACGGCCACCGATTGTGATTTTAACGATCCCGGTAAAAGAATAGTGATCGGACCGAATGCCCGGGTCATCTTAACCGGCAACCGGTTTGCCAACGAATCGTTGCTTCAGAATAATTCACTTTATACCGGTTATATTGATCCTGCTTCGGTATCGTTACCCGATTTGCCTGATTACAGCGATACACTTCCCCGGAACCAGAAACCATCACGAATGGTTATGTATAACGTTTTATCCGCACCCTATAATGCCAAAAATGACGGGGTAACGGATAATACTTCCGCCATACAAAGTGCGTTGAATGCGGCTTCGGCTGATGGAGGCGGCATCGTATTTCTCCCGCCGGGTAAATATAAGGTACTTGGAACACTTACCGTTCCCTCAGGTGTTGAATTAAAAGGAGCAGTTGATGTCAGTACGGCACCGATGGGACCTGGCAGTGTCCTGGAAGTTTACTCCGGAAAAGGCAATGAATCGGGAACTCCGTTTATCTCCTTATCGCAGGGAAGCGGTCTGCGTGGTGTTGTTTTCGATTATCCCGAACAGCAGGGAGACAATGTTCCAGATTTTTATCCGTATCCTTACTGTATACAGGTAACGGGTAGTGATGTTTATATTGTTAACGTGGGAATTCGTGCGGCTTACAATGGTATCGATCTGTTTACCCACCAGTGCGATAATCACTATATCGACTATGTAGCCGGACAAGTACTGAAAACAGGCATTAAAGTCGGCGGAAACAGTTCGGGAGGGAAGATCAGTAATGTGCAGTTCAATCCCATTGGATATGCATACGGATACGAATCGAAATGGGGCGAATGGTCGAATGCCCCGTCGGCTGCAAACCTGGATAATATTTACAATTACATTAAAGATAATCTGCTTTTCATGGTGCTTGACAACTGCTCGGACGAAACCCTCTATAACGATTTTCATTACGGATCGCAAAGCGGATTGATTCTCAACGGGGCATCAGGAATAAGTCTGGGTACCGGTATTGATGGTTCCAGAAAAAGTCTGGTAATTAATGGGATAGGAGCTTCTGGGTTTGATTTTATCAATTCCCAGATCGTTTCTATCGATAATCTTCCGGGAACCTGTTATATTGAAGCGAAATCCGGTTTTAGTACGCAATCCACTTTTTTCAATTCCGATTACTGGGGCTGGACGGAATACGGAGTCGTTCAGGCCGGCGGGGATCTGAATTTCCAGCTTGCGAATTTTCAATACGCGGGAACTACTGCTTTTGCCAATATAACGGGCGGAAATCTCAGTCTTGATAATTCTGCTGTTATGCCGGTGGATCTGTTATTGACCAGTGGCGGGGAACCTCATTTTTCTGCTGAATCATCGGTGCTGGATACATCGGGGATTGATAAGGGCAGTTGTGAATACTGGAAAAATAACCTGCCCAACGATCCGGATATTAATCCGGGAGCCTGTCTCGACCGGACGGGGTGGACGGCCACTGCTTCGCTCAATAATTCAAATGCCTGGCGGGCTATCGACGGAAATCCTTCAACACGCTGGGATACAGAAACTCCAAAAGCAGGAGGGGAGTGGTTCATTGTGGATATGAAGGCCGGTTATACTTTTAATAAAATAATACTCAATACTTTGCTCGGTCCCTATGATTATCCACTGGGTTATGAGGTATATGTCTCTGCAGATGGTACCAACTGGAACGATCCGGTAGCTACCGGCAGCGGAAATTCTGCCATTACAGTCATTAATTTCCCTGAACAGACTGCACGATATATTAAAATTGTACAAACCGGAAGTTCCGATACCTGGTGGTGGTCGATCGATGAGTATTACGTAGTGAACAGCTCTGTTACGGAGCCGGTAACTTCAATCAATATATTTCCTTCTTCTTTAAATCTGAATCCCGGAGGTCCGGCTGTTCAATTAACTGATTCCATTTCACCGACCGATGCCGGAGATACTGCGGTAAGCTGGACATCAAGTGATCCGGGTATAATCACAGTTGATGCTACGGGTAAAGTTACGCCGGTTTCTGTCGGATCAGCCCTTATCACGGTAACAACAAATGATGGTGCACTTACAGCTACTTCATTAGTAACTGTTTATGAACCCGTTACTGGTATATCGCTTCCGGCAAATATGGATTTGAAGGTTGATTCTGTTGTGCAATTAACACCAACCGTTTCACCTGAAAATGCGACTTTTAAATTCGTCACCTGGAATTCCAACAATTGGACTGTTGCAACGGTTTCACCTGAAGGGCTGGTTACCGGGCTTACTGAAGGAAATGCCAGTATCACGGCAAAATCCTCTGATGGCGGTAAAACAGCTACAACTGTTCTGCATGTTAGTAATAACCCAACGGGTATAAGCGAAATAAATAGCGGGAAGATGACTTTCCGAATAATTCCAAACCCCGTTTATGGAGATGCCCGATTAGAATATAATATAGAGAAAGAGACAGCTGTTACCATTAGCATATACAGTGTGAACGGAGAATTGATAAAATCGGAAAAACAGAGTCTATTAGCAGGACAGCACCGCGTTGATTTGAATACGGGTATACTTGATGCAGGAATTTATTTTGTGCAATTTTCAACAAATGAATTAACTGTTACTGATAAAATGATTGTCAGATAAAAACGAACCGGCTCTTAAGTAAAAAGTTGAGGTTATGATATCGAACAAAAAATATTATGTTAAATAGAAAGCACCTATCTTCATTATTCGTTCTCCTACTATAACTGTTTTTCAAGGTATGTATTCCGTTAACGATTTCAATTCTTCGCAACAGTTTTCCCAATAAAAGAAGGCTGTTATCTTGCTATAGTG
>CAVVIO010000072.1:0-18256 GCA_963748095.1 uncultured Bacteroidales bacterium
TCCTTTTGATTAATTCCTTGTGCGAGAAATTGAATTCGTTGAGATTTTTAGAAAGATCCTTTTTACTTTTTACGTCGAATATATTTTTAAGAACCGGGCCGGGCAGGTTATTTTTACGGCCAAAGTCATTTACGGTCATTCCATCCTCTATAACCAGGGTTGCCGGGGTACTGATCTTCTCTGATTTTTCACCCCATATCCGGGACGAAAGATACGATAATGCCAGCACCAGTCCTGTTACTAAAAAAAACTGAAGAAGTATCCTTATTTTGACGTTGCTGGTCATGTTAATCCATTTTTGTAAAACAATAATAATTTCCTTTATGTGTTTAGGTCAGCAAAGATATTCAAAAAAATATCTGCCTGTTTTCGGAATAATCTTTAATTGTTAAAGTTAAAAGAATACTTGTATCAGAAAGGAAAGTAATGTGTAATTCAGGGATTTACTGTAATGCATGAAAAGTTTATTATTCTTTATTTTTTAGTAATCTCTTTAACAAAGAAATGACAATTATCCTGTGAAATGGCTTAACCGGGAAAAAATATAATCGTCCCAGCAGATTATTGTATTTCACAAGGGTTGTTAAATATATGGTCACATTTTCACTTTTCCGGTTTGCCAATACAGAAACTTTAAAATCCAGGTGTTTATCATTTTCTGCCATTATTATCTCATTACCGGTCCGGTCCACTACTGTAAAATAAACCGCTCTTGAACCAACGGGATAGTAATCAGCTATATTACTGTTTTTTTTCTTCCCGCCGGTATTTAATCCTATCAGTCTGACAATACTATTTCTGGTACTCATTAATACATCTGTCCATTTCGGCGTTTGAAATATTTCAGTAGTAATTTTATCCAAATCCTTTTTGGTTTGTATTGTAATCCTGTATGAATCATAATAATGAAACTTACCGAAGTTTTTTGCAATTATTGAATCTTCCGGGATTTGATGAATTGTTTGTACTTTCTTCATGCTGTTAATTAAATTCTGTTTGTAAGTCAGAATGACATAACGATAACTTTTTGGATAGTACCGGTTCATTCAAATTAATTAAATGTAAATAATAATACGGTCAAAACCAAATCCATAAATGTTACAATGATCCTCTACCGGAAATTACCAAAACCTTTTCCAATCATTTTTGTTGGTAAACTTGATTTGTCTTAATCATTGCAGGATAAAATAATAATATTGAACAGCATATAAATGATAAGAAGTTAAGAATGAAAAACAATACAAAAACATTACTGGTACTATTTACAGGCGTGCTGATGGGAGCGCTCGATATTTCAATCGTTGGTCCCGCCATTCCTGCCATATCCAAAGCTTTGCAGGTAGATGAAAAAGCCCTGGCATGGATCTTTTCCATCTATGTATTATTTAACCTTTCCGGCGTATCGCTGATGGCCAAACTCTCTGATCGCTACGGGCGGAGGCGGTTATACATCCTGTCGGTACTGATATTTGCCATAGGTTCGGCGATTGTGGCCACTTCGCAAAATTATGCCGTGTTACTGATTGGACGGGCCGTGCAGGGGTTCGGTTCCAGCGGTATATTCCCGGTAGCATCTGCTGTGGTGGGCGATGTTTTTCCACCGGAAAAAAGGGGCAGGGCGCTGGGCCTTATCGGCTCTGTATTCGGCATCGCTTTTATTATCGGTCCGTTTGTTGCCGGACTAATACTGAAATATTTCACGTGGCATTACCTGTTCTATATCAATATTCCGGTGGCACTGCTGGTAATTTACGGAAGCTATAAACAACTGAACGATGAAATAACTTCCACCGGGGCGCCATTCGACTGGAAAGGTGTGGTACTGTTAAGTAGTTTACTGACATTGTTTGCCCTGGCGCTATACAGTGTCGACCCGATAGCTATCACACAAACATTATTTCATTCGGCTTTTCTACCACTGATTATCGGTTCGGCAATTTTTGTGGTCCTGTTTATTTATGTTGAAAAAAGGGCTCAGGAACCGGTGGTGCATCTGTCTTTCTTCCAGTCGAAACAACTCCTGGTGGTAGGGTTAATTGCCATCGGAACCGGTGTGTTCGAAGCTTCTTTTGTATTTATGCCCAAATTGGCGGTACTGGCTTTTAACGTACCCACTTCCACTGCCAGTTTTATGATGGGACCTACAGTTCTTGCTTCTGCCATTGGCGCCCCCTTGTGGGGAAGGTTGCTGGATAAAACAGGATCGAAAATAATTATTTTTTCGGCGCTGGTGCTTGCAGTAATCGGGGTACTTCTTATCAGCAGGGAAACACAGGTTCTTTCACTTTTTTACATTGGTACCGCTTTGTTCGGACTTGGACTATCGGCCCTGGTTGGTTCTTCTTTACGCTACATTGCCCTGAACGAGGTGGGCGCATCGGAACGGGCCGTGGCGCAAGGGATGATCACCATTTTTACAAGCACCGGTCAGATAACCGGATCTGTTATTATTGGGATCATAGCTGTTGCTGCCGGTGGGTTGCAGGGTTATAAAAATGCTTTTTTATTCCTGGCAGTGCTTACTTCTGTATTGGTAATCCTCAGTCTGTTGCTGAAGGGTCGTAAGAAAGAGCTGGCATTTCAGAAGGATGCTGCATAGTACTGATAGTTATAATAATTGACCCGATGATCATTACTTGTAGGGCATTGTGAAGTGAAGCAGGACTCTTACAGGCTGCTAATCTTTTCTTTTCTGAAAAAATGACAGAAATGTTTAGCTACAAGAATTGAAGAATTGGAATTTTGATAATTGGTATTTATTTGATAATTGTGAATTGCAATATGTGATTTTATCCGACTTTTTAGTTTAAGCTATTCTGCACAGGATGGTTAGTGTAGTTAACCCGCAAATATGTGGCAATTTTGTATTTTATGTTCCCGGCAATCAATTCTTTTGTATTTTTGTGGCGCCAAACAATAATTTTATCACATAGCAATAAATGAATAATAAAATCATTTCCGTATACGGATACGGACGCTTCGGCAAATTCTGGGCAGATTTACTGACAGCCGATTTCAAAGTAAAGGTATATTCCCGGCGTGGCCTGAAACCGGAAGAGGTGAGCCCGGGTATAGAGATTACCGATGAAAAGGGAATTTTCGACTGTGATGCCCTCTTTTATTGTGTGGCCATTTCTTCCCTGGAAGATGTACTTGTAAAATCAGCTTCAAACTTTAAGGAGGGTACCATCGTTTTTGATACCTGTTCGGTGAAAATGAAACCGGCTGAATGGATGCAAAAACATGTACCGGCAAACAATCCGATTATTGCCACACACCCGATGTTCGGCCCGGATTCCTACTACAATGCCAAAGAGCCGCTGCCTATGGTTATGGCAAATATCAGAGCCGATGAATCGGATTTTAAAGGATGGACCGATTATTTTACCCGTAAATTTATGCGGGTGGAATTGATGACTCCCGAACAGCATGATGAAATGGTTGCCTACTCGCAGGGGATTACACATTATATCGGAAGGGTATTGGCCGATTTGGATCTGAAAAATACGAATATAAACACACTCGGTTATCAGAAACTGATGGAGATCATTCAGCAAACTTGTAATGACAACTGGCAGTTGTTTGTCGACCTCCAGCGTTATAATCCTTATACCAAAAAGATGCGGCAGGACCTGCATGAATCCATTGAAAAGATCTATACCTTTTTGAAGATAAATGACATGAAGTGAAGAGACGAGAGATGAAAGGTGTTAAGCGAGGGAGCGGATTTAATTGATATATTCCTTCATTTAGTATATAACAGACTGTCAGCTAGAACGTTAAAATTACTATTATATATTCGTCATTTAGTAACGTTATTTTCAAAAATTAAAGAAAAATTTACCTATTTTTGCAGCCTTTTATAGTAAGGAAAATGAATATTCGGAATATAGCAATAATTGCCCATGTCGATCATGGCAAAACCACACTGGTTGACTGCATTTTACACCAGTGTAAACTTTTCAGGGAAAACCAGGTAACCCGTGAACTGATACTGGATAGTAACGAGCTGGAACGGGAACGCGGGATCACTATTTTGTCTAAAAATGTTTCGGTCCCTTATAAAGGAATCAAGATCAATATTATTGATACTCCCGGTCACGCCGATTTCGGTGGCGAAGTGGAAAGAGTGCTGAATATGGCCGACGGTGTGCTTTTACTGGTTGATGCATTTGAAGGTCCCATGCCGCAAACCCGTTTTGTACTGGGGAAAGCCATTGAAATGGGATTGAAACCCATTGTAGTGATCAATAAGGTAGACAAGGAAAACTGTCGGCCGGAAGACGTGAATGAATCGGTTTTCGACCTGATGTATAACCTGGAAGCCAGCGAGGAACAACTTAATTATCCGGTGGTGTATGGATCTTCCAAACAGGGATGGATGTCTGCCAACTGGAAAGAACCGACCACTGATGTAACCTATTTGCTCGATCAGATACTGGAACACATACCGTCTCCCAAACATGTGGATGGAACTGTTCAGATAAAGATAACCTCTATTGAATATTCTTCTTATGTGGGGCGTATTGCTATAGGGCGCATTTCACGCGGATCGATAAAGGAAAACCAGCCGGTTTCGCTGGTGAAACGAGATGGCTCCATACAGAAATCAAAAATCAAGGAATTATATGTTTTTGAAGGGCTTGGCAAGATCAACAAGCAGGAAGTATCCTGTGGCGACCTGGTAGCCATAGCCGGTATTGATAACTTTGACATCAGCGATACCATAGCTGATTATGACAAACCCGAAGGACTGAAACCGATCCCGATCGACGAACCGACGATGAGCATGTTATTTGCCATCAATGATTCCCCATTTTACGGTAAGGAAGGGAAGTTTGTAACATCACGGCACCTGCGCGAACGGTTGTACCTGGAAACTGAAAAGAACCTGGCCCTTCGTGTCGAAGAGACCGAAAGTACCGATTCGTTTAAAATATATGGCAGGGGAATACTTCATTTGGCCATTCTCATCGAAACCATGCGACGAGAAGGTTTTGAATTCCAGGTTGGGAAACCGACTGTTATCACCCGGATAATTGACGGGAAAAAATGCGAACCTGTGGAAGGGCTTACCATCGATACCCCTGAAGCAACTTCCGGTAAAGTGATCGAGTTTGTAAGTCAGCGAAAAGGTGAACTTACACTGATGGAACACAGGCGTGACCTGGTACACCTTGAATTTGACATTCCTGCACGCGGGCTGATCGGATTTCGTACCACCATAATGAACATAACAGCCGGAGAAGCAATTATTGCCAGCCGGTTTAAGGGGTATGAACCATGGAAAGGGGAGATTATCCGCCGGATTAACGGGGCGCTGTTAGCCATGGAACCGGGAACTGTGATTGCCTATGCCCTGAACAAACTGCAGGACCGCGGTATTTTCTTTGTTTCTCCCGGACAGGAAGTTTATGCCGGACAGGTAATCGGCGAAAACAATAAGGCGGGAGACCTGGCCATTAACATTACCAAAACAAAAAAACTCACCAATATGCGTGCGTCCGGTTCGGATGACAAGGTAAGGATCGCCCCTCCGGTGATTCTGTCACTTGAGGAATCGATGGAATATATACAGGATGATGAGTACGTAGAAGTTACTCCAAAAAGTATTCGTATGCGGAAAATATTGTTAAATGAGAATGATCGTAAGAGATTACTGAAGGGACAGGCGGTCGTTTAAATCTATTGTTATAATGGATGAGCTGAGCTGCTGTCAGGCATAGCAGTCCTGAAATAATATATTCGGATAAGAAGGAATCTTATTCGAACGTTACATTAAAAAAGATCTAACTAGGATACATTGTTCAGTTAAGGCCTGCCTTCCTCGGGCAGGTTTTTTTTCATTCTAATTTTACAATAAAGGAAAGCAGTAAAAGACAGCCCCTTTATAAAGTTTATTTAAAAACTTTATAGTTTAAAATATTGTCATTAAACAAATCCCTCTTACCTTCGTGCAAAATGGAAATTTATTAAATGGAAAAAGAATTATTCATTAAAATAAAAATGGAGTAAACAGATGACTACAAAAATGGGAAAATATATAGGACTCCTGACATCGGGAGGAGACAGCCCAGGATTAAATGCGGCCATCAGGAGCATCGGAAAGTCAGCCCTCGGAAGTTATGAAATGCAGGTAATCGGTTTCCGGGACGGTTTCCGTGGATTAATGGAGAATCGCACCATGCGGTTGAACCGCCAGGCTTTGTCTGGAATCCTTACCCTGGGAGGAACAATCCTGGGGACCAGTCGTGATAAACCGCATAAAATGCCCATCGGTGGTCAGAAAATGGATATGACCGATGTTATTGTTGAAAATTACGAAAAGCACCATCTCGATGCGCTGGTCTGCATTGGCGGTGGCGGTACACAAAAAAATGCCTATCACCTGGCACAACATGGACTGAATATCATCACCCTTCCCAAAACCATCGATAACGATGTGGCGATGACCGATATAACCTTTGGGTTTGATACGGCGCTGGGTGTTGCCGTAGATGCCATCGACCGTTTGCATAGCACAGCCCACAGTCATCACCGTATTATTGTTGTTGAGATAATGGGCCACCGGGCCGGATGGCTGGCTCTGGGAGGAGGAGTTGCCGGTGGGGCTGATGTGATCCTTATTCCCGAAATTCCCTATGATGTGAATGTAGTGGCGGAATCGATCCTTCGCCGCAGTCGTGGCGGTTCACCTTTCAGTATTGTTGCCGTTGCCGAAGGGGCCTTATCAAAAGAAACATACAAAGAAATAAAAGCACTGGAAGATCTGATTGAAAAAACAGAAGATAAAAAAGAACGATCCAATCTGAAAGCACAACTTGCTGCTGCAGAATCATTACATGAAGGACATACCTTCAGACTTGCCAACATGCTGAAGGAAATAACCGGACTGGAATCACGTGTCACCATACTGGGATACCTGCAGCGGGGAGGTACTCCTTCTGCTGCTGATCGTCTGCTGGCCACACGACTGGGGACTGCCTGTGCTGATTATATTAACGAAGGCGTTTTTGGAGTAATGGTTGCTTCTCACGGAGACAGTCAGAGACCTGTTCCGCTGGAAAAAGTAGTAGGTAAACGAAAACTGGTACCTCACAATCATCCTTGGCTACTGAGTGCCCGGAGGGTTGGGACCTGCCTGGGGGATGTGTAAGTTGATAACAATACAGGTCGACATTAAAAAATAAATCAATTTAAAATAGATGGGGAACCGTAAATTGGAATAATGGAATAATGGATTTGACTTCTATATTTTCCACTATTCCAATATTCCATTTCTCCTGTTATATTCTTTTTGCAGTACTTTTTTTATTCCTGTTTATTGTACCAGTAAAAAGGCAGTATCCTTCCGTTTATCTCCTTCTTCCACCGCTATTTACCGGTTGATTTGTATTATTATCCGCCGGTTTTTTAGTAGTGTTTTCAACTGGTTTTGTAGTACGACTTTCCGTTGTTGTTTTTACAGATTGAAAAGTTTGTGTACGCTCGTTACTTCTTTCCCGAGCTTTATAATCCGTATCAAGTGTGCGGATAACATTTGATGTGGATTCTGTAGTGCGACGGGGAGAAGTCGATGCCGGGGTTGCCGGTTGTCGAACAGGAGTGTTAGTCTGAGCCGGTCTTGGGTTATTTGCAGGTTGCTGTGTTTTTGACGGGTAAGTTGTATTAACAGGCCTCCTGACAGTTGTTGGATTTGGTTCCGGATTTTGGGCAGGAACGTTTATGAGCCGGGAGTATTTACACTTGTTCTTCTGACCGGACTGTTGTTATTGGTTTGATTCTGTCCCTGATTTGTCACGCTTGTTCTCCTGGCGGAACCGTTGTTATTGTTTTGATTCTGAGCTGGGTTTGATTCTGAGTGTTCCTGTTTTGATTAGTTGTGGTTGTTCTTCTCGCAGGGCTTTGAACTGTTGATGTCCCTGCATTTTTCCAGTCACCCTGATCTCTTTTTTGCCAGGTGCCATTATCATCTCTGCGGTAGACTTTTCCTTTCGGATCGGTATATACATTATTCGGACTTTGTGAAACAGCTGGTCTCCTGGTGGCCGAACGGGCTGAAGTTGTTGTATGGTTATTCACGTTAGTAGTATTAGTAACGGGAGATCTTCTGGTTGCACTTGTATATATGACGCCGGCAGTGCGTTTATGGTATACGTTAACAGGCACCGGACGATGGTAGCTGTTATAATATGTAGAAGTGTAGCTGGTTGAATTTCCGTGATAGTAACTGTACGAATAGTTATAATGATTTCTGTTTGAATATCCGTACCTGTAACCATACCTGTAACCTGCCGGGCCCCACCAACCATTATTATTTGAGTACCATTTGTTGTTAATCCATCCGTAGGTTACACCCACTGTATAACCCCATCCGGTAAATGTATTGTAATGTACACCAAATCCATAAGTCATGGGTCTCGGGTAATAACGATTACGATACCAGGAATGATAACGGTACCCGGTGCCGTAAACAACGGTATTCCGGTAAATGTACGAACCGGTATACCCCGGTGTATACCCTACATATACTACATCCGGAGTATAATCATATATATGAACATATCTGATATTGTAAATCGGGTAACTCGGCGGGATCCTGTCAATCTGTGATGGAGGGCTCACACAAACTACCCATGGTCCACGGGGAGAAACAGACTGGAACCAGATGGCATCATCTACACAATAATAACGGTTATTTACCCTCAGAACAGCCTTGTCGGTATTTACGGCATAATACAAGCGGGTTCCTTCAATTGGTTCGAAATAGGGATCACCATCATAATAAACATCCGTGGTTGCCGATCTCCTGTCTATTTTTGCTGTTTGTGGTATCTGGTTCTCAAGAATAGCTTCATTGGCTTCAATCGTTCCCTGTACGTTCGACCTTACATTGCTGATATCCGAATTATCCGGAATATACGCGAAATCTTCAGGCAATGCGTCGGGTGATACATATTTCCAATCGTTTTTATCCAAACCATACGAAGTATACCACCTTCCGGAAAGCAGTACATAATATTGCTGACTGTTAATATCGAAAAGGATATCGTCCTCTGAATTTGTTACATAAAGCAGATTGGTGCCATTAACAGGGGAAAACTCCGGATCGCCATTGGTTACCAGTAATTCTGCAGGCTCAATGCTTACCAATACATCAGGCGGGTAATTCAATGTCAGCGCAACGGAATCAATATAGTTGGGATCTTCCTGAAAAGCTTCTTCGGCAAATGCCTGAATATTACGAGGAGGAGTGAGTGTATAACGCCAGCCCGATAATATCGAATTGGATGTATACCACCATTTTCCTCCTTTCAGATAATACCTTTTATCTACCGGGTTCAACACTATAAAATAGGGAGTATTTACCACATAAAATATCTTTGTTATATCATCCATTTTTAAGTTGGGTTCACCATCGATCTGAATGAGAACAGCAGGTTGTTTATTGTAAAAGATTCTCGGTGGCGTGTTATTCATGTTTTCCGCAATCTTTTTTGCCTGTTCTTCATTTTCAAGACCTGCAAGTAACTGGTCGAGCGACATGGTAAGTTGCCATTTTGGTATTTCCGATTCAAGCAGGTTTTTCAGTTGACCAATTTGTTTTCTCCCGGCATTCGGAAACTTCACTTCCTTTATGTTTATATCTTCGAGGGTTACCATCCGGGTGGTTTTGTCAGTGAATATCCTTGATTCAAACCAGATAGCACCGAAAACAAGTTCGTCATTGCCGCGTTTCACTGAAATAGCTGCCCGGCTGTCGAGCATGTTACCTTCCAACGAATTTATCTGAGGCTGATATATTACGACAACAGCATTGTCCGTGTTGATTTCTTTCGGCCAGTTCCAGTTAGCCGGCATCGTATACCTGGGATTTCACAACCGACTGAACTAAAAAGAGGCAGGTTACAGTCAGTAAGAGAATTATTTTCAACGATTTTATTGTTTTCATGGCTAAGTTTTTTAAGTCCTGATTTAACGCAATTTAGAATGTTAAGTTTCTTTAGTTTGTTAAATTAATTACTTTTTTATATTTCCAGAAGCAAATAGCGTGCCTCATTTTATTATTGAATAAATTTAACAGAATGACGAGTAATTTTTAATTTTACGGTTTCATTTAAATCATAAACATTATGAAGTACATGGTTTTACTCCTGATTTTCCCTTTTAATGCGTTTTCCCAGAACGATCCGTATCTTCCTGCTGTGGAACCGCGTGAGATATTCGTGCAGCACACGGCATTTGCAATGTCCTACAATGCCAATTATGTTTTACCATCCTGGGTTGCTTATAAGCTAACCAAAGAAATGATAGTACCCGGAAAAGAAGTTAAGGCAAAATACATCCCCGATCCGGATATTTCCGACAGAAAAGCCGATAAAAAAGATTATAAAGGCAGCAGTTACATTATGGCACAGCTGGTGCCGACAGAAGACATGTTATATTCAGAAAAAGCACAGGAAGAAACGTATTACATGTCGAATATAATACCACAGAAAATGGCATTTTATAAATATATATGGTCGGAGTTGACAAAACTGACCCACAGGTGGGTTTCCGAAACCAGTGCATTGTACATAGTTACCGGTCCGGTATTAAAAGACGCTCCTTTCGGTACTATTGGCGATGATAAGGTTAGCGTGCCTGAACGTTATTACAAAGTGATTCTGGATAAGGATAATAACCGCGCTATCGGATTTATGTTTCAATAACAACATGTCATCCCGCACAATTGCGAAATTTGCTGTGTCTGTTGATAAGGTGGAGGAAATAACAGGTATAGATTTTTTTCCCGGCATGGAGAACGATCAGGTGAAGCAACTGGAAGGTACGCTTGACCTTAAAAAATGGGATTTCAGTCCTGTTAAATAATCTTTAAAAAAACTGAACTTTTTGTCAATAAAACAATTAACAGGGTATGAATGAATTTTTATTAATCGGTGCAGAATTATCCGGGCAACAGGTTCGGCAGGTTATTATAGGTCAGATCGACAATGTGACTTGATCTGATCGACAACAGTGAAACGGGATTTGATGAAACCATTCATGCCATAAGGAAAAGCATTAAACGAATCCGTGCAATTTTGCGGATGATACGATTTCCGATGGGTAAGAAGTTATATGACCGGGAAAATCTTTTTTTCAGGGATGTTAACCGCACTATTTCTGCCATTCGCGACAGCAAGGTGAATATTGATGTTTTTAAAAGCATAGTAGATGAATTCTCAGGAGAAAAGGATGAACAGACAATCCATATGATCGATGATCATCTATCAAACCAATATAATAAACTGAAACAGGAATTTGATTTCAAGGAGAAGGGAAAAGAACAATTACGAATCGTTATTGAAAGATGCCCGCAGACGGCTGGCCGGTCCTGAATTTGATTCTATCCGTAAAGGTCAGGTTATGAAAGGAATAAAATATACCTATCTGCAGGGCAAAAAAAGTCTGGCCATTGCAGAGCATGACTTTAGTGACCGGAATCTTCATGAACTGCGCAAACAGGTTAAACACCTGAGGTACCAGGTACAGCTGATCCGTTTTATCTGGGATCCCTACTTTGCATTTCTGGATAAATCCATCGAAGTTGTTTCCGACGGCCTGGGATACGATCATGACCTGGTGGAAATAAAAGCGAAATTATCGGCATTTAACAATGACAACATCACTGGTAAATTTATAAATGACTTGTTAATCTTTATTGAAGAAAAACAGCAAAAGATCAGAAAAAGTATATGGTCTGACATACAAAAAATATATTCTGAAAATCCCGAATTTTTTTCCCGGCGGATAAATCGTTACCGGAAAATTTTCAGGAAATCAAATTAATTTCGACACGTAACTTCAGGTACTCCAGACTCGAAGTACTTAAGGCAATCCAAACTTTAAGCACACGAAGTACTTTATTCACTCCAATTGAACTTTCAGCGAAAAGGGTTGTTTTTCTTCTGTTTAACAAGAGAGTTCCGGATCGGATTATAAATTTGTACAGTGAACCGGCAACTCCTGATTATGAGTTATAATTAAATAAATAAAAACTTATGTTTTACAACATTATTAAAAACAGTCACTCAGGGTTCCGTTGGATCGTTCTTATTATGCTGATAACTATTGTTGTTAATTCACTGATCAAATGGATTAAAAAGTCAGATTTTAAAAAAGGGGACGAGAAATTAACCACTTTTTCAACGATGGCTGTTCATATTCAGTTATTACTCGGGATCATCCTGTATTTTATTAGTCCGAAAGTAATTTTCAGTGCCGAAACCATGAAAAATGATATTTTACGCTTTTTCACTGTTGAACATTCCGTCATGATGCTTATTGCAATTACAATCATTACCATAGGCAGCATCAGTGTGAAAAAGGCAACTAATTCACCGGTAAAATTCAAACGGGCATTTTTATATTTCGGAACAGGGCTTCTGATCATTCTGCTGATGATTCCATGGCCTTTCGAAAGCTACGGAACCGGCTGGATTTAAGCTTTTATACTATTTATTACTAAACAAATAAAATGAACAAATGGGCATTGGAGATAAAATACCGGATTTCACTCTTCCTGATCAGCATGGTAACAGGTTTGACATTCATAATCTGATTGGCAAGAAAAATCTTGTCATTTACTTTTATCCGAAGGATGAAACGCAGGGATGTACCCGGGAAGCCTGTAGCTTCAGGGATAATTACGAGACATTTACCGAAAATGGATTTGAAGTGATAGGCATCAGCAGCGATTCTTCCAAATCACATCAACAGTTTATGCAACATCACCATTTGCCGTTTATTTTATTAAGCGACGAAAAGAAAGAGGTTCGTAACTTGTTTGGCGTACCTTCCGGTTTGTTCGGTTTGCTTCCGGGAAGAGTAACCTATGTTGTTGATAAAAAAGGAATTGTCAGGCATATTTTTAATTCGCAATTACAGCCCAAACAGCACATTGCCGAATCGCTTGCTTTTGTAAATGAACTGAAATAGCAGCACAATACTATAATTTTATAATCAATCAGATAATAAACCTTATTAAATAGATGACTATTCCGAAAGGTGTAGTAGATAGCAGGGGATGAAATCCTCTTTGGTAGCCTTTTTTCATCAGTTGCCGAACCTCAGGATACATAGTGGCATGTGAAGATGTTGATTTTACTCCCAGATAACGATAAAATAATTGACACATTCCGCCTCCTATAAGTAATACACCGATACTAAAGATAATATTCAGGTAAATATTTAAAGACGATTTTGTTCCATATAAAAAAAACAATGCTGCAATACCGAGTGTAAATAATTTAATAGTACGCCCCATGGTATGTGCCCTTTCTGCATAACGGCTGCGCGGAATAAAAACTGTTTTCCCCGTTGATCCTATACTGCCGGAAGGACCTGTTCCGCCTTCTATGCCGGTAATTTTATGCAGGCTGATTTTATAAGGTTTACCATCCGCCAGTAAACGTTCGTTAAAAAAACAATTGATCAGTTTTCCGTTGTTCTGCTCCTGTTTCATTTATAATCTTCTTGTATAATTAAATTTTTGACCGATAAAAATAATGGATAATTATCATTCTTCAGCAAAATATCCCGTAATCTTCACATAACATTTCTGAAATACATCAGGAAAATTTATCCGCTTTTAATCGATATAAAGTTATAAAACCCAAAAAAGAGAGGGCGCTTCCTGTTTTATACGATAAAAAATAAGGGCTATCCGATCTAAACGGTAGCCCTTCTTATTTTATCGGGGTTTCTATTAACTGTTTTATTGGTCAAGAGCACATTTGTTCAGTACTACATCCAACAGGTAACCCGAGCAGATTCCCTTAATTTTCACTTTATCTCCCGGTTTCAGGGAAGCCGGATCAATGGTTGTTTTGTCGAAACTGCACATTACACCAGACATATCATCGGGATTTTTCACATATACTGTAATGTTGTCCTCGTTTTCTTTCAGGTTATCTACAATCCCGCTGATACTTATTATTTTATTAAGATATTTCACGTTTGCCGAGTCTTCATTTGTTTCAAAATTTTGGACCAGTGTTGCGGCATCGATACTGATATCAGCTTTTTGTGACGAAACATTCGTTTTAGCTTCCCTGAATACCCATTTCCAGGTAATAAAAACAGCTACAGCCACAATTAATATACCTGCTGACAGAATGATTATCTTTTTTCGGGACATGCTATTAATTTAATTGGTTTTATAAGTCAAATCAACATTTACCTCAATTTCTTTGGCTATATTTTTTTCAACTACAGAGGGTATTTCAACATTGTAATCTTTTGGAGAAATAATGAATTTTGATTTTCCGGTTATTGTACCGTTTTTTATCTCCAGTGTGCCGGTTGAATTCACCGTATTTGTTACTCCGTGCATGGTTAGTTCACCACTTATATTTGCCGTATAGGTTCCGTCTTTTTTAAGATCAATCTGGCTGATATTGGTTATATTTCCTTTAAAAGATGCTTTTGGAAACTTGTCCGATTCCAAATACTCTTCATTAAAATGTTCCTGCATCAGGGCTTTCTTAAATTCAAATGATTTAACCAGTAATTCAACAACGACATCGCCGGTAGAGACATTTAGAATACTTACAACCTGGTTGTTATGTGCTTCGATATCTTCTACAGGAGTGTGTGAATAGAACCAGACATGACCGTCTTTACAAACGTATTTTTGGGCATTGGCAAGCTGAAATGTCGCCAGCAGGACTAAAACAAGAATTTTTATTTTCATAACAGGTATAGTTTTTTTATTTTACTATAAACAAATAAAATCTGAATTTGCTCATTTTAATGTGTTAAAGTGAAAACCCGGGAAATATTGAATCCCAGATGAACTCCTCCATCGAGCCAGTTACCGGTGGTTTCACCAATGAATCCTTTTTCGATCATCGCCAGTGAATTTGTCAGCATGAACTGAAATACATGTCCTCCTGTTTCAATATCCACACCAATGGAAAGCGGGTTGTAAGTCTTGAGGCTGCGGTAATCGTACCTCGGTGGCATTACATAATAATATTCAAAATTCAACGACATGTGTGCAGTCAATTTAAACCTGCCTCCGATTCCGGCCGACCACAGATCGTTGGGATCAAGCTGTGTGGCGACAATATTGCGGTGAACATAAGTCGGATTGATTTCCAGTGAGAACCGTTCTCCGAATTTTCTTCCTATGAGCAATTGATGCACATAACTCATCCGGTCCCAAAAATATAATTTTTCGGGTCCTGTCCATTTCAATGAATTTAATGCGGCGCTTGTGAAAAATGATACAGAAACCGGCATGTTACGTGCGCCTGTAGATTGCCGAAGTATGGAAAATTTCAGAAAACTGTCATATGTTTTTTCATAGGTGCCACGACCAATACCCACCATTACCCAATTGGTGATACCATATTCGAGTCCCAGATGAATATTTGCCTGGTCAAGTCCCCACAGATTGTAAGATCCTGTATTCAATTGTCCGAACCTGTGATCGATGCGCACGTCAAGTACACCGGCATGCATGCGCTCAATGGAATGACCATTGATGATTCGTGTCGATTTAAAAGTAGCTGTAGTGTAATCTGTACTGCTTCCGGTTGATTCTTTTAACAGGTCGTCGATATTTTGTGCATGGGAAAGCACTGAAAATAAAACTGATAAGACAATTGATAAAATAGTAATTCGCATATTTATTTTCTTAAGGTTTAATTAATTATTCGGCGCTCCGGCATCCACCCAGATCTTAATTATTGCCAGTGTGCAATCATCCAGCTTGTTAGCCCCCAATGGCATAGCAGGAACACTTGGATCGTGAGAAACCACTTTATATAAAATGCCATTATCGGCATATATTTTAAGATCCGCATAATTTTCAAGTTTGATATTACCTCCCAGCGCTCCTGCGGAAGCATTGCTGTGACATGAAAGGCAATAATTCTGCATTACCGGTTGGATAGAAGTGGCATAGGTAACATTGGTAGTATCGCATTGAGTATTTAACTGGGGATACAGGTATTCCTGACTGTCGTAATAACAACCGGATAAGAGTAATAAAAACAATACGGCTATGGATAACAGGGTTTTCATGTGTAGTGTTGTATCTGTTAAAGGATTAATTATTTAGTTTACCCTGGGCGATCCAGAGTTCGATCTTACGGATAGTACATTCATCGAGTGTCCCCGAAGGAGGCATGGCTATGAAACCGCTTTTATGGCGGATAGCTCCTACTATCAGCGGAGTGCCATTACGGAGAGTTTCCGCGTACTTTTTTATATTCTGGTAACTATCCAGAGAGATATTTCCGCTGGATAAGGACGAATTATGGCATCCGGTACAGTTATTCTGGAATGCCGGCCACACCTGAGTTGCAAAGCTAATGGTGCCGGTTGTATCACAGGAAGCCTGCGGACAGTCACTGTTAACAGCTCCCTCGGCAATCCATTTTCTGATATTGTCAATTTGCTGGGACGTAAGTTGTTGGCTTCCTGCCGGGGGCATGCGTTCATCGGATTCACCGGTGGTCATCACCCTGTATAATTTACTGCCGCCGGGATTATACGGGTTAACAGTTGTCATTATTGAGGCATAATCCGTAAATACATAACCTTCCCGGTGCGTTGTCTGGTCATGACATCCCGTGGTGGCACAACTTGATTGTATTACCGGAAGAATATTCTGGGCAAAACATAAACTGTCTTTATAGGTCGTTCCCGTTGTGTCACCGATACCTCCCGTGGGAGTATTCGTACCACAAACGGTGTTTTTTGCACCCTGGGCAATCCACACCTGGATCAGGGTGCGTTGTGTTTTGTTAAGCGGCTGATTGGGCGGCATCATGTTATCACTATTTATATCTGTTATCACTTTGTAAAGGCGGCTTCGTACCGGATTACCCGGATCAACGGCCCTCATTACGGATGCATAATCAGCTACTGAAAATTCTCCCCTGGAAGAACCGCTTCCATGACAGCCCGTCATTCCGCATGATGTTTGTAAAACAGGAAGAACCTTGGTGTCGAAACAAACAGTATCTATTCCGTCAAGGGTAAGAGGTTCATGAACACACGAGGGAACTATAAATAAAAGTACAGGGAGTAATAATATGCTTAACAGGATAATAAAGTAGGAGTGTTTATATTTCATATAAAGATTTAATTAGTTTTCAAAGTTAACGTTAATCCATTAATCTTCATTGTGTGGTTAATAATAATTTTTTCAGATATTTAACTATGTTACTATTTAATTACTGATTAAAACCAGAGGATGATATTTATGCAGGGAATGGTGTGGTAATGTGTTGATGTGGTGATTTGAGGATGTGGTGATGCGATGATTTTTGAGTAGGTGATATAGTAATCAGTGATTTGTATTTTTGTGGTTGGTGGTATTGATGATATGATGATGTGATGATGCGGTAATATGTTGATAGAAGAAAGGAATAATGAAATAATTTTCAGTTTTCATAAGGCTGGCGATAAAACAAGTCCACCAGTTGTTTTTCGAGTGGCAATTCCTTTTCGCTGTAACGCGGATCTTCGATCAGGAATTCTTTTTTCATGCCCGTAACTTCTATACTGTAGAAACCGAATTCTTCTACTACTTTTCCGGTAACAGCATATACGCCTTTTCCCCTGAAAGGAAAGGCAGTGGCAATATCGGGAAAATGCGTGGTATCGAAGAAATAACCTTCCCTGTCGAGAAAGGTTCCGAAGTTCATACGCTGATTTTTTATGGTGATGGTATATTTTATAGTAACCAGGTAGCCCCATATTGTTATTACTTTTCCGGGATAATTTTTCAGATCGGAGGCCAGTAACATATTACGTGGCCGTGATACCAGTAATGAAAAAGGATTGAATAATGAAAAACCCAACAGTTCCATCTGATCAAAAGCATCTTCATACTTCGAACGGGGAAGGTCCGGAACGGAATAATTCTTTGGCTTTGGTTTAAATAGTTCACCCTGAATGCTGGCATTTTCAGTTTTATGCGCCATGAGATGTGCCTTCCATAGTAATTCCCGTTTGTTCACTCCGGTAAAACGAAAAGCGTCAATACGAATAAGTAGGGTGATCTGTTCCAGGGAAACAGGCAGTCGCCCGAGAAAATCGTCAAAATCTTTAAATGGGCCGTTTTTTGAGCGTTCGGTCAGAATTCTTTCGGCAACTCTTTCTTCGAGCTCGTGCAGGTGCTGAAAACCGAGATAAATATCTTTTCCGGAAATAATGGTTTCCGATTCACTCTTATTAATGCAGGGTTCATGAATGA
>CAVVIO010000073.1:0-10167 GCA_963748095.1 uncultured Bacteroidales bacterium
ACGATCCCAATATAATTTACTCAGTCCGGTATATTCATGTAATTTCTCTAAAATTTCATCTTTCTTAAGAGAGTCGAGTGATTTACCAGCAAACAGGGCATCGGAATATTCTCCTTTGGCAAAGTCTCTTACCTGTTTCATAAAAGCATCCAGGTTAGCGGGTTTGTTAGGTAGTTTATTATGAAACCAAGCAACAGCAGCATAAGTAGGCAAATAAAGGATATAAGGTAAATCATTGCCATCTGAAAAACTCAAGGTATTGAAATTCAAAATAGTGGAAACCAGAATTACCCCATTTACCGATATGCCCATATCTTCCTGTAAGTAATCGACAACACCTGCAGAACGGGTTGTTCCATAACTTTCTCCCAACAGGTATTTCGGAGAATTCCACCGGTTATTTTTCTTAATGTATTCTTTTATAAACTTACTCACCGATTCAATATCCTGATCCACACCCCAGAAATCTTTATCTTTTGCTTTCCCAACAGCCTTACTGATCCCTGTTCCTACCGGATCAATCATCACCAGATCAGTAACATCAAGAATAGAATAATTGTTATCGGTCATTTCAAATGGTGGCGGCATTTTATTGTACGGATCGTCAAGCACAACTCTTTCCGGACCCAATGCTCCCATGTGCAGCCAGATAGAGGATGATCCGGGACCTCCATTATAGGCAAATGTAACAGGTCGCTTTGTCATATCCGTAACGCCGTCCTGGGTATAAGCAATGTAACCGAATGAAGCAATAGGTTTTCCCTCCTGGTCATGAATGATTAACGTACCGACTGTTGCCGTATAATTAATAGTGGCATTCCCTATTTTAACAGAATGTTTGGTTGTAACATTCAGGGGTTTTGGTACATTGGAAGAATCTGCCTGAGGTTTAACAGCATATGTAATTAATGGTATACATAGTATCGCTGTAAATAAATAAGCTCTTTTTTTTGAAAATAATTTTAGTGTATTCATCCGCATATGGTTTTTAATTTGATGACTTTAAACTTATAATTTTTTATGAAAAAAAACGGATTGGTGTTTTGTATAGTAAGTAAATTTTGTTTCATTAAATTTTCTTGAAATTCAGATACTTATATAAATAATTCTCCGCGAGAAAGAAAATTTCCGGAATATAACTGATGATCTGTTTTTCCTGATTAATATAATCAACATTTAATTATTGATACTGCCGATAGTAAACTTTATCAAAACAATGCATTACATGAAATTGTTCATGACACATCATTTTTATGTTTTTGAAGAATTTCGAAATGAAACCTGAGAAATTAATTTTCTTTCAACAGCTATAGATCTAAGACTATCTTTGCTTCTACAATAGTTATAAATAAGATTATTTTAATTTTGGGATAATAAAACTGAAAGTACTACCAACATCCGGCTCGCTTTCTACTGTAATAGACCCTTTGTGCATTTTTATGAATTCATGGCAAAGCAATAGTCCCAAGCCGGTGCCAAGTTCATTATCTGTACCCGCAGTGCTGACATTTTTCTCCAATTTAAAAAGCCTGCTTTTTGTTATTTCATCCATTCCCACACCAGTATCTCTGACTGACACCTGAACTCCTACATGTATTTCATGAATATCTACAAATATATTCCCTTCCTGCTTTGTAAACTTTATGGCATTACTCAATAAGTTTCTGATTATAGTTTCGATCATTTTTCTATCAGCTACTATCCTGATAAGATCAGACGAATAATTATGATCAATGGTTATGTTCTTTAATGATGACTGGCTATTTATAAAATCCAGACTTTTATTGGTTAATTCAACCAGATCGAACTCCTCAGGATTAAAGTCGATCACCCCGCGTTGTGTCCTTGACCATTGTAAAAGATTTTCGAGCAAATTATATATAGATTCAGATGAATTTTTTAGGATCTTTATAATTTTATGCTTCTTTTCATCTGACCATTTATCATAATTAATATCCAGCAGGTCGATGAAGCCAAGTATTGAACTGAAAGGATTTTTTAAATCGTGAGCAATAATAGAAAAAAACTTATCTTTTGTTTTATTAGATATTTCAAGTTCGGTATTTATCTTTTTCAGGGTGTCAGCCTGTACTTTTAATGTTTCTGCCTGTTGCTCGATCTTTTCCTGCCTTTCTTCAAGCAAAGTATTGGTTTCCTGTAATATATCGCTATTTTCTCTCAATTCATTTTCTATAATAGTAAGCTGGGTTATATCCCTGCCAATTCCAAGTACTCCGATTATTTCACCTTTTTTATTTTTTAATGGAATTTTAGTAGTAGATAATACACATTTATTTCCTTGTATATCGTAACCAGGTTCAGATTTACCTATAAGCGGCTTTCCTGTTTTTATGATCTCCTGTTCATCATTGTAATACTCAATTGCCATCTCATGCGGATAGAAATCAAAATCACTCTTACCAATTAAATTGTTTGGTGATCCGGCTTTCATTACTTCGGCTACCCGGTTATTACCCATGATAAATTTACTATCCCGATCTTTTATATAAATTACATCGGGCATATTAAAGATCAGAGTTCTTAAATTTTCACGTTCAATCTCAATTGAATCTTCTGCCCACTCCGCTATCCGTTTTTTTTCTAAAGATTGTTTATGGCTCCGCCATATAAAATAAATCAATGCACCAATGAAAATTATAATAGTAATAATTATAAAAAATCTCCAACGAAAAAAGGGTTCATGCAATAAAGTAATTCCGGAAAAATTTTGAAAATTCTTATCTGATTTGATAAAACCGGTATGCCCCTGGTTTGAATTTATCCACAAAAATGCTTTACTATCCTGGAATATTGAATTAACATTAATATGTGATAATCCTTCTTCAACAGTGATATACCGAATTTTCAAAGGACTTAGGTTATTGGCATAAATCCATCCGGCCCAACCTGAAATAATTATTAAACAAATAATATTTTTTTTCATCCATTCTGCTTTTTCAATTCAATAAATCCTTATTAGCATCATGGTTATAATCTTATCCATTTTGTCCTTTTAATATATTACTATTTAAAAAAATATTCGAGACTGATTTTCATGTTTTTACGTCATAATTCCATAAAGGACTAAACTTTATGCAATGATTTAAATCATAAAGTTTTGATGAAATATATCATAATTTTTTAACTAGAAAACGGATCAATACGGACAAGATTGAAAAATGATCTGTAATTACAGGTTGAAATAATATAAAAATAAGAAAATTAATAAGTCAAATATAAATCAATAGATTATTCCGGGTCCTCTTTCTCAACAGATGCCTTTTTAGCTTCCGGTTTTTCGGCAGCATTTTCTTTTGATGTTTTTTCAACTGGTTTTTTATCTGTTTTCGGAGGTATTATATTTTCTTTTTTTTGCTTTATAGTCGCTGGTTCTTGTTTTTTCGGATTTTGAACAGTAGATTTGACGGGAGTTTTTTCACTGGCTCCAGAAGTGACAGAAGCTGCTGGTTTTACCACTTTTTTGTCAATCACCTTATCAACAGTGACTTTCGTATGATGATCCTCTTTATTTTTTTTTCTTCTAACTCCGAAAGATTTGTTTACAATTTTTCCGCGTCGCGTTTTTATATCACCTTTTCCCATAGTACAGGTATTTAATTGATTAGGATAACAAAGTTAAAAATTCCATATGAATTAGCTTGTAAGTTATAGAATTTTAACCGGAATTCAATGAATCCGGTTTGGAATGATTCTTTCGCATCAATTAAAAAATCTTTTAATCAGGTTAACTAAAAGCGTAAGAACAATGCTGATAATGATCATTGTTGTAATAGGAAAATACACTTTCATATTGTCCTTTTCTACCCGTATATCTCCGGGTAAACGTCCCAACCACCCAAGTTTATCACCAAAAAAATAAACAACAACCCCAATAATTATAATAATAATACCCGCTATAATGATATATTTACCTATTTGCGTATGCATAAATGTTTTTATTTTAAATGTTTTGTTGCATGTGTCAGATCACTTTATTGTCTAAAATACAATTTCCTCATTCATTGTAGAAATATCAAAACTAAAATATCCATACTTTAAAACAAAAAAGTGATCAGAAGGTCAATTGAAGAAAAAGAATTTTAATTTTGATAAAAAGATAAAATTATGATTATAGTTAATACAGATTTTATTCCCGGTAAGGAAATTACCGAAATGCTTGGCATAGCCAGGGGAAACACGGTAAGGGCCAGAAATATAGGCCGCGATATTTTTGCTGGTTTAAAAAATATAATCGGAGGAGAAATATCCGAATATACAAAGCTGATGGCTGACGCCAGGGAAGAAGCGCTACAACGTATGACAAACGACGCCGAAAGGCTGGGTGCTGATGCAGTTGTAAATGTACGGTTCATGACTTCCTCCGTCATGACCGGAGCTTCGGAAATGATTGCTTACGGAACAGCCGTGAAATTAAAATAGATTTTTTAATCTTTTAATACTATTTGATAATAACCGGATAACAAAGCAGGCAATGTGGCTCATGTCAGGATTATACATGCTTTTGATAATAATTTTCGTTATTCTTCTGATCTATCTGATCATGAAACGCATAGAAGATAAGAAAAAGGAAAATTTCGAAAAGCGCGATTATTAAAATTATAACAAACCTTTCAGGTTATTTAAAACCTGAAAGGTTTGTTTGTAATTTGATCAGGGTTTGCCAAAAGTATAGCTAACAAAAGCTACCTTTTTACTATCGGGTGACCACGATGGAACATTAAATGTTCCCTGTCCTCCGTATATATAAGCTTTCACTACAGGTTTTCCACCAGTAACGGGCATCATTCGAATCATCACATGTTTATAATGCGGATGATCGTTGGCGGCTACTGTTTTCGGATACGATAAAAAGATGATCCATTTCCCGTCGGGTGAAATATGAGGAAACCAATTATTAAATTCATCAGAAGTTAATTGTTCCTGTTGGCTGCCATCAGTGGCCATGCGCCATATCTGCATCCTTCCCGAACGTGCCGAATTAAAATAAATATATTTCCCATCAGGCGAAAACTCGGGACCATCATCCAGGGTAGATTTATTTGTCAGTTGAATCTCATCGCCACCAGCAGAAGGAATTTTATATATATCATACTGTCCGTTTCGTCCACCTGTATAAGAAAGCCATTTACCATCGGGTGACCATCCATGCCAGTAACTCGGACTTTTGGGTGTTATTTCTTTCGGGGTTCCTCCTACTATCGGCACAACATAAACAGTGGAATTATTCCCTTCTGGTTTATCTTTGGCATGGTGACTGATAGCCAACATTTTACCATCAAAGGAAATACCATGATCATTGTTATTCTTATCTGCGAAGCCTGTTGGAATTACTTTGGGTTCTCCACCTGCGGCATCGATTTTAAATAATAAACCATTTTTGTTGTAAATAAGAAATTTTCCGTCACGCGACCAGTTTGGAGCTTCCAGGGGCTCATCGGATGTATATATAATTTTCCGGTCTCCGGTTACCACATCCATCACTTCCAGCCGGCTGTTACCATAATCCTTATAGGGTACAAAACCTGCCGGTGCCGGAATAACCAGGCGAACATTTGAAAACAATGCATTTTCTACTTCATCGGGATTATGTGCACATACAAATAATCCTACATAGGTTGTTTCATTTATTGGCAAAACAATACGTCCTGTTTCGGTGAGCAGATCCCCGGTTTTTGCTGCCGACATGATAATTGTATCACCTCTCCGTTCCAGTTGCATGGTAGTAGGTGAAGTCATTTCTGCCCGTACTTCTTCCGTTTCTGCCCCAACTGCATTACGATATTGCAGAGAAGTCAGTCCGTCGGCATGCAAAGCTGCATCTGCATATACACTGCTTGTATCTAATGCTTCTCTGATAATCAAACCGGCTTTACGGTGTTCATTGGTACCGGTACCTTGTAATTCCACCCGGGTGCGTATAATAAAATCTCCTGTTACTTTTGTCCATAACATATGAAATTCATCGGTTGTAAACCACATATTTGTCCCTGAACCTGATAACAGGTAAGTCTGTTTTAAAGGATCATATATTAATTTTCCAGGTGTTTTAACTTTTCCAATATCACTCTGTCCTTCAAAGAAACCATATTTTTGCTGAGCATCTGTTTTCATTGGCATTAACATAAAAAATAAAATCAATAATACGAAATAATTCAAAACAGTTTTCTTCTTCATAATCTATTAGTTTAGTAGGTAATTCTATGGTTTTTTGTGTTTTTCAAATTCAGATGACCTCCAATCATTTCTTCAGAATAAAGATCTTTGACCCATTTTCGAGACGATCAGTTAACTTTGGCGGATTTCCTTTAACAGAAATATCACACCCTCCTGTCGCATTAATATCGAGCTGTTTGCTTATGTTTACCATTGCATCGGAACCACCTGAAAGCTGAAGCATGCAATTAACAGCTTCAAGGCCCAGCGCTTGTGAGTCACTTCCGCCATGCGATGTAACACTCAACTGGCCAACCTTTCCGGTAATAACAGCATCGGAACCATCGCTCAGAAAAAGTACCAGTTCATCTGCCGTCAGATCAAGCTTTATATCACTTCCGTTGACCATGTAGGCGACCAATCTGTTTGTTTTTAAGGTATTTGATGAGGTTACATCTGATCCTCTTTTTGTCTGAATGGTGGTTAGTTTATTAACATAAACCGTAACTACCGGCTTTACATTCAGAGTTGCGTTCTGGTTACCGTTTAAAATATATAAAATTCCTTTTTCAACTTTTGTAAGTATCGAATCGGTAAAATCATTTTCCGTCCGGATTACTACTTTTTCTGTGTCTGACTGAACAAGAAACAGGTTGATATCATTGTCAATATGGATGCCATGAAAATCACTTATTTTTCTGACTTCCGTTTTCACCTGACCGGTTACATCCGAAAAACGACAAGTCATGCATATAAATAAGGAAAGAAAGTAAATAGATATTTTCATTTTATATCAGGAAATTATCACCAACATTTCTTTTGTGGACATAGCAACTATTTAATTGCAATATACTGAATTTTTAAATAAAATAACAGTGTATTTCAGGGAAGCCGATTTAAGCAGAATGAATCCGATTCTGTTTTGTAAATCGAAACATTACAATTGCTTACACTATATTATATTGTTAATGAAAAAAGAGTGCTTTAAAAGCAATTGTATTCAGTAAAATCAGGTAAGTGAGATTAATATTAAATTATAATTCCTTTTAAGAATTGAAGTTTAATTATATTGAATACACGAATCCAGCGAACCCGGAAAGAATCCACTCCTTCAATATGCATTAGAGGTATAGACTTGTAATCGAACAACTTAACTTTTACCCGTGATATAATCTTCCAGGTGTTGGATGTGCTTTTTCTGATCCTGGATAATTTTATTTACTATATCACCGATAGAGACAATACCTATTAACTTATCTCCATCAATAACCGGTAAATGTCGTACCCTGTGATCTGTCATGAGTTCCATGCATTCAATCACTCTTGTAGTCGGTTTAACCGTGTAAAGCGCTTCGGTCATTAACTCATCCACTTTCGTATCATCAGAAATTTTCCCTTTAAGTACTGTCTTCCGGGCAAAATCTCGTTCAGAAAAAACACCGTTAACCTTATTATCTTTTAAAACAATTAAAGCGCCTATCCCCTTTCCTGCCATTCTTTTTAAGGCCTCATAAACAGTAGTTTCTGGTTCTACAGTAGTACAACCATAACCCTTTTCATCTAAGATGTCTTTTACGGAATACATAGTTAAATTAATTATGGTTAATATTCTACAAAGTAGTAAATATTAACATCCTTTGCAAAAAAAAGATCTTAATTCTTTATAATTTATTCAGAAAAGGCGAATTATCCATTTGTATTCGGGAAAATCCAATCATTTTTTGTATGTTTTATCCAAAATATTATTTAGAATTGTTATAAAAATAACAAAATATTGCTTTTTTGCGAACACAATGTTCATACGCTGAATTGCTTTATATTAAAAGGAATCAAGAGATATACCATTCAGAAAATAAGGTTGGATTTTCTAAAACCTTGTTATTAGTCATTGACTTGAATATATTTATATTGTACATTTATCTAAACGCTAATTCCTGATTATGAAAGAAATTTTTTCAATATCACTAGCGGATTGGCAAAAATTTCTCCTTTTCACATTCAAGGAATTCAATATATATGCTCCCCTTGAAAATCGTGGAATTATTGATTACCATTTAATAAAAAGCAGCAATATCCACGATATTTGTTACAATCGCCCCAAACCGGTAACTCCGCTTAAATTTTTCTTTCTGCCTGTAAAAGAAAATGTGGTTACAGATTCCAAACGTGATCGGACCAACATAATCATTGGAGTGCCTTCGTGTGATCTTGAAGCATTGAATATTCTGGATGAAATTTATCTGAAAGAACCCTTTACCGATCACTATTATAAAAGCAAGCGGGAAAATACAATCTTAATCGGTACGGATTGTCACAGCATTTTAAAAAATTGTCATTGTAATACTTATGGTATAAAGCCATTCCCTTCATCACATTTTGATATTTCCCTTTCTTTAATTGATGATCGCATATATCTGAATGTAAACAGTGATAAGGTAAAGACAATAATAGCACATTTAAAGGAACTTGCAGAAATAAGATATTCTACCAATATCGATTATGACCGGATCGATGCATTACGACATAAAACCCAAAAACTGCTGGACAGGCAAAATTCAAAATTACCCGATTATAAGGAAACAGGTGAATTGATACAAAAATCGGATGAATCTGTCTGGGAAGATTATTCAAAAACATGTGTTTCATGTGGTGCCTGTGCAACGGCCTGCCCGACATGCACCTGTTTTCTATTGATCGATAAACAGGGATTTGAAAAAGTAAGGCAGCTCGACGCCTGTCAGTATCCGGGATTCGCACGTATAGCTGCCGGGGAGGATCCTTTGGGAAAACGCCTGGTAAGGTTCCGTAACCGGTATTTGTGCAAATATGTATGGAAACCATCATCATTTAAATCTATTGCCTGTACCGGATGTGGAAGATGTATCGATTCCTGTATAGGAAAAATAAATAAGAATGAATTATTCCAGGAACTGGCAAGTAATGTTCTAATTTAATCTTAAGCCAATGCCTGACGTACAAAATATATACAAACCCATACGTTCCAGAGTAGAAGAAATTATTCCGGAATCACCACTTATCAAGACTTTTGTGCTGGTGCCCGAACAGGAATTTTCGTTTAAAACCGGCGAATTTATTGAGCTTACACTCGATGGCATTGGTGAAGCTCCCTTCACACCTTCTTCCTCACCATTGGTGAAAAATAAAATTGAAGTGACCATTATGAAAACCGGTTATGTAACCGAAAAGCTCCATTCTATGGAGCCTGGTCAGGAACTGGGAATACGGGGACCGTTCGGCAGGGGGTATCCGCTTGACAAATTCTATAATAAAGAAGTGGTTATTCTGGGAGGTGGATGCGGTTTTGCTCCTATCCGATCCTTAATGTATAATCTGATAGCTATAAAAAACAAACTTAAAAAGGTGACCCTGTGCTACGGCGCTAAAACACCTGATGAATGTATTTACAAACCTTTTGTTTCCGAAGTACGCAGCATTGAAAAATTTCATGTATTCAGGAGTGTGGATCATGCCGACGAAACATGGGAAGAAAAAGAAGGAGTGGTAACAATTCTGCTCGATGATATCGAAGTGGATATCGACAACGCAGTTGCTGTTGTATGCGGTCCCCCCGTGATGATGAAATTCGGGACCATGAAACTGCTGGAAAAAGGATTTAAAGAAGAAGACATCTATTTATCAATGGAAAAAAACATGTCGTGCGGACTGGGAAAGTGTGGGCACTGCATGATGGGCGACTATTTTGTATGTAAGGACGGACCTGTATTTACCTATCAAGAAATCAAGGCATACCCTGATATCTGGACTTAATGAATGGATTTTACAATGAGTAAAAAAATTCTGATAGATTTGTTACAATTAAGGGAGCTGGAAACATGTAATCCGGAAGCCATTGATATACAATTATTACAGGGGGGCGCTTTTAAAACCATACGGGAAATTGCCACCTTCCGGTTTACCTGCAGAAAATGCGAGGAGCAATACGTAATCTGTCCAAGCGCGCGCGCACAACAT
>CAVVIO010000074.1:0-14481 GCA_963748095.1 uncultured Bacteroidales bacterium
TCTGATCATTCAATCAACTAAACCATAAAAACCATGAAAACTCTGAATTTAATTTTAGTATTAATTCTTGTAGCATTTGTAAGTGTAGAAGCACAGGAATCAAAAGCCGGACTTACTGATGAGGAAATTTTAAAACTTTACGACGATCTCCGAGTGGCAGATGTCTCTGATGGCATGGATGTAGCGGGCCTGCGCGATGCCGGATTACTCGATCAACGGATTGAGGCCTTATGGAAAGATTACGAAAATTTTGACCACTGGTTTTGCGGCATAGCGCTTACAGCAAGATATGTCCCTACCAATAAAGTTGTAAAAAACCCGATGGACAGGGAAGAATACAGCAAATGGGAAAGTAACTGGTACAATAACCTGTCTTCCGAGGCATGGGTCAGTCTCATTAAACCCGGAACCGTCGTTGTACTGGATGTTCAGGGTGATGGCGATACGGGAACGGTCGGTTCCTATAACAGTCTGGCGTGGAAACAAAAAGGATCCGTAGGCATTGTATCCAATGGCGGGGTAAGAGATACCGACGAAGTAATCAAGGAAAGGATTCCTGTGTATATGGATATGAACCACCGTGGACGGGGTATTCGTCCCGGCAGGAATGAGCTTGAATCCTATGATAAGCCGGTAACCATAGGCGGAGTGTTGATCCGTCCGGGTGATGTGATTGTTGCTGACGGAGATGGCGTCATCTGTGTTCCACGGGAATATGCACTACAGGTAGCCGAAGTAGCTCACGATATACTGAAAAAGGACAAAGCAGGTCGTCGCCAGTTGTACCAAGATATGGGAATAGAACCCGATCAGACTGTAAAACCGTAAATGTTTTAAACATTATTGCAACAGTCAAACAGTATAACGGATAGATTAATGTCTGAATAAATGTTCAATTTGTAATCATGATTTAAAACAAGACCAAAAAAATTACTTTTCCCTTAATACAGTTTTAACAAAATCTAGTAATTCTTTATTGCCTGCAACAGTTTTTATTTTTGAAGGAAGAGCACGGATGTACCATTTAACCTGCCAGTGTAAGGTGTCGTTTGGCTGAAGCATAACCTGCCGTCCCTGGTTTTCAAGTTCGATATACGGAAAATTACTTGTGGCATATATTTCAACTTCACCTTCACCTGAGGCAATTTCATTTGCTGGTACATGCTCAAACTTTTTAATAAACACAATCCCATTGTTAACATGTGCCAACCATCCGGCAGATGCTTCGGCAAATAATTTTTCTCCTTTATCAAGAATACCCGGATTATAAGTATACCATAATATACCATCAATCCTGGATGTTGATTTGAGATTTGATTTCTTAAGAACTTCATTTTTCCCAATCGGGAAAAAACTTAACTGACCCGGCACCCGTGTTACTTCCCATGGGGCAGCATGTCTGGTCGTATCTTTAAGATTAATAATTGAATATTTGATTATAAAAGACGAATCAATAGTGTCGAAAGAAAACTCCTTCAGAAATTTCAAATCAAGTTGCGGGTCATTTTCACTTGACAAAATAAGAGAATGTTCCGAATTTAATACTTTGTAAGGCTTATTATCGAGTGTTGCCGGTGGTGGCCAGTTCCATCTGCTCTGAGGAGAGGGCCAGAAGGTGGATCCGTAACCCTCCGGATTTACTTTTTTACCGGTTAATAATTCTTTATTCTCCAACCTGCACGAGATGATCCTTCCTCCTGTATTTCTATCGACCTGTAAATGAAGGTTGTCAAAATTCAGTTCATAGATGGAATCTGATAACCTATCAATTCTGAATTTCTCATTACCATCTCCATTGGTAAAATTAAAAGATATCGTGCTAAATAATGTAATTAAAATTAAAGACCTATTTGATTTTGAAAATCGCATAATTTATACTTTAAATATAAATAATCATATCATTGAAAAATAACTATAATCTTATTTCCAGCGATCTTATTGCAATTTACTGTTTTAATTTTTAGTACGTTTATTATTTTTTAATTTACTTTCAACTTCTTTATACTTTTTGTTAATAGCATCAATTTTCTGTTGATACTGTATTTCTCTTTTCTTGAATTCTTCTTCACGCCTTGCAGATTCTTCCTGGGTTGCCTGCATTTCTTCCATGTTTTGTCGTAACTCTTCCTCCTGTGATGCTATTTCCTCCGAATACATCCTGCTTTTCTCCAATAGCTTGGATGTCCTTGCATTAGCCTGTAATGTAACCAGATAGGAAGTGATATTCTCGTTCAATTTTTCAATAAAATCCAATTTAAAGGATTCGAGTTTTTCAAATGAGGTTAACTCAATGACACCTATGATGGTTTCATCAAGTTTAAGAGGCACCATTAAAGCATGTGTTGGAGAGGAAGACCCAAGTCCGGAGGAGAGTTTTGCATAAGATTCAGGCAGGTTTTCAATCTGAATAATCCGCTGTTCCTTATAACATGTACCTATTTGTCCTTCGCCTGGAAGTATTTTTTCATGGTTTCGCTGTTTTTCATCCATGGCATAGCCTGCCATAAGTTTCAGACAAGTATCATCTTCGTTGGTATCGTCATACAAATAGATTGCTCCCTGAACAGCATCTACATATTTTACAAGATCTGAAATGATGGCATTGCTCAGTTTTACAAGATCTTCTTTATTCTTACTGAGGGTTTCACCAAATTTCACCATCCCCCTGTTATACCATTTTTGTTCCCTTTCAGCTATTTCACGATCCTTGAGTTCTTTATCTTTATGTTCTACCTCCAGTTTTTGCTTTTCTACAATTTTCATTCCTTCCTGAATTTTTTCCTCAAGGATTTGTTTATCATGTTTAAGGTCCTGCTCTCGTTTTTTAATAAAATAATATACCACTCCTATAACCATTATGATTAATAATGTTATAAACCACCAGGTTTTCCAGAAAGGAGGTATAATGTTAATTTTTACAGAAGTTCCTTTGGTATTCCAGACTCCATCGTTATTTGAAGCAATCACCCTAAACACATATTTACCCGGACTCATATTTGTAAAGGTGGCCTTTCTTTCGTTACCGGCATTGATCCAGTCATCCTGAAGCCCTTCCATGAAATATTTATACTTGTTTTTCTCCGATTGCCGGTAATTCAGAGCTGTAAATTCAAAAGAAAAAAAGTTTTGTTTATAGTTCAGGGTAATGACTTTTGTAAATAATATATCCTTTTTCAATACTTCTTTTGTACCGACTTTAACCGGTTTGTTAAACAATTTAAAGTCTGTAATGTAGACAGGAGGAATATATGCATTATCCTTAATATCTTTTGGATTAAACAGGTTAAAGCCACTGACACCACCGAATAACAGGTCTCCGGTCGATAGGCGTTTGAATGCCCAGCGATTAAACTGGTTATTTTGTAATCCATCTGTAATGTCATAATTTTTAAAAGTTAAACTATCCGGGTTAAACTTACATAACCCTTTATTCGTACTTATCCAGAGATTATGATCATCGCCTTCCAGCATTCCCATTATTGTTTCATTTGGTAAGCCGTCACTCATATGGTAAGACCTGAATGTTTTCGTTTTCCGGTCGAAAAGGTTCAATCCCCCTCCGTTGGTGCCAACCCACAACCTGTTTTTGGAATCTACAAAAACCGAATAAACAGCATTTTCTGTCAGATCACCCTTTTTACCTTCCGCTTTGTAATGGGTAAACTTCTGCGTAGTTGGATCAAACATGTCGACCCCTCCGTAACGCTCAAAGGCAATCCAAATATTACCCTGCTGATCCTCGGCAATTCCATCAGGTGAAGTTAACCCAATGGAATTGGGGTTATCAGGATCGTGGTTATATTGGGTAAAGTTATCGGTTTCCCGGTTGTATTTGCACACACCGGCACCCCATGTAGCTATCCATATATTATCTTTGCTATCTATGAAAATATAAAAGATGTTATTATCGCTCAGGCTACTTGAATCAGAAGGATCTTTAATATAATGTTTGAATTCTTTTGTAAACGGATTATACCTGTCAAGCCCACCATCCCAGTAGCCTATCCAAAGTTCTCCCTGCTTATCTATATTTAAAGCTAAAACCTTATCGTTTGATATGCTATTAGGATTATCGGGTTGATGTTTGTAAATTGTGAATTTGCCTGTTTGCCTGTTATAATAATTTAGTCCCCCACCATCCACTCCTATCCAGATATTTCCTTTTTTATCTTCGGCGAAACTATTCACATTATCACCACTCAGGCTGTTTGGGTCCAGCCTGGAATGTTTAAAACTTCTAAATCCGGTTTTGTCTTTATCGTAAATATCAATCCCACCAAAACGGGTAGCCACCCACATCCTGTTATTCCTGTCAAAATATACCTGCGATAAAATATTGGAGGCCAGACTTTGTTCATTATCCGGCGAATGAGCATATCCGGTGAAAGTCCCGTTTTGTTTATTCATCAGATCAAGGCCGCCATCAGTTGCCAGCCATAAATTGCCCTGTTTGTCTTTATTAATATTTTTAATATAAGAGGATAACAATCCGGTCGGATCATTTTGTTTGTAGATATAATGGATGCAAGATCCTGTTGTCTTATCCATCAGATCCAATCCTGCATCGATAGTCCCCACCCAAAGATGCTGATCATCTTCTTCATAAAGAGCAGTGATTTGATTACTACTTAAGCTGTTTGCATTATCCGGTGAATGAAGATAATTTGTAAATGTCAGGCTGTCAGGGTTCATTCTGCTCAAACCGCTCATTGTAGCGAACCAAAGCTGATGAGCACTGTCTTCAATTATACCCTTAACAATTCCATCCGGAAATGCATGAGGGTCATTTGGATCGGGACGAAACTGTCTGAACTTATTTGAACCGGGAAGATACAAGTTGAGTCCGCTTCCCGTACCTATCCAAAATTTATTTTTTGAATCAAAAAATAAATAATCAATTTCATTATTTGTAAGTGACTCAGTATCGCCAGACACACTATAAAAACGTTCAAATTTATCCGATTTACGGTCATAGTAATTTAAGCCATTCTGAGTACCTAACCAGATATTCCCCGTGGTATCCTCTGCAATAAAAATTACGTGGTTATTACTAATACTTGTGGAATCTTCCGGATCATTTCGGAATATTTTAAATGTGTATCCGTTATAAAGATCAAGCCCGTCTTCGGTGGCAATCCACATAAATCCCATTTTATCCTGATGTATCCATAATACGTTATCCTGCGAAAGCCCATCTTCAACAGATAAACGATCAAATTTTATTTTCTGAGGAAAGGTGAATGCAGAAATCAGTAGAAAATATATAACAAATAATTTTTTAAATAATTTCACGTTAAAAAAATTCATACTGCTCATTTTTATCTGATATTAGTTGCAGGACTATTTTTATTCTATTCGAATCAAATATTCTATATTTCAGTTGTACTATACGATAAATTATAAAAATCAGTTATGTCTGACTAATGCTAATTCATTTCTATTAACAAATAAGTTTGAATAATTGAAAAGGCATAGACAACATTTGTTAACTGTAATTCTTTAGCAGATAGTAAATTCTAGTATAAATCAGACATTCATGATGATGAAAATTATATATTCTCTTTTATAAAATAAAAGTCAATATATTTTAATAGAGGAAATATTTTGAGGCAATTAATTTCTCAAAGATAATCAAATTTGAAATATTGAGATATAGGATCTTTTCTGAATATATTACACTTTACCTCTTATTAATGATAAAATATAATGAAACAGAAAGCATCCAATCCGGATTTATGTTTTATGTGGAAATATCAATCCCATATCTTTTAAAAATTTTCCGGGTCCAGTTTTTTTTATATTTAATTCCATTTCAATTGCCTCATCCTGAATGGGAAACGATTCCGAATAGAGCATTATCCATGGAATTCCCATACGTGTATCAGAGTTCCGTCCACAATTCTGTTCTTTAAGAAGTACATCCAGATTTTTGGTGTGCCCTATGTGAAATTGATTTAATATTTTACTGTATAAAATAAATACGTAATACATAAAAGTAAAAAGTATTTCAATTAAGTACATCCAATTATTACTTCTAACAAGTTACATCGAAATGCGAAATTATAAAACTTATTTAATGAAAATTATCAGGTTAAATTGAAAGTTTCATAAAATATATGAGTTAAGTAATATCAAAAATTGATTTTAATGTATGAGTTTGAAAGTGAGATAAAAAAATCAGAGTGGGGTGTTTGTTTGTATCACAAACTCACTCTGATTTTTGTCGGGGTGGCCCGACTTCATGCTGTTGCATGATCAACTCCCGGGCGACCACCTGCAACCCATGCAAGTCCTCTAGCCAACGGAGTTTATGACGCTGAAGGCGTTACCACACCATTGTCCTCCAGATATCTTTTAGCTCCTCGCTTTTTGATTTTATATTCCAGTTGAACCGCTTCACCTCGTGTTTGAAATTCTACCGTGAAAACTACTATCCATGGAACTCCTTTTCTGGTTGTTGAGTTCCGACCGGAATTGTGCTCTTTCATTCTTCTTTCCAAATCGTTAGAATGACCAGTGTAATAACTATTTATAATCTTGCTATATAAAATGTATGTGGTAAACATATTGAAAGAAAGAGATGCGTTTACACTTGAATATAAAAAGTTGCAATAATAGTATGAGTTTGAAAGTGAGATTAAAAAAATCAGAGTGGGGTGTTTGTTTGTATCACAAACTCACTCTGATTTTTGTCGGGGTGGCCCGACTCGAACGGGCGACCACTTGCACCCCATGCAAGTACGCTAGCCAACTGCGCCACACCCCGTAAAACATCTATAAATAAGAACTCCCGCCAACGGGGTTTATCCTGCCTTTCGCAGGGCCACACCCCGTTTTTAGTGTGGTGCAAAGATATATTTTTTTATCAGAAAAGCGAATAATATATCGCTAAAATTGGATCGGTTCTGCAAAATCGAAGTCTCACAAACCGGGTGTATATTTAATATATAGCATTAGTAAAATGATTAACCCAAAAGTTTAGACCACCCGGTATGATAGAAATGTTTCTTTTCCTTCTTTAATATTATATTCAGTGTTTTCTGTAATTTTACATCTTCCTTAATTTAATGGAGATTATATTATGAAAATAGTGGTTTATCTTTTACTTCTTTTTGTAACTACAATTAATTCCTTCACCCAGCCTGTTTTTAAAAATCCAGGTATTCCGGATAATGAATCATTTGCAATCCATGAATACCTGGACACAACTACCGGATATATTACATCGAAAGTGAACGTTTCATTAAAGGAACAAAATCACACAAAATACTACCTGATCCATGTAAATGAAGGAAATCTTTTTGAGAATGAAATAAAAGTCAGGTACTCCGATTTGACTACTATTTCAGAGAAACGAACTGATCTGAAAACCAATCAGGTTGTACAATATTACATTAAAACCAATGATACTGTCCGTTTTTATAATAAAGAGAAGGACATTAATAAGAAAATTCAAACCGGCGAAACAAATATTTATTCTCCACTGGGTTACTATTTTGCCTTCCGTGGTTTTCCTTTTAAAATTGGCAACAGTGTATCTTTCAAAACATATATGTATGCGTATGGAGGAGTTTTGACTATGAAACTAAAAAATATAGCCATAAAAAAAGTTACAGTAAAAGCAGGAACGTTCGACTGTTATGTGCTGGAACTTTCTGTAGGCGGATGGCAATCGTTTTTCGCACCTGAAAAATACTATTTTTACTTTTCAGTTAAACCTCCCCACATTTTCGTTAAATATGAGGAAAGTATAGATGGAACCTGGAGAGCTGATGAAATTACAAGTTACAAAGAAAAATAAATCAAAGTTGCATTATTTAACCGTTTCACATTAGAATCAGAAAAGTATTAACCTGTTAACCTCACTTTTTTAGCCCCGCTCTCAAATTGCGGATAAGGTTTCCTGATTTCCTGATATTCATTTTTGAAGTAGTACTTTTCAATGAGTCGATCGAATAATATATCGTGCCAAAGAGAAGTGTCCCGTCAGTTGAATCCCTGTAAAGAACCAGCATTATAACATCACGATCGGTTTGCCATAACGATCCGAAATCTGCCAGATAGTTTTCTAATGCAGTACCCCAGTTACTTTGGTCATACTGATAGGTGTTATCGTACCATATGGTTATATCTTCATGATCACCGTATATCTGGTCCAATTTTGAAATGTAACCAAGGTAATCCAGGATATAATTTTTATAATCACTGTATTCCTGAAGATAAATTATTGCCGCTGATTCAAGCCCATTACTACCTAAATAATATGAAACCCCTTCATTATAAACATCTCCCTGATAATAATAATAACTACCGGAGTACCCAAGGGAATTGTTTGTTTCAGAATTATCTATTGTGTTAATATCATCCCCCCAGAAAGAATGGCGAAAATCGAAATCATACACATCAATGGTATCGGTTTTGGTTACACTGCCAGCCTTACTTGTTGCCTCCAATTTAAGTATATGCATACCTGGAGAAGTAGCTTTCCAGGAAAAAGGATTTGTATTTGATGAACTTTTTGAATCATCAATATACCACTGAATGTTATCAGCATTTGCTACAGAAGCTGTTATACTCGTATTCCTGGTAGTGCCAACCGGATTAGGATTTATGGTAATATCTGATATAGCAGGTATTTTATCCTTTTTACAGGAATAAATTGCTATAATAGCTAATAACAGAATGAATTTGATTTTCTTCATTTAAGTAAATTTTAAGATGGTACTTTCTTGCACTTATCACGAAAACAAAATACAAATTATATTTATATTTTCAAATGACTGAGTCTAACTATTGATAAATATATTCATACTATTGACAAATGGACGTAATATAAATCCAGGAATAATGAGGTTTAATAATTACCGTTCGAAATATACAGATATTTTTCACTTTTTTTAATTATTCTTCTCTATTTGATTTTTCATCTCATCCAGCATTTTTCTAACCTGTACCAGGTAATATCCGTATTTTTTTTTACGAAAAACACCTGAAGTCATTTTTTCCAACTCCTTCTCAGATTTTTTTAATGACTTAAATATAAGGTTTCTGAAAAATACCGCACAACTGGCACAAGGTTTGAAATCCAGATCAAATGTGGAGTCAAATGCCTTTTTCAAACTTGAAACAACCTCGGTATAATTTTTATTTTCAATGTGTATTCTTGAAAGCTGCATACATTCGTTTATTACCGCCCGCTGACTCAAGCATTTAATACCACCGTCAGGACAACTTTCCAGTTGGAGATACTCTTCCTCATCATTGTAATAATCCCTTTCTTTACCTACTATCGAATGCTTTTTCATTTTCTTGTAACTCCTGTGTAAATGAAATATAATATGACAGATACAATTTGAATCGCCTGTAGATCAAAAATTTGAAATAAAAGATCTTCTTATTATATCCCACATTTTATAAAAAGTAGGTTACAATGTACTATTTTTAATAAAAATCCGCTTTTATTGGTGACTTAAATTCAATATAAATTATTTACTAAAGGAATTTGTACGTTTTAACCTGTTGACAAAGTAAACTGGATTATTATAGCAGTCTTTGATATTATATTATTTCACCTAAAATTAAAGTCCTGAAAATGGGTAATAATAAATGGAATGTATTTTGAATGGGGAAAAGAATTTAAAAACAAGAATTAAATAATACACAGCAATTCAGAATAGCTAAAACAGGAGTTTGCAGATGGTTTTTGATATTTATTTTATAAACAGAAATTGAAAATCTCAAAATATACCCGTCTTATGTCAGGTTATCTTCTAATTTTCTTTTTTTATGAAATGCAATGTAAACAGAGCCGGTAATTGTAGAAATCAATAAAATTATTCCAAAAATACAATAAAATTTACAGTAGAAATCTTCCCCGGCATGGCAAGCCCCGGCAAAACATCCGGTTATTACCATCAAGATCCAATCTACAAAAACTACAAGTGGAATAATAAGTAATAATTTATAGGTGATCTTTTTCATGATTATTATATTTTTAAGGTTTTAAATAAACTCTTTTAATTAGATCATGCTTTTTTCAAATATAGTAAAAATAATTGTTATAAACAATAGTTCATTACATTTGTTTTAATCTATTGTTCATTATTATTTCATATGTCACCCAGACCAAAAAGATTACGAAAGATAATAAATCCGCCTACGGTAAAAGGATTTAAACCTTATGGCATGCTGAAGCAGCCGGATCATGAAGAGCCCGTTTTCTTACTTTATGAAGAATATGAAGCCATTCGTTTATGTGATTTTGAGATGTTGAACCACCAGGAAGCGTCGGATATTATGAATGTCTCAAGACCCACATTTACCAGGATATATGCAAGTGCCAGAGCAAAGATTGCCAGTGCCTTTGTTAATGCAAGACAAATAGTGATTGAGGGAGGCAAAATCTATTTTGACAGTGAATGGCATCACTGTGCTGAATGTAATTGTAATTTCAATAATCCGGATAAAACAAAATCCATTGAAAACTGTCCATTATGTGGGAGTACGCATATTCAGATTGTAGGAGAGGAGTTCTCCGAAAACGGAGAAAACACTTCGAAATGCAAAGATTTGTGTACCTGTCCGAAATGTGGCCATGAGCAGGAACATCCTTACGGGGTCCCTTGCCGTGAAATAAGATGCCATAAATGCAATCATCTCATGGTATTTAAAATGAATTAAACCATTCATAAAAAATGAAAGTTGTAATCACCTCAACGGGAGACTCATTGGATGCCAAACTTGATCATCGGTTTGGCCGGAGTTCTTATTTTGTCATTTACGATACTTCAACCGGGGGTGTTGAATTTCTGCCCAATCCAAATAAAGAAGCTGAACTGGAAGCAGGTCCTGCATCTATAGATACATTAACATCCCGAAAAGCAGAAAAAATAATTTCAGGCGAATTTGGAGTAAAAATAAAACCGATACTTGATAGTCTGAAAATTCAAATGATCGTTTTAAGAGATGCTGATAAAACAATCCGTGACATTATCGAACTATTAAGAAATAGTGAAAAAAAGAAGCAAATAAGTTAAAATAATAACGGTTTAAGATAGCTCCTGAGTAATATAGAGGCCTACACAACAAATTCCAGAGACTCATTATCACCAATGATGGCGAAAATTTCATTTTGAACATATTTATTCTTAGTCAAGAAACTTCTTCAGGGTCTTTTTTAAATCATCCAGTTTAATCGGTTTTGTCAGGTAATCGTCACAACCGGCATCTAAAGCCAGATTTTCATCACCCGACATTGCATAAGCTGTCTGGGCAATAACCTTCAGTCCGGGTCTTATCTTTTTTATCTCCGAAGTGGCAGTATATCCGTCCATTCCCGGAAGTTTAATATCCATTAACACAAGGTGAAGTTCGCTATCATTTCTGCATATTTCAAGAGCTTCCTCACCTGAACATGCATGGATAATATGAATATTTGGTTTTTTTAAAGCTGCTTTCAGAAACGAAAAATTGATTTCATTGTCTTCAACAATCAGAATTTTTAGCCGTGCATTCGACTGGAGTGAATGATCTGATTTGATTGTCGAGATTTTATTTACGGGTTTATAAGGAATGGTAAAATAAAAAACAGATCCTTCACCCGGACTGGATTTCACTTGCATTTTACCTCCCATCTTTTTAATATACGCATACGATATGGAAAGCCCCAAACCGGTACCTCCATAAACACGGTTCATTGAGTTATCAACCTGACGGAATCGTTCAAATATAGTTTTATGATGATCCTCAGGTATTCCTATACCTGTGTCTTTCACATAAAATGCCAGCATATCTTCTTCAAGTTGATAACCGAACTCTACAAATCCTTTCGATGTGAATTTAACGGCATTACTGATAAGATTATTCAATATCTGATGAAGTTTTGTATTATCTGTAAGTATATTACTTTTCGAATCAGACAGGCCTTTACGAATTTTAAGTGTGATATTTTTATTTGCAGCGTTCGTCTTATAAAAGATAAAAATCTCCTGAAGCAACTCATTCAAAACCAGCTTACTCTCATAAATTTCAATCTGACCTGCTTCAATTTTAGAAATATCAATGATATCATTTACAATATTCAATAATTGTCTCGAGCTATCGTGGATAATACTTATGTAACTGTCTTTTTCTTCCTCGGTAATGTCAGATCCTTTAAGTAATTCGGAGAATCCGATGATCCCATTCATAGGTGTCCGTATCTCATGACTCATATTAGCAAGAAATGCGGATTTTAAACGGTCACTTTCTTCCGCTTTTTCTTTAGCCTTTAGCAATTCATTCATAAGATTCGCTCGTTCGGTAATATTTCTTGTAATTCCGAAATTACCCAAATACTCGCCATTCTTGGAATAAAGCCTCATTCCGTTTGTTTCTCCCAAAAACACACTGCTGTCTTTTCGTATAAACTCGGCATGGAATATTCTATCTTCCTCTGGACGATCAACAGTGAAATGTTGTTCGCCCATCTTTACAAAATCTTCTTTTTTTGCATATACCACCTCAATAGATTTTCCGATAAGTTCATCCGGACTGTATCCAAAGGTAGTTTTCACTCCTTTATTACAGAGCATAATAATACGGTCGGGATTGGTGATTATGATGCCGTCGGAAATAGAATCGAAGGTTGTTTCCAGTAAGGTCTTCTGCCATATCAATTCATTTTGTGCCTGTTTCTGTTCAGTAATATCATTGATAACAGTGACGGAATAATTCCATTTTCCATCTACTCCTCTTAGTACAGCCGAATATACATTTACCCATATTATTCTTCCTGTTTTATGAACATACCGCTTTTCTAAAAACAAGGAATCAGTTTTACCGGTATTTATTAAATTAACCTTCTCTTCATCTATCCGAAGATCTGAAGGATATGTATATTCACGAAAATTTTTCCCCAATAACTCTTTCCTCGTATATCCTAATATATCGGCAAATTTCTGATTTACCCTGATTATTTCACCCGATGGATTTACCTGCGATATACCGACAGCTGCCAACTCAAAAATCGTTTTAAAAAGAACTTCACTTTCAAAAAATGTTATCTCAGCTTTTTTCAGATCCGTTATATCACTGGATGAAAGAAATATTCCCATAAGTTTTTTATCATCACCAAAAACCGGTTTATATACTGTTTTTAACAACCTCTTACCCATAGAAATATCTGTTTTAGTTTCATAGGTAAGTTCCTTCCCGGAATCAATCACTAATTTTAACTGTTGTCTGTGAATTTTTGCTATTTCTTTTGATAAAAATTCCTCTGGATATTTTCCAATAAACTGATCAGGGTGTCCTCCCAGAAATTCACCACCTTTGTTGTTTATAAGCAATAATTTTCCGTCCAAATCAAAATATCCATTGGCATCCTTGGAATATTCGAATAACAACCTGTATACATCAGCGGATACTGTTATTGTATCCTGCTTATGCCTGTAATCCGAATCACATGAAAAATCAGAATGAATAAAAACTTCTATTCCGTTTTCATCAGTTAAGAAACATTTTGCAATATAATTTTCCTGCTGATTTTTAATATATATTCTAAAATGTTCAGGCTTTCCGTTATCCAGGATTTTTTTGAACTTATCCTGCCAGAATTTAGAATTATTTTTAAATATACTTTTTAATGAAGTTCCCTTTTTAAGATCAGTTTGTGAAATAAACAGTTCATGAAACACATCATTAAATTGAGTAAGAATAAACTCTTCTGATCCTTTATTGCCATTATTTGAAATTTCAAACGAGGCTTGTCCTGCATTCAGACCATCAAAAGCAAAATGAATAAATTGATTAAAATCCATATTGTAATAATCTGACTTGTTTTTCTGCATAATATGTTATTTGCAAGTCCATCCAATTCATAATACCACCTAAAGTATTAAATCACAAAATGTTTACCGGACTCCTGACTATAATAAAAGTAGCATTTCAATTTTTAAATATACACTTTTTGTCTTTATAGTAATATAGATTGACCGGATAAACAACTGAAAATAATAAATAATCCAGAGAAAATCATTTGTAAAATTATTACCAAAAAAGAATTTTCTCAGGATGAGATTGCTAATAACGGATTATGATTATTATACCTTGTCTTTTACAACAAAAGTAGTAAAATCAGATTTTAAATTACGTTGAAGTAGTACATCATGCCCCAGGCAAATACCCATAATGATCACAAAATCGGATCCTTCCACATTTAATTATTCAGCCCGGCCTATAGGGTTGCACGAAACATTATAAATACTACTTTCTTTATTAATGGAATTCTTGTGCTATTCCCTCCCACACTACAGGCAACTTTAGATAATTTAATTCCTTTATTGTTGAAGTATTTTTTAATAAGTACTGCCTGGTTTTCCATACCATAACAATAGGCCAGTCCCGGTTTTTTATCAACCCATATTCCAGATAAACTCCACAATTTCTTCAAGACGCGATAAAGTGCCTGCCCTGCCTATCATCAACAAGGGCAGATGCCGC
>CAVVIO010000075.1:0-9918 GCA_963748095.1 uncultured Bacteroidales bacterium
GATGTATTGCTTATCGGCAAGTTCTTATTTGAATGTAATTCGAGATAAAAATAAGAGTGAAAAGGATTGGGAAAAATTTGAATCTTACCGGCTATAGAAGTATCATTTTTAATTTCTTCAGATAGCAGGTAATTCGCTTTATTGAAATCGGGAATACCATATCCGTAGATAAAATTCGAATCGGGATATAAACTGGCACTTTCTTCAATGGTTTTAAAAATATCCATATTTGAAGCGATCGGATTTGCCTGCCAGAGACAGGCTGCCATACCTGTAATCAAAGGAGCTGACAATGAAGTGCCGTTTCCGGTAACAATATTTCCACCTATCCCTTCAATAAACGTTCCCTGTCCCATGGCGCATACATTGGGTTTTAACCTGCCATCGGAGGTGGGACCCACAGAACTGAAAGAAGCAATAATCCCCTCAGAATTAACTGCACCCACCGCAAGTACGCTGTCGGCATCTGCAGGTGTTGTTATGTAATGCCATGAATTACGGCCTTCATTTCCGGCACTTACAACCACTAACATTCCTTTCGAAGCGGCAATATTTGCTCCTATCGAAATTCTTGTTGTTTTTCCGTTCATATCCTGATAGGAATGATCCTGTAACGGATTATCAAATAATGAATATCCAAGTGATGTATTAATTATATCTGCACCTGCACTGTCGGCAAATTCAGCTGCCGCCACCCAGTTATCTTCCTCGGTAAGATACTCTGAACTGCCGTTTTCCGAACGTAATAACCAGTATCCGGCATCTGGCGCTGTTCCAACCAGCACGTTGGGGATATTTCCTCCCATCAGTGATAAAACATACATGCCATGGGGGTGTGCCTGAAAGACAGATATACCATCTTTTACAAAATCATGCCAGCCCAGAATCTGTCCCCTGTTCCATAAACTGTCAAATACCGGTAATTTGTCAACTCCAGTAAATCCGGCATCTATCACGGCAATTACCATATTTTTTCCGGTAAATCCTTGTTGGTGAAGTAACTGACCGTTAAGCATCTCGATTTGGTGTGTAGCATATCCGTAATTGATTGTAGTCGTTGGATTAATAATCTCAAATTTATCTGAAACCGGCTCTGTGGATTTGAATTGTTTTATCGATTTAATGGGTATATTCCTTACAGGATCCTTTACAAATGAGAGATGGTCGATTGTATCCAGCAATAGCGTATCTCGGCTGAAAATGGTAACGGCATTAAACCATTTGGAAATGTTAATTATTTTTATGCCCAGCGACCTAAGACTGTCTATATAATATTCCGAGACTGGTAAATCATTGTATTTCAGCGGGATTTTGTAATGTGCCCGCCGTTCCAGTGCCCTTTTCGAAAGGAATTCTTCAGGTCTGTCTAAAGAAAAGGAATTATGTGCTTTGTCGGTAAATTTTAAAAAGTACCTGTCAGGGGCAGTCTGACTATATACACTGATTTGTAATGCCAGTAAAAAACACCCCGAAATACTTTTTAGCCACATGGATACATTTTACTAATAATTATTTCTTTGTCCGCCAGGTAGAACATCAGTCGGTGTGGGATCATTGAATTTCCCCTTGTTTTGTTCTATCATTTCGAAAAATTTTTGTTCATCAGCCGTCAGTTTTTTTGCATTTTCAGGTCTTCCGTTTATATAATTTAATTGTACCTGAATATTTCCTTTCTCATCATAATATACCCATTTTCCATTCATTATATTATTGTCATAATTGCCAACAGCTTTTAATTGCCCCGATTCATAATATACTTTATATTCACCGTTCAGCTTATCATCTTTATAGGAACCTGTACTTTGAACAGTACCACTGGGGAAATATTGTTTCCATTCACCATTTTTCTTGTCATTTTGCCATTCCAGTTCCTCCGAAATGCCACCATTCTCAAAATATCTTTTTGAAAGTCCTTCTTTTATGCCCTTGACATAATTTTCAACGGCCACAATTGTATGTGTATAGTAGCTGTAATATTTCCAGATACTGTCCTTTTTTGAATTGATGTAATTACCTTCTGCAGCTATCTTACCGTTGTCGAAATATAATTTTGCCCGGGTATGTTCCCCGGTTTTATCGAAATTCATAAGTGCCTGCAGATTCCCGTTATCGAAATAGCGGTGCATTATGCCTACCGGTTTATTATCTTTGAAAAAGGCCTTATACATCAGCTTTCCGTTAGGATAATATTTTTTCCAGTATCCTTGTTTTAATCCGTTTACATCGGTTTGATTGAACAAGGTATCTTTTACTGAAGATTGCGAGATTCCGGTCACAGAGAATGCTAACCAGATTAATGCAATGAGTAAGACATGTTTTTTCATTATAAAAATTAAAAAATTTAAATTCAGTAGTAAAAATAGAGAAATGTAATCAATACACCGAGATTAAATTGCCTAAAATGGTAGAAAGAAATTTTCATTTTCCGAACCTGTAGTGAAAGTGACTTTTATGAATCAAAAAGTTCATTCTGCTATTAAATAAAAAACCCCGGATAATTCCGGGGTTTTTGGATTATATTTAATGAGAACTTACTTTACTTCTTCAAAATCGACATCGGTTACTTCCTGATCGCTTTTTGAATCGGAACCTTCACTTTGTTGTTCCTGTTGTTGTGTTGCTTCAGCTCCGGCATTTCCTGCCTGACCGGCTTTGTAAAGCTCTTCAGAAGCTGCCTGCCATACTTTATTCAGTTCGGCAGTGGCTTTTTCGAGCTCTTCAAGGTTCTGACTTTTATGAGCTTCCTTGAGATCGGCCAGTGCTTTTTCAATCGGGCCTTTCTTATCGGCCGGAAGTTTATCTCCAAACTCTTTCAACTGTTTTTCTGTCTGGAAGATCAGGCTGTCGGCAGCATTTAATTTATCGATCGTTTCACGTTGTTTCTTATCATCTTCTTCATTTGCCTTGGCTTCTTCCTTCATACGTTCTATTTCACTGTCGGTTAAGCCAGAAGATGCTTCGATCCGGATACTTTGTTCTTTTCCGGTACCTTTATCTTTAGCCGATACATTTAAAATACCATTTGCATCAATATCGAAAGCTACTTCAATCTGGGGAATGCCACGTGGTGATGGTGGAATACCATCCAGATGGAACCTGCCAATTGTTTTATTACCGGCAGCCATAGGTCGTTCACCCTGTAATACATGAATTTCAACCGATGGCTGATTATCAGCAGCCGTGGTAAATGTCTCGGCTTTTTTGGTAGGTATGGTCGTGTTTGATTCTATAAGCTTGGTAAACACGCCACCCATGGTTTCGATACCAAGGGATAACGGTGTTACATCAAGAAGTAATACATCTTTCACTTCACCTGTTAATACACCTCCTTGAATGGCAGCACCCACTGCAACCACTTCATCGGGATTAACTCCTTTGGAAGGTTTCTTACCAAAGAACTTCTCAACAACTTCCTGTATGGCTGGTATTCTTGTTGATCCTCCTACAAGGATTACTTCGTCAATCTCTGAATTAGAAAGGCCTGAGTCCTTTAATGCTTTTTTACAAGGCTCAATAGTTGCCTGGATCAGTTGGTCACTAAGACTTTCGAATTTTGCCCTTGTCAGTGTTTTTACCAGGTGTTTGGGAATTCCGTCTACAGGCATTATATAAGGAAGATTTATTTCTGTTGATGCAGAACTCGATAATTCGATCTTGGCTTTTTCTGCAGCTTCTTTCAATCGTTGCATAGCCATAGGATCCTTTTTGAGATCTAATCCTTCATCTTTTTTAAATTCATCAGCAAGCCAGTCAATAATAACATGGTCGAAGTCATCACCACCAAGATGTGTATCCCCATTGGTGGATTTTACTTCAAATACACCGTCACCCAGCTCAAGAATGGATATATCGAAGGTTCCTCCTCCCAGGTCGAAAACGGCAATTTTCATGTCTTTGCTCTTTTTGTCAAGTCCATATGCCAGAGAAGCTGCTGTTGGTTCGTTGATAATTCTTTTAACTGTTAGTCCTGCAATTTCACCGGCTTCTTTTGTTGCCTGACGCTGTGAATCGCTGAAATATGCCGGTACGGTGATCACCGCCTCGGTTACTTCCTGACCCAGGTAATCTTCTGCCGTTTTCTTCATTTTTTGTAATATCATCGCAGAAATTTCCTGGGGTGTATATTTCCTGTCATCTATTTCAACCCTTGGTGTATTATTGTCACCTTTAAGAACTTTGTAAGGTACCCTGTTGGTTTCTTTGGTTACTTTATCAAAGGTCTCACCCATAAATCTTTTAATAGAGAAAATAGTTTTGTGGGGATTAGTAATTGCTTGCCTTTTAGCAGGATCACCAACCTTACGTTCTCCATTCTCGATAAATGCAACCATGGACGGAGTTGTTCGTTTTCCTTCACTATTGGGAATAACAACCGGTTCATTCCCTTCCATAACAGCAACACAAGAGTTAGTGGTTCCTAAATCAATGCCTATTATTTTACCCATTTTGATATATTTTAAGAATTAATATTATAATTTTCATTTTGTACTTTGCTTGGGACAATGATTATGCCATACTATAATTCTGACATATTTTCAATAACTGAATGGGTTATGTCCGGTTGAAAAATTATATTGGTGACAAAAAGACAGACTGACAACTTAAAAAGGATATTTTTTCTTTTAACTAGGATGTCAGTTTAAATATATTTGTCAACTTTGTGTAGTAATTAAAATTCTGTAAACATGATGGAACAAGGAAAACCAAAAAAGATAACTACGCATGTGCTTAATGAGATGAAATTACGTAACGAAAAAATAGCCATGCTGACTGCTTATGATTATTCATTTGCTAAAATACTCGATAATGCAGGAATAGACGTCATACTCGTTGGTGACTCGGCTTCGAATGTGATGGCTGGTCACGAAACCACGCTCCCCATCACCCTGGATGAGATGATCTATCATGCAGCTTCAGTGGTAAGGGCAGTGAAACGCGCATTGGTAATTGTCGATCTGCCTTTCGGGACATATCAGGGTAACTCAAAAGAAGCGCTGAATTCAGCCATCAGAATAATGAAAGAAACGGGGGCTCATGCTGTAAAAGTGGAAGGTGGCATGGAAATTCAGGAATCTGTCACACGTATTTTATCAGCCGGTATTCCTGTCATGGGTCACCTGGGACTGACACCACAATCGATCTTTAAATTCGGAACTTATGTCGTGCGTGCAAAGCAGGAAGAAGAAGCTGCCAAGTTGATTGAAGATGCACATTTACTAGAAAAACTGGGAGTTTTCGGAATTGTTCTTGAAAAAATCCCTGCCAGCCTGGCATCTATAATAACCAAAGAATTGAAAATTCCCATCATTGGTATTGGCGCAGGACCCGGTGTTGACGGCCAGGTTTTGGTGTTGCATGATATGCTGGGCATTACACAGGAATTCTCGCCGCGTTTTCTCAGGCGCTATCATAATCTCTTCCAGGAAGTATCGGGAGCCGTGAGCAATTATATCGATGATGTGAAAAAACTGGACTTCCCGAACGAACGGGAGCAATATTAATTATTTGCATTTACCATTTATAACTTTTAATGGATAAATTTCCCGACATTTTATATGAGGACAATCATATCATTGCTGTAAATAAGGGCAACAGCGATCTGGTGCAGAAAGATATAACAGGCGATATATCACTGGATCAGAAAATCAAAACTTATATCGGAGAAAAATATAATAAACCGGGAAATGTATTTCTCGGTGTTACACATCGCCTGGACCGTCCGGTAAGCGGGATTGTTTTATTTGCCAAGACAAGTAAGGCATTAACCAGGCTGAATAAAATGTTTCACGACGGGGAAATGCAAAAAGAATACTGGGCTATTATTAAAAACAAACCCCGAAAGGACGAAGAAACATTGGTTGATTATTTGGTGAAAAATGCCCGGCAAAATAAATCTTATTGTCACAGTAAAGAGGTTCCCGGCTCGAAATTGGCCAGATTGACATATCACCTGATTGGTCGTTCTGACAGGTACTATTTATTAAGTATCGAATTACACACGGGTCGTCATCATCAGATAAGGAGCCAGCTGGCAAATATCGGTTGTCCGATAAAAGGAGATTTAAAATACGGGTATCCCCGTTCAAATGAGGATGGTGGTATCAGCCTGCATGCACACAGAATAAAGTTTATTCACCCTGTTAAAAAAGAATCTATTGAGATAATTGCTGATCCACCAGCATCGGAAATACTGTGGGGGAAATTCTCAATCGACTAGAAAAGAATTTCTACTTTAAATGTTCAAAATGTAAGGGTAATAAATCCTTTACCGAGGATATCTGGATTATTTTATTTCTGCCGTACATGATAATTTTAATGTTATTTTTAAATCTGTTTTCGCTTTCCAGAAGTACCTGCCTGCAGCTTCCGCACAGACCTACAGGATTATCTGTAAAATTGTCATTTTGAATGGCAGCAACAGCAATTGCCCGGATAGGAATATCGGGATATTTTGAATGGGCATAAAAAACGGCAACCCTTTCGGCGCACAAACCTGTAGGAAAAACGGCATTTTCCTGGTTATTTCCAGAGATTATTTCAGAATTTTCCAGATACACTGCTGCTCCCACCCGAAACAGTGAATAAGGGGCATAAGCAACAGAAGATGCATTCATGGCTTTATGTATTAACATCCTGTCTTCAGGGTTCATTTCTTCCAAATCTGAGAATTCAATAATTTCTGAAACAATTTTTCGTTTGTTCATTGTTATCATTTTGTTCAAATTTACAATTAGTTGTTTAAAACGTGGTATTTTTTAAGAGTTATGTTCATTCAAATTTTGATAGTTTTGCAAGAAATTTTACTATGCACAGACGAACAGTAATAATTATCGCACTAGTATTCACTGGTATTGCAGGAAAAGCACAGCAAAGTAAAATGACCCGGCAGGAATATATCGAGACTTATAAATCGATTGCCATGGAAGAAATGGAACGTACGGGTATACCTGCCAGTATTACCCTTGGACAGGGGATTCTCGAATCGGGCGATGGAAACAGTAAGCTTGCCCGTAAAGCAAATAATCATTTTGGTATTAAATGTCACGATAACTGGAACGGAAGGAAAATCAGGCATAATGATGATGCCAGAAATGAATGCTTCAGGCGATATAAAAATCCCGAAGAATCATATAAAGATCATTCCGATTTTCTGACTGGTACAAGCAGGTATGCTTTTTTATTTAAACTCGATCCTGAAGACTATAAGGACTGGGCCAAAGGACTTAAAAAAGCCGGATATGCCACCAGTCCATCTTATGCTAAAAGGCTGATAGATATTATTGAAGCGAATCAGCTTTACCAGTATGATCAGGATGTGATCGCATCTGCCGGCACAAAATCTTTTGGCAAAAACAACGATGAAAAAATTGCAGATGTCGATGAAAATATGTCGGGTATGGATCAGCGGCAGGTTCTGATTAACAATCGGGTAAAATATATAATTGCAAAAAGTGGGGATACTTTTGATAAGCTGGCTGATGAATTCGATAAATTATCATGGGAACTGCCGAAATACAATGAACTTGCTGAAGATTCGCCATTAACCGCTGGTGAGCGAATATACCTGCAACCCAAAAGAAACAAGGCTGCTGCCGGAAATAAGTACCATATTGTTCAGGAGGGGGAAACCATGTATTCCATATCACAACATTATGGAGTAAAACTTGAAAAATTATATGAAAAGAACAATTTGACCCCAGGGACGGAACCGAAAACCGGGCAAAAGTTATCCCTTAGAAGAAGATTAAAAAATAATCTCGAAGCAGAGAGAAATAAACCGGGATCGGTTTTAAAAAGGGATGATAATACAAAAGATGATGAAAAGTTAAAATTCGAATTCGACGATTTAAAAAACTAAATTATATTTTTCCCGGGCGTCGAATCCTTTCAGAAAATCTACAATACTGAGCTTATTTTTACCAGCCAGTTGTAATTCTTTGATTTTTATGTATCCACCGTCAACTGCAATGTCAAAATAGGTTTTATTGTCAGTTACGATAGTTCCTGAAGGTTTGTCATGTTTGTCAATTATCATTTCTGCTTCATAAATCTTAACGGGGATGATTTTATTTTTATATGTTAATTCTGTGAAAGCAGTAGGATAGGGGCTCAGTCCCCTGATGAAGTTATAAATTCTGTGAATATCCATTGACCAGTCGATACGGCAGTTTTCCTTGAAGATTTTGGGAGCTTGTTTTATTTCCCTGTTTTTGACAAGATCCGATTGTTTTATTCGTGAATAGTTGTTTTTACTAATGGCGAGGACAGTTTTAAGTAATAAGTCAGCTCCTTTTTCCATCAGCTTGTCGTGCAGTTCACCTGCAGTTTCGTCGGGTAATATAGGTACTTCTTCACGGAAAATGATATTCCCAGTGTCAATATCCTGTTCGATAAAAAAAGTAGTAACACCGGTTTTTTCTTCACCGTTGATAATTGTCCAGTTAATGGGAGCTGCACCCCTGTAATCGGGCAGGAGGGAAGCATGTAGGTTAACAGTACCACGCCCGGGCATTTTCCATACTATTTCGGGCAACATGCGAAAGGCTACAACTAATTGAAGGTCGGCTTTTAGTGACCGAAGCTTTTCGATAAAAACCGGATCTTTAAGATTTGTGGGCTGCAGAACAGGTAATCCTTTTTCGGCAGCATAGGTTTTTACGGGTGATGGTTGTATTTTTCTTCCACGTCCGGAAGGTTTGTCGGGAGCTGTGATCACACCAACAACCTGTTGGCCGTCGTCCAGCAATTTTTGCAGGGAGGTAACAGCAAACTCTGGAGTGCCCATAAAAATAATCCGCATTCCGGTTCCGCTCATATTATTTAAAAGTGTTTAAAAAGCAAATTATTCTTTTTCCGGAGGGTCATCATCAATCAGTTCAAGAAAATGGCCCATTTTAACACGTTTGGTTTGCAGGTAAAAATGATTGTGTTTGTTAGGCGGAATTTCCACAGGAACATTTTCAACTATTACCAGTCCGTAACCTTCCAGTCCCGCTCTTTTTACAGGATTATTGGTTATCAGGCGGATTTTGCCCAACCCCAGTTCCCTTAAAATACTGGCTCCCACACCATAATCACGTTCATCTTCCTCGAATCCCAGGTCGAGGTTAGCTTCTACAGTATCACGTCCTTCTTCCTGCAATTTATACGCCCTGATCTTATTAAAAAGTCCTATTCCCCGGCCTTCCTGGTTCATGTAAACGATCACTCCTTTTCCTTCTTTCTCGATCATCCGCATAGCCTCGTGAAGCTGGGAACCACAATCGCAGCGATAGGAACCGAAAATATCTCCGGTAATACAGGAAGAATGCACCCTGACAAGGACAGGTTCATCCTTATTCCATTTCCCCTTGATCAAAGCAATATGTTCCAGTTGATTTGATTTTTGAATAAAAGGAATCGCTTCGAAATTACCATATTTGGTCGGAAGTTTTACCCGGACACCTTTAATTATCAGACTGTCTTTTTCCAGCAGGTATGTAATAAGACTTTTAATGGTAATGATTTTGAGATCGAATTTTTCAGCTATTTTTATTAATTGAGGTAACCTTGCCATTGAGCCGTCTTCATGCATTATTTCTACCAGTACTCCTCCCGGTGTGAGACCGGCCAGACGGGCCAGATCAACTGCTGCTTCTGTATGCCCGGGTCTGCGAAGTACTCCTTTGTTTTTTGCTTTTAGCGGGAAAATGTGCCCGGGGCGTCCCAGGTCATCCGGTTTCGTGGAAGGATCAACCAGCGCTTTGATAGTTTTTGCCCTGTCGCTGGCCGATATCCCTGTGGTACACCCATTGCCAAGCAAATCGACCGATACGGTAAACGGAGTACCATGTGAGGAGGTATTTGAACCTACCATTAATTCAAGATCAAGTTCTTCACAACGATTTTCAGGAATAGGTGCGCAGATCAAACCTCTTC
>CAVVIO010000076.1:0-3045 GCA_963748095.1 uncultured Bacteroidales bacterium
CTTAATTAAGAAGATATTGCTGGGATAAATATCGTAGAGGGTTCTTACATCTTTATTGAGAGAAAAATTACCGGTCGATTGAGACGAATTACGATTTTGAGACCATACAAGATATAAAACAGAACCTGGTGAGTATTCCCAACGGACAACCATGTTTAAATTAAAATCGAACACATTAAAATTTGGATTGTCAAAAGTATAATCTGTATTGCCATCCCTGTTTTCATCTATTTTATATACAGAATTATTATCGTCATAACTAATCTGATCGCTGGTATACTGGATAAAGCGGTCACTGAATTTATCGGCGCGCGGATTAACTATATATTTAAAATCTTTGTATTTACCTGCCGAAATGAATGGCATTGCATAAAACTGTACCGTAAAATCGGGCGTCAGGTTATAATTAATTCTGAAAGTAGTTTGAATTGTAGTTTGATTTATCGTTCCCCTGATATAACGAACGTTCGGGAGCTCATCCAGTGTATTAACATAATTAATTTCGTCCATTCTTTTACTGAAATCCGGTTCGATGGAAATTTGAAGAGCATCGGCAAGCTGAGCATTCACCCCTAAGTAATAATATTGCCCATGTGCAGTGTTATGATCCTTGACATTCGTACTTAAACCTGTGTAAAACTGCAATTTTTTCCGCTGATCTGTGGACAGGTTTGACCATGTATTGATGCCCCCGTCATATAATAGTGCAGGACCTCCTCTTAATTCCTCGAAAGAAAGGGATTTATTGTCTCTGGATATCCCTATATTGGCATTCCAATAGTTTTTAAAAGTTCCGTAGGCCCCAATATTACCACCCATGTATTTCTTTTCAAAGCCAAAATTTAATCCGTACCACTCATTGAAATTCAGGCCCAGATTCCTGAAAATGGAAAATGGCTCATTCTGCCGGAACCCGGCCCAGGCCACCTGCTGAATTTCATCACTTTGCCGCATGTAGCCTATATCGTTAAGATCGAGTCCCGGGGAGCGCCAGGTAATCCATATCAGATACATCCACTTACTATTGCCGGCTTTACCGAATTCAATATTTCCTCCCCAACCGGTTAAACTTGTAAGAGATGAGTCAACTTTCAGGTATTTTGCATCGGGCCGCTGAAAAAAGTGTGGTGATGAAGACTGAATTTCTGTCATTGCTTCTTTACTTCCCTGCAGAAGGCTGAACACGGAATTAAAACGAATATAGTATGTCTGATCTTTCCACTGATGCTCGAAATTTACTCCCCCGGTATAAGCCGACCGACTCATTGTACTTGCTAAATACGGATCTGAGAGGTTACGGTTTACAGAGGTTATCATGCCACCTATTCGCGTATTGGCGCTGTCCATATCTTTTTGAACCCGGGCCGCAAAATAGTTGGTAAATGGTTCCATGGTCAATTGAGATCGTACTCCCTCCCTGTCGATTTTTGCCATCTCTTTTTGCGTAATACTTTCCATGGCTCCAATAGACCATCCTTTTCGTGTTTTACCGGTTACTTTGAAAGCGCCCAATATGGTAGTATTTTTCGGGATTTTTGCGTATTCGCTGTCAGCCAGATCAATCGATCTTGTCGGTCGTCTTCCTATTCTCCTGGAATAAAATAAATTATCATTTGACAAACCTCCATCCCCGCCTGTAATGCGGAAACTAAGAATATTTTTACCTTCAATAAAAAACGGCCGTTTCTCTGAAAATTTAGTTTCGAATGTGGTGAGGTTTACTTCAGAAGGATCTGCTTCCACCTGGCCAAAATCGGGATTAACGGTAAAATCAAGGGTGAGATCATTGGTTATCCCAAACTTACCATCTACTCCTACATTTCCTAAATAATCCTTTCCATCAGCAAAGGGATTACCATCTTCCTTTTCATAATGATTATATGATCCTACTGCGTAAGGGATAATATCTTTTTGCTTTTTAGGGGTGATATTTTTGATGCCATGCAATTCACCAAAATAATGAACCCATCCGGCGGCATTCGGCGAAACGTACTGCCAACAGGATATTTCCTGTTTCCTGAATAACCTGCGTGAAAGCTGTAACCCCCAAACATAATCCTCCTGTTTCCCAAATCGGAGTTGCGTGAACGGAATTCGTATTTCTGCTGTCCAGCCTTTTGAATCCACTGTGGTTTTGGCATACCAGTTCGGATCCCAGCTGGAGTCCCAGTTATCATCATTGGTAATCGCTTCATCTCCTTTTACTCCAGAAGCGCTGATAGTAAAAGAAAAAGCCGTACGCAGATCGTGATAACTGTCTATATTTATTTCCACCCAGTCGCCCGGAAATCCGTCTCGTCTTGACATACGTTTTTCAATACTGTCGGGAGCCGTATCAAAACAGCGTACTGCAATATACAGGTTATTGTCGTCGTAAAGAATTTTGAAACGTGTTTGCTGCGAAGGTGGTTTGTTAGCATAAGGTTGACGTTGAATAAAGTCTCCACTCCATTCTACATTATTCCATGCTTCTTCATTAAAGACACCATCGATGACGGGCGCTCCGGAGGTTACCCTTGCAGTAGTATAGATCCTTTTTTGTGCAGATATGGAAAATGAAGAAACAAACAATAACAGCAACATGCAGAAAATACCGGTACATACAATTTTATTTTTTTCATAATTAATAATCAGGGAATCTGAAATCCGCTTTACCACCACTATACAATTTCATATATAATACCTAATTATAATCAGTATAAACTTCAAAGTCTTTTTGGTTCAATCTTTTTTTAAAAAATTCTAAATCAATAACAAACCAGAAGGAATTTAATTCCCATTCATAAGTCCTGAATTTCAAAGTCATAAATGAAATTATAATATGCAGGCACTTTATTCCCGCATCTAATGACGCTATTTTTCACACAGTGCTGCAATTTATAATTGTTATTACTTCTCAAAAGTAAAAGCTTAGCAAGAATATAATGTCATAGCAAGGTAAAAAATTGTCATCAATTGTCATGGGTTTAAGAAGCTGGAAAAAGAGGAAGTGTCGCTATGAGAGATTTATATTTGTCCTGAAGTAATAAAAATGGGGCTGTTTTT
>CAVVIO010000077.1:0-11557 GCA_963748095.1 uncultured Bacteroidales bacterium
GTTATGATCTTCCGTAACCTTCGAAGTACGAACAAGACAAGGGCCCTGCTGGCGTTATTCGGCGGATCGCTGGTTACCCTGCTGATGTACCTGCTACTGAATTTCATTACCGGCAGGTGGAAGGAAAGCATGGCCAATGGGCCCAATGGTCGTCCCCAGTTACTGGGTTTAATGGTACTTTCTTTACTGGTAGTACAGGGCATTCTGGCGTTCCTGTATCTTTTGTACCAGGCTTATGTGAAACGCGTGAAGCTGATGAACCAGCACAGGGCGATCCTTCGGGACAATCAGAAAAGAAATATTACGGGGCTGGTGATTACCGGGCTGGGCCTTTCGGTAATATACCTTCTTTCGGGTTTCTTTTTCTCTTTTCTTGTGATATACCTGTTGCCGAATGTATACCTGTTTTACCGGTTGAAAAAGATCGTGAATCATGAGAGATACTGGCATTTTATCTCAATAATATATATCATACTGATCATCCTGTATCCTTTCAGCGAAATAGCTTATCATTTCACCTATGTATTTCCGGTGAAAGCAGCCTTGTTTGTGAGTTATTATTACCTGCCGGCTTTGTTGTATTATTTCCTGATTATGGTACTTATCGATCTGACATTGCTTATAAACAGGGGAATAAAAATCATTCCGGTGGATTTTCTGAAAAAAAGCAAAACACGAAAAGTAACTTTTTCAATCGTTACTATCCTGGTAATTGGCATTGTTATCTATGGCCGCCTGAATTATATTCGCCCGGTGGTGGATTCGTATAAAGTGGATGTACCCAAAAAAGCCGGTGATCTGGAAAAGCTTACTATTGCCGTTGCATCCGATTTTCATCTGAACGCGTTTACACGAAAAGACATGGTGAAACGGATCGTTGCAGCAGATCAACAGCACGCATCCCGACCTGGTGCTGATAGTGGGGGATGTGATGGATACGGATAATGAAAGGGTGTACCGGCGGACTTATCAGCAGGATTTTAAGGAACTACACCCCCGGTTCGGTGTATACGCGGCAACGGGAAATCATGAATATTATGGGAATTATGAAAAACGTATTGGTTTTATGCGAAACAGCAATATGACCCTGCTACTCGATTCGGTAGTATATATCGACAGCGCTTTTTACCTGGCGGGTAGGAAGGACAGGTATGTGAAGGATCGTGAAAAGTTGAAGGATATCATTGCAGGTATCGATACTACCAAACCGCTTGTGCTAATGGACCATCAGCCGGTGGGACTGGAAGATGCCTGGAATAACGGTGTAGACATACAGGTATCGGGACATACGCACGACGGCCAGCTTTTTCCATTTAATTACATCACCGACATGGTTTACCAACTCTCGTGGGGGCATAAAAAGATCCACGGTACCGATTTTTTTGTTTCATGCGGTATCCAGGGCTGGGGACCGAAACTGAAGACTGCCGGCAGGGCAGAGGTAATGGAGATACAAGTGAGTTTTAAATAGTGTCAACAAGAAAACGCCATTTTGCGTTACACTTGTCGGAAAATTCTTCATTTGCGTTGTTGTTGGCAGTAAAATCTGTTTCCAATAAACAAACAATCTCCCTGTTGAATGAAATATTCAAACAAGGAGACCGAATAGTAAGAGATCTGAGATAAATCCGGATTATCCGGATTTAATTTATGCTGCAGCTTTTTTTCTGTCTTCCATAATAGCTTGTATTGCGGCCTCAAGCGAATTGGCTTCGTTTGTTGAGGCATTAAAGCGTATTCCACTGGTTTTAATAAATATCCCTGTAACTAAGTTCGGGTTTACGCGATATGAAAAACGGGTGTATTCATGAAGTACTTTAACCCTGTAATGACCCCATTCAACAGAATAACTGGCTTTCACATTAAAATCATCAAGAATCATTATAACATCCATTTTCCTGCTGAATTTTGACATATATTCAACCCACTGGTTATACCATATTTCACATTCTTCTTTTGTTTCAACATTCCAATGAGGAGTTGCAATTACAATGTCATTTTTTTCATCGTAGCTAAAATCTATAGTTCCTTTCATAATAAATTGTGTTAAATGTATACTACTAATTGCACTGGTTTTTTAAATGTTTATGGATCTTTATCGGCCATTACGCAGGTAATAGATTTAATGTTTCTGTTTGTAGTATTTATTTTATTAATTGATGATTTTGTGAGATTAACCACGTATGCAATCAATAACATTTTGTTATGAAATGATGGGGATTCTTTTGGTTAATACCGGCGGTATAAAAATAAACCCTGAAGGTTTTTAAAACCTTCAGGGTTTGATAGTCTCTACATCAGCTATGGACGAAGACGCCCAGGGTTACCGAATAGAATTTTTAACAGTTTCGAGCGAAATTAAATAGGAACGTGGCATACTGCCTGTTATTGCCAATCTTTCAGCTGTAACCGGATCTTTGAGATAAAGTACCCGAGCTTTTCTACGGTGTGAATGAAAGGTTTCGTAAAGCTCCATTTTTTAGTGTATTTATGTTTAAACATGTTTTTACTTAAATACCCTCTGAATTAAACTCCCAAAAATGAGATTAATCGATAATTGTATACAACATTTACACTTAAACTATTTTTGGCATAACCTGAATTTGATGTTGCTTTTTTATTGGAATAATCACCAATAGGAATGCTCATCCAATATTATTTTTTGAGAAATTGTATTTTGGATTATTTCAATTTACAGGATTATGAAGCTTTATAACTAATATTTTATCCTTAAAAATATAAGTACTGATAGTTTCATAATTTTTTTCAACATCAAAAAAAATAAACGAAGGGACTATCTATTTTAATTATTTTACTTTCTATTATATTCCCGTTTTTAAAAACAAAATAACTTGTGATCCGGAGATCACCGAAATGACCAATAAAAAATAAAGCTGACAAAAATTTAATTATCTCTAACGGATGAAATAATCCGAAGTAGTAAATTTTCATAGTTTTTTTATATATTTGAATAGGGATGATGAGAATATTCCTGTTCTTAAACACAGGATATAATAGCTTTAATCCCAAACACCTGTTAATAGTAACTTTTCTCATTTGTCATGAAGATTATTTTATCTTTTGGACTATTTCTAATTTCTTTTCTGAATTTATTTTCTCAGGAAAGTCTCATAAAGTTTAAACATCTAACTGTACAGGATGGCCTTTCGCGTAGTTGGGTAAAATGCATATTCCAGGATAGTATAGGTTACCTTTGGGTGGGTACTGCTGACGGACTTAACAGATACGATGGCATTTCATTTAAAACATATAAATATAAATCAGGCGATCCGCATAGTATTAACCATAACAACATTTTTGTCATTTATGAAGACAGAATGCGAAATCTTTGGGTTGGAACCCAGGCCGGACTTAATTTGTATGATCGCAAAAAAGATGAATTTATTCCTATATCAGCAATTAATAACTATGTAAGCTGTATTTATGAATACGACAACGGCTTTTTCCTGGTGGGTTCACCGGGAGGATTATTCCTTTTTAATCCGGCAAACGATACTGCAAGGCAGATTCATAACGATATCAAAATTGAAGATATTCTGCACGACAACAATAATAATTTTTGGTTGGCTACATATAATGGGTTATTGCTTCTGGATACCGCTGATTATTCATACATTAGAATAAATCCTGATAAAAAAATTGGATCAGCGGCAAATTGTCTGATTCGTTCATTATTTCAAGACAGCAAGGGAGGCATATGGATTGGTACTAACTCCGATGGACTATTTTATATGACTTATGACAAAAACAACCCTCGAAATCCAGATTTTATAAGTTTTAAATATGACCCGGTTAATAGTGAAACTATTACCGATGGAGCAATTTATGCTTTTGCTGAGGATGAAAACGGTTATTTATGGATCGGTGTTGAAAACGGAGGATTGAATCTTATCGATTTGAAAACTTTTCAGGGGAAAAATGTACCGTTTAAACATATAGAAGCCGACCCGGTTGATCCGGAAGGATTATCAGATAATTCAATACATTATATTTATCACGATAGACAAAATACAACTTGGATTGGAACTTATGGAAATGGTATTAATTATTGCAATGCTATACTTCAAAAATTCGATCATTTCAAGCATTTACCCGGTTCAAATGCAAGTATTAATAACAATAGAGTTAATACAATTTTTGAGGATGACAATTCTTTATGGATCGGCACAGAAGATGGGCTCAATATATTAGATAAACATACTAATAAATTTCATTATTATACCCACCAGTATAACGATCCTCAATCTATTGGATCAAATGCAGTATGGGATATTTGTCGTGATAGCAGCAATAATATGTGGATTGGTTTATGGAATGGCGGACTAAATCTTTTCAATGAACGCATTAAAACATTTAAGCATTTTATGTTCGATGAGAACAGTCCTAAAAGCATTGGAAACTATAGTGTCTTAAATATCATTGGAACACAGGATAAAAATCTCTGGATTGCAACGATGGGCTCAGGACTCATCAGATATAATTATAAAAGGAACACTTTTAAGCGTTACCGGGTAGATTATAATAAAAATAGTATTTCAGGTGATTGGGTAACGGGCTTAATGGAAGACAGTAATGGTAATATTTGGGTTTCGACAACCGTAGCAATAGATCTTTTCAATATAGAGACCAATCATTTTACAACTTTTACACACGACCCGTCAAATACTAAAAGTATCAGTTACAATGGGGCAAGTTGTTTTTATGAGGATAGTAAAAAAAATATTTGGATAGGTACAAGTAATGGGATAAACCTCTTTATTAGATCCGATAGTAGTTTCAAACATTATTTTCAAAGCGATGGATTACCCGAAAACATAATTAAAGCCATTATTGAAGATAATCACGGGAACTTATGGATTAGCACCAGTAATGGCATTTCGGAATTTGTTAATGCTGTTAATGTTCCCGAAAAACCTGTGTTTAAAAATTATAACATAAGCGATGGATTACAGGGAAATGAATTTAATGCTCAGTCGACTTTTAAAAATAAGAAGGGGATGATTTATTTTGGAGGCAATAATGGATATAATGTTTTTAATCCTGATAAGATCAAATCAAATCCTTACGCTCCGAATATTGTTTTTACAAGACTATTAATATTTAATAAGCCTATCAGCTTTGGTGATGAGAACTCTCCTTTGGCAGATGATATCAGTATGACAAAAGTTTTGAAATTTTCACATAAAAACTCTGTTATTACTTTAGAATTTGCCTCACTTAATTTATTGGCCCCGGAGAATAATCAATATGCATTCAAACTTGAAGGATTTGAAAAAGATTGGAACTATGTCGGCAAACAACATTCGGCTACCTACACAAACCTTGATCCGGGTAATTATACTTTTAAGGTTAAAGCATCAAACAACGATGGATTGTGGAATGAAAATGGTATTTCGATTGATATCATCATACTGCCTGGATGGTGGCAAACATGGGAAGCAAAAGTTATATTTCTGTTATTGTTTATTCTTGTAATTTATTTTTTCCGAAAACATACCATAATCTCTGTAAACTTAAAAAACAGGCTTTGGCAGGAACATCTGGAAAAAAAGAAAACAGAAGAATTGGGCCAACTTAAAAATCAATTTTTCACTAATGTTTCGCATGAATTAAGGACACCATTGACGCTAATTTTGGGTCCCCTTAAAAAACTTATAATGGAGACCGAAAATGCATCACCTCTTCAGACAATATACAGAAATGCGTCCAGACTTAAAATGCTGGTTGATCAGATTATGGATTTTAGTAAAATTGAAAGTAATATGATGAAGCTTAACCTGAATCATGAAGATATTGTCAAATATATTAAGGTCTGCTCAGAAAATTTTATAGAACTTGCCAGACAAAAAAATATTACTCTTTGTTATAAATCAACAATTTCAAGTTATTTCTGCGATTTCGATTCTGATAAAATTGAAAAAATCTTTTCAAATATCCTCTCAAATGCGGTTAAGCACACTCCTGAAGGAGGTTCGGTGGAAGTTAACCTCGATTTTGATAAACAATCAGGAACCTTGATTATCGAAATCACGGATACAGGTAAAGGAATCAACCCAACCGAAATAGATCGTATATTCGACCGGTTTTTCACTTCGCCCAAACAATCAGCAGAATACTCAGGAACCGGAATTGGATTGGATCTTACAAGAAAACTGGTTGAATTACACAAAGGTACAATTAGTGTTTCAAGTATACTTGAAAAAGGTTCGACCTTTTCTGTGAAATTACCTGTTAAAGCAAGTAAAGTAGAATTCGAAGTATTTAAGAAAATTCTAACAAATCCAGGCTCAGTTGAACCGTTAACAGGCAATGAACTCCAACCTCATGTATTTACTCATGAGAAAAGAATTTTAATTATCGATGATAATGTTGAAATGTGCGATTTTATCGAATCCATCTTATCCGATCATTACGATGTCATAAAAGAAATCAACTCATGCGAAGCCCTTAACCATATTTTAAACTACATGCCTGATCTGATAATCAGCGATGTGATGATGCCAGGAATAAATGGATTTGAACTGGTAAAACAAGTCCGGAATGATTTAAGGTTCTCGCACATACCAATTATATTGCTGACTGCCAAAGTTGCAGTCAATGATCATATAACAGGTTATGAAACAGGTGCTGATGATTATATCTATAAACCATTTGATGGAGATATAATGAAAGCAAGGATTAAGAATCTTATTGCACAGAAAGAAAATCTCAGGAAGCATTTTATAGGGACTGACGGTATTATCAATTCAAAAATCAAAACAAACAATCTGGATACTAAATTTATTGATGATATTCTAACGCTCATTAAGAATCATTTTAACGAACCTGAATTTAATGTTAACGATATTATTGAAAAAATGGGTATGAGTCGTAGTATTTTCTATAAAAAATTCAAATCGCTATCCGATCAGTCCATAAACGATTTGATGAAAAATTTCAGGCTTAAAAAGGCTGCGGAACTCCTTAATTCAGGCCATTATTCTGTTAGTCAGGTTGCATACGATTCCGGATTTAGCGATCCAGCTTATTTTAGCAAGGTATTTAAAGAGTATTATAAAATATCGCCAAAAGATTATACTTCAATTAATAAAGGGGTAACATAAAACAAGTTGCCTCTTAATGTTCCAAAAATCTATAAAAGCAAGATCAGGTTTTCCACCAATCAGGGACAGATATTCATTTAATAAGGACAAAAATCCAAATTTAGTCAGACTGTGTTAAATATTTTTGGAACATTGGATTATACCTCCTGTAGTTTTAATAAGTCTATATTAAAGGACAATAATCTCAAATCCCAAAAATACTATTATTGGAATCCTATATCAAGAATTTGGGTTAATCGTTCGACAAGTGAATATGATTACACTAACAAATTAGTTTCACATGTTTATCACAAGCAATGGCTGGTTAGCACTAATAGCTGGTTTTTAGACAATAGGAGTACTTATTATTATAATAAAACACAATAAATACTATTGAAAAATTTCAAACTTTTATTTAACTCAATAACAATTAAAAAAGGAGCCTTTACTATTATTCCTTTTTTTCTGTTAGCATCTTTCTCAACATTGGGCCACAAGGTATGTCAGACTTGAATATCCTGATAATTTTTCCGTTTTCAAGTACTAAAAGAATTGGGACACCTATTACATAATTGTACAATTCACTGGTAGGGTATTTCAATACTTCAAAATTAGGTTGCATTTCTTTCATAAACTGAGTAGTATCAACCTCTGAGTAAGTAATTCCTACAACGTTACTGAATCCTGGAGTTCTTTTAATACTTTTAACATTTTCTGTTGAATTCCAGCAATGATAGCAATCAGGTCTAAAGATAAAAACAATACAAGTATCTTTAGAAAGCTTATTATCAAAATACCTTAAAACAGTAGAATTGATTTGATCACCGATATGTATTTTACTCTTTTCAATTAATGGAGTTCCTAAAGTATAACCTGAAACATAGAATGAAATGCCGCCTAAAAGACAAATTATCCATATTTTCCAATTTCTTGTTCGTGTCTCCTCATTTTTAATATTTATCCATATCCAGAGGCATCCGGCAATTATCAGTATATTTCTGGATACTGATAAGTAAGGAGGTATTTTAATAAAGGTTCCCATACAACCGCAATCCTCAACTCCCCGAAAAAAATATGCATATAAGTAACCAATTGTAAATAGTAGGGTAAGTATCATAACTATTATAGCTATGGTCTTAGGCTTTATATCTAATAGCAGGCAAAGTCCCAGTATAATTTCAATGGATGAAATTATTGGAACAATATGGTCTGCCCAACCAAAGCCATAAGCATTGATTAAAGAAGAAAAATATTGTGAATCAAGTGATTTAAAAATACCGGAAATAATAAAAAGCATTCCGGCAAGAATTTGAATAATTTGTTTGATAATGATTTTCATATTCATATTATTCCATTGGGTATTTAAAAATAATATCGATATTCTATAAATATTTCTTAAATGAGTTTAAAATATATTGAAAATAAATATTGTATTTATAATGAAATTCATAAAGCTTTAAAAATACTAAATAAAGCGTTAATTATCAGAATATGATTGAACTTCTAAAATTATTTTACAGAGTAAGTAGATAGATACATATAATTTTATCCAATTAAATCAATGGTTTCATGAATTTTGTTATCGGATCAACCGCCCTCAAATAAAAGAGAACATATTCAACAATCTAATCCAACGAATGGTGATTGCCAATAAAATTTATCAGGTTGAATTAATATGCAGTTAACTACTGAGCTCTATTATTTTATTTGAGAAAATTATACGAGGTATTACCCTTTCTTATGTCTTATGTAAATAATTATATTGGAAACGGTAGTCTGTAAAAGTTATATTTTTAGAAAATATTTTTTTCATTTCTAACATTTATATAAAATGGTTAATCTTAAAACAAATCAGTTTTTTAAACATCGTTTTTGCTCAATATTTAACTTATTCTGAAATTTAATTATTTGATTATAAGTTGTTTATTATTACTAAGACAAATTTACAAGCTTTTGAGACAAATTTACAAGACAAGGTTATAGTGAATATCTAATTTAGTTCAGAATTAAACATAACTAATATTAACTAAAATTTAAGTTTTATGAAACAAATTTTTAGAAATGGAATTAAATTTTTGTCACTGGGAGTCTGTTTTTTAGCGGCAATTCTGCTATTTTTTGCAAGTTGCTCAAAGGAAGACATAAGTCCGAAGGTTCCACAAAATCAATTAAAAGCTACAAACTACTATCAAGCCTGGACTGCTGGTAGTGGGTCAATGAACGCCCAGAATTTGGGAAATGGGCATTACACTGTAAGCTGGAGCAATGTCGGGGATATTGTTGTTGGTACAGGTTATAATCCCTGTAATAATGCAACTATGAGCTGGACAGGTTATGCCAACGGCGCTTCATATTTTGGTGTCTATGGGTGGCTGTCAAGCCCGCTGACCGAATATTACATTGGTCGTGGGGGCGGATCAAGTGCCGGCTCGTATAGTACAAGTAAAGGTAATTATACCTTAAATGTAGTAAGTTGTAACGGAGCTAACATTACTGGTAATGGCCCTTTTACACAGTTTAATTGTAGCGGGAATGGTTCAAGCCCTATAAATATGGGTGAACATTTTCAAGGATGGAGGAACCTAGGAAAACAGGTTAACTCTCAAAACTATTGTATAGTAGCCGTAGAGGCATGGAATGGCAGTAGCGGAAACGCTGATGTAACCGTGGGTGGCAGCAGTGGCAGTGGCGGCAGCGGCGGCAGCGGCGGCAGCGGCGGCAGTGGCGGCAGTGGCGGCGGCGGTAGCTATACCATCTCCATAAGGATGAGAGGTACATCAGGTTCTGAACATGCTTATTGTAGTGTTGGCGGCCAGCAAATTGGATCGTGGAATCTTAGTACAGGCTATCAAACTTACCAAGTTTCTACTTCAGCTTCTGGAGGTATCTTGGTTGGATTTGACAATGATGCAAGCGGACGCGATGTACAGGTTGATTGTATCTGGACTCCAGCTGGTCAGTTCCAGGCAGAAAGCCAGTCATACAATACCGGTGTATACCAGAATGGTTCATGCGGTGGATCCAACAGTGAATGGTTGCATTGCAACGGAGTTATTGGATTTAGCGCTTATAAGTAGCGCATTGGCAATACAATCTGAACCTATTTCAGATGTATTGGTTTATTAAAACCAGACTTATTTATACTACCCCCCTCCACTGCGAAGGGGGGGGGTATTTTTTTGCACTCGCTGAAGGCGGTGCGGACGAAAAGCTTTCTGTAGCGGCGAAAGCATAAAATGACGTGCAGTCGGGAAATTTAAGCAGGTGCTATTTATTGCAGGCCGACAAGTCGTCCCTGGCAGTGCCAGGCGGAGATCATGATTGTTGCGGTCTATAATTTTACTATCAGTATAAAGGAGGTATTTAATGACAAAACTATTGATTTTACTTTCCACGACACTAGTGGTTGTTGTTAGCTCTTGTTCTCAAAAAGAGCGTGATAACATTGTCTTAGTCAAAGGTGGGACTTTTAAAAATACAAAATCCAATCTTTACGGAAAAGGTGTAACATTACCGGACTTTTATATCGGCAGATATGAGGTAACCCAAAAAGAGTGGATGGAGATAATGGGAAATAATCCATCTACATTCAAAGGCGACAATCTGCCTGTTGAAACTGTAAGCTGGTATGACTGTATAGAGTATTGTAATCAAAGAAGTATAAAAGAGGGCTTAAAACCGTATTACAAATTAGACACGAATAAAATAGACACAAATAATACGAGTGATCTCGATAGTTTAAAATGGACGGTAACCATCAATGCAGGGGCCGATGGCTTCCGGTTACCGACAGAATTGGAATGGGAATATGCTGCAAGTGGAGGCCAGATGAGCAAGAGTTACAAATACAGTGGAGGCAACAATATAGATAAAGTAGCATGGTATTATAAAAATTCCGGAGATAAATACTTAAAAGGGGAATGGATGCGGGGTACTGTAAAAAGTAACCATTGTAAATCAAAGCCTATCGGTATGAAGAAACCTAACGAGTTAGGCCTGTATGATATGTCTGGTAATGTAAGGGAATGGTGCTGGGACTGGCATGGAGACTCGTTGATTACTAAACGAGGCTCTGACCGGGTTTGGAGAGGCGGCGGTTGGCTCGGAGGCGAGCTGGCCTGTGCTTTGACTTTTCGGGGCAAAAACGCAGCGAATAGCAGGTACGACGATACGGGTTTACGTGTGTGTCGAAACAAGTAAACCGTCCGGACGATAAAAGTAAATTAAAGGGATTGGAACATAGGTTATTATTAGTCATGTTGGATCACGGATGTCGGCTCATTATCCATAACTTTGAGACGGAGTGAATCATAAAGTGTTAAGTAGCCCATTGTGCGGATTTTACTTGCTGCAAAGTCTGGAATCCCGTGGGATAATAAACCATGAAAAAAATAATGAGGAATTTAACCGGCAACAAAGAAAAATTACAATCGAAACGAACACTTTTTACTTTG
>CAVVIO010000078.1:0-6769 GCA_963748095.1 uncultured Bacteroidales bacterium
TTTACTGGCTGCCGGACTCTCAGAGGGAGCAACCACAAATGACATTGGAGAAAAAGAAGATGAGTATGGTGTCTCCCAGGTTTTTATAGTTTTTAATGCCGGGAAGCTTTCGAACAGTATGTACATAAAACATATCTCAAATGAACTGATCGATGCGGTTCACAGAGCTTCTACAGATAATAAAAAGATATTTTATCCCGGGGAAAGAACACTTCAAACCCGTCGTGAAAACATGGAACTGGGCATCCCTGTTCCGGAAAAGCTATGGCAGAAAATCCTGGATTTATAAGATTTCAGATAAAAAACAATGCTACCCCTCCCACACTGATAACCGCTCCCAAAATCTCGGAAAGTGTAATTTTTTGTTTAAATACCAGTACCGAGGGTAGAATTATAAAAATGGGAACCATTGCCATAATGGTAGCTGCCACACCTGTATTGGCATGTTGAACGGCATACAACGATAAGGAAACTCCCAGAAACGGACCGAAAAAGGAACCGATAAAAATACCTATAGTCCCTTTTTTATCACGAAAAGCCAGTTTTATATTATTCAATTTTCCAAAAACCAGAATAATAATACCAAAACCGATTATACCCGTGAATATCCGAATTTCGGTAGCTGAAAAAGCATTGTAAGACCCCATACCCAGTTTACTGAGTACCAGACCCACAGCCTGACCAACCGCTCCTCCGAAAGCAAACAGCAATCCCCGCAGCGGTAATTTTTTCATCGATTTGTCTTTTCCCCGGTTTCTTGCAGCCACAGCTAACACTATTCCTGAAAAAGTAAGGATCATGCCGATAAAATTAAGTGTGGTGAGCCCTTCTCCAAGTACAATCCAGCTGCACAATGCAGTAATAGGGGGCACAAGTGTCATCACCAGCATGGAAATGCGTGAACCGACAATGGTGTAGGATTTAAACAGGAAAAGATCCCCAAGCACAAAGCCTACAAATCCTGAAAGCGACAACCAGAACCAGGCATGCGGTCCTGCGTCAAGCGGCAGGGGCATTCCCCGTTGTAAGGAAGTAAAAATGGTAAGAAATACGATGGCGTACAACAACCGGATCATATTTACAGCCAGCGACCCTACACGTACACTTGCATATTCAAATGCCAGGGCGGTAACCGTCCAGAATATAGCCACCAGTAAGGCAGCAATCTCTCCTATATATGCATTCAAATGAAATAATTTTAAAATGAAATGTCAAAAATAAAGAAATATCAGTTCTGAGGATAGAATTAAAGAGAATTCTTTTTTTGGAAGAAAAAGAGGGTGTCGGAAAAGTCTTTGCGAACCTTTGCGGGTACTTTGCGGTACTTTGCGTAATAATTATATGTCATCATTACGCAAAGGAATTATTATTTAAATTTTTATTAATATTTAACTTTTCAAACTCCCTCTTTCCGGAAAATGAACCCATTATCTGTAAAAGTGTACAGTAGTTTAAAAAAGCATGAAATTCAAAACATGGAACCTCATCACCGGCTGGACAGCCTTTCTGATTTCTTTCATTGTATATTTCACCACCATAGCTCCTTCGGCAAGTTTCTGGGATTGTGGAGAATTTATTGCCAGCGCTTATAAGCTGGAAGTATGCCATCCTCCGGGAGCGCCTCTGTTTTTATTGATCGGCAGGATTTTTACCTTGTTTGCGGGAAATAATCCGGAGAATGTCGCACGAATGGTTAATTTACTTTCTGTCCTGGCCAGCGCGTTTACCATTTTGTTTCTTTTTTGGACAATTACGGGTTTTGCCAGTAAAATGAATAGTGACAGATCTGATATTAAGGCTGTCCGAAAAGTAGTTATTCTGGCAAGCGGATTCATCGGCGCTCTGGCTTTTGCTTTTACCGACAGCTTTTGGTTCTCGGCAGTAGAGGGGGAGGTTTATGCTTTATCTTCATTACTTACGGCTGTTACCTTTTGGGCGATTCTTAGGTGGGAAGTACGGGCCAACACACCGTATGCTACACGATGGTTGTTGTTTATTGCTTTTCTTACAGGATTATCCATAGGTGTCCACTTACTGAACCTGCTGGCTATTCCGGCAATTGTTTTTATCTATATTAGGCATAACAGAACTTTTAACCTGAAGAATGTTTTGTTATCTCTTTTAATATCATTGCTAATCCTGGTATTCTTGTTGAATATTTTCATTCCTGATGTTGTACAACTTGCTGCATTTTTTGACCGGATCAGCGTTAATAATCTGCATTTCCCTTTTCACTCCGGAACAGTGATCTATATTATACTGCTGACATTTGGAATTACGTTTGGCCTTTGGTATGCCCGTAAGAAAAAACTCATAAACACGCATACTTTATTACTTGGTCTTGCTTACTTACTGATCGGTTATTCTTCATATGCTCTGGTCATCATCCGATCGGTCGATAATCCCCCAATTGACATGAATAATCCTGATAATTCGTTTAGCCTGGTATATTATCTCAACCGGGAACAGTATGTGAAGCATCCGCTTTTCTACGGAAATTACTATAATGCACCTGTTGTAAGTGTGAAGAACAGGTACACTTATATTCCCTTCGGAAAACGTTACATCAAAACACCACTTAATCCGGAATATAATTACGACAAACGGTTCATGACCGTTTTCCCCCGCATGACTGATAATTCCGGTCAGTATGAGGATGCATACAGAAACTGGGGAAAAGTGAAAGGAATCCCCGTAAAGGTCAACCGATACGGAAAGGAAAACACATTGAACAAACCAACATTTACTGAAAATCTCCGCTTCTTTTTTCGTTATCAGCTTGGGCACATGTATTTCCGTTATTTCATGTGGAATTTTACAGGCAGACAAAACGATATCCAGGGTTTCGGAGGCCTGCTGCACGGAAACTGGATAACAGGTATTAATTTCCTGGATGATCTTCGGCTGGGTCCCCAGAAAAAGCTACCTGATGAATTGAGAAACAACAAAGCGCATAACAGCTATTTCCTGGTCCCTCTGTTACTCGGTCTGTTGGGATTTTTTTACCAATACCGGTCGAACCGGAGTGATTGGTATGCTTTGTTGTTATTATTCTTTTTTACCGGTATTGCCATCGTGCTTTATCTGAATGAAGTGCCCGTCACTCCTCGTGAGCGCGATTATGTGCATGTCGGTTCTTTCTATGTGTTTGGTATTTGGATCGGGTTGGGAGTATTATCATTGTACTCAATTTTTCATAAAATGATGAATGAAAAACTTACTGCAATTGCTGCCATCCTGATTGGATTTTCTGCTCCCCTGGTTTTATTTTTTCAGAATTATAACGACCATAACCGGTCAAATCGCTATGTGGCAAGGGATATTGCTAAAGATTGTCTTGATTCCTGTTCGAAAAATGCCATTTTATTTACTTCTGCCGATAATGATACTTATCCCATTTGGTATGCCCAGGAAGTGGAAAATATACGCCCGGATGTGAAAGTGGCACTGCTACCTTATCTGGGAGCGGAATGGTATATCGATCAGATGCGCACAAAATCAGGTAACGCACAGCCTCTTCCGGTTTCCATTTCTCCCGAAAAATTTCTGAATGGCGCACGGAGTTATATTCCTGTTATGGAAAGAATTAAAATAGATACTCCCTTAAAAGATGCGCTGGAATTCATTGTATCCGATAATTCTGCTACTAAAGTTGTCAACAATGATTCTGACAAATACGATTATTGTCCGGCCCGGAAACTGGTTATCCCGGTTAACAAGGAATATTTGATTCAACATAATATTGTAAGAAATGAAAGATACGGCTCAACTGGCACAATCTGTTCATATTATAATTAATGAGAATTACATTTACCGTTCACAGTTAATTTTACTGGACGTACTGGAACAAAACAATTGGGAAAGGCCCGTATATTTCACAAATACGGAAGAGCTCAAAAAACTTGGACTTGACAAATATGTAAGAAAAGAAGGATTACTTTATCGCCTGGTACCTTTTAAGCCCAATAATGCCGGTCCGGATGAATTTTACGATCCGGAAGAAGAATACAGTCAATTAATGAAAACCTTCACATGGGGAAACATTTCCGATCGAAATGTATATTGCGACTGGACGATTGTAAGACAACTTTCGGTTATCCGGTTACGGAGCACTTTCGAAAAACTGGCCAGTGAATTTATTGAACAGGGTAATAAACAGAAAGCCCTGGAAGTGCTGGATAGATGCAGGGAACTTACTCCGCCGGAAACTGTTTCGTATGACTTATTTACAGCCTTCATGGTGAATGATTATTTTCAGGCAGGTGCCGTAAATAAAGGAGATGAATTGCTGAAGGATTATGCACAGACAGTTATGGAATACCTGGACTTTTACGGATCACTGGATGTTAGTCAGAACAGACAACAAAAAAACGAGATTGGTTATCAGTATTCAGTTTTAAATGAACTGTACAAAATTGCACAACAAAATAACAGACAGGAAATAGCTGAAGAAATTGCCGGCAGACTGCAGTTATATTCGGATAAGTTTAGTAGTTTGTTTTAAAGAAGGTTTCCAATCAGATGCCGGTAAAATACCTGGGTTTGTATCCAGAGCTTAGCGAAGGATCTCTAATAAGGTAGAGTTTCAGTCAAAGAAATATTTCACTCCGCTTGCCTGCCTTAGGCTGGTTCAACATAACATCCCCAGCATTCAGCTAAGGTTCCAGCCGAACCTATCAAAACAGTCGTAGCCTGTTTACTTCAGATTATCAGATTTTGGGTACTTAAGTAAGATGGTTAATCGCTAATTAGACTTGTTTACATGATCGGGCAGTAAATCCGGAACCGTATCACAATACGAAGAGTCAGCCAGGAAATGTATTCCCTTGTCAAAAGAAAGGGGTTGTTCGGGAGAACGGTTGAACCAAAAAGTCAGTACAAATAATGCTGTTACCATTCCGGCTTTTAATCCCAGGTTTTGCAGGGTAAAGAAGGATAAAATCATATCGAGGAATGAGTTCTTTCGCAAATTGTTATTCTGTGATTTAAGCTGTAAGGAATATTCCAGCCTTTCCCTGATTGCGGGTTCTGGGTGAAGCTCCCTGCTATCGGATTGCAGTAATGAACGCAGGTAAATCTCTTCTTCATCAAATATGTCTGGAGTAAAATTTTCCTGGTTTCTATTTTCCGGGACTTTCTTTATAAAGTATTTTAAATTAATTTTTTTCATCATTCCTGTCATTAAATTCATAAACAATCTCGTGATTTACTTTTTCAAGTATCTTTTTCCGGGCATAGTGCAATCGCGATTTAATGGTCCCTACCGGAAGGTCCAGCACCTGGCTGATCTCTTCCAGGCAAAATCCTTCGCGGTAACGCAGCAAGAAAGCAGTCTTATGCCATTCTTCCAATTTTTCCAATTCCTTAAATATAAGGTCAATTATTTCTTTTTTATCCGATTTGTCCGTATCCTGTTCCGAATACATGTCATTGTTATTGCTGATTACCATTATTTCCCTGACTTTCATTCTCCGGTACTCATTCTTACACATATTGTAAGCTACACTGAAGATCCAGGTGGAAAACTTCCTTTTTGGATCGAACATCTCGGGTTTCTCCACAATTTTATAGAAGATATCCTGCAAAAAATCCTGTGCTTTTTCTTTCTCATTTCCCAGCATCCGGAAAAAATAATACAACAACCTGTCCTTATAACGGTTGTATAATTCGTTAAAGGCGAGTGTATCAGTATTACAGATATACTGCATCAACAATTCATCCGGCAGTTCTTTGTATTTAGTTCCGGATATTTTCACGTTCTGCTGGTTTTTTATAGAATATGGAGATCATGATCACAATATACCCAAGTAAAATTAAAACAGGAGCGAGTGTTATCTTAGTAAATGAGAAAGCGGAATTTTCATGCGGTTCTTTTAAAGGAAATCCGGTTGCCATTATCAGGAATCCCATGACAATGATACATATACCTGCAATTATCAGGTAATAGTTGACCTTTTGTAATGAAGGATTTAAATCATTTTTCTTCATGTGCATTATATCTGATACCAACTGTACACGCGAAACGATTCAGGGTTCAAATTACGATTAACTTTTTTTCGGGAAAAATTTTTTAGGAATTTTTATGAAGAAACTTTGCAGTAGCTTTTTGGATATTTTTAAATCGATTATAAAAACCATGACAACTTCTTTATGAAATATCCGTGTTATGACTGGCATATATCGGTTACAGTGCCGGAACCTTACCTCTTAAAGCATTGAATGCACTATATTTTTACATCATTTATCGTAACATTACCATGTCCGGTTTCGGTAGATAGTAATCTGCTAATTTTAATTTGTATATTTGTGAAGTCACTATAAACCTAACTATTATTATGAAACAAAGACACTTTTTTCTTTTCGTATTTTTATCTCTTTTCATCACTTGTTTTACTTACGGACAAGATTTACCGGTAACAGTTCAGGCCGAATCAGGCACTTTGGGGAGCGATTTCAGGATTGTAGACACACTTGATGTCACATCTGTCACAATAACAACCAATACGGTAAATTCGATGAATCCGGGAAATGATAACCGTGTAATAACCTACCAGGTAACATTTCCGGATTCCGGCACCTACGATTTATATGCACACATACTGGTCGGCAATAATACGTTTAATGATGACAGTTATTTCTATGCCAATGGATTTGGAATAAAAAATGCTGCTGTCGATGGAGACTGGATCATGGCAAACGGTCTAGCCGTATCGGGTTACACAAGTATCTTCAATGTAGTCGATGGTGGCGGTTCAGCTTCAAATGGCGT
>CAVVIO010000079.1:0-3243 GCA_963748095.1 uncultured Bacteroidales bacterium
CCGGCGATTATGATTTCAACATCATTGCCACCGATATACACGGAGGAACTGATATGAAAAAAGTCTATCTGCGCATAGGAAATTTACCACCTGTAATTTCTAAAATCCCGGATGATTCTGTCAAAGTTGATACGTATTACTCTTATACACTTAAAGCTATAGATCCTGAGTTTGATAAATTAATGTTTTTTATGCAGTCTGATCCAACATGGTATACATGCAATTTAAATACCGGATATATTTCAGGAACTCCGCAGTTTTCTGATACCGGAACATATTTGATTAACATTCTGGCAACTGATGCATTTGGTGCTTCATGCCAAACGTCTTATCATTTAAAAGTCTATTCAGATTCTCCGACGACAGATACTACAAATGATGATACAATAAATGATAGTACCGTAATTGGTCCCAGTTTCATTCCGATGCATGATAATGATATAGAAATATTTACAATTATGCCAAATCCGTTTAAAAGTTATATAAGAATTATATTCAATGATAATCCTGGTGAAAAAATTGCTATATCAATCAGAGATATGAAAGGTATCCTTATTATTCAAGATAAATTATCAAAAAGTCGTTCTGATTGGAACAGCAGAGATCTGAGCCACATTCCGGTAGGTATTTATCTGTTGCGGGTTGAAACAAATCAAGGAGTTTTTATTAGAAAAATATTGAAAACAGATTAATTGAAAATGGTAGAGATTAAAAAACTATATTAACCAATTACACTCTATATAATATAATTCTTTATTTTTCTTATCATATCTGGAATTGTACTGAATTCATATCCTGAGAAACAGAATATAACCAGTCAACTTTATTCAGGGATGGACACCAACTCACTACTCACTACTCACTCTCTCATCTCCCATTTCTCAAAACTCTCTTCTGCTTTTAATGTCCGTCAGTTTACCTTCTTTATACAGATTAAGTTCTTTTTTGAGCTCTGCTTTGTTCCTTTCGGTTTGTTCAACAGGGTCAAGACCACTGAGGTCCGGTTTCCCGGCATTAACCCAGGCTGTGTACCAGAAGCTTGCTGTTTCCCTGATTGACGAACGAAGTTGTTTTTCGACCATCCCGTTCAGCTTTTCATGGTACTGTCGGGCATATTCGGCAGAAAAGACCGGTTGATGGTATTTGTTTTTCAGAACATTACCCATTGAATCTTTTGCATAAATATCACCTTTAAACTGTTGTCTTAATTCCTTATCGGCCAGCAAAAGTGTATCAGCCAGGGCGTGCGTATGGCGGATAATATCCCAGACTTTCCGGTGAATATCCTTGATATAAACCGCCGGTCCGCTGTAATAGTTATATTGGTCACCGAACATTTCGGGCAACTGCGACTCCCAGAAAGCATGGATTCCCACCTGTCCGGTTAATTGCCCGTTGTAATTTACCGAAGTATGCAAAGGCATGTTGGCATCGCCAATATAATGACCTAAATCTGCAGCCAGGAAAAGGATTTCTGTTTTATTCTTTTCTTTGAATGCCCGGGTCAGTTTTTTCGTCATCTCTTCAATATACCAGGGCAGTATTCCATTTTTCTGCAGAAAGTCAGCATCATATTTCTTTTGAGCTTCCTCAAGTGTGGCCGGCAGTTCGTCCAACGGCCCGTAATTCTCCAGATCGATAAAGTGCCGGGGCTTTTCTGCATTGTCGTTTATGGTGTACTTTCGAACGTCTGGAACACTGGATTCCACGGTTATAAAATCGATATGATTGAAAAAGAAAGACTGCATGGGAGCAGGAAGAGAAAGCACGGCAGCACGGTTAATATGCTCGTGACCGTATACACCCCAGGATATCAGGATAAACGCAAGCAGAATAACCGGAATAATCCTCAACGAATGGTTCTTGAAGAAACGTTTTAACTTCATTTTTTTACCTTTTTTAATTTCGTTTGAAACACTTTTTTAAACAGTCTCCTTTTATCTTTTGTTTATTATAAATTATTTTTCGTTTCAGGAACTCATCTCTCAAAACCCTCCTTTATAGAAAAAATCCATTTCATCCCTCCGGTTCTAACTCATCCCCTTTCCTTATCTTCCGCTACCGACGGTAAATAATATGTCGGGCAGACTTATACAGCCGGAAAAAATCAGGAGAGGATCAACCTAAGGCTGCAATGAGAGTTAATTATTGCCGATGACCAACATATTTTATAAATTCCGAAATAAAATTGCTATTATCCATTCACTCAGCCAACTATTTTAACAACCTGTTAACATATATTTAAGTTAACCAAATTCTTTTTCAGTTGTTATAAATCTTTAAAAGAAAATATAGAATTATGGAATTATACGGTTTTTACCAATCTTTTTTTTCAAAAAGTAATTATGAAGGTCTAATGGTTGGATGATGAATATGAAAATGTTTAAAAAGAATAAACTAACCAACCGGATAATCAAAAAACAATCTGAAACCAAAATACCTGTATGAACGAAAAAACACTACTTACCAGATACTTACCTGCCGGTTTTATACTATTTGCTTTCTTATTCACTACCGGAATTTATGCCCAGGGACCGGAAGTAATGATCCACGACAGTGCCTCCCTGAATGAATGTATTACATACGCATTTAAAAATCAACCACTCGTTAAACAGTTAAAACTGGATGAGGACATTGCCAAGCAGGATATCCGCATTGCAATGACTGACTGGCTTCCTCAGCTCAATTCCAGCGTTACTTTCCAGGACAACATTAAACGGCCCACCGTAATTTTCCCAAATTTTAATGATCCTACGGGACCAAAAACAGAAGTTACCACAGGGGTTAATTATAATTCGGGCCTGCAGCTTTCTGCAAGCCAGACGATATTTAATAACAGTGTTTACCTTGCCGGAAGTACGGCTAAGTATTACCGGAAGAAATCGAAACAGACTACCAATGAAGCCATGATAGCGCTGGTAGTGAATATTAGTAAAGCCTATTACGATGTATTGCTGAGCAGGCAGCAAATGAAGATCCTCAACGAAGATATACAACGGCTCGACAAAAGTTTAAAAGATGCCTTTGCGCGGTATCAGAATGGTATAAGTGACAAGATCGATTATAAGAGGGCTACCATTTCATTGAATAACGCACGAACCCAGAAAGTAAGCGCCGAAGAATCGATAAAAGCAAAGTATACCTATCTGAAACAATTGATGGGATATCCGGCTGATAAACAGCTGGTACTGAGTTACGACAGTATCCATATGCAGAATGATATGCTGGTAGATACTCTGAGTG
>CAVVIO010000080.1:0-16901 GCA_963748095.1 uncultured Bacteroidales bacterium
TAGAAAAAGCCGGCCCCTACCCCTCCGGCACAGAGCACACCATGGGGTGTTGCCCGTGTAAACGGAGGTGTTGACGGGACAGGAAAAACAGCCTGGATTATCGATACGGGAATTGATCTTGACCATGAAGATTTAAATGTTGATGCAAGCCGGGGAGCAACCTTTGTCGACCGCACTACCACTCCTGACGATGATAACGGACACGGCACGCACTGTGCAGGAATTATCGGGGCATTGGATAATGAAATCGGAGTAATTGGTGTTGCTGCCAACGCCACAGTTGTACCTGTAAAAGTGCTTAATAAGAAAGGAAGCGGTAGCTACGATGCAATTATAGCAGGAGTAGACTTTGTTGCCGGGAATGCTGCTTCGGGAGATGTTGCCAACATGAGCCTGGGTGGCAGTTATTCGGAAGCATTGAATACAGCAGTTGAAACTGCCGCTGCAACCGGTGTTAAATTTTCACTGGCTGCCGGAAATGAAAGCACCAGCGCCACCTTAAAGTCTCCCGCCAGCGCCAGCGGAGCAAATATTTACACCATTTCAGCTATGGGAGAAGGCGATGTATGGTCGAGTTACTCGAACTATGACAACCCCCCGGTTGATTATTGCGAGCCGGGCACAAGCATATACTCTACCTATAAAGGAAACAGTTATGCGACCTTAAGCGGAACATCAATGGCCGCACCCCATGCTGCCGGAATTTTATTGTTGGGCAACATATCAACAAATGGAGTATGTTTCGGGTGACCCCGATGGAAATGCAGATCCGATAGGAGTTCATTAATGAATATAAAAGCTCTCTTCGGAGAGCTTTTTTTTGCATAAATTTTAAATGACCGCCGGAAACCACAACCACATTGCAACAAGCTAAAATGTACAATTTTAAAACATTGATTTATGAATAATTCTAAAACTACTGCGATAAAATTTGGATTATACTCTTCGATTGCATTGACAATCCTGACTATTATTACATTTGGATTTGCAATGATTGCTATTCCGCCTAGCGGACCTAACTGTCCGGGCAATTGTATGGATTATCCATTTAGTGATTTACTAACTTACTACCCAAGAGATTATTACTGGATGTATCTTGCTGTTTTTCAACTTTTTGCTTTTATAATTTTTGTAGTTTCAATCCATTATCTGGCTTCAAATGAGAAAAAAATATTTAGTTCATTAGGTGTTGCTTTTGCTCTGATTTCAACCACCGTCTTATTAGTTGATTATTTTATTCAATTTGCAGTAGTCCCGATGAGTATGATAAAAGGTGAGACTGAAGGAATTGCTTTACTTACTCAATATAATGGTCATGGGATATTTATTGCATTAGAAGAATTGGGATATATCACCATGAGTATTGCATTGTTCTTTTTGGCTCCTGTTTTTCCTTCAACCAACAGACTAAATAAATCAATTCGATGGATATTGTTTTTACCATTATTTCTGAATATTTTATCTTTTATTTTATATTCAATCAAATTTGGCATTGATAGAAACTACAGGTTTGAAGTAGCTTCTATTACAGTGGACTGGCTATTTTTAATAACAGCCGGTATTTTGATAAGTATCAACTTTAAACGTTTGATAAAAAACGAATGAGGACGAAAATAAAATTGGTTAAACCCAATCGACCTCCCCCGGTTGTCCCTATGGCATTGATTACACCCCCGCTGCAAAATCCCGGGAAATTTGCTTTTTGAGAAAATATCTTTTACATTTAGGTCGTAAACGGTAGAGGAAGTTAGAATAATATTTTTTGGTGGGTAAAATTAGCAGACGCTATAAAGTAAAATTAAAAATATGCAATTTAAAATCATTTTTATAATTGCAATTGCTATTAGTCTTTTAGCATCCTGTGAGAAAGATAATGAATCAGGCTTAAAAAATGATTTGTCGCTTTTACAGGGGAAATGGAGAATGACATCTCAAACTCAGGATGGTCAGTCGCTAGAATGTTACTCTCAAATATATAAAGGCATTAACATAGACAATAATGAAATTTTGTGGATTGACACTATAAAATTTGGTTCTGCAACCTTTGATTTTTCCGAATACAGTGAAAATATTCTTAGTAATTCATTCATTTTAAGTTCCGACAGCATTAGGGATTTATACGGTTTATGGACAATAAGCGGATCATTATATGATACCATCAAAACATATTCAAGAATAAATACATATATGGTTATGGACACCATGATAAACAGACATCAACACTCGTTTAGTAATTTCATAGAGTTTAATTATAAAATCGAAAAATTAACTGATTCAAGTTTAGTGTTAGTGAATGGTGGCCAAAAACTAATATTTGAAAAATCTAAGTAATGCCAACTGCCAGTTGACAGGTTTAAATAACATAACATTTAATCAAAGTCTTAGCAGACTGATAGAGAAGTGCCTTGAAGAGCACAACGATTTCTTGCCGCCGAAATGTTTGGGCATAACAAAAAAAACACACAATGAAAGAGTATTTAGCTAATGGAACAAAGGATAATTTAAAAATTTTAGGATTCTATCAATTGATCGGTGGAATAATTGGTCTTGTTCTTGGGATTAAAATGCTAATATATACAGGAGAATTTACAGGCTTGATATTTTTATTGGTTTTAATAATTTTCGGATTATACTCATATTCAGTTTATGTAGGACTTATAACTATAAAATTAAAGGAAAAATGGCTTTTGCATTCCCAAATTAATCAGATCATTCAATTTTTTCATATTTCATTATTAGGTTACACTTACTTTTATGTTTCCGGAATCGGGTTGTTTTTAGGATTTGATATGACTCATTCTTTTATATTTAAATTTAATTTTTTTATAATGTCTGAATGCAGTCTGGCCTATAATCTTAACCCTGAGAAAATTATTATCGAGTTAAATATAATCTCTTTTTTGGTTTTATATTTAATTAACAGACTTGAAAACAGGATAAGAACAGATAAAGAGATTCATCAAAGGCTTAATGACAGCGATAGCTTGATGATTTGATTCATTGAATAGACAAGTTCAGGTACGCGTCTGACGGGTTCAGGTGCGGAGTATAGGAGTGTAAAGTAGTTTGTATAAACTAAGATATTACCAACAGTATCCGGGAAAATCCGGGTTGACATTGACAAAATCCCGGGAAATTTGCTTTTTGAGAAAATATCTTTTACATTTAGGTCGTAAATGGTAACCGGAAGTTGGGGGAAAATTTAATTTTAGTCGAAAGCAGATAGATTTAAAGCCGTTTGCAAACGTTTAATAATAAAAAAAGGAAATATAAGTAACCATAAAGACATCCCGAAGCATCGGGAGAGGTAATGGGTATATTAGCACCTATTTTAAAAAAGATAAAATCACTTAAAAATAAACATAAAATGAAAAGGATTTTAAATTTATTGATTGGATTAGCTTTATTGACTTCTTGTCAAGCAAAAAAGGAAAAATTAGAACTAAATCTTACTAAAGGTGAGATTTATACCCAAAAAATGATATCGAATGTCTCTATTCTTCAGACAATTAATGGACAGCAAGTTAAAATGAATATGTCAATAAATGCAAAAATGACTTACAAGGTGACTGGTATTCAAAATGCGGTTTATGATATGGAAGTTCGATATGAAAGTTTGATAATGAAAATGAATCTTCCTAATGGAGAAATGGAATTTAGTTCTGAGAAAAATGATGAAAATGATATTTTCTCAACGATTTTAGGAACTATGAAAAATAAGCCTTTCTTAGTAAAAATGACAAGAACAGGTAAAGTTAATGAGGTGAAAAACATTGAATTAGTATTTTCAGATATGTTTAATAAATTTCCTCAGTTGAGTGATGTTCAAAAACAACAAATTAAAGGACAATTAATGCAAGCATACGGTGAAAAAGCTTTTAAGGGTAATTTTGAAATGTGTTCCGCTATCTTTTCAGATTCTCCGGTTTCAAAAGGAGATAAATGGACTATTAATACACAATTGGAATCCGGGATGTCTGCAAAGATTGAAACAATTTATGAATTAAAGGAAATTACTGATTCCTATTGTCAGATTTTGGGTAATTCAAAGATTGAGACTGCTGATAAAGATGCGTATATTAAATCAAATGGAATGCCTTTAAAATATGACTTGGCTGGGACAATGACTTCTGATATAAAAATAGATAAGAAAAGTGGTTGGATATTAAGCGCAATAATTAGACAATCTATTAAGGGGACTGCTTATATTAAAGATAATCAGCAAATGCCAGGAGGGATGGCAATTCCAATGACAATGAATAGTGAGATGACAATATCAGAAAAATAAATTGGCTCAATCGGGCAGGCATGCATCCTATCGGAGACTCCCAGTTATACGTATGGCATTGATTACACCCGCTGCTATTCCAGGGATGGCATTGACAAAACTCCTGGAAATTTGCTTTTTGAGAAAATATCTTTTACATTTAGGTCGTAAACGGTAACGGGAAGTTGGGAAGAGAATTAATTTTAGTCGAAAGCAGATAGATTTAAAGCCGTTTGCAGAGTAAAACGGATAAAAGAAACGTAAAACAGATATGAAAAACCGGCTAACCAACTATCATGAAATTAAGGATGGATTCGGCACTTCAGACAGTTACTAACAAAAAACACATGTGTTATAATAAATAAAGACAGGTGTGGTTATGCGTTTATTGGCGGTTATTATAACAAGTTGATTGATAGACAGGAACTAAAATATTTAGAATAAATACAACTGACAAAAATTAAAATCTCATGAAAAAAATACTTTTACTAATTATTTGTAATCTTGTTTTAATAAACTTTGGATTTACCCAATGGCAACAAACCAATGGACCATATGGAGGTGATGTTCGAGCAATTGCCACTGACCCAGTTACTAAAAACATATATATTGGACTTAATCATGGTGGAGTTTATATGTCTGCTGACAGTGGAGCTAATTGGAGTATGGTAAGTAATGGCATAGAATATAAAACCATATATGCCATTGCTATTAGTGACAGTAATATTTTTGCTGGTACTGAGGGTGACGGTATTTATAAATCAAGTAATAATGGCAGTACTTGGTCAGCCGTGAATACAGGTTTGTCATCCAGTGGTAAATTTGTTGGATGCTTATTAATAAATGACAATAATATTTATGCCGGAACACAGGATGGCGTTTACGTATCTACAAACAATGGAAGTAGTTGGACTAATGTAAGCAGTGGCATACCAAGTAATCAACTATATGTTAACGCTTTAGCAGTAAGAAGCAATAATCTATTCGCAGCAGTCAGTGGTCCGGGAATTAGTGGAGGTGTTTATTTATCGGAAAATAATGGGGATAGCTGGGCTGAAGTAAATAACGGCTTGTCAGAGGGTGATATGGATGTAAGTAATTTCGCTGTAAGTGGAAACAAGGTCTATGCAGCTACAAGCGGAGGTGTATTTCTAAAGACAGATAATGATATTAGCTGGACAAGAATTTCGAATATATCTGCCCATTCAATAGCTATTAATGCAAATGATATCTTTATAGGAAGCCTGGGAGGTGGTATATATTTGTCTTCTGATAATGGTGATAGCTGGGTTGAAATGAATAATGGGTTATCGGCTAAATTAATAGGATCCATAGTAATATCGGAAAGTAATATCTTTGCCGGGACATGGGATGGGGGTGCATTTTTATCTACCAACAATGGCACTGACTGGGCCACAATCAATAATGGTATATCAGCTATTTCCGTATCGTCCATTACCATCAAAGACAACAATGTCTTTGCGGGAGGCCTTGGAGGAGTGTACTTATCAACGGATAGTGGCGGCAGTTGGTCTGTGATGAACAATGGTTTATTAAACACTTCTGTTATACCAGTAATTAGTTGTGGAAGCAATGTTTATGCAGGCACAGAAAACAAGGGTATCTTCCTATCAGCTGACAATGGAAATAATTGGATAGAGGCTAATAATGGATTATCAAGTCAGGATATTCGATCTTTTGCAGTAAAAGAAGATAGTATCTTTGCAGGAACCAATAGTGGTCTTTACCTTTCAACTGATAACGGTAGTAGTTGGATAGCCAAGAATAATGGCATATCCGACAAATATATATTGTCTATTACCGTGAGAGGAGATAGTATTTTTGCTGGGACTACAAATGGAATTTTACTATCAACAGATAATGGCGATAGCTGGAATGATGCGAGCAATGGTTTAGGGAGCGATAGATTTGTGTATGCTGACATTGCCATAATCGACAACAAATTTTTTGCAGGAACTTACGGAGGTGGAGTATACATATCTACAGACAATGCCAGCAGTTGGACATCAGTGAATAATGGAATAACAGATTTAAATATAATGTCATTAGCCGTTATTGATAACAATATTATTGCAGGAACTGACGGCGGCGGAGTTTTTATGTCCACCAATTATGGTACCAGTTGGATTGGGATAAATGATGGCTTGCTTTGCAAAAACGTGCGATCCATGTTAATTGCTGCAGATGACATTTATGTTGGCACCATCGGTGGTGGTGTTTGGAAACATTTGGTATCGGAAATAAAAGTTTTAAATGTTTTATCTGATTCTTTGAGCATTAAAGCAGAAGCCAATAGTACTGCAACGTTTGAAATTAGCTCAAATATTGATTGGACGGCAGAAAGCAACGAGACATGGCTGACATTGGATAGTAGAATTGGCTCAAATAATGCAATAATTACATTAACCGGGGAAGAAAATCAGGCAACTTCTGAAAGAACCGCAACAGTTACCATTTCAGGAACAGGGGTACCTGCCCAAACAATTACAGTTGTACAGGACGCCGGGAAAATATCTGAGGTAAATGAAATTAATAAATCTGAAATTTCAATTTTTCCCAATCCTGCTAATACAACAATTTTTATTAATGGAATTAATCAAAATTCATCCATTTCAATATTTGATTTTACAGGTAAACTGCTTGTGAAAAAACAAATTACAAATAATCGAATTGATATAAGCAAATTAACCTATGGAATATATATGATTATGATTGTCGATAAAAATGGAATGACAATACAAAAATTTATTAAGCAATAGATGAGTAACAACCGCTAATTTTAGGAAGCGGATAGGCTAATAGCCCCCAGCCTGGGTGTAGATTGCATCTACACCCTAATGACACAATATTTCATGAATGCTTACCTTCGGAAAGTTTAAAAAATTGATTTGTCTATATCTGCAACCTCCGGAACGCCGTGGTAATTTCCGCAAACACATTTGACAGAATCTGGAACGCCGCAGTAAAATCCGAAACGGCATTGACAGTATCCGGGAAGTGATTGACAGCATCCAGAGTGCATCTGCAAAATCCGGGATTCAACACCTTCAAGGTTTCTAAAACCTTAAAGGTTTGGCAAATGACAATGACAGGTTCCCGAAAATTTGCTTTTTGAGGAAATATCTTTTACATTTAGGTCATAAACGGTAACAGGAAGTTGGGGAAAGCCGGTAAAGACATTAAATGAAAATGAATTAGAAAAATTAGTACTTTTACAAAAAGGAAATTATGACGTTTGAAAAGACATATAAGATTCATAAGGATAATAAGATAATAATTCAATTGCCTGATCAGTTCAAATCAAAAAAAAAGGTACGGGTTTTTGTTGAAGATGTTAATGAGGACCGAAATGAAAAAATAAAATTACTGCAAAACGCATCCAACGACCCATTATTTCTTCTGATATCGATGAAATCTCCGGAGACTTTGAAAATTCCGATAAAGAATTATCATGAAGTTTAAGAAATGGAGTATCTGGAGAGCCAAGCCTTGATCCGGTAGTCGGATCTGAACAGAGAAAATCCAGGCCAGTACTTATAATTAGCGAGGATGATATTAATGCTGTTGTTAAATATTGTCAATATATTTCCTTTAACTTCCAGAAAGACTGGTAGAATAATTTATCCCAATGAAGTATTATTATCTGCCGAGGAAATTCGGACTGGAAAAAGAATCAATTGTTCTGTGCCACCAAATCAGGACAATTGATAAAAAAGATAATCGCAAGAATATGGACAAATTACATCCAAAGCATTACAAAAAGACATTATCAAGGCCCTATGTTTCCAATTGGGCATAAATAAAGAATAAACTCCTACCCATAATCGATTCATATGGAGTGCTTCTTCAAAACACGGGATTCAACACCTTCAAGGTTTCAGAAACCTTGAAGGTTTGGCAAATAACAATGACAGGTTCCCTGAAATTTGCTTTTTGAAAAAATATCTTTTACATTTAGGTCGTAAACGGTAATGGGATGTTGGGGAAAACAGAAAAGGTATATGAGAAATATAATTCAAATAATAAACTTGCACGTACGTTTAGCGGAAATTGTGAGCTATAGGCAAAAGCAGATGCGCATAATTTTAAAATGAAAAAGGATATGAAAAAAAAGATTATTTTAACTCTATTTCTCATATTTAGTTTGAGTGTTGGATATTCTCAGGTTATAATACTTATGTTATTTGGAGATGAAATAATTCCTGAACATGGTTTCCTTCCCGGACGAAAGTTTCCGGTTTATCAAACAATTAACACTTTTGATTTTAAAGGAATGCCATTTCGAGTTGAGCTCATTGATGATAGAATTAATTCACAATTGAATAAAATAGAGTGTTCAAATCTTGAAATTGAGAATTCTTCCGAATTGGCATCTCCACAGACAATCTATAAAATTAAAGTATATATTGATTCATTATTTTCACAAGCAAATTTAAGTATCGATAGTAGTGCTACTCAAATAATTAAGGTGAAACTTCAAGCAATTGATTCAAGACTTATTGGATTTCGGAAGATTAAAGTCCATGGATTGTGTCAGCTAAAAATCAGATTAGGTTCATTTGAGAAAGTATATTGCTGTGATATTGTAGATGGCGATAAAAATGCGCCTTTAGGTTCCAATGCTGTTGTGACAAGGAAAACAGCATCTCGATTAATGGCATCAGCCTCAATTAGAGAGTGTTTGGAACAATTTTTAATGGATTTAAAAGAAAATGAAATTTTAACAACTGCCCTTATGAGGTAAAATTCATTGTACGGGTATTGCTATATTTAAGCAACATAACATTTAATCAAAGTCTTAGCAGACTGATAGAGAAGTGCCTTGAAGTGCGCAACAATTTCTTACCACCTGAATGTTTTACATAACGCAAAAAAACAAACAATGAAAGCGTATTTAGCTAATGGGACAAAGGATATTTTAAAAATTTTAGGATTCTATCAATTGATTGGTGGAATAATTGGTCTCGTTCTTGGGATTAAAATGCTAATGCATACAGGAGAATTTACAGGACCGGTATTTTTATTCGTATTATTAATTTTTGGATTGTACTCATTTTCAGTTTATGCAGGACTTATAACAATAAAATTAACGGAAAAATGGCTTTTACACTCCCAAATTAATCAGATAATTCAATTTTTATATATTTCATTATCAGGTTACACATACTTTTATGTTTCCGGAATCGGATTGTTTTTAGGATTTGATATGACTCATTCTTTTATATTTAAAATTCATTTTTTTATAATATCTGAATGTAACCTGGCCTATAATCTTAATCCAGAGAAAATAGTTATTGAACTAAATATAATCTCTTTTTTGGTTTTATATTTTATTAACAGACTTGAAAACAGGATAAGAACAGATAAAGAGATTCATCAAAGGCTTAATGACGATGTTTAGCTGTAATGGATTAAATCACAATAATATGAAAAGATTCATTGTAATAATTTGTATCTGTTCTTCCATATTTTCCTGCAAAAAAACAAGACTAGAATCAGAACTGTCAGGTATCTGGATTGGAGCCAGACAAAATTATTTATTTGACACAACCAAGTCTGTAAATAATTCACTTCAACAAGGCTATCCTATATTGGTAGATATTCAAAAAAATAATTCACTGATTTTAAAGATTTTTAACCACAATGAAAAAAAACTTTACTGGTCCGTCAGTAGAGACTCAATTTTCCAAATGGATCAATATAAATATAAATTAAAGTATATCTCACCTGATTCACTTGTCTTTCTTCCAAATCAGGATAACGTACATTCTGCTTTTACATTATTCCGTATATATAATAATCCTATAAAACTTGACAGTAGTAAAATAGTTAATATCTTAACTCATAAAATATGGAGTATATCGAAGATAAATCCTCAATTTAATAATAATCCTAAAATTTTTGAAAATATTGAATATTTGCCAGATAATGTCAGATTATTGAAATACAAATCGCCAAATAGTAGATATGACTCAGCCGGTAATACAGATTCCATCATATGGGTTCAACTGGATATGTGGTCATTAGGCTGCTATAAAAACAATTATTTTATCTCTGAAAATAGAGATGGAGAGAATGAAATAATTAACAATACAATTCCAGCAACTTATTTTAGTCAAATTGCAGATATCTCAGATTCATATTTTAGTTTATACTCTATGAATTTAAAAAATGATAAAATTTCATATTATGGCTATGATCCAATAAAGAATAACAAAATGATTCAAAATGATCTTATTGGGAAATGGACTAGTATGAATTTAAAGAATAATTCATACGGATATTATTCAAAAAGAAAACCAAATACAAAATTCTTAGATTATTATGAAGGAAACATAACATTTGATTTTAAACAAAATAAGTTATTAATATATGGTGAGAAAACAGATACTATGGAATATAAGTGGTTCGTCAGCAAAGGTTGTAATACAGTTATATATGAATATTTACAAAATGATCCGGATTATAATTCAGAAACGGTATTTTTTACAGAAATCCTTGATGTATCTAGTGACAATTTAACTCTTGATTTGAATTTTAATAACTATGTTCCATCGGGCTTAATAGAACCACGAAAATATATTCTTCATAGAATACAACATTTTAAACGTTTGAAATAGCCACTACAACCCAACATGGCTGCAGATTGCATCTACATCCTTCTATCAGATTATATCAAATCTCACTTTGCCAAATCTGTTAATACTTATCACATGTGATTTTCTGATCTGCAGCGATTCACTGAGAAAACCTTTTAAGGATGCCGATTCGATTAGCAGCAAGCAAAAAAACACCTTGCCAAATTACAGATTGATTCAATGATTTCGTATTTTTGAGAAAATAAATGATTATGAGAACAATTCAACTAAATATACCGGATAATGTAGATTTGAAAGACTATGATTTTTCTATGATAGTAGCTGCGAAATTGTATGAGGATGCCAAACTCTCGGCAGGACAAGCAGCGGAGATTGCCGGACTTTCGAAAAGAGCATTCATTGAAATGTTGGGAAAATATGGGGTATCCGTTTTTAGCACATCTGTTTCTGATTTACATTCCGATATAGAAAATGCCTGAGGTTGTAATTTCAGATACAAGCACTTTGATTCTTTTTCATAAGATTGATGAGTTTAATCTTTTGGGAAAAGTATATGGCGAATTGATTACAACACCCGAGATTGCAGAAGAATTCGGAGAAAATTTACCGGATTGGATTAAAATTCAAGCAGTTTCCGATAAAAAATATCAAAATTTTTTAGAGACTCAGGTTGATTGTGGCGAAGCAAGTGCAATTGCGTTAGCCACTGAGTATGATGATGTATTGCTGTTACTTGATGATTTGAAAGCCCGAAAATTAGCCACTCAATTAAAATTTAAGGTTACAGGTACACTTGGAGTTATTTATAAAGCAAAACAACTCTCGATTATTGATAAAGTAAAACCTTTGATTGATAAATTATTACTGACTGATTTTCGTGTAGCTGATAATATTATTGAAGAAATATTGAAATTGAGCAATGAATAAATTGCCGACCACCATAACATGAGTGTAAATTCTTCTACTTCCTTTCCTTTTATCAGATTATCAAATACCCCTTTGCCAGCTCTGTAAATACTTCCACCTGTTTATCCACCCAGTCTTTTCCGTAACCCAGCTCAGCCGCCATCAGTTCAGCAGTTTGGGGTGCTATGCGGATGCTTTCGCGGGCATCGAGGAACAGGGCCCTTGTGCGTCGTGCCAGTACATCTTCCACTGTTCGGGCCATTTCTTCCCGTACGGCCCAGATCACCTGCGATTTTCTGATCTGCAGCGATTCGCTGAGATATCCTTTAAAAGATTCCGATTCTTCTTCAATGCTCCGGATCTTCGGTTCATCGACGCCGTATTCTTCCAGTTCGTTATCAGCGTTGCTGTTTTTTGTATACCCGTGTATAGGCAGGTTACCGGTAATACATTCCTTTTGTGAAAGTTTACCGATCATCACGGCATAATTAACAGCGTCCTCAGCCATCTTACGGTAAGTGGTCCATTTACCTCCGATAACAGATATTAAACCGGAAACAGAAACCATGGTTTTATGATGCCTTGAAATTTCCTTGGTGGCTTTTCCTTCTTCGTTGCTTGCTGCCAGGGGGCGTAATCCGGCAAATACACTTAAAACATCTTTTCTCCCGGGTTGCTTTACAAGATATTGTCCTGCCGTTTTCAGCACAAAATCTATTTCTTCTTCCGTTGCCCGCGGTTCGAGGGTGATGTGCTCTACCAACGTATCGGTTGTTCCCACAATTACCTTGTTGTGCCAGGGCACGGCAAAAAGTACTCTTCCATCGCTTGTCTGGGGTACCATCACCGCATGACTGCTTTTAAGAAATTCCCTGCCCAGCACCAGGTGAATACCCTGACTGGGCCGTATCATGTCTTCGTTCTCCGGGTTATCCATTTTCATAATCCCGTCGGCAAATACACCGGTGGCATTTATTACTACCCTGGCTTTTATCCGGTAATTTTCCCCGGTTTCCTGATCAACGGCTTCCACACCGGAAATAAGCCCTTTTTCTTTCACCAGTTTTTCAACCCGCATGTAATTAATGACGGTTCCTCCGTAATCGTTGCATGTTTGTGCCAGACTGACGACCATCCGGGTATCGTCGAACTGGCCGTCGTAATACTCAATTCCTCCCCGTAATCCGTTCCGGTCAACGGTAGGCAGGGCTTTTATTGTCTCTTCCCTCGAAATATGCCGGGACGGGCCCAGTCCAAACTTCCCTGCCATTAAATCGTACATTTTTAATCCAACCGTATAAAAGGGACTTTCCCACCAGTCGTAGGCGGGGATAATGAACGACTGGTTTTTAACGAGGTGCGGGGCATTCTGAAACAGCAGGCCCCTTTCTTTCAGGGCTTCCAATACCAGGGAGACATCGCCCTGTTTCAGGTACCTTACGCCTCCGTGAACAAGCTTTGTACTCCGACTGGAGGTGCCCTTGGCAAAATCGTGTTGTTCGAGTAAAAGGGTTTTATATCCCCGTGAAGCGGCATCCAGGGCTGTGCCCATGCCGGTCGCCCCGCCGCCGATTACAACAATGTCCCATGTATCATTGAATTGTTGCAATTCATAAAGCATTTTTTCTCTTTTCATGAGTGAGTTTTTAAACTTCCGAAGTTTTAAAAACTTCGGAAGTTTCTATTCTAGTAATAACCAGTTTTTACTTCTCTCAACAGCCCTGTGCCAGTTTCCGATTATTTCATCATAATTTTCTGTTCCCTTTTCCGGTTCGAAAATCTTTTCCGGCTGCCACTGTTGTTTTAACTCATTGATGTCTTTCCAGAACCCTACTCCCAGCCCTGCCAGGTAAGCAGCTCCCAGTGCGGTTGTTTCAATGACTTTCGGTCTGATTACTTTTTTTTGCAATACATTGGCCTGGATCTGCATCAATAAATTATTTACAGCGGCGCCGCCATCTACTTTTACTTCTGTAATATCAATTCCGGCATCTTCTGCCAGTGTGTTGATCACATCCATCGATTGAAAGGCAATAGCCTCAAGAGCAGCTCTTGCAATGTGCGCATCGGTTGTATCCCGTGTAATCCCAACAATAGTTCCGGCCGCATAAGGGTCCCAGTGGGGAGCGCCTAACCCTGTAAACGCGGGTACAAAATACAAACCGCCATTGTCCTTCACTTTCCCGGCAAGATCTTCTACCTGGGCGGCAGTCTGAATAATATGCAATTTGTCCCTCAGCCATTGAACGACAGCGCCCCCAATAAATATACTCCCTTCGAGGGCATAACAAATTTCGCCATTCAATTTCCAGGCAATGGTTGAGAGAAGATTATGCCGGGAGTCAATGACAGACTTTCCGGTATTCACTACTGCAAAGCATCCGGTACCGTATGTGTTTTTAACGGATCCGGTCTCCAGGCATATCTGTCCGAATAAAGCGGACTGCTGATCACCTGCAATTCCTGCCACCGGGATTTCACCCCCGAAATGCTCTTTAACCGTAACATCAATAACCCCGCTGTTTTCTTTCACCTCGGGAAGCATGCTGCCCGGAATATCAAATAATTGCAGTAATTCATCATCCCATTCGAGGGTATGAATATTAAACAACATGGTGCGGCTGGCATTACTCACATCCGTAACATGCTTTCTACCATGTGTCATGCGCCACATCAGCCAGGTGTCTACCGTGCCGAATGCCAGCTCACCCTGCATTGCCTGCTCCCGGGCGCCCGGAACATTATCGAGTATCCAATGTATTTTCGACGCCGAAAAATAAGCATCGGGCAAAAGCCCTGTTTTCTCTTTAATGGTTTTTGAATATCCTTTATTCTTCAATTGATCGCAAAAACCGGCTGTTCTCCTGTCCTGCCATACAATAGCATTATATACCGGGATACCGGTTTTCCTGTCCCATACCAACGTGGTTTCCCGTTGATTGGTAATTCCCGCAGCGGCTATATCTGTTGCCCGGACATGCTGCTTTTTCATTACATCGCGGATCACAAATTTCTGAACGGACCAGATCTCTTCCGGATCATGTTCCACCCATCCGGGTTTAGGGAATATTTGTCTGAATTCTTTTTGCGATACATCCAGCATTTGTCCGGAATGATCGAATAATATTGCCCTGACGCTGGTGGTTCCCGAGTCTATTGCCAGAATAATTTTTTCCATTTAATACTGTTAATTTGATCCTTTCAGTAAATTTAGGAAATTTATCCTGGCAGTAAACCTTCTGTGAATATTATTCCGTGTTTAAGAGGAATTGAAGGTAAAAAGAGGCTACTCCTTACCGTCATTGCGAGGAGGAACGACGAAGCAATCTCTTTCTATGATAGATTGAATTATTTTATTAGCAACAATTTCTTTCAATAGAAGGAGATTGCCGCGCTTCACTGCGTCTACCTGGCGTTAGACAGGCCTGCCTGGCCGTCTGGCTGGTTTCGCTTACAATGACGCTCCGGTAAGTTACAGATATTCAAGCTGCTACATTTTGAAGTTTAAGACCATATTTTGCTGCTTCTCTTTTTAAGCGATCTATCTTAATCATTTTCTGTCTTTCAGTGTCGATTTGTAGTCTTTTTGGATCATATTCTTGCCTGTTTTTCAGCATATGATAGAAGATTACGGCAAGCTTTCGAGCTACGGCCTTTATAGCTTTTTTACTTCCCTTCTGATACGATAAACGACGATATAGATGTCCTAATGAACTTTTATTATGCCACATACTTTGGGCCGCCATTCGAAAACATTGTGTTGCCGGATTATTGGTAAATCTTTTTTGGTGTCCGACAACCTTTCCCCCTGTAATTTTTTTACGTGGACTTAAATTAAGCCAACTGGTAAAGTGGTCGGCGGTGGGCCATTTATTAAGATTTAATCCTGTAACCGATATAATCTCAAGGATACATATCTCGTCTAATCCATCAATTTGTGTTAAATCAATGCCTGTTATACGTTTCAGATATTCCTTTACATTGATGCTATATTGATTTTTTCTTACATAGGATGTTTTTTTCTTTATCTCTTTTTTGGAATCGGGTGGTAACATTTTCTTTAATACCGATTCAATCAATATTTCATATTCCTTCATTTGCCTTTTAAAAAAATCATAAGATTCAAGGGTTTTCCTTAGAATGTAAATATTGGATGGACTGTAAATACCCTTTAAAGATTTGATCAAATCGGCTTTATCTGCTTTTAATTTGGTTATATCAATTTTTGCCAAAAGATTTTCAGGATTAGTTATCCCACTTGCAATCTCTCTAAGCAGACTCATTTCCGGATACACCTTCTATATCACTGATTAGATGCTGAAATTTAACATTCATCTTTGTCAATAATTTATGGATACGGTTTAATGTATCACTTTTCTGTTTCTGAAGGATATTTCGTTCATGTATGTAAGTTCTTAATTCCCTGTAAATATCAGGAGCTATATGGGAGGCACGCAATATGCCGTAGGCATGTAGCTGATGTAACCATTGACAATCTAATACATCTGTTTTTTGACCGGCAACATTCTTAAAATGCTTTGGGTTCACTAAGGTTACCTCAATACCATGTCGTTCCAATATTTCATATAATGCCATCCAATATACTCCAGTTGCTTCCATTCCTATTTTTTCTACCCCTGCCTCCTTTAAGTGAACAGCTACTTCGGTTAGGTCGTCCGTATAAGCATTGGCTTCAATTAAATGGTTTTTGCCTTCTGAGTCCGTGTAAGATATCATCATCATGGTACTTCCGACATCAATTGCCCCGGATTGCTTGTTGATAATTTCCAATACAAATTGATCATTTGTCAAAGCTGATTTGTTTTTAACTTCCTCTTTCATATTTTTACAATTAATTCTTTTTAAGAAAGCAGAGCAAACTCTATTACTTGAAGAAAGAAAGCAATCTTACAAGCATGGTGTTGTGAAAGTATAAGCTTACACGCCCCGATAAGTTTTTTTTCTAAGAGCAATAGTCCCAAACTCGCAATCGGGTTTGAAAACGCCAAGTTGCAATACGGGTTTTGTAGTTTGCTCTGTCTTTCATCGGGGCAAACTTACGTCATTTAATTATTTTTCCCGGGGGACCAGGGATGGTGACTCGCAAT
>CAVVIO010000081.1:0-3919 GCA_963748095.1 uncultured Bacteroidales bacterium
CTCAAACTCGTAAGTAAGTATCCTAAAACCGGGATTGCCGACAATGCCAAGATCCTTATCCGCTACCTCGACAATCAGCATCCTGAAGTGAAGGAACAGGAAGTTCAGAAAGAAGCGGAAGTCCTTTACCAGATTGGCGACAGTGTGGAACATTATTTTGCCTTCGTTATCCCAAAGAATGTTAATATCAACCAACTATTATTTAATATCATTAACTTTAACCTTGATAATTTTCCGGATAAAAAATTAACCCAGGTAAATGGACGGTTGAATGACAAAAATGATGTGGTTATTGTGAAGTCTTTTGAAAGTAAGAATGAAGCGATGTTCTATTATAAAAAGATAACAGCTTCCGATGAAACATATAAAGACGTACAGAAAGAGGAACTAATTCCCATGGTCATTAGTACTGCTAACTATAAGATTCTGATGCAGGATAAATCGGTTGAAAAATACATGAAATTTTTCGATCAGCATTATCTGAAATAGAAATTTTCAACACATCTTGTCGGTAATTGTTGTACAGGCAGAACCCGGGAGATAAAACAGACTTTCCAGTCCCGTTGAAGCAAATCCGGAATTTAAAGAAACACAACATGAAGAAAATCAAAATTCTCTGGACGGATGACGAAATAGATTTATTGAAACCTCATATCCTGTTTTTAACTGAAAAAGGATATGAAGTTGTTACGGCAAGCAACGGGGACGATGCCATTTCCCTGGTAAATCAGCAAACGTTCGACCTGATGTTTCTGGATGAGCACATGTCGGGGCTTAGCGGTCTCGAAACATTGAATATCATTAAAAGCCAGCATCCATCGCTCCCTGTTATAATGATTACTAAAAGCGAAGAGGAAAATATCATGGACGCCGCGTTGGGTTCAAAAATTGCCGATTATCTTATCAAACCGGTTAATCCCAATCAGATACTGTTAACGATTAAAAAAAATATCGATACCAAGCGGCTGATCACCCGCGAAACTACATCTGCCTACCAGTCGGAATTTTCAAAAATAAGCATACAAATCAACTCGGCCTCCACTTTCAGCGACTGGGAAGATATTTACCGGAAGCTGGTATTCTGGGAACTGGAACTCGAAGAATCAGAAGACAGCAGCATGTCGGAGGTGTTGCAGATGCAAAAAAACGATGCCAATACAGGATTCGGTAAATTTGTGAAATCAAACTATATTTCGTGGTTCTCGGCCGGAGCAACAAACAGGCCGTTGTTATCACCCAATGTCTTTAATAACAAGGTCTTTCCTTTAATCGACAGCGGAGAAAAAGTGATCATTGTTTTGATCGACAACCTGCGGCTCGATCAGTGGAGAAACCTGCTTCCTACATTCACGGACTATTTCGTGGTAGAAGAAGAGAGTCTGTACTGCAGCATCCTTCCCACAGCCACGCAATATGCACGTAATTCTATGTTTGCCGGACTAATGCCCAAGGAAATCGACAACATCAATCCGGACCTGTGGCTGAACGATGACGAAGAAGGCGGAAAAAACCTAAATGAAGAGGAATTGCTGCAAAAACACCTGACTCGTGTGGGTAAAAAATACAGAATGTATTACCAGAAAATACTGAATTCGAGATACAGTAAAAAGATAGTCGACAATTTCTCAACCCTGCTGAATTATGATCTGGTAGTATTGGTATATAATTTTGTCGATATGCTGTCGCATGCCAATACCGAGATGGAGATGATCCGTGAACTGGCCGGCAGCGATGCTGCTTATCGCTCGCTCACTCTATCGTGGTTCCAGCATTCGTACCTGCTCGACCTGATAAAATTAATGGCCGACAAGGATATGAAACTGATCATTACAACAGACCATGGTTCCATCCGGGTTAATAATCCTGTAAAAGTGATCGGTGATAAAAAAACATCAACCAACCTGCGGTATAAAACAGGTAAAAACCTGAATTATAACCCGAAAGAAGTTTTCGATATTAAAGACCCGGCAGATGCCCATCTGCCAAGGCTCAATGTGAGTTCACGATATATTTTTGCAACAGGCACCGACTTTTTTGCTTATCCGAACAATTATAATTACTATGTGAATTATTACAAAAACACATTTCAACACGGTGGAGTTTCCATGGAAGAAATGATGATTCCTTTCATTACACTTCGACCTAAATAGTGCTTGCCCGAAAAGTCCGGTGATGGATAAGAAAAGTTCATTTTCAAGGCTTGCGAAGTCAGAAAATCCGCAGTTTACTAATGTAAATGAGGAATTTTCTGACAAGCGTAACGCGGAAAATGGAGTTTTCTTGCCGACACTAAATAATATTGATCTGATAGAATAATTGACACAATGAAAACCCTTGAAATGAATTCCCTGGATGATCTGGCTGTTACTGCCAGAAAATTTCTCGATTATACGGATGGTTACAAAAAATTTGCTTTTTACGGAAATATGGGAGCCGGGAAAACAACTTTTATCAATGAGCTTTGTAAACAATTGAATGTAACCGACCTGGTAAGCAGCCCTACTTTTGCGCTGATTAACGAATATATGACCGGTAATGGTTTCCCGGTGTATCACTTCGATTTTTACCGTATCAACACGGTAGAAGAAATCTATGATATCGGGTTTGAAGATTATTGTTACCAGGATGCCTTTTGTTTTATTGAATGGCCCGAAAAAGCAGAATCGCTTTTACCGGAAGATACGGTTGTTGTTCACATAAAAGAATCGGAACAGGAAAAACGCCTCCTCCAAATTGTTTTGTAGTTAAGCCATTTTATTATCACATTTAATAAGGGAATAAGGTTGGTAGTGTGGTTATTCCGTAACGTACTAAGGTTTTTGTGATTGTTGTCTTTAACTTCTTATGAATGACAGAAAACCTTATATCGCGGATCTTACCTTAGTAGTAAAAAACAATCTTAGCCTGTTCTCACCTTATTCTTCGTTTTCAGGATGACGAGGTTTATTTTGATATTGAGAATGTATTAAGGAGTATTGAAATTTATATAAATGATTTTAAAGAAACACACCCCTAGCCTCCCGCAAGGCGGGAGGTTAGGAGCGTGTAAAAATCCAATTATGTCAGGAAAAATTATACCCTATAATCCGAAATTGAAAGAACTTGCACGAATCCTTCATTGAATATACCAACTCCTTTTTCGCCTTATTACCTTATTTGGGTGGATCATTTCCGAAACGCAAAACCATCTGTTTATTGATGCAGCGCTCAAACCGGAGAAAACACCTTCTCCATATTGTTTTGTAGCAAAAACACACTTTCCGGCTGTAAAATTAGGTATCTTGCATTTCATTTTGTTAATTTGATATAAATTGAAAGATTACTAATTTCATACAATCACATTTCCGGAAAATAACAGAAACAGCGAATGGTACAGCAGAAACCGCAATCGGCTAACAGTCCTTTGATGTATACCGGATTGCTTCCACAGGAAGAAATGCTGGAAATAGGAAGAAAGCAAAAAAAGCTCATTATAGGAATCCCGAAAGAGGACCATCAGCTTGAAAAACGCATCCCCCTTACACCCGAAGCAGTAGAAGTACTGATCGACAACGGACACGACGTGCTGATAGAAAGCAAAGCCGGAGAAGGTGCAAATTATACCAATAACGATTACAGCGAACGCGGCGGGTATATCGTCGAAAACAAACAACAGATCCTCAACGCGGATATTATCCTGAAAGTAGCATCCCTCACACACGAAGAAGTGGATAAACTGAAAGGGAATCAGGTGATCATATCGTCCCTTCAGTTGCACAACCAGGACGAGGCCTACATACGGAAACTCATGAACAAACGGGTCACATCCATTGCTTTTGAGTACCTGAAAGATGAAAACGATTGCTTTGCCATCCGCCAGTCGATGAGCGCAATAGCCGGCAATACGGCCATTATCATTGCCGGGGAATACCTGAGCAAC
>CAVVIO010000082.1:0-6384 GCA_963748095.1 uncultured Bacteroidales bacterium
GAATACCGGAAAACCCTCAGAAGATTTTTTTAATCGACTCGAAAATCTGATCGATGACCAATCGGATAAAGAAATCCGGTTGACACGACGGCGCAGACTTTACCAGGTAGTCAGTATGGCAGCAAGTATCATTTTATTTGTCGGTATTTATATTGCTGTTGTTAAAATACGAACTCCCAAACCAGTACCTGTTTTGGCAGATACCTATAAAAACCCGCAACTGGCTTATGAGGAAACACAAAAAGTATTGTTGTATGTTTCGGGAAAATTAAACCAGGGTACCGATCAGCTGAAGAATTTTTCAAAATTGAATGAACCCGGCAAACAGCTAAAATCATTTAAAAAGCTCGATGACGGGTTAAGTAAATTGAATGTATTGTACCTGTTGGAAGGTTCAAAATAAAATAATAACATTAACTAAATATATCAGGCAATGAAAAAAGTATTATTCGTATTTATTATATCGCTCGGATTTTTCGATGTATGGGGACAATCGTCTGCAGCGGATAAGCTGTTTGACAAATATTCGGGCAAGGAAGGATTTACATCTGTGTATATATCGAAATACATGTTCAATATGTTTATGAATCTTAACGATTCCACACCACAGAATAAAGAGATGCAAAATGTGGTAAGTAAACTGAACAGCATTAAAATTCTGGCTGTTGACGATAAATCGAAAATTCCAGCCGGGGTGAACCTGTACCAGGAAATCATGAAAGCCGTGGATAAAAATGAATACAAAGAGCTGATGGTGATCAAGGAAAAAGATCAGGATGTAAAATTCCTGGTGAAGGAAAACGACGGCAAAGTAAGTGAATTATTACTGGTAGTAGGCGGCAAAGCCGATAATGTGCTGATCAGCATCCAGGGGGATATCGATATGAAAAATATTTCGAAGCTGGCAAAAGCTATGGATATAAAGGGCATGGAAAAACTGGAGGATATCGACAAAAAATAACCTTTCCCCAGTTAGGATGATGTGATATTTTCATGCCTGATGTATCATTTTTACTTCCTGTTTCTTTCGCTGAATGGATAGCCTCCCACATAATATTCAGTTAATTCGTAAAATTTTCTCCTATATTAAACCTTCAGGGTTTCAGAAACCTTGAAGGTTTTGAACGAATAAAATAGTAAATTAATTTAATAGTTGTTACACTGGTTACCTTCCCCAAATTTACTTGCAAAGCACAATAATGGCAAATAATTAACTAACTTTGCAAACAGAATAATTACGTTAAAAACTGTGGCGAATATCCTCCGGATTAGCTGTTAAACCAAAGCGTTCATGAAAGGTGATCCTACCATAACATCTGGAAAGAAATTACAACGTCAGTTCGATTCGCTTATCGGATTACTGGAAGAGCACAAGGGTAGTGTAGACAGTAATCCGCTTCAGAAAGCATTCGAGTTGCTCCAAAATTGTCCTGCTGTGGAAAAAGATCCCAATGGTGCTTCAATTGTAAAAGCGACCGTTGAGACTGCAGCTATTGCTGTCGAAGAAATGGGCCTTGGAGGATCATCTGTAAAAAGCCTCTTTCTGAGAATACCGGTACAGGAAAATACAATTACGCTGGATGATATAGGCCGGCAATTCGGAGCTTCTGTCAGGACCATAACCGAAGGGCTTTTGAAGATCAGTGATATCGGACAAACTACTACTGTTTCACAGGCGGAAAACTACCGGAAACTGTTATTGAACCTGGCGAGAGATGTACGGGTCATTCTGATACGACTGGCAGAGCAGTTGCAGATTATGCGAAACGTGAAAAATCTACCGGTAGAATCTCAACTTAAGATTTCATCCGAAGCTTCTTTCCTTTATGCTCCGCTGGCGCACAGGCTTGGATTATATATCATCAAATCGGAGATGGAAGACCTTGCCCTGAAATATACCGACCGCAGGACCTATAATACCATAGCCCACAAACTGGATGAGACCATGCGGGCAAGAAAAAAGTTCATCGATAGTTTTATTCAGCCTATAGAGAATGAACTTAAAAAACACAACTTCGATTTTGAGATCAAGGGAAGGCCAAAATCCATTCATTCCATCTGGAACAAGATGATAAAGAAAAATGTGGAATTTGAAGATATTTATGACCTGTTTGCCATACGAATAATTCTTAACTGCGATCTGCCGCGTGAAAAATCAGATTGCTGGCAGGTGTACTCTGTGGTTACCGATATTTACCAGCCTAATCCCCTGCGGTTACGCGATTGGATATCCGTGCCCAAAACAAACGGATACGAATCTTTGCATACTACAGTAATCGGTCCGGATGGTAAATGGGTGGAAGTACAGATACGAACCCGCCGCATGAACGAAATTGCAGAAAAGGGATTTGCCGCACACTGGAAATACAAAGGACTTGAAACAGAACAGGGACTTGATGAATGGTTATTGAAAATACGCGATGTTCTGGAAGCTCCCGAAACAGATGCAGTGGATTTTATCGATGACTTTAAGCTTAGTCTGTATTCTAAAGAAATTTTTGTGTTTACTCCAAAAGGTGACCTGAAAAAATTTCCGCAGGGCTCTACTGTTCTCGATTATGCCTACGATGTACATTCGGATGTGGGGGATACCTGCACTGGGGCCAAAATCAACGGAAAGGTTGTACCTATTCGTTTTCCGTTAAACAATGGCGATAAAGTGGAGATCATCACTTCCAAGAACCAGACCCCGAAACTCGACTGGCTGAATGTTGTAGTCACCTCGAAAGCCAAGGCTAAAATACGGCATAAACTGAATGAAGAGAAAGTCAGGGAAGCTGAAAACGGAAAAGAAATCCTGAAACGGCGTTTTAAAAACTGGAAGATTAATTTCACGGACGATGTCATCCGGAAACTGATGAAGAAATACAGGCAAAAAAATGCACAGGATCTGTATTACCTGGTTTCCCTGGAAAAAATCGATCTGACAGAAATAAAGGAGCTACTTTCAATACCTGAAACTACTGAAACAGCTGCTTCACGGCCTGCCGAAGAGGAATTGCCAACTCAGACAGAAACACAATCCCGGCCTTCAAAACACGATGATTACCTGATTATTGATGAACAGATCGCCAATATCGATTACAAACTTGCCAAATGCTGCAACCCAATCTTCGGTGACGATATATTTGGTTTTGTGACTGTTAGCGAAGGCATTAAAATTCATCGCACAAATTGCCCGAACGCAGCACAGTTGATCTCCAAATATAATTACCGGATCGTAAAAACAAAATGGAAAAAAACATCCGTCGAATCTTCATTCCCGGCAGAGATAAAAATTACCGCCGAAGATGTGACAGGTATATTAAACGACATATCGGAAGTAATATCGAAAGATCCCAAAATTCATCTCCGGGGAATAAATCTCGACACTGATAAAGGAATGATCGAAGGACGGATAAAACTAATGGTAAAAGATCTGCAACACCTCGACTCACTGATTGCCCGCCTTTCGGGAATAAAAGGTATATTCAAGGTTACACGTTTTGAGCAATACCAATAGTTTCCAATTGGAGATTAACAATTTTTACTGAAGTTTATTCATTAAAATTGACTTCAATCCACGACTCAAACAGAAACTTTGTGAGTTGAATGAATAAATCTTTACAGATATTAAACAGTAAAATGAGGATTTTTATATCTTTACATCGGTTTAATAAACGAAATAATATGAAATTCATCGTTTTTACCGGCATATTGGCTTTTCTGGCTGTACCATTGTTTTCACAGACCAACGAAATGTCCATCGCTTCCGATCATGATCAGGTAGACTCCCTTTCGTCCATCTCTGTTGATCCTGTCAATTCCCGTCTTCCGATACAAAATACAAACAAGAAACTGAATGTAAATGTGAACATGGGAACCAGTGTCGCGGTATCTCATGGGAATTTCTATTCAAGCTATTATGTGGCTCCGGCTTTTAATTACCAGGTAAATCCCAGATTAAATGTACGTGTTGGTGTTGTCTATATGAATGCCACCATTCCTCCTATATCCATATCAGAAAATCAATCTTACTCATATCCGGCAGTTAATAATATTTCAGTATTTACAGAAGGCCGGTATAGCGTAAATCCCAGGCTCACACTTTCAGGATCAGCTTATAAACAGGTAAATACCAATACGCAAAGCATGAATCCAAAAGCGCTTGACTATGGTATGCAGGGTGTATCAGTTGGATTCGATTACAAATTATCCGAAGGTATTCATGTAGGTGCACAGATTAATTTTCAGAACAATACAAATCCTTATTATAATCCTTATTACCGCTATAGTCCTTACGGAATGTACCCGATGAACACGGGTGTTGGTACAGGCGGCTGGTAACCAGAATGTGTATGAATATTATATTTATTGCCCTGGCTCCTGTCCTGATCATTGCTTTTTACATCTATTTCAGAGATAAATATGAAAAAGAGCCCATTGGCTTGCTGCTGAAATCCTTACTGGCCGGTGCTTTAATTGTATTACCGATTTTATATATAGAACGGTTCATTTCTTCATTCGATCATTATTTTCAGGGTTTACCGAAAGCTATGTACGATGCTTTTATGGTAGCAGCTGTCACGGAAGAAAGCTTTAAATACTTTGCATTGATGCTGCTTATCTGGAAAAATCCGAATTTCAATGAAAAGTTTGACGGGATTGTTTACGCGGTTTTTATATCACTGGGATTCGCCGGAATCGAAAATATCCTTTATGTTTCTTCTTACGGATTCCAGGTGGGCTGGATCAGGGCTTTTACAGCAGTGCCGGCACATGCTATCTTCGGTATTATGATGGGTTACTATTTCGGCCTTGCCAAATTCTATCCCGAAATAAGAAAGAAATTACTCATTCGGGCGCTGGTCTTTCCAATCATATTTCACGGAATTTACGATTACCTGCTGATGTCGAAACACCCGGTTTTATTATTGCTCTTTATTCCGTTCCTAGTTTTTATGTGGATCAGCGGTTTCAAACGTATGAAAGAACTCTCGGAACGGTCTGTTTACAAGTATTAAATAATCAATCAGGGTACAATATAAAAATGATTACCTGATAGGTAAAATCAATTGATTAGTTTATTATAATTTATAAAATATGAGTTGGATTACTATTGTAGGATTTATGGCTGCTGCTTTAACCACATTATCTTTTTTGCCCCAGGCAATAAAAACCATTAAATCAAAACAAACAAAAGATCTGTCATTCGGAATGTACCTGGCATTTACCAGCAGGTGTTTTTCTCTGGTTAATCTATGGAATACTGATCGGGGATGCTCCTGTTATTATCGCAAATTCCATCACTTTCATTTTAACAATTACCATTCTGATTCTTAAAATCATATATAAGTAATCAACAGTCTGTTATAATAGAATTGAAGTCTTCATGAAACTTTAAAGGCAAAAAATTGTTACACCGGATAAAAAATTAAACTCTATGCAAACCATATTAGGAGCAAGTGGCGCTATTGGCATTGAACTTGCAAAAAATCTGTCGAAATACACCAATAAAATAAGACTGGTAAGCCGGAACCCTGCAAAAGTTAATTCCACGGATGAATTATTTCCTGCAGACCTTACAAATGCCTCTCAGGTGGAACAGGCAATAGAAGGTTCAGAGGTAGTATACCTGGTTATTGGTTTTGAATACAACATCAGGGTATGGAGAGAAAAGTGGCCCCCGCTGATGAAAAATGTGATCGAAGCCTGCAAAAAACACAATGCCAAACTGGTATTTTTCGATAATGTGTATATGTACGACCCGGATCACATCCCTCATATGACTGAAGATACACCTGTAAAGCCTGTCAGCAGAAAAGGGGAAATACGTGGACAAATTGCACAGATGCTGCTGACCGAAGTAGAAAAAGGAAACCTTACCGCCCTGATCGCCCGGTCTGCCGATTTTTTCGGATTAAAAAACAGTGTGCTGATAGAACTGGTAGCCAAAAACCTGATGAAGGGAAAGAAGGCTAACTGGTTTGCAAGGGTTGATAAAATCCATAATTTCACCTTTGTTCCCGATGCTGCCAAAGCTACTGCCATTCTGGGAAACACTCCCGATGCATTCAACCAGGTATGGCACCTGCCCAGCGACAAAACACCGCTCACCGGCAAGCAGTGGATAGAATTATTTGCCAAAGAACTGAATGTAGAACCGAAATATACAGTCCTGCCCATTTGGATGTTCAATATCATTGGAATTGCAATGCCCGTGATGAAGGAATTCAAAGAAATGACTTATCAGTACGACAGGGATTATTTTTTCGACAGTTCCAAATTTGAAAAACGGTTCAAATTTAAACCGATAAGTCCGGAAGAAGAAGTGAAACTGGTGGTATGGGATTTGAAAAATAAAAAATAATATTGTTGGTTACTATCTAATCCAGGATTACAGTA
>CAVVIO010000083.1:0-7214 GCA_963748095.1 uncultured Bacteroidales bacterium
TCCGTTTATATTCAAAAGGAAGATTTGACAAGTACGATCCCGAATTGAAAATAATGATCAATCCCAGCGTTGGCATCAACAGGGGATGAAAAATATAGGAAATAATATTGGCGGTTCTATTTAAAAACTTCATTATTTAATTGTATATCTGGTTAATGTCATCTGTTATAATTCTTTTCTCATGCGAGCTACCGGAATATTTAATTGTTCGCGGTATTTAGCCACTGTCCTGCGGGCAATATGATATCCTTTCTTCTGAAGGATGTCGGCCAGTTTTTCATCCGTAACCGGCTTTCGTTTGTCTTCATTATCGATACAATCATTTAGAATTTTCTTGATCTCGCGGGTGGATACTTCTTCACCGGACTCGGTTTGCAGGCCCTCCGAGAAAAAATATTTAAGAGAATAAATACCGAAATGTGTTTGAATGTATTTACTGTTTGCTACACGCGATATGGTGGAAATATCCAGTCCGGTTACATCAGCTATATCTTTCAGGATCATCGGTTTCAACTTGGTTTCATCACCTTCCTTAAAATATTCTTTTTGATATTCAAGAATAGCATTCATGGTAAGTAACAAGGTATTTTGTCTTTGTACTATGGCATCGATAAACCATTTGGCCGAATCGAGTTTTTGCTTAACAAATGTAATAGCATCTTTCTGTTCTTTTGAATTCTTATCTCTGTTATGAATAAATGATTGCAACATATCGCTGTAAGTTCTGCTCACTCTTAATTCCGGTATATTTCTTGAATTTAGACTTAACAGCAGCTCTCCTTCATTATCTTCGAGAATGAAATCAGGAACAACATGTTGGGAAGTTTTATTCAGCGGATCACTGAAAGAACTGCCGGGTTTAGGATTTAATTTCAAAATTTCATCAATAGCATCCTTCAGTTCTACTTCATCAATATTCAGACGGTTCGTAATTTTATCATAATGTTTTTTTGTAAACTCCTGAAAGTGATACTTTAGAATTTTCCGTGCCAGTGCAATTTCCGGTATATCCTGCTCCTTGGCTTCAATCTGAATAAGCAAACATTCCTGCAAACTTCTGGCTCCAATTCCAATTGGATCGAAATCCTGAATGATGCGTAAAATTCCAATCAATTCTTCCTCGGTAGTATCAATATTCAACGTAAATGCCAAATCGTCGACGATAGCATCAAGCCTTCTGCGCAGATAACCGTCTTCATCAATATTTCCTATAATATATTCTGCCAGCATTTGCTGACGTTCGTCCAGGGACCTTAATCCCAGCTGGCTTTCGAGATGATCGTGAAAGGTCGACCCTACCGAAAAGGGAATATCTTCTTTTTTGTCGTCTTTCGAATAATTTTGTGTATTCAGCTTATAGCTGGGGACCTCATCATCATCGTTCAGATAATCCTCGAACGAAAATTCATCATTGTCCTTATCTTTATCATCCACACGGGATTCTTCCTCATCATCATTACTTAAATAGTCATCTTCTTCCCCTTCCTCAAGTACCGGATTTTCTTCTATTTCTTTTTTAATTCGTTGCTCAAGTTGCATGGTCGGAATTTCCAGCAGTTTTATCATCTGTATCTGCTGGGGAGATAACTTCTGTAGTAATTTTTGCTGTAATTTTTGTTTTAGCATCCACTAATCAACTTAATTTCATTTAATGATTAAAATTAAAAAAAGTTATCAAATAACTACCTAACGGGTAATAATACTATTAGAATTTTAACGAATTTTCAGAATTCCGCATTCTTCGGGGTCCGTGGAAAAGGAATCACATCACGAATGTTACTCATACCCGTCACAAATAGGATCAGTCTTTCGAAGCCCAAACCGAAACCGCTGTGCGGAGCTGAACCGAATTTGCGTGTTTCGAGGTACCACCACATATCTTTTTCGGATAATTTAAGTTCCCTGATACGCTCAAGAAGGCGGTCAAGGTCTTCCTCGCGCTGGGAACCCCCGATAATTTCACCGATACGGGGAAACAGAACGTCCATGGCCCGAACTGTTTTGCCATCGTGATTCTGTTTCATATAAAAAGCTTTTATGTCTTTCGGGTAATCGGAAATGATCACTGGTTTCTTATAATGTTTTTCAACAAGGTATCGCTCGTGTTCCGACTGTAGATCGAGTCCCCAGCTTACCGGAAACTCAAATTTCTGCCGTGAATTTTCCAACACTTCAATTCCCTGGGTGTAGGTAATTCGTTCGAAGTTATTTTTAATCACAAACTCCAACCTTTCGATCAGTTCTTTGTCGTAATGTTCCTGCAGAAATTTAAGATCTTCTATACAATGATCCAGAACATATTGAATCACGTATTTCAAAAATTCTTCTGCTAGGTCCATATTATCATTTATATCATAGAAAGCCATCTCAGGCTCGATCATCCAGAATTCGGCCAGGTGACGGGGAGTATTTGAATTTTCGGCCCGGAAAGTGGGGCCAAATGTGTAAATCTCCGACAAGGCCAATGCACCCAGTTCGCCTTCCAGTTGTCCGCTTACAGTAAGATTGGTTTCCCGTCCGAAAAAATCTTCCTTAAAATTAATACTTCCATCCTCATCCATGGGTGGATTCTTCAGATCGAAAGTGGTAACCCTGAACATTTCACCGGCACCTTCTGCGTCGGACCCAGTAATGATTGGAGTATGCAGATAGTAAAATCCTTTATCATTGAAATAGTTGTGAATGGCAAATGCCACATTATGTCTAATTCTCAGAACGGCTCCAAACGTATTGGTTCTTGGTCGCAGGTGGGCTATTTCCCGCAAGAACTCCAGGGAGTGTCCTTTCTTTTGCAAAGGATATACATCCGGATCAGCAGTACCGTGAATAACGATCTCCTTAGCCTGAACTTCCATATGCTGGCCCTTGCCGAGAGATTCAACCAGTGTTCCGGTTATCCCTACGCAGGAACCAGTTGTAATGAGCTTCATGAGTTTCTCATCAAAACTTTCCATTTCAACCACCACCTGAATATTATGGATTATCGAACCATCATTGAGAGCAATAAATGCAATATTCTTATTTCCTCTTCGTGTTCTGACCCATCCTTTTACGTGAATTTCACGGTTGAATTCTTTTGTCTGAAGTAAATCCTTGATTTTGGTTCGTTTCAATATATCCATTTTTGTATTTTCCAGTTGAAAAAATTATCCTGCAAAAATACAATTTTGACAGTAATATCCGTCAATCATTTAGCTTTATCTGATTTAAAATTCGGTAAAATTGCTTGTGAAAATCAGATTGTAAAAATGATCCCGTTGAATACAGCTTTGTGATTAAGCTATATTTTTATCCCGGTTTTCTTTTAGCAGATCCCTGATATCTGTAAGCAATTCAATATCTTTAGGCGTAGTTACTTCCGTATTGGACGGGTCTTCCGATTTTCTTTTAAAGCGGTTAAACGTTTTAATAACCAGAAAAATGGTAAAAGCAACTATAATAAAGTCCAATAGTCCCTGCATAAAAATTCCATAATTTATTGTTATCAAGGCATTTATTATATTGCCTTCAGCATCTTTCACTTCAGGCTGCAAAATGAATTTAAAGTTCGAAAGGTCAACCTTACCCAAAAGATAACCGAAAGGAGGCATAATAATATCTTTCACCAATGAACTTATGATTTTATTGAAAGCGGTACCAATGATAATACCTACAGCCATATCAAACATATTTCCCTTTAAGGCAAATTCCCTGAATTCTTTAAAAATTTTCATAGTTATTAGTTTTAGGTTTTTAGTAAATATAAAAAAAGCCGCAGATAAAATCCACGGCTTAATTAAAATATAGATATCAGTGATTATTCACCGCATTTCAGCACATATTTAATCTGGTATTTTGCTGATTGTTCAAAAGCGCCATAGGAAGCTTTTTTAAAGGCTTCGCATGCAGCCGGATATTCCTGTTTTCCTTTATAGGCATTGCCCAGTTCAAAATAGTCTTTTGCTTTTTTAACATTATTGTCGATTTCATATTTTAAAGCATTATTTGCTGCTTCAATAGCTTCATCCCAATTAGAAAGCGAATTTTGTACAGCAGCCAGTAAATAATAAGCTGTAGCATTATCATTTTTATAAACCAGCGATTGCTTAACATATTTTATAGCATCTTCATATTTAGCCGATCCTTTTGCTTTGTTTGCTTTCTCAAGGAAATAGGTTGCTGCTACATCTTCAACCCTGTTTCCCAGTTTACTGTCATTGCTGGCTTTAGTTAATTGTAATGCCTTATCAGCCGATTCCTTAACTTTATCTCCATTGTCAAGTTTACTGTATGTGAGGGCCAAATAATAATATGCAGCAGCAAACTGCGGATTGGCATTGGCAGCATTGTTAAATTGCGTTACTGCATTCTGAAAATCTCCCTTTTTGTAATAGTCTATCCCTATCTGACTGTAAACCTGCGGTATGGCGTCTGTAGCTTCCTTGGCTGTGGCTGCATCGTTATATGTAGTAGCCACTTTCTTTGCAGTTTGAAATTGTTTTACTGCTTTATCAAAATTTTTATTCTGAAAATAATCTTTAGCCAGTTGAAGGTTCAATTTTGGTAATAATCCCTCGGTTTGGGTCAGCAATGATTTTGCCTCTTCATCTCCCTGAAGTTTATTACAAATGCTAACCACCTGATTGAATTGTTTGATGGCCTCTTCAAGATTATTACTACTGTTTGCAGTTACACCGTTGTTGAAAGCTTCTTTTGCTTCATTAATAGTCTGTGCATTCAACAAGAAGGGAAAAAAAAGAATCAACAGTAATAATTTTAACCCACGATAAGTATGCTCTCCATTCATAATACTGATATTTTGATAATTAGTTAAATATTTTTTTTGACAAATATAATCAAGTACTTCAAATAAAAAAATCCTAACAGTTAATTGACAAATAAAATGCCAGAATTTTTATAATTAGTGATTTCAAAAAATTTATTGATTATAACAAATTAACATTCAATTGTTTTTATTCGCTTTTTATATTTAATAATAATTTAATTTCAATTAATTAATACTTTAAAAATGATGATCAACATAAACAATACACAGAAATGGGAGTACTTTATGAAAAATGTTTTTAGTATAATCCCTATTTAAATATCCTGTTTTCCTTTTAATTTTATATTTTCTAATCTCCCGCATTGGCATTAGCATTGAATCCGTTTATAGTTCGCCTGAATAAATTAAATAGTTTCTCTTTTTTTATAAAATAATAATAAGTGAATGTTCCGCCATTACAAAAAAGAATTTTATAATTTTACCATCCGTAAAGAACGATATACCAGATAATGTCTATTATTGTCGAGAAAATTATAAAAACCTATGGTAAACAATTTGCATTAAAAAATGTTTCGTTTACCATAGACACAGGGCAGATAGTTGGATTTATAGGACCGAACGGAGCAGGAAAATCCACCCTAATGAAAATAATTTGCGGTTATCTTCCTCCCGACACAGGAAAGGTTCTGGTAAATGGAATGGATGTGGTGGAAAAATCCCTGGAAGTCAGGAAACATCTTGGATATCTTCCCGAATTAAATCCGCTTTATCCCGAAATGTATGTTAAAGAATACCTGGCATATGTTGGCGGTATCTATAAACTAGGGAATCATACCGAAGAAAGGATTAAAGATATTATCTGGCTAACCGGACTTGAAATTGAGCAACATAAAAAAATCGGTGCATTATCAAAAGGTTACCGTCAGAGAGTAGGATTAGCTCAATCACTTTTACACAATCCGGATGTTTTGATTTTAGATGAACCCACTACCGGACTTGATCCTAATCAGATCATTGAAATCCGTAATCTGATATCCACCCTGGGAAAAGAAAAAACAGTCCTGTTATCCACGCATATAATGCAGGAAGTTGAAGCTATTTGTGATAAAGTAATCATCATTAATAAAGGGGAAATAATTGCTGATGAAAAAGCTGGTAATATCAGCTCTCTCGGGCAAAAATCCTTTCAAACCATACAGGTTGAAGTGGATAAAGAAATAAGTGAAAAGGAACTGTTGGAAATACGGAATGTGGATAAAGTCAAAAATATTGGTCACTCAACATGGCTTCTCGAAAGCAATTCAACAGAAGATATTCGCCCGGCTATATTTGATTATTGCGTGGCACATAATCTGAAAGTTCTATCGTTACAGAAGATGAATAAAAAGCTGGAAGAAGTTTTTCGTGAATTGACAAAATAAATCAAAATACTTTAATCCTTTGATAAATATACAGATATAAGAGACAAACGACTTTGTGTATAATCTAAATAGTATTAATTTTACGCATTTTTAAATAATATAAAACATTACAACATGGGATATTTATTTACATCCGAATCCGTTTCGGAAGGACACCCCGATAAAGTGGCTGATCAGATATCTGATGCTTTACTGGATGAATTTTTAAAACAGGACCCTGATTCGAAAGTTGCCTGTGAAACACTTGTAACAACCGGACTTGTTGTGCTGAGTGGCGAAGTAAAAACCAAAGCATATGTCGATGTTCAAAAAGTAGCGCGTGACGTTATCAAAGACATAGGTTATGTAAATTCAGATTATATGTTCGAAGGGGATTCATGTGGCGTAATATCTGCCATACACGAACAATCAGCTGATATTAACCGGGGAGTGGAAAGAACCACCGAAGATGAACAGGGTGCCGGTGACCAGGGGATGATGTTTGGATATGCTTGCCGTGAGACAGATAATTATATGCCGCTGGCTCTTGAATTAGCTCATTTATTACTGAAAGAATTGTCGGCAATCCGAAGAGAAGGTAAACATATGACCTATCTCCGGCCCGATGCTAAATCACAGGTAACCATTGAATACGATGATAATAATCAACCGGAACGTATTCATACTATTGTTGTTTCCACCCAACATGATGAGTTTGACAACGACGAAGCTATGCAGAAGGCGATTAAGACGGATGTTAAAAATATTCTTATTCCACGGGTGAAAGTAAAACTTCCGGAACGGGTACAGCAATTATTTAAAGATGAATATATTCTTCATGTTAATCCAACCGGTAAATTTGTAATTGGTGGGCCACATGGTGACACGGGACTTACCGGACGGAAAATTATTGTAGACACTTATGGTGGTAAAGGAGCCCACGGAGGTGGTGCTTTTTCAGGGAAAGATTCTTCAAAAGTTGACCGTTCTGCTGCTTATGCTGCCCGTCATATTGCTAAAAACATGGTAGCAGCAGGTCTTGCTGATGA
>CAVVIO010000084.1:0-12107 GCA_963748095.1 uncultured Bacteroidales bacterium
TGCGGGGATGCCTGCGAATAGTGCTTTGTAGGCGACGAGGCCTTTGGCGTCTGACATTGCGCTGTAGATCGTCTTTCCTAGGTAGGTCAGGGTTACGACGGCGTTGGCGCTTGTTGTGTCGTTGCCTATGAACAGGTCCTTGACCACTTTCCTGCTGTTGTCCAGGTCCAGGGTGTTCTTGCCTGTCTGGATGGCTATGCTGACGAGGGTCGTGTCCCTGTAGTTGGCGGGGTCGGTGGTCCGCAGCACGAGGCTGTCGATGGCCGTGGTCGCCTGCTCGAGCCAGAAGACCGGCGTGCTGTAGCTGGTGCCTTGCGCCCTGACCGTCGTGCGCGGCGTCTTCTGTCCTTCGAGGTACACCGAGATGTCGGCGTCGACGTCGGAGCTGCTGCTGCTCAGCCATGCGGTCTTCTCGGCCGTTGCGGGCAGGTCTTTCGTGTTTGGTCCGGGGTTGCCGGCCGTCAGGTCCGTGATGAGCGTGTCTAGCGTGCCGTCTGCGTGCATGATGTAGAGGTTGTTGAAGGCTATGGGGAATTGGTTGTTGCTGACCGTTGCCTTGTCCGTTGCGTACTTGTCTTCGGTATCTCCTGTTGCGCGGAAGTCTGGTGTGCTGGTGGAGTCTCCCTTGAAGAAGAGTGCGGTCTTGTTTGCGCCGAGGTTTCCCGTGAACCAGTACTGCACTTCGGCGGCGAAGTCGAAGTCTGTGTAGTTGTTTCCTGGGTGGCTCCAGAAGAACGTGTCGATCTTGTTGATGTTGAGCTGGGAGGTGATGCGCACTAGCGAGCTGTCGAGGCTCGAGCTCCAGCTGATGTCGTAGTTGCCTGTCTGGCCGATGGCCTCTTTGGGTGCGAGTGGTTGTCCGCTTAGTGCGTCGGTGACTTCGATGCTGTCGCCTTCGTTGGCGTAGCCGAGGAACCTGTAGTTGACCATGAGTCTTTTGGTTATGGTGATGAGGTCTCCTGGCAGCACGTTGCGGTACGTGGTGTCTGCTCCTGTGCTGGCCAGTGCGTTGTCGGTGATGATTTCCAGGCGTGTTCCTTTGTTCTTGTCGTAGCGAGAGTTGATGTCTTGTTGTGTTCTGCCGGTGGCTGTGAAGATGCTGTCGATCCTCTTGCCGTATTTGTTGTTGATGATGATCCAGTTGTTCCTGTTGGTGTTGATGTCCGCCAGGTTGCTCCGCAGGCCGTAGCGCACTTTCAGCGCTACCTTGGCGGTGTCGCCGGTCGCGTCTGTTGGTAGTTGTGCCATGGCGAATGTCGTGTCTGCGTTGTCGAAGTTGCCTTCTGTGTCTGTGTAGGAGAGTTTGTATTGGTTCGTCGTCTTGAGCCTCATCGGCTGCGCTGCTGCTTCGTTCTCGATGTTGATGTCCAGGTTCCGTCCCTGCACGATGATCTTTTGTGTCATCGTTCCTTTCTCGCCGGTCGCGGTGAGGAAGTAGACGCCGCTGGCTAGGTTGTCTAGGTGCAGCTGTGTGTTGCCGATGCGCAGGTCTCTGCTGGCCAGGCTCCTTCCGGTCAGGTCGTTGATCGCGAACTTCTCTGCGCGGTAGAGCTCGACGTTGATGAATGCTTTTGCGGGGTTGGGGTAGGCGCTGCGGATGCTTTGGTAGTGTTCATCGGCTACGGGTGTGGCGAAGTCGGTGAACAGCGCTATACCTCCTTGTGTCTGCTTCTCCCAGCCTGTCGTGGGGTCGTCGGCCTGTTCGAGCCTCATCTGGCCGTTGATCAGCGAGTCGTTCTCGGCGAGCTTGGCTCGTGCTTCGAGCGCGTTCTGTCGGTTAGTGTCAATGTAAACACGGAATGTATCTTCGACAATACTATCTAATACAGTGATGCTCAGAATATTTTTCCCTCCTTCATTGTCAGTCCGTCTTAGGTCGTTGTTGTAAACGGTTTGGTTTCCGCCTGCGAATAAAGATGTGTTTGTTTGTAGATTTTGTCCTTCATTATAAACCAGCCCGGATGTTATTTTTTTACTGCTGGTGTTTACAGTAAAAACTGGTTTGCTCTCCTTTATAATAAATGAGTATAACAGATATGAACCCAATAGAAAAGCGAAGTATGTGGCCGCCTTTTGCGTGTAAATTAATGAAATGGTCTTGTTTTCTTTTGATAAAGCTTTGTGGTAAAACATTCGTTTTTAGGGTTTTCAATTGCAAAGTAGAAAAATTCGGCTAATTTTCAAAATAAGGTACAGGCTTTGCAGAAAAATTATGATAAACGGATTTATAAATTATTTTAATGCATTGTTGTTTAAGACTGATGTGTAAACTTACTTTCATTAAATTACTTAAATTCCCTCAAAATATAAGCACCTGATCGTATTTCCAGCATTACTGCCCTATTCCAACAATGCAGAAAAAATATTTAATGCCTCTGCTTAAACATTTTTCAATTACTGAAAATAACTAAATTTGAAAGTACATAAACAGAATCCAGGTTGAAAAAGATAACTACAGTCATTGATCTTTCGCATACACTTATGCCTGGCATGCCGGTTTTCCCGGGTGATAAATTTCCTGACTTCTCTATAAATTCTACAATTGAAGAAAATGGATATAAAGAAACAATGCTATCGATGTCAGCACATACAGGTACACATCTTGACGCCCCCTGCCATGTTCTTCAAAATGGTAAAACCATTACTGATCTGGAGATGAACCGTTTTTACGGCATAGGCTGTGTGATAAATTGCACAGATCTTAAAGCAGATGAAACAATTGAAGTAGCGCTGCTCCGTAAACACGAATCCCGAATCAAAAAAGCAGATTTTGTCTTACTATATACAGGAATAAGTAGCTTGTGGAGAATGCCTGAATATTTTGAAAAATTCCCGGTATTAAATAATCAGGCTGCCAGTTACCTGTTACAATTTAATCTGAAAGGGATTGGCATGGATACCCCTTCTGTTGATCCGGTAGCATCCGTTGAACTTGAAATACACCACCTATTACTGGACGGAGATCTGATCATTATCGAAAACCTTACTAATTTAATATCTCTACCAGATAAAAATTTTTATTTCTGCTGTTTCCCCTTAAAAATTGACGGGAGTGATGGTTCACCTGTCAGAGCATTTGCAATAATATAAACGTTATGGCTTTACTTATACCTGATAAAGATCCTTTCGGAATAGCAGTCAAAGATTACTTTGAAGGTAATAAAAAAGGAAAGATACGGGTATTTTCAAATATTACTTCTGAAGAAAAAATGAGTGCCAGTTACCTGTTCAGAACCATCAACACATTACCCTCCCTGGAAAAATTAGCGCTGGAAAGTTGTTACGGCAAAGTACTGGATATAGGAGCCGGGGCAGGAAGTCATTCCCTGATTTTACAAAACAGAGGATTCGATGTAACCGCTCTGGATATTTCGCAGCTTAATACACTGGTGATAAAAAAAAGAGGGATAAGAAAAGTAATAAATGCGGATATTTTTGAGTTTTCAGGAAAAAAATTCGATACACTTTTATTGTTAATGAACGGTATCGGATTGGCCGGAAGTCTTAAGGGCTTAAGTCTGTTGCTCAGCCATTTTCGTCAACTGCTTAGCCCGGGAGGGCAGATTATTTTCGATTCTTCTGATATAGATTATTTATACACCGACGATGAAGGGGGAAAATGGGTTAACCTGAACAGCGAATATCACGGAGAAGTAACTTATCAGTTGAAATACAAAAAGATTACCGGGGAAAAATTCAATTGGTTGTTTATCGATTTTGAAAAGGCCCGGAATATTGCTGCTCAAAACGGTTACAAGATAAAACTTCTGGCAAAAGGGGATCATTTCGATTACCTGGCAAAATTTATTCCTGAAAATTTAACTGCCAGGCTTTAAGAATTGAGACTGAAACTTATTAATCTTTAATATAACCTGTTCTTAATATGAAAAAATTCCTCAAAATCTTTCTTTTAATAATCGTATTAACGGGAGCATCCTATATTGTATACAAATTTTTTATTGAATCCGGGGAGGGTTACCGGTCTATCTACCTGGTTCCTGAAAATGCCGCTTTTATTATCGAAGCCGATCAGCCTTTTAATGCCTGGGAAAAAATTATTCACAGCAAACCCTGGGATCTGCTGAAAAGCAATGCGCTCATGCGCGAAATAGATAGTAATATTACAAGTGCTGACTCCCTCATCAATTCAAAACGCTTATTGTTTAAGTTACTCGGTAACCGCAATGTAATGCTGTCTGCTCATGCTTATCAACCCGGCAAATATGACTTTCTTTACATTATTGACCTGAAAAAAGTAGCCAAACTGAAAAGCCTGGAAGATTATCTGGGAAACGCCCTTGGTGATAATTATACACTTACTGCCCTTCAATACCACCAACAAAAAGTTACTGAATTATATGACATTAAAGCTAAAGAATCCTATTACTTTTCGATAATCCGGGACAAACTGGTTTTTTCACCTGTTTATGCCCTTCTGAAATCTTCGGTCGACGAATCGGATAAGCTCACCCTGGGCCGTGATCTTGCCCTGAACGATGTAATCAAAAAAGTCTCCGGCAAAGGATTGTTTACTGTATACCTGAATTACAAATACTTTGACGATTATCTCAATTACCTGATGGGAAAACCCAATAAATATGTGTCGGGACTTGAAGATAATTTTTCGTACAGCGGGTTCTACTTTAACATGAATGAATCGGGATTGATTACAATGGAAGGTTATTCCAGTCTGAACGATACTTCCCATTCGCTGTTACAGACTTTCATCCGGTCCGGTAAAGGTTCCGTAAATATTACCAACCTTGCGCCACAACGTGTCGCTTCCATGATTGACATCGGGTTAGACAATCCTGTCGGCATATACAATAAAATTATTCAACCTCCTTATCTTCTGGGTGACAATACCTATCAAAAAACACTCCGAAAGCTGGAACGCAGGCTCAAGTTCAGTATAAATAAAAACATCCTTTCCTGGATGGGGGACGAAATAGCACTCATCCAGACCCAGCCCTCAAACCTGGGCCGTGACAACGAGTTTGCTGTTATATTCAGCACAAAAAACACAAAAGATGCCACCGAAAACCTGGATTATATTGTAAAACAAATTAAAAAGAATACCCCCGTCCGTTTTAAGGATATCGGGTATAAAAATTACAGCATAAAATACCTTTCTATCCCGGGATTTTTTAAAATGCTTTTCGGAAACGTGCTTTCACGCATTGAGAAGCCTTATTTTACTATTATCAATAAGTACGTCGTCTTCAGCAATCACCCACAAACCCTGAAGAATCTGATTGATGACTATGAACAGAATAAAACCCTTTCCGAATCGGAAGATTACAAAAGATTTAGCGATAACTTTTCAAAAAAATCAAATCTGTATATTTATTTACAAACACCGGTATTGTTTACCAACCTGAAGCAGTTTGTCAGTCCTGTCAAATGGAATGTAATAAAGCAAAATAAAAAATACATAACCAGCTTTCCGCAAATAGGACTGCAATTTATCAATGACGGTAGTCTCCTGAAGATGAACCTCAGCGCCCAGTTTGAGGAACAGGTTGAAAACTATGTTCCCGTTAATTATACTTTCGATGTTCATGAGTTGTATCCGGTAGTAAATACTTTTACCGATTCCGTTCCGCAACAGGCAACCCCTGACTCTTCCATACAACAATCAAAAATTATTATTAAGGACCTGGATGCCGGCAAACAGGAAGAATACTTCGAAAACGGACAGTTGAAGTATTCAATTGGACTGAAAAACGGGATTAAACACGGACAATTCAAAGAATATTACGAAAACGGGAAACTTAAAATAAAAGGCCGGTATAAAAACGACCAGAAAGAAGGTACCTGGAAATACTATGATGAGGATGGCAACCTGGTAAAAGAGAAAAAATTTGATAACTAATCGGAATTATTCACAAACTTTGCGGTTAAATGATATTATTAAAATTAATACTTATTTTTATAGCAAATGAACGCCGAACGGGAAGTTATTCTCTTAAATATTTCCGGACACGATAAACCCGGATTAACAGCTACTTTCAGCGAAATTCTGGCCGCATATCAGGTAAACATTCTCGATATCGGGCAGGCCGTTATCCACGATGAGCTGTCGCTGGGTATACTTTTTGAAGTGCCCCGGAAAATAGAATCATCACCTATATTAAAAGACCTGTTGTTTAAATCGTACGAACTGGACATCAATATAAAATTTACGCCGATTCCTGAAGTGAAATACAACAACTGGGTAAGCCTGCAGGGTAAAGGCCGGTTTATTGTCTCGTTGATTGCCCGAAAAGTTACCGCCCAACAGATTGCCGAAGTCAGTAAAATAATATACCAGCAGGAACTGAACATTGATGTGATTTCCCGTCTTTCAGGACGTCCGCTTCTGGAAGAGGATAATCCAGCATCCACTGCATGCGTGGAATTTTCGGTAAGAGGCACTCCACTCGATCTGGAGAATATGAAAAGCCGTTTCCTGGAAACATCAAAAAATATCGGGGTAGACATCGCTTTTCAAGCAGATAATGTATACCGGCGTACCCGGAGACTGGTGTGCTTTGATATGGATTCAACCCTTATCCAGACTGAAGTGATCGTGGAACTGGCCAAAGCAGCCGGAGTGGGTGAAAAAGTACACCAGATTACCGAAGCGGCCATGCAAGGCGAAATCGACTTTAAGGAAAGTTTCACACAACGCATTGCCTTATTGAAGGGACTGGACGAAAAAGTGTTAAAACAAGTTGCCGAAAACCTCCCCATTACCGAAGGTGCTGAAAGATTATTCAAAACCTTGAAAAAATATGGTTTTAAAACGGCCATACTTTCCGGAGGCTTCACTTATTTTGGAAAACACCTGCAGAGCCGTTTCGGCATCGACTATGTCTTTGCCAATGAGCTGGAAATAAAAAATGGCACATTAACCGGAAACTATATCGGTGAAGTTGTCGACGGACAGAAGAAAGCCGAATTACTTCGCAACCTGGCATTTAAAGAAGATATTCATCTCGAACAGGTAATTGCTGTGGGAGACGGATCGAATGATCTTCCCATGTTGAGGCTCGCGGGTCTTGGCATTGCTTTTCATGCCAAACCGCTGGTGAAAAAATCGGCCAGTCATGCCATTTCTACTATTGGTCTCGATGGTATATTGTATATGATGGGCTTTCGAGACAGGGAACTGGTACTATGAAATTTTATTCTACACCATATAATCCTTTATAACTATGAAACCAGTTACCGGAATTCTGATCGTGTTTTTCATTTTCGCGCTGACCTCCTGCCAGTTCCGGAAAAAGACAGCGGAAAATAAACCTCAAAGTGAGATTGTTAAAAAATATGATGCAACAGGAATACTCGCTGCCACAATCACTATGAAAGACGGAAAAAGAAACGGAATTACAACCGCTTTCTATAAAGACGGGAAAGTTTCCGTTGAATCGAATTATGTAAATAATATTAAATCAGGAATCGAGAAAAAATATTATGAAACCGGAGCAATTTACCGTACGAGACAATACTTAAACGGAAAAATGAACGGGGAAGAAAAACGATATTATCGTGACGGGATATTGATGACCAAGCAAACCTATAAGGATAATATGCCGGCAAACGACCTGCAGGAATATTATCGAAGTGGAAATTTAATAACGAAATATCCCAAACTGGTTTTTAAAACAATAAGAAACCGTGATTACCATAAGCAAAAAATTGTTCAGTTCTATTTTGAAGACCGATCGAACCCCGTGCAGTTTTATGAAGGCAAGCTTCTGGAAGGAAAATATTTTGATGACCTGGCTTCTCCGTTACCAATTAAAAACGGTATAGGCGAAGTGGTTGTATATACCACTTTTTCAGGCAAGGTCACAATTTCTGCCAAAATGATTACCCGTAACCGCGCTCCTTACATTGTACAGAAAGATTTTTACATTACTGCTGACAACTAAAAATTTATAAAGAAGTAAACATTGAGAGGTATACTGCCTTCATTCATACTTTATAATTCTTTAATAAGCTGAGTAAACAGAATAATTAACTTTTGTTCTGCTTTGGCTGCCACAGCTAATATTTCACTCAATTGTGCCGGTTTCAGGTTATCCGGATCACATTCATCAGTAAGAACCGATATTGCGGCACAGGGCAAATTCATGTGGTTTGCCACAATCACCTCAGGAACAGTTGACATACCAACTGCATCGGCCATTGTACGAAAGAACCGGTATTCGGCACGGGTTTCAAGGTTAGGTCCCATCACTGCCACATAAACTCCTTTATGCAATTCTATATTTTCTTTTCTGGCTAAAGCTTCCAGCTTTTCATTAAGAAAAGCTGAATAGGGCCGACTCATATCAGGAAACCGGGGACCCAGTTCTTCATTATTTTCACCCCTTAAAGGATTATCTGGAAGAAAATTAATGTGGTCATCGATTAACATCAGTGAGCCTTTTTTAAAATTAAGATTCATAGCTCCGGCAGCATTCGAAAGTAACAGGTGTTTTATTCCCAGTTGCTTCATAACCCGTATAGGAAAAGTCACTTGTTGTAACGAATATCCTTCGTAGTAGTGAAACCTGCCCTGCATCGCCAAAACCTTCTTCCCCTGCAATTTTCCATATATCAGTTTACCAGTATGAAATTCCACAGTTGCCAGGGGAAAGTTTGGAATGTCTTTATAGTCGATCACCTCACTTATTTCAATTTCGTTTACCAGTTTTCCGAGTCCCGTACCCAAAACGATACCGATTTCGGGAGAATCGATCCCTCTGGATTTTAAAAAGTTAACTGTTTGTTGAAGCATTGTCAGCATTTGTATGTGTTTTAGATTATTTAATACCCGTTGCCAATTTAAAAACAAATCGGAAACAGAAAAAATTATTATCCATACTTAATCAAAAAATAAGGATCAGCCCAATTTCTAAAGGCTTTGAACCAAAAGTAACATAATTTGTTAATTGCATAATGTTGACATCACCTGAATATTGAAGAATACCCCAATCGAACTTAATGACGAATTACATTATCTGCTTGTTGAAGATAATGATAAATTTTATACATATTTGTCGACTTATTTTAATACAGAAGTAAGATGGGATATCCGTTAAAAACATATTATTCAAAAATTTACAAAAGATATGACCTTGTAAATCGAATATTTACATTTAACATGGATGAACGGTGGCGAAAGATTACCGCCCGGGAATGTCTGATAAACCGTCCGCAACATGTGCTTGATCTTTGTTGTGGCACCGGAGACCTGACAGTAAAACTGGCAAAGTTAGCTAATGGAGACACTGAGGTCATTGGGTATGATTTTAGTGAACCCATGCTGGACGTTGCCCACAGAAAAATCGAAAAGCAACATTTTCATGTAGATCTCGTTGCCGGTGATGTGGCAAAAATGCCTTTTGCCGATGGGTTTTTCGATTCAATAGGTATAACTTTTGGCTTTAGAAACCTGATATATGAAAATGAGAACAGGAATAAACATCTGCAGGAAATTCAACGGGTATTAAAAAAAGGGGGGCTCCTTGTAATTGCGGAAAGCAGTAAACCCGAATCCGCTTTTATTCGGTTTTTTTACAACTTTTATCTCAACTTTATTGTTTCAAAAATCGGAGGATTGATTTCCGGAAATTTCGAAGCCTATAAATACCTGGTCAGCTCATCGGCCAATTACCTGACTCCGGACGAAGTGACAGAGTTACTTTACCAGTCGGGGTTTTCGAAGGTAAGCTATCAACTTTATATGGCCGGAGCTACAGCGATTTTTGTAGTACAGAAATAGAAAGCTATCAAATATGTTATTTAGTGTGAGTTCAAATTAGTAATACGGGTAATGAAAGTCATCTATCATAAATTCATTTTTGTAATATTCCTATCTTTGCAGCACAAATTAATTTTTCCATTAACAACGAATTAAATGGATATCAATTTGTTAAATAAATTAAACAGGCATACCCTGGCCGAGCAACTTGAAATTGAGTTTTTCGACTCGGATGAGAACCGGCTCTCTGCCCGAATGCCTGTTAATGAGAAAACCCGTCAGCCATTCGGGTATCTGCATGGTGGAGCATCGCTGGCGCTTGCTGAAACAGTGGCCAGTTCCGGCTCATATCTTCTTGCCGATCCGGAAAAAGAATCGGTTTTTGGCGTCCAGGTCAGCAGTAATCATGTGGCGTCGGTAAAAGAAGGCAATGTTATTGCTACGGCTACCCTTATACACAAGGGAAAACACACACATATATGGGATGTTAGAATAACGGATGACACCGGAAAAAATATATCATTGTGCCGGGTAACAAATAAGATTGTAGAAAAGAAATAAACAGAGAGTATTGATGCAAACGATTACCGAACAAACAACACTGATTGAAAAAATCCATTCTACCTGCCTGAAGAATAACATCATTTTTGCTTCATACCGTCGTCCTGGTGAAAAGCGTATTCATACTATGATCCAGAAGACAGTGGAACCCAGGGTCCTGCCTTCGATACTGGATCTGTCTGATCAGAAGGGTTTTGTCATTGCTCCGTTCCAGCCTTCAGAAGGATCACCGGTTTACCTGATACGCCCCGATCTTTATTTTTCTGATGACCAGATTAGTGATGACATCTTATTGCAACTGGAAAAAATTGAAAACCGTCCTCCTTTGCACAAAACCAATGGTTTTTCAGGCGAAGTGTCCCGCCGGGAATACATCGGGGAAATAGATGAAATTCTTAAATTAATCAAAAAGGGGGTATTTGAAAAAGCTGTACTTTCAAGGGTAAATCTTATCGACGGAAACTATGAAAATAAAATTTCACAGTTGTTTAGTATGGTCTGCGAGGCATATCCGAATGCATTTGTGTATGTATTTAAAGTAGGATCAGTATTTTGGCTGGGTGCTACACCCGAACCTTTGATCTGTTCCGAAAATAATCATTACAAAACCGTTTCGCTTGCCGCCACCAGGATTTTCAGCGCTGCAAACCTCAATATCAGCAACTGGAATAAAAAAGAACGGCAGGAACAGGAATATGTCACCACTTATATCGAGCGGGTACTGAATAAGCTTGAAATAGACCAGTACGAAAAGATCGGCCCTTATCCGAGGAAAGCCGGAAACCTGTTACATCTCTGCACAGATTTCGAAATTCCTGTTGAAGAGTTAAATACCCGTGTCGGTGAACTGGTGCATAACCTTCATCCAACTTCGTCGATTTGTGGTATGCCGAAGGAAAAGGCACTAACTGCTATAAAAAAGCTCGAGAAACATAATCGTGAGTATTATGCCGGTTTCCTGGGAACTATAAACATGGAGGAGAAGATCACACTGTATGTCAATCTCCGGTGCATGAAAATTTATCATGATTATCTTGCTTTGTATGTGGGTGGCGGGATAACAGCTGATTCTACCCCGGAGGAAGAGTGGGAAGAAACCGGTATCAAAGCAGAAACACTGAAATCGATCATCGCTCAGTTGAATTATAAATAATCAATATGGCATTCCCTGTCAATCAGCATATTTCCGAACTGGCAGAAATAGTTTTTCACAAAGGCATCCGTTATGCCGTCATTTCCCCCGGATCGCGAAACGCACCCTTAATTACTTCCTTCTTACATCATGGTAAAATTAATTGCCTGAGTATAGTTGATGAACGCAGTGCAGCCTTTTTTGCACTGGGCATTGCCCGTCAACAGGGAAAACCTGTTGCCCTGATCAGTACTTCGGGAACTGCCGTTCTAAATTATGCCCCGGCCCTGGCGGAAGCTTATTATCAACAGGTACCTTTACTGGTACTAACTGCCGACCGCCCGGTAGAATGGATCGATCAGCAGGACAATCAAACCATCCGGCAACAGGCAATTTATACCAATTATATAAAAAACAGTTTCCAGCTTCCACAGGAAGTGCATTCCGAAACCGATATATGGCACAGTCAGCGGCTCATATCCGAAGCTGTTAATCTTGCCGGAACATTCCCGGAGGGACCGGTTCATGTGAATGTCCCGCTGAAAGAACCGTTATACAGCCGTGAGGTAGCAGAGAATCCCCGGCCGAAGATTATCAACCTGAATGACCGCGATATTTCTTTAAACGATAGCGATCTGAAAGAAATAGCCGGGAAATGGAATAATTCGGCACGTAAAC
>CAVVIO010000085.1:0-4819 GCA_963748095.1 uncultured Bacteroidales bacterium
GTAATGCAAGGCTATTCCTTATCAACCGTTATCTTTTTAATCTCCTTGTTCAGATCAATTTCTGAATCCGAGACTAATAATGCACCAATTCTTTCATAAACAGGTAATCCGGATCAGAATATACATCGGTTGTATTCCCTGTTTTCCCCCCGGGATATTTATTTAAATCCCAGTTTAACCGGAATTTTACATCAATAGTTTTATTACTTTTTGAAATGTTGCATGTAAGAATATCGTAATTAACTTTCTTTTTCTTTGTCAACATCTGGCTATTGACTGCTAAATATTGACCATTTATCCTGATCTTCCTGATGATCAAATATTCCTCGGGAACAGAATTAACAATATATTCATCTTTTAATCCGGATGACAGGTAAGATGAATCGAGTCCGTTATGGTTTATATAAAATGACCACAAACAAATGTCTTTGAGGTCCTGTGCTATTACATTGTTATCCGGATAGAGTGTATATGCTTCCCGGGCGACATTATAAGCGTTTAAAAAATCATGCCGGTACAGATACGTGTCAATTAAACGAACATACGTCATTTCCCTTGTATGATTGACATTTCCTGTATTTAAAAGTATCGACTTTTTAAAACAGGTTATAGCCGAGTCTGTTTTATTTTCATCCAGGTATATTACGCCTAAAAAATGATAGGTCCCATGGAATAAGGTATCCTTTTTAAGTGCAATCAGGAATTCCTTTTTAGCTTCTTTTAGGTTAACAGATAATAAATCAAGCCCTTTGAAAAACTCCTCTGGCGGAGATTGACTTAAAACAGAAAATGCGTTAACAAAAAAAAGCAGAATGATCAGTTGTTTTTTCATATCGTCCGTCTTAGTGTATCGTCTTAGCTGTTCTTATTCATCTTTACTTTCCCTATCTTCCGCAACCGGAGCTAAATGTAAAAGATTAATCGCTAAAAAACAAATTTTAACCGCGGAACTTCCGATAGCAAACAGGTAAACTGTTCAACCCTGTGTTAAGGTGATAAAACAAACCGTATTGCATACTTATAATTTTATTCTACATAATATGCATTTAATTTAATCTATATATCAGCCAATTATGTAATTATTTATAAACTTATTTAAAAATAAATTGCATAAATACTTGCGTCGAATTATTATTTTTTTTAATTTGTCTTCGGATTTATTGGAAAACGCGATTCTGTTTTGGATTAGTTAGGGGAAGGCAGAATATTTGATTTACTGAGGTTGAGTTTGTGAAGATTGATTTGTAGACAGCTGGTTTGGCTGTATTTTACCCCCAAAAAGGGGCACGGGAATGTATCATTCGTTTTTTAAATATTATAAATAAATATTATGTTAAATTTAAACTTGAAACCATGCAAAACCTCCATGAAAGAGACTCGGTATTAATTCATATTAATACTACCATGCGGCATAAACAATTATGTCGTCAAATCAAACTAGGTGAAAAATTCATTTTGGTAATTACGCCATTTGGCGAAGAACTGGAAGCGAGATACAAAGTGCTAACCACTGCCATACTGGATCGTGTTATGGCTAACGATCGCATCAGGCTATGCGATATGGAACTTGATGACGGGCTGCGTAAAACGCACAGCCGGGCCAAAGAATATGACCGTGAAAACCCGGGAAAGAATTTAAGGGAAATGCTTTTCCCGGGCGGTAATTTTTACCCGGTTATCTCCATGCCTGTTAGTGAAGAGCCTGCTGCTGCCGACCAGATAGCCAACAAACTGGAAAGTCTGGGTAGCGATCATCCGCTTAATTACCTGGTGGAAGAACTGCGTGCAGCTATAACAAACTGCAAGGAAGCCGCCGAAACGTACAAAGAAAAAATTGTAGCCGTGTCGGATGCTCAGACTGCTGTAGAACTGGCAAAGCTTAACCTTCGCCAGCGTTACACTGCAAACTATTTAGAGGCATCATTAGAATTTGGTAAGGACTTTGCCGAGAAACTGTTCCCGGAAATACATTCGAGCCACCGTATTGCCAATAGTATTGAAGAGGAAACGGAAGAAGAAGATGCAGCTTGAAATATCCAGAAGCTTCAGCAGGAATACCGGAGATAAAAAACAACCGCGTTAAAATTATTTACCCCTGGAGGAAATACGGTTGTTTTTCTCCTATTCCGTGTTCCTGCAGAAAAGGATATCGTTTTTGACTGCATTTTAAAAATAAAAGTAAATTTTAAGTGTCAATAATTAATGGTGACGGGCCGGAATGCAAAGGGTAATTGCATCCGGCCCGTATTTTTTCCACTACCACGCATGTAGATCGGTAGTCGGACGTCCTTTGCGTTGTTACTGCATGTATTAATGACAGATCGGAAAGCAGTTGGTATATAAACAGACATGTTTACCGGCAGACTGAAGAACAACCGTATATTACCACGTGTGGTAATAAGGTATATGAAGGCAGAAGACACGTCAACATGTTGTGTAATGACGTTTATGATCTCCGGTATGCTATTACCACATGTATTTATTACCGCAAGGAAGGCCAACAGGTTATTACCTCATGCGGTAATACATAAAAAGTTGTCAGGTGACAAGTCTACACGCCCGGTTATGGAAAAAACGTTCATTAAAAACCAAACCGGATGAATTGGTTGAATTGAATTGACTCCGGTAAATACACATACAGGATAACGATTAGAATGTACAGACTGCCGGGGCCCGGGATTTGGAATAACCTGTTTGCAGCTGTAGGAACCGGTGGTGGTTGGGGGTTGTTTGGCTTTGGTGTTACACTAAAATTGTTATAAGACCTTAAACTAATAATACGTTGTAGTTGCAAACTACAACGAGACTGGGGCACGCGAAAGATTCGCGCGCCAGCGGAGGGGAGTTACTGCAGCTTTATGTATCACAGGTTAAAACTTTTTCAGTTTTCATTGTTCGCGGTCACAGACACGATAGATTTATTATGACAAAACTAATTGCTGTAGGTTGCAAACCCACAGCAGCTGGGGGGGTGTAGATGCAATCTACACCCAACATGTGGGCTGCTGGTATTATTATAATCTCGATGTTAGTTTGCTAATAAATAGTTTCAGATCATCCTTGTTCATTCTGTGGGAATACTCTTTTACAATCTTATCGATTCTTTCAGGGGTAAAAGAAAACAAATCATTCTCTATCTCTATTTCTAAGGCACCTTTAAAATCTTCAATTTTAGGTTTTACTCTCTTGTAAAATTCTCCAAGGATATTATACGAAAATCTATAAGCTCCCTTGAATTCATTAATTTTTTTTACCTCTTCTCCAAGCTCATCATTATGCTTTATAGCATTATTAATTTTCCTTAAATCATTACATTCAGGATAACCCGGAAGAATTGTTAAATTAATATCCTTACTCTTGAAATAGGATTTAATGTTTTCCCATTTATAAAAGCCTATTGTATTTGATTCTGGATAGGCTTTTTCAATTAACTTTTTCATAATAATCTCTAAACTCTTAAAAAGATATACTATCCTCATCTCGTATATTGAATATAAGCTTTCTGAAATCAAAGAATGCTTTAAGTGATATTCTCCTAACTCATCAATTAATTCCCAATCGTCCTCTGTTATTGAATCGATATTTTCATCATTCAAATCAAAAGGTTTATTTGGTGTCTTTTCTTGTATCTTTTTCGAAAGATTGGCTAAATCTGAGATGAGTTTTTTAATCATATCTTCTGAGGCAATCTCGAACAGATCAAATTTGTAGTTTATGATTTGTTTTAGTGAATCCTTCGTTACTCGACTATCAAATATGTTAAATTGGTCATTCATATCCGCCCTATGTTTTTATTGGGTTGTTACCAACAGTTATATTTTATATTCATTAATGCTTGTTAAGCATAAATCAATCAAAGATAACATCCTAAAAAATAAATAATTCAGATGTTTTGATTCACCAATCTCTTTTTTATCAGTTTCGTGATGCCTTATCCGATATTCGTTTCCAATTTTTGTTAGGATTTGGAATTCTGTATCTATTAACTCCGAATTAAAATCTTTTGAGATAATCGAGACTAATTTCTGAGAAGATTGTTTTTTATTGCTATCATAGTATGTTTTTATTCTCTCGAATGCATCCCATAACTTCTCAATTGCAATTTGCTTGTCTTTAGGATTAAAAAATCTATTCTTAGCTTCATTTATTAATTTATTTAATTCATCATCGCCAGTTTGTACCTGCTTATCAAAAAGCAATTCTGTGTTAACATTAAAATCAAGTAAGTATGATAAATCTACCCCCTTATCAATACTCAAACTATCATTAAATAGGTTTTTAAATTCTTTAATTGCATTTTGATAGTTTTCTTCGAAATCTTGACCATTCTCTTTAGCTTCTTTTCTGAAGTCTCTTTTGTTAAATAATCCTTTTTCGATTATTAAAGATAGTTCTTTAACAGACATTTGAAGCAATACTTCTTTTACCCAAAATCTTCTAGTTGTGCCGTCATGAGTATACTCAAATCCCAAATCGTTGAAAAATTTTGTGAGAAAATAAGAGCTGCGATAAGGAAAACTATTATTTGCTTCTCCACAGATGAACTCAGCCAGTTCTATTTCAAAATCAGGGTTTTCTTGTCTTGCTTTGAGTAATTTATAAAGTTTTAAGTCATCTGGTGAATTTCCTTCAAAATTGAGCAAGAAAATAGAATCCAATAATAAAACCTCAGCTTGTTTGAATCCAATATCGCTTATCTTAACTGCCATAAATTAAAAAGGTAAATCATCATCGTCAAAATTGGAATAATCTTGAACATGATTATAAAAGTTAATCTGATTAAATCTAAGTTTTTGACTATCATCTAATAAATCTAAAA
>CAVVIO010000086.1:0-14979 GCA_963748095.1 uncultured Bacteroidales bacterium
CCACATGTCCCGGGATACGACCAAGGACCGCCCTGTTCCCAGGTCGGAGCGGAACCTCTCGCAACCCGGGAACAATCGGCCGCATCCTCCGGCGCTTGGTCGAGCGCCAGCTCGGCGCGCGCTTCAATGCGCATCTGGCGCGGCATCTCGCCGCCGAGATGCTGATGGAAGATGACCCCAACGCCATCTTCGTCGTTCAGAGGCTTCTGGGCCACGCTGACCCCAAGACGACCGCCGCCATCTACGGCATCACCAGGACCAGTGCGGCGCAGGGCAAGTATGCGGGACTTGTCGAGGGGCTTCGGCAGAAGGAAGTTAAGCGGAACGCCGAAGGGCGCGGAAGTGACAATGATCCGACACCTCGCCCAACCGTCGTCCCGGTCGCCCACGAAGACCCTGGCCACCCCGCGACGCCGAGGCTTGGCAGCGGCGATCACCCCGGGCGGCCCGCTTGATCCGGGGGGTCCGGCAGCACGCCTGTCACCGGCCACCCGGAGAATGATGGCGAGTGCCTATGATCGCTTTCTCCAATGGCTGGGGAGCCACGGCGAGCTGGACCCAGCAGGCGGGCCTGGGGATCGCGTAACCCCTGGGCGCCTGAGCGGATATCCTGTGGAACGCCGATCTCGGGTTTCGACCGTCACCATCTTCCATGATGTCCAGCTACTGGGTATGATGATGCGCATCCTTCTGCCCGATCGGGATTGGCGCTGGCTGATACGGCACCCAATCGTGCCGACGCGCGCCGAGGCGCGTTTGGCTCGCCGGGAGCCGCGGCTCTTCAATCCGGGATTGCTGCTGCATCAGTCGATCAAGCGCCTCGACACGCTACAGGGCGAGCCGCCATGCGAGCGCACCGCCATCCTTGTGCGGGATCACCTGCTGGTAGCATTCGGCGTCTGCAGCGGGCTTCGCATTCGGAACCTCACGGCAATCCGTATCGGCGAGCATCTTGTCCCGCGCCCGCACGGCTGGGAAATCCTTTTCGCGGCGCACGAGACCAAAGCCGAAGCGCCGATCGCCATGCGGTGGCCGCAAATGCTGCGCATATACCTGCAGCAATACCTCGACATCTACCGGCCTATCCTTCTTCGACGCTGCAAGACAGCGCTCTCCAGCCTGTGGGTCTCCTCACGCGGCAACCCCCTTTCGACGCCCATGGTTCGCAGCACCTTCGCGTGCATCGGCCGCGAGACAATCGGTCAGCCCATTAATCCGCATTGCGTGCGGCACACGCTTGCCACGACGCTGCTGACCGCAGATCCGACCGCGCTCGCCATGACCGCCGCTGCCCGACCCATCGGAGACTGATACGGTGGTCCGATATTACGATGAATTGACCAGCGCCCCAGCCCAGGTGATGTGGCAGCGGGAGCAATACGCTGTAGTCAGACATAACACCTTCTGATCTGTGCCAACGACGGCTGCCGCTGGGTTTTCGAGGACACGTCGCGCGGCGGCCGACGCCAACGGCTGTAAAATGAACACGTGCGGCAACCGGGCCAAGGTCCGTCGCTTCCGCGCCCGACACTGGAGCGACGATGGCGACGCGAGCGAGCCGGCCAGCTAGCCGCGCTCGAGCAGCGGCCTGACCTCCGTCGCGAACCGGGTCATCGACTCCTCGTCATAGTCCGAGGGCATGCCCGCGATGAGGCGCCGATAGCCAATCTCAAAATACGGGGCCAGCTTTTCCGCGATGCCCTCCTCGGGCGTGCCAACTAGTTGATCTTCCGAGTGCCTCGCCACCCGGTCCCGCATCGCTAATGAGGCCCGGAAGAGGCGCTCGGCCCCCGCGCGATCGTCGCGGGATGACGACGGCGCCGCTCGATCTCAGCAATACGTAACTGAACCAAGCAAGCGACCACAGAAGGATAAACACATTAAAATGAAAGCCTATGACGTAAACTATTTTTGATCCTTTCGTAAACGGGTAATCTGAACCGCTCATCAGATACGCTTTAAGGATCAGTTAGCTGAGAACAATCAAACAAAACGAGCCCGGTATTATTATGAAACCTCACCGGTTTTTTCAATAATATCATTTAGCTATAGTTTAAAATAATGTATTAAAAATGGAAATGATATCATTAGAGCGAGAGAAGAAAAAAATGCGTGCTACGTGTGATGAGTTTGCCATGAAAAGCCGTCAAGCTTATTTTTTTTCTTGCCCCGTATAGCTATCGGGGTTTGTTTCCTTTTCTCATCAAGGAGAAAAGGAAAAGCCGGCCCGGCTTGAGGGCATAAATATAAAATACAACTCTATGTTAAATTATAGCCTATCATTTAATGAATAAATTTTAATTACAATTACATCCAATGTTCTAAACTTAATCTGAAAAAAAGACGGTCTGATTTTTATCACCGCGAAAACGATAAAGTTAAGTTCATCTAAAAACTAAAAAGTTATGAGTAGTACAAGTGAAGGCGGTCACCCAAGGAACGTGGCCAATTTCGGTAAATTAATTTCAGAATGCACAGGTTATAGTGCAGGTTACAATCCTTCCAACCCGGATATTTCCCTCGAATCAATGAGAACATTGCTAACCGGGTCACAGGGAACACTTGATTCGTTAAACTCCGGTATTCCGGCTTACAACAATGCCATTGCCGCACGCGAGTTGGCATTCAAACCACTAAGTAAACTGATTACCCGTGTTATCAATGCGCTAAAGGCAACCAGTGCCCCCGATGAAATAATAAGCAAAGTCGTTACACTGGTTCGCAAACTCCAGGGCCGCAGGGCATCCGCTAAACTCACCGAAGAAGAAAAACAGGAACTCATTGCCCAGGGCAAAGAAGTGAACGAGATCTCTTCTTCGCAGTTAAGTTTCGATAACCGTCTTAACAATCTGGATCAGTTCATCAAACTGCTGGCCTCCATACCTGAGTACAGTCCCAACGAAACGGAATTACAGGTAACCACTCTCACCGCCATGTTAGAAGATCTGAAACAGAAAAACAATGCCGCCGTGGAAGCCGCATCGCCGGTAAACCTTGCCCGCATTGCACGAAACGATATCCTCTACAGGGAAAATACAGGTCTTGTCGATGTAGCATTGAGTGCAAAGAGGTATGTAAAGTCTGTCTACGGCGCATCAAGCCCTGAATATCGTCTTATCTCCGGCCTCGTATTTAAAAGATACAAAGCCTGAGAACACAGTTTATGGGTCAGTACCATATATCCTTTCACCAATTATTAAATATGCATGGGAATTTATAAAATAAGGCAGGGAAATGTTGAAACTTCCTCCCGCATTTGTAAAACTTCCCTTGGCGGGTTTGCAACTTGCTTTAGCATTTATAAAACTTGCTTTGGCAGGTTTGTAACTTGCTTTGGCATTTATAAAACTTGCTTTGGTATTTATAAAACTTGCTTTGGCGGGTTTGCAACTTGCTTTGGCAATTGTAAAACTTGCTTTGGCGAGTTTGGAATTTCCGTTGGCGGTTATGAAATAAGCCTTGGCACTTATGAAATAACCGTTGGCGGGTTTCAAACAGCCTTTGGCAATAACGTGAAAAGGTAGTGTCTAAAAATCTGTGTAAATGATTAAAAGGTTCAGGACAACAAAGAAACGGAAACAAGCTCAAAAAGCAGTTTGTCATGCTGAGTCCCAAGCCATTTAAAATGCCACAAAGCGGAATGACAAGGGGAACTATGAGATATCAAAGATTAAATTGATAGAAATTTATTTATTATTAAAGTGATATCATAAGAGCGAGCGCTGAAAAATCCCGACAGAATATATCCGGATCGCAAGGGATGAATGATTGTATAGAATAAGCGCGCAGGCCCGGCAAAACGAGGGGCCGGGGTGGAGGCGCTGCTGCAAGGTTTAGAATTTCAATAAAGGGGCTTGCCTTTAGCGTGAACGGGTATATAATTATTAAATACTCTGAAAATATAAATTTGAATAGAAAATAAAATATATCAATTTATGCCTGTACCGTTTACGCGATTACTTTATTAGAAATTCTTGCATTGCAGCAGCGCGCGAAGGAATTCGTTTTGTCTGGATTCTTTTGTTACTTTTCTCATCCGAGAAAAGTAAAAGCCGCTAGCAGGCAGGCAGGCTCCTTCTTTTGAAGAAATTATTATTTATGAGGTAATTTATCTTATCAAAGCAGGAGATTACTTCAGTCGTTCCACCTCTTTTATTGTTAATTCTGCTAATTTGTAATTTACCGAAATAACTGTTACATTTATGTCTCTTCCAGTAACCGAAAATTATTAACTTCTCTTACTTATAGGAAAGAAATTATAACTTTTCATATTTAAAAATCAATAATCACAAAAAAAGAACCCTTATTTATGAACTTCCCTGTAGCAAATAAATCAACTGCAATTTTAAAAAGTAGTTATATATTTTTCAGCTTGCTAATCATTTCCACATTACTTTATTCATATAAACCGTCAATCAATATTATATATATTACCTTGGCTATTTTGTTGCTTACTGCTATTCTGTTTGCATTCTATATTGGAAAACAAAATATTCAACGTCTTGAACTGCATCAAAATGAACTTTTAGTTTGTTATAAAAAGAAAAAGATCGGGATCCCCTTATCAGAAATCAAGGGTATATCCTTTGGTTTGAATTATGGAATAGATCTTAAATTTAATATGACAAAAACTTATTTTATACTTCTAAAATCAAAATATAAATTTGGTAATAAATTACTTGTTGACTGTAAAATAATAAATAATACACTTGATGAAGATCCCTTGTTAATCAAAGTTTTAAAACTTGAGATACAAAGATTGCAAAACAAAGAAAACAATGAATTATAAGCTTTTTCCAGGATTTGACAATGATACCATCATTCATTTCATTTAAAAGAAGGAGATTGCCGCGCTTCACTGCGTCTACCTGGCGTTAGACAGGCCTGCCTGGCCGTCAGGCTGGGTTCGCTCGCAATGACGGTGAGGAGAGGTCTTTCGCTCCAATGACGAAATAACTTAACCTTTAAACATCTATTTCGATGACAATTTAATAAGCCTGTCGTAATACATGGCAAAAGAGCGGTACAAAAAGTGTGTCCATTTTCCAAAAGGAACGATGATCAGCGCCCATTGCACTAAAATGATCATATGTACCAGGTACATCCATGAATTGCCATTCAGCAGCCCGGTATCAATAAACAGGCGCACCACAAAAGCCGACAATCCCATTAACATCAGCCATATCACGAAGAACCAGTCCGAAGGCTGCGAATGTTTGCTTAGTTCTTTGTTCTTTTTAATTCGGCTCATCACAAAATCAAAAGTGACAGCGAAAATGATTATACTTTCAATATATCCGAGCCAGATAATGAATGTATTTGTTGTCTCGAACCAGTTCAGGGCAACCGTTGTAAAAAGTAATGACAGATACCCGATCACCAGTATAAAATGTTCAAACCAGCGGAATTTATTATCATCGCAGCCCAATGCCCTTTTCTGGGTGAACATGTGAATGAATAATTCGCCGGCTCCCTTAAAATAATTCTTAAACGGGACTTTTATTTTCGGTTTAAAGATGGTCAGGTACCACATATGTATCAGGTTGGGAAACAGTATCAGCAGAAAAACAGAGCTCACGGCAAATATTTCGAAATAATGTCCGTAATACATAATGGTTTCGATGTTGAAATTTTCATACACGCTAAAGGCTATTACCAGCACTGCCGTCAACAGGAAAGCGAGAATACTTACGGGAAGCGATCTGTAGAGTAAACCCGATAATCCAGTCCAGTCGTATTTACCGGTAAGCCAGCGGCGGAGCGACATCATGAGTTCACCCGGGTTAGCAGTTTCCGGGCATAATTGGCTGCATTCCCCGCAATAGTAACAAAGCCATGGTTTCAGCGAGGCTTTTATTTCACCCTCTAATCCCAATACGCTATACCGGACCATTTCACGCGGAAAAGAATCTTCTTCAGTAGATAGTGCACATACAGCCGTGCAGTTACCACAGTTGTAACAAGCGTTAAAATCGAATGCTCCGTATTTTTTTAATTCTTTTGTAAATTCAGGATTTATCTTAGCCATTATTCTTTTATTTTGTAATAAAAATATTCATCATCATCATCTATCGCGCCGGTTACCACCTTGCCATACTTCAGCAGAGACATAAGATAATACATCACCTCATGTGCCGGAATATTCAACTTTTCAGCCAATTGCGGAATCGTCATTTCTTCTTCTTTCAGGGCGCTTAAAATTGTTTTTTTAATTTTTGTGAAAGCTTTTAAATTATCTTTTACCGACTGGGGGACTTCACGTTTTTCCCTCAGGTATTTTGCTGTTTTCCCTTTTTCAATTTCCATAGTCACTCAATATCAATTTCCATTTATTAAATTGTATTCTCTGTATTTTTAACAGATGAACTTATAAGTCACCCGCTAATGAATCAATCATGCTTTCAATCTCATCATTCGAATAGTTTACCAGGTCGATAGCATCAGTAGGGCAGACCGGCAGGCACATACCGCAACCTTTACAAACAGAATTGTTGATAGTGGCATATTCTTTTCCGTCTCCGCTTATCTTTTTAACTGCATCGTATGGACAAGCGTCCGAACAGGCATTGCACCAGGTACATTTATCTTTATCTACTTCCGCAACAATGGGTTCTAATTCCAGTTGTCCTTTGCTGACATACGAATACGATTTGATAGCTGCCGAAAGCGCAGAATTCACCGATTCCATTACATTCTTCGGGCCCTGACAGGTTCCGGCAATGGTAATTCCGTCGATTACGATTTCTACCGGACGGAGCTTCATGTGAATTTCATTGAAAAATTTGTCACGTCCTTTGGGTATTTTAAACAGGTTGCTAACCGAATTATCAGCCCTGGGGACCATACCAGTGACCAATACCACCAGATCGGCTTCTACTTCAATTTCTTTTTTGTTGGTTAAAATGTCGTTTACCTTTACGATCGTTTTCTTACCCTGTTGAATAACCTGTGGAAGTGCATCTTCATAGGATTGCAGGTAAATATCACCCATTCGTGATGATTCTCCGTATAAAACTTCCTGTTTTCCATAGGTACGGATACCCCTGTTGAAATGGTAATTTTGGATATTGCCGAATTTTTTCTTTGCATGGATAGCTGCATGAATAGTAGTGGTACAACAATATCTTGAGCAGTATTTGTTTTCCCCTTCAGGCTGTCGGCTGCCTACACAATAGATATAGGCAATATGCTTAATTTCCTTTCCGTTATATACCAATTTATGGTCATTTAATTCCACAATCCGCTTAAACTGGGGCAGTGTCACTACATTATCTATTTGATGATATCCAAACTCACCTTCTTTTGGTGTATAAGGATCATAGCCGGTGGCCATGAGTACGGAACCGACATTAATAGTAATGTTTTCTGTTTTTTGCGAAAAATCGATGTTGTCGCAAATTTTCTCACATTCCCCGCACCGGGTACAGTTTTCCATATCGATAACAGGTAAATGTGGATGTTCACCCGGGTAATTGTGATATATAGCTTTTCTTTTTGTGATGCCAAAATCAAAGCTGTCAGGTACTTCTACCGGACAGGCATCGATAGCCTTTTGCAGGTTTTCCAGGTCACATTTTTCTTGAATATACCGGGGGGTAATTCTGACTTTTAGGTTGAAATCCCCTATACTTCCTGTAGTTTCAGTAACTTCGGCATTGGTAAATATAGTTACGTTGTTACGTTCTTTCAATTTCTTATAAAGCCTTGTCGACAAGCTTTTCCCGGTTTCATCGGAAGTATACAGCACATCCCACTGGGCAATTCTGCCCCCGGTAAAAGGTTCGCGTTCGATCAGATATACCGGGCAATCCATGTTGGACAGTTCAATAGCAGCCCGCATACCTGCCACGCCTCCTCCAATAACGGCAACTGCCTTTTTCGAGGGTACAACTATAGGCTCCAGAGATTCAGCATATTTTACCTTAGCAATGGCTGCCTTTACAAGTTTGATGGCTTTTTCAGTGGCGCCTGTTTTATCATCAGAATGGGCCCATGACGCCTGTTCGCGAATGTTGGCATGGACGTAATTGTATTTATTTAATCCGGCCCGTTCGGTGACTGCCCTGAAAGTAATCAGGTGCAGTTTTGGTGAACAGGAGGCGACTACTACGCCATCAAGATCATTACTTTTAATATCTTCAACCATTTCCTTCTGGTTGGAATCGGCACAGGCAAACATGGTTGTTTTAGCCAGGGAAATTCCTTCTTCATTTTCCACTGCCTGTCTCACCTTTTCCACATCCACATAATCAGAGATATTGCCTCCGCAATGACATATATATACACCTATTTTCTTTTTCATTTTTTCTGCGTTAGATAACTTATTGTTTCAGATGAAGCGGCTCCGGCAGAGAGAATCGAATCCGGGATATCCATCGGGCCGGTTGCTGTGCCGGCTACAAATACACCCTCAATACTTGTTTTGGCCGGGCTGGCTAATATATCTTCCTGATGTACAAAATTAAACGGGTCGAGTTTCAGCTCATCATCCGAAAACAATGATGCAGCATCCTGATTTGCCCGTACTCCAACCGAAAGAATAACCATATCATGTTCTGCTTCCTGAACTTTACCCTGGTTTATATCTTCGTATCGTAAAAGCAGGTTCCCGTTCTCTTTTTCTGAGATTTTACCAATCTTTCCCTTCACAAAGTCAACACCCATCCCTTTGGCCTGATCGTAAAATTCATTGAATCCTTTTCCAAATGCCCGGATGTTCAGATAATAGATCGTTACATCGGCCATAGGCAATGCCCCCATAATAAGCTGTGCCTGTTTGATGGAATACATGCAGCAAATTTGTGAACAGATAGGATTCCCAACCGTATCATCACGGGATCCGGTACATAAGTACATAGGCTATCTTATCTGGCATTTTTCCGTCGCTGGGGCGCAGGATGGTATTGAAAGGCCGGGTGGGGGCCAGTTGCCTTTCCATTTGCATGGAAGTAATCACGTTTTTAAACACTCCGAAACCATAGCGGGGCATCAGGGTAGGATCGAACAGTTTAAATCCGGTGGCAATGACAACTGATTTTACCTGTACGAGATATTCTTCAGGTTCCTGTGTAAAATCGATACAATTTGTAGGGCAAGCCTTTTCGCAGGCGCCGCAAAGGGTACAATTCTCTATGTCGATAGCTGCTACCCGCGGACTGGCAATGCTAAAAGGAATAAATGCAGCTTTACGGCCAGTCAGGTTGTACTGGTATTGATCAGGTACACTTACCGGACAAGCTTCTTCGCATAGCTGACAACCCGTGCAATCCTCGGTAATTACATAGCGTGGTTCTTTGGTTATAGTAGCTTCAAAATTATTTTCACCTTTTTTCGAGATTCCGTTAACCTGGCTTCCTGTAAAAATGGTGATTCCCGGGTGCCTTGATATCTCGGATACTTTTGGCGTGGTGATACAGGCAGCGCAATCAAGGGTTGGAAAAACTTTGCTCAGTAATATCATTTTTCCTCCAATGGACAAATCCTTTTCAATGATCAATACTTTGAACCCGTTATTGGCCAGGTTCAACGCGGCTTCACCTCCTGCAATTCCCCCGCCTACAACTAGGGCATCATACGAAGCCTTCTTTATAGATCCCTGCATAATTATTTATTTGAATTGTTTAGCAAATATTCATTAAATGATTTCATGTGTTTTACAAATGCTTCGCTGCATACCGAACACAATGCTGCCATTCGCAACCGTGCCGGATCAATCTCTTTCTTTTTCATCATTTCTTGTGTACGTTTAACGATTTCACCTGTTTTTTCCGTACAACTTTCCCCGTAAGGGCAGTCACTGCCATCGGCAGCAATAAATACACCGTCGAATCCTTTCTCATAAGCGTGCATAATCCACTTTGGTTTTACACCACTTGAACAGGGAATGGTTATGGTATATGCCGTTGGTGGATAGTGTAGCTTAAGTAATCCCGCCATATCAATGGCGGGATCGGAAATCTTCTCAGTAGAAAACACCAGTATTCTGGCACTTTTTTTTGTTACAGTCATTTAAAACTTATTATTTCTTTAAAAAAATTTTGAAATACCCATTTTCATCAATTGTTCCAAGGTATTCAAATCCTTTCTTGTTACACCATTTTGGTATATCTACTTTTGTTCCCTCGTCAGCTGAAAGAACTTCCATAATATCTCCATCACTGATTGTACCTATTGCTTTTTTAGCTTCAAGCAAGGGGCCTGGACATGCAGTTCCTCTGGCATCAACTGTTTTTGATACATTTACACTTTTTAATTCATCTGTTGTCATAATATTATAATTTATTGATTCATACTTAATGTTTAACTTTAAATAAATAGTTGTGCATTGCTAACGCCTGCATCAGCCACAAATGTTGCAGCTCCCGCGTAACGTAAATGAGGATAGTCGATCATTTCTTCTTTTTTAAAACCCATCAGGTTCATCGACATTTCGCATACAGTGATCTCAATACCCATTTCACCGGCTTGTTTAAACATTTCATCCAATGAAAGGACACCTTGTTTTTTCATTAGTCCTTTAATCATAGCAGGCCCTATGCCGGCCATGTTCATTTTCGACAACTTTAATTTGTTTTTTCCACCAGGTAACATCATTCCAAACATCTTTGAAATAACATCTTTACCATGAGCATTCTTTTTGGTATCTCTAAGTGCTGAAAGTGCCCAAAATGAAAAGAACAATTTAACTTCCGTATCCATAGCGGCAGCGGCGAGGGCAATGATCATTGTTGCCAGTATTCTGTCCATATCCCCTGAAACTACTGCTATGGATAACTGATCTTTATTACAGTTTTCCAATGCTGCAAGTCGTTTCTTTAATTCTTCAACTTCCGACTGAAGTTCTTCAATTTCTACTCCTATTACTTGTTCCAATTTTTTATATATTTAAATGAATAATTTTCAGTTTATTGCAGCAAATATTTTTCCGACCAAGTTTAGTTTAATCGGTTTTTCAAATTAATATGAGACTACAGATTTTGCTGATAATACTTCAGTAACGACTGTTCCTGCAGCAATAAGTTCAGATCCTTTGATAAGGTCATCTTTCTGAATATTCCTTTCCTTCACACAAGGAGAACATAACAATAATTTGCCCTCCAGTTCAATAAAGGTATCCAGCAATTCTTTTAACGGAAGAAGTCCTTTTGCCTTTACTTTATCGGCTTCCCCATTTTTAGCAAGCATTACCGAATTGGCTTGCAGAATTACGGTTACTTCAACATCCATAGACTGTGCGGCGGTAGCTAAAACAAAGGGCAATGTTGCCTTTTCGGGATTTTCTGGCCCTACTGTGCTAATAATGACAATTTTTTCATTTGTTTCCATTGCAATAAATTTTATTTGTTATTTTTTTCACAACAAAATTCTCTAAAAAGAATATTCATTATTCAAAAACACATGTGAGATAGTTTAAGTACCTTTGTGATTTATATCACAATTGATAATTTATTTAAAATGGAAAATATTTGTGCTGCTTGTGTTTTCAAGTCAAATGCTGCCAAAACGCTGGGCAGTGATGAAAATGAATTATTATCCTGCAATCATGTAATGGTTCCGTTTAAGAAGGGGGATAATGTGATCAAGCAAGGTCATTTTTCATCTAATATTGCTTATCTGAAAAAAGGACTTGCTAAAATACATATTCAGGGTCCCTATTATGAGCAAATTATAAAACTTGTAAAAGCACCGCGATATTTGGGATTACCAACTACAGTGGGGGACAAGATCAATCAATATTCGGTTACAGTGATCGAAGATTCGGAAGTTTGTTTTATCGATATGTCTACTTTTCAGCAATTGTTGTCTAATAACCAAAGATTCGCCCACGAAATTATTAATAATCTTTGTCGGTATGAGCTGGATTCTTTCAGAAAGTGTGCAAACCGGACACAAAAGCAAGTTCGTGGAAATATTGCTGATGTATTATTGGATTTTGCCGATATCTTTTATAAATCCGATTCATTTAATCTCCCTATTACCCGTGATGAAATCGGAAACCTGGTAGATACCAGCAGAGAAAGTGTTAGTCGCGTACTTACGGAGTTTAGTCATGATGGTATTATTCAAATTAGTGGTAAAAAAATAGAGATATTAAATAAGGAATCACTTGTGTTGATTGGTAAAAATGGATAAAGGATTGATAAGACTTCTCTGTTCATTTAATATTTATACTTAACAATTGCCGTCTGACATGAATAGTTTATTTGTACTTTTTAAAGAACAATGATTTGGTAATGCTCAGTTTTATTTAACACATCCTTTCTCTCACCTTTTTCATTCATCCTATAAATATAGTTGACACGCAATTATAAAACACGTGTGTAACTTAAGAATAATCATTGAACCTTCTTTTTTTAACTCACATATTATTATACTACTAATCTAATGATAAAATATAAGTAGTTAATTATCAATGATATGTATTTATTTAAAATTTAATAGATGATGCAGGCACAACTTAATGCAATTGAATCTCATTATAAATCAGTGAGATAAGTCATTCATATATATCGGTTTTAAAAGTATTATAATCGTAATATACCCTAACAACTTTATAAATAGAGTCATGAAATGGAATAGAAGGTTTATTAGGGAAATTATTAGTGTATGTATACTAATGTTAATAGTAATTAGCGTTCGGGCGCAAACTCAAAAAATAAATTTATTGGTTTTTGATCAACGGGTTCCAAACTTCGAAACCATAGTAAATCAAAAAAATGAATTTGTTAAAATCCTGGTCTTACCAGAAACAGGTAATCCAATAGATAATATAACGAACACGTTGAAAAAAATTATTGTAGACGGAATGTGTACAATCGATGAATTACATATATACGTTGTTTCCAAACCAGGTTTATTGTTAATTGGCAATTTGACTCTTGGGCCGGAAAATATCGAAGAATATAAAACAATGTTCTACGATTGGCAAAGCCTTTTGAAGCATAATACGGTCATTGTTATCCACAGCGATTCTTTAACCCTGGTGCCGGAGGGGGGCAGTTTGGTGAATTCGATTAAAGAATTTACTGGTAGTGATGTAAAAGTTATGGAGTAAGTTATCCGGTTATTATAAAAACAAGGGATCAACAATTAATAAATGAAGGTTATGAAAATAAAGATACTTATAGTTATATGTTTTTTTATGTTGGGCAGTATTAAAACATTTGCTCTGCCTCCTGAAACTACCTATCTGGGAAACATTGCGTATCAGGGATATTATGATGACGGGAAATGGGGGCCATTTAATATTGGATTTAACTTTACATATTTTGGGAATACGTATACCCAATTTTGTGTGACCTCTAATGGTTATATAGCAGTTTGGCACTACTGCAGGCTGGTCTCCTTATACCAATTATACAATACCCACTCCCGGCGATCCGGATAATTATATCGGCGTTTTTTGGGACGATATTGTCATTGATGCTTCCGGATCTATTTTGTATACCACAATAGGTGCGGCGCCAAACAGAAAACTTATAGTTCAGTGGACAAATATGGGTTTTTATGGCAGTCCGGTACTTTTAGGGACATTTTCTGCCATTCTGTATGAAGGATCAAATAAAATTCAAATTCAATACCGGAGTATTGTTGATAATACATCGCAACGTGCACATGGTGGTAATGCTACTATCGGGTTAGAAAATAGTAATGGAACTGCCGGAGTGCTGTATTCCTATCTTAATAGTTCAGCAGTAGCTTCGGAGAAGGCTATTTGTTTTACGCCTTCAGGACCTACCTATACTATAGATGCAGGCGCAACATACGAGGGGTATTTATTAACAAAGAATATAAGCTTTCCTGAACCCGGCCAGCCTATATTGGTAAGTCCGGCTAATAATGCGGTAGTAGGGACAGATCAGAAATTTGAGTGGACTGCTGCCACTAACGCAAGTTCATATACATTAAAGATTTCTACTAGTTCAGATATAAGTGGTTCTACAAATTATAGCGCAGGAACAAATTTATATTATGATATTACAGGCCTTACGTTGAATTCAACATATTATTGGGCTGTTTTTGCTACTAATACTACAGGTACCACATGGTCTGAAATAAAAAAATTCACCACAAGTACAAATCCCCCTTTATCTGGTGTACCCCAGACTTTTTGGTTAGAACAAAATGATGAAAGGTCAGTAAGACTGCAATATACAGGTGGAGATGCCAGTGCTAAAACTGCAATAATTACTTCTCTGCCTGCAGAGGGTCAGCTTTATCAATATAATGCAGGTGTCAAAGGCGCTCAGATTACAACAGTACCTACCGCACTTACTGATCCAAATATGAATTTATTTTATGTCGCCAGTGGTTCTGCCGGAAATGGGGTTGGAAATTTCAACTTCATAATTCATGATAATACAGGTGATTCACCTACGGTTACCATTACTTTCAATGTTAGTCCTCCAGGGGTGCCTAATTTTTTACTCGCAGCCAAAAGTGGTGATATTGAATTACAGTTCGACAAACCAATGAGTGATCCTACGGGAAAGCAAAGCCAGTTTGTTGTAAAAGTGAATGGTAGCCCGGTAACAATTAGTTCGGTTAGTCTTAAGGTTGGTGATCCTTACACCCTCGTTGTTACTCTTGCCACGCCACTTACAGGTTCTGAAACAGTACTTATTTCCTATACACAGGGAGACGTTATTTCTGAAGCCGGAGGTTTATTGCCATCCTTTGTTGATCAGCCTGTCAATTTTATTTCCCAGAATGTAACTTTCGTTGCTATTCCGGCAAAAACTTATGGAGATGCTCCATTTTCATTGTCTGCCACTGCAAGCAGCGGATTGGCAGTAACTTTTGAAAGCAGTAATACAAGTATAGCTTCTATAAGTGGTACTACGCTCACCATAACCGGCGTTGGTACAGCTGATATTACTGCCAGGCAAATCGGGAATGGTACTTATGCCCCTGCTAAATATGTCAGGACATTAACGGTTAGCAAAGCGACTGCCACGGTTACCCTAACAGGCCTGACAC
>CAVVIO010000087.1:0-36653 GCA_963748095.1 uncultured Bacteroidales bacterium
TCGATTGCTGTAAAATATTTTGCTTTAGCTTTGTAATAACTTAAATCCGGCAAGTCCGTAGTTTTGGGATGAAACTTTGATAGAAAGTAATCATAAAGATGAAGGCCTGATGCGTAATATTCCGCTTGCCAATTTTTAATATACTTTGATAAAATCAGGCATTGTACCATTCCAGTCAACAAATGTTTGCCTCGTAATGCGTCTCTTCCATAGGTTGGTTCGGTTAATAAATAATAAAACCGATGGTTTATATATTCCTGTTCCTTTATAATAGAAGAAAACTGCTGCATGTATTCATATTCGCAATAAGTTGCCGGTCCTTCTACCGATTCTACGCCTTTTTCATAGTCTAAATATTTTGCACCAATAATTTGCTCCCTTAAATTTCTACAAGTAAAAATTTTATTAATATTTTCGGTAAAATTATCTTGTAAGTCTAATAACATATCAAGCCATACTTCGTTCTCGTATTGTTTAATTGCATCATTTCTGTAATCTTCCGGGTATGTCAACAAATCAGCAGGATTATCGAATTGTAAGTTTTTTATATAATTACGCTGATAGGTATGGTGCAATTCATGAAACAATTCGGCATAGAACTGATTAATTGAAACGTAGGAATTAAAAGTGTAATCGTTATATGCTGTTAAATAATTATTTATTTCTGTTTGCGTTGCACCCATCAAACCATAATCAGATGCATTCAGTATGTAAATGCTATCTTTTAAATGATGTGAATTCTGAGGAGGGGCAGGATGATTGAACAAAAAGGCCGGCCCATTCAACCTAAAAATGCAATACGGCCCTATCTGCATTCCTGGCCATACTTTTTCTTTTATTTTATTGACATTTTGTGAAAATTCTGCCACTGTACTTAAATATGCACTATCAATGGGTGTAATTACCTGGGCATCTGTTATACTATAATTAGTATATAGTATTAGTAATAATGTGAAAAATCTTTTCATGTTGATTAAAATTATAATGTTTTTACTTATGACATAATAGACCTGTCTTTTGTTACACATTTTACAGAATGAATCAGTCAAAATTGCACCCAACGGATGGCAAAATGCGTAGGCTGGAATTTCGAAGCTCAAACTTGTCAAACCGTTATTTTTTTGAGTAGATGTACTAATGTTTAAATTACCCACATCGCCCGGCTTACGTATATTGCGTCTTGGCTGCTGGTGTTTGTTATTATCCATTATTCAAAGCAGTTATTATATGTCTCGACAATACTTGGAATATCATTTATTGTATAAAATTCTGAATTTACCATATTCGTTACTTTACTACAATCCCCCATATACATCGAAATAAAAAGCTTAAATTTTTGGTGAATGCCTTTAGATTGGAAATACGTTACTGTTGCTCCAGACGATTCTGATTGTCTACTGTCTGGCAGTCTATGCTCGGTTACATTATTTTCAAATGGATTGATAATACAGAAATCTGATTTGCCTGGAAACTTTATGTAATACAGTGACCTGTTGTCAGATGGAATCGAAGGTTTCTCATATAAATCCAATCTCCCTTTTTTTATCTGTTTAATAAATATTTTCTCTCCATCAGAATTATGAGTTATAAAATCAACATTTTCTATTTCGTAACCAAGTATCTCGGAAGGTTTAAACACATTTATTGAATCATCGCTAATCCTTGCAACACAAAAAAGATAGTAATTCATTTTTCTCTTTCCACGAAAGGTTAGCAACTCTGTTTCTAATGTGTCATTCGTAAAAAACACAAATCCATTAGTAAAATTCCCTTTTTCAATCAGCCTATTTAATTTGCTAAGTTCCGATTCAATGTAATTCTCGTTCTCTTGTCCAATCAGTTGTAAAGAAGAAATTATAATACTTGATATTAATAGTAAAAGTCGGTTCATTTTCAATTCTTAATGTTATCAGTCACGATTCTCTGTCGCCTTACACTTGCAGTATGTTGTATAAAACTATACAATATTTCCATATACCGGAAGTGTTGTCAACTTTTGGTATTTTATATTTCTGTGTCATCATAAGGATTTTTTATATTTTTCAATTCTTGGTTTGAATGTGTGTACATTTCGGCTGTTAATCTATTTTCGTTCCTTATCCCAACTTTCTTAACTTCCAACTGGAAATAAATGTAAAGGATATTCCGGTAAAAAGCAAATGATTTTTATGAACTATAGTCAGGGATGTATTTCTGAAATAATTTGGTGTTGGGGTGGAGATACAAATTGTAAACTGACTGGGGATGGTTAAGGATGCAGGGGAAAGGATGAGAAGGTAAAATTGTGATGGAATTTGGGTTGAGAACTTAAATCTGCGGGGCTATTATAACGAAATCGGCGATTAATAATTATGTCTATCAATATATCTCAAGACTTAATAAGAAAAGCATGATAATAGTTATAAAATCATTGCACACCTTCTATGATCCAAAAATTTCCAAATTATGAGCTAATTACATCCTTAAACCTCGTCCAAGAACAATCAAAGAAGTCTTATCAATATACACAATAATCGGCCCAAGTAAAGCATCATCAGATGTGTTAAAACTTACGGCATAAGAGCTTTTCTCTTGATAAGTTGTCTCTGTTACAGGTGCTTTTTTCCAGTCAATAATCACTGTTGACTTATCTTGTTCACTAAGGGAACTCCAGGCTATTTCTCTTATTTGAGTATTCGAGTCGGTATCATTATCCTTTTTACAGCTTGAAATAAAAGGAATTATTGCTAAAATCAAAATAATTAAACGTTTCATGTCAATTCATATTTTATGTTATGCAATCAATAGATGCTTTATGTTTAGAAAAAGTTGCGTCTTGTCGTGATGTTTTACTGCTTCCGTCATGCTTTTCATCCAACCCGTTGTCCGTATGGCTGCGCCTACAGACTTTCTTTTCAATAAGCTTTGAGCTATATTAGTCATGTTATAAATTTAATGTCGGAAGCAGGATATATAATACATAATCGAAAAGCAATACACTTAAGTGCCTGTATAGTGCAAAATCCTAAAGGTTACCCTTATAGCAGCGTTGGCACTTATGCTGGTATACCTGGTTTGATTATTATTAAAAATTGAATAATAAGTTAAATATCCGTAACATGTTGCTTAGGATAACGGGGGAATTAGATATGAGGGGGTAGGAGATGCGCGAATGCAAAATGTGCCTGACAGCGATAGCGAAGATGCGCAGTTAGGCAAAAAATCAGGAATCCACAGTGCCCTATATTGTCACTTTTTTGTCGTATTTATTTTCATTTTCATCAGTTGAATTTATAAAATCCTAATTTTTAAAAACTTGTGAATATGAAATATTAGGGGTAATAGCTTTTTCAAGAAAACCAAATGCAATAAGGAATATATAGTTCTTGTTATCTGTAAAATTCAAGCCAAGTGACAATAAACTTTTTGTGTAATGATTTACACAAAATCCCCCAAAGATTCCAACTTTAGAGAGATCGTTTTTAAATAATATCCGTCCTGAAAAAGAATGATATAATATCTTATCGGTTGGGAAAAACATAGCTCCATAAGAAATATCTGCTTGAAACACTTTATAATATTTCAAACTACTGCTTAAAGCTAATACAAATCCGGATCTGATATGATTTCCTTCCGTCCAGGACCTCTGGAATACATATTTTATTGAGCTGCTTATATAATATTTTGCTAAACGACTCTCATGGTAATAAACCTTTTGTTTTATTCCAATGAACAATTGTTGATTATAAATAGAATCAGTATTAATAATATAAGGTTTTTGATAAAAACCACCTACTTGAAGTTCTGATACAAATCTTAGTGCAAATCTTAATTGAACAAAGGATGCAAAAATATTCTTGTTATAATTATTCACTAAAGCTCCAAAGAAACCAGCTGATTCAACTTGAATCTGTTTTTTATGCAGATTTATAGCATTTGGAAATAACCCTGCATATTCAGTAGAAATATCTGTTTCATATTCTTCAAAACTTTTAGGTCTAAGTTTACAATATTTTTGAGCATAACTTATATTAGAAAACAAGCATAATGATAGAATAAAAAGTTTTTTCAAGGTAGGGAATTTCTTATATAACGTATCTAAAAATTATTTATTATAAGAGAAATTCCGCAATTCTGATAACCAATAATTTATGTAGTTAATTCATTGGTTTTTCTATTAATAGTAACCGTTTATTAGCATTGTGTTGTGTTAGGTAAGTATTTCTGAAATAATCTGATATTGAGATGGGGATTCAATTTATAAACAGGTTGGGATTGCAAACTCACATTTGCGGGAGGAATTACCGCAAACGGTCCTTGTGTAATAATTGGGCAGGTGTGAACCCGATTAACTTTGTCAGACCGTGGTTGGTTTATTTTTTAAGTTTACTTACCATACAGATATTGCACCCCCCTTGATTTTACACGATGAAGCCAGTTTTAATCATGATTATTTTTTTTTAAAAGCCTGCTATTGTCCCTGACAATAAAATATTCAAGGGGATGATAAATAAAATCCTTTATTGAATAAATTAATAGACGAGGAATTAATGAAAATTTTGCTCCTCTTGATTTTAATGCTAATAATAAGGTAATTGAAAAACTGACTATGAGGTTTGTGAATCCTATTAGCATTATTCCAATAATTGCTTTGACCAGGGTCACACTATCAAATGATTGACTCATAAGCGAGTAACCCACATATGAGGTGCTAAAGGCAATATGCCGTATGTCTATTGATAGTGGTACTATACTGCTTAAAAGAAAAGCACTACCCAGAAAAAATCCCAGACTTAGATTACCAATAAGAGCCCCCCCTCTATTTCTAACAATATTCGCCAGAACACTACTATTTAGAAACAACTTGCTATTTGCCATGCGAAAAGCTATTTTAGAGGCTATAATTTTATTGTCAATATAGCCGGAGATTATACCTGACAGGGCGAGGAAAAAGCCTGCGGTAGCTGCATAACCAATTAAATGTATACTTGGCATAACTCCTTGCATCAGATATTCAGGTTCAATTCCTAAAGAATTTTGCATACCCACAAGTTGAAAAATCTTAAATGAGATACAAGCAAATAACAGGGCCATTATAAAATTACCCACTAAGGAAATAAATTGGCTGCTCAGGGCTTTTTTTATTACTATTATAATTTCTTTAATCGAATCGATCTCTAAATTGTCATTTTTATCTATATGCTTTGCAATTGTAGAAGCAGTCATGGCTGGTTGTTTTGTAGCAATTATACCGCCAATTTGCTTGACCAATATAAAGCAGATGGCGTAATTTAAACTAAAAAAAAATGCATACCCGAGCGGTTCTAATTTATAAGATCCAAGAAATATTTTAAAGAGAGCAAAAAATGCGATGAGCGCACCGCCAAGCATTGATTTGTATAAAAATCGCCAGTACTCCCTGTTGTTTTCTGCAATATACTTTCCTCCTTTATTAGAAGTATGTTCTACTACTTCTAATATTAAGAGATCTAAATGCCGTACGATGAATCTCCTTATACTGTCTTTCTTTTTTATATAGATAATATGTTCTTTTATAATTTTTTCCCAATGAGCTCGGGAATTCAGGTTTAACTTTAAATCAATTAATTCCTTTACTCTGTTTATATATTCCAGGATCCTTCTGGTGACCATGGTCAAGTGAAGGTTGACTCCTATTTTTATTTTGTATTTTCTTAATGAGAGAATATTATTTTCGATCGTTTCCAAAAGTGAAATTAAATCATTGATTTTATGAGAATCGCAACTTTCCAGTTTAATTATTTCGGTCATGAGCGTCTCAAAAGAGTGACTTTCTAATTCAAGCAGTTTGAATTTAGAATAAATGTCACTGTCAAGTCCAAATGTTGCTATTTTGGAACATAGTGCTTTAATACTTAAATTAAGTTCTTCAGGTATATAACTCTTTTCTATTGTCGCAAAATCAATTGAACTGATAATATAGTCAATATTCTTTTTGTTTTTTATTAAAAAGAATTCAAAGCTCCCTTCCTCGGGAATGGATGGCAGGATTTTCTTAAATGCTCTGCTTATTAAGCCTGAACTAAATCCGTAATCATCCATTAAAGAATATTTTGTGAAAAATGAATAGTAGCTGAGGTCTATATTGTTTTTTTGCATATCTAACAAGAGTGAGTGTAATTTGTATGTTTATCAGTAAGTCTCATTAAAATAGCTACAACGTCCCCATAAACACACCCTGCTTGCAGCAGGTAGACCTGCATGACATCAGGCAAGCTGTTTTTATCTAACTTATAGCACATATTGTTAATTTTTCGTTATTATCCGAAATACCGGATTCCTCATTTTTCTCAACTTACAATTACCGGTATGTGAAATAAATGTAAAAGATATTCCGGTAAAAAGCAAATTAATTTTATGCCCCACGTTGTACTAAGCCTCCCCGGCTTCGGACAGATAAAAGAACAGAGAGCCTTGCGACTAAACAGAACCCTGCCAACTGTACTTTCTAGCAGAACACCAAACAACAACATACCTGGTTGTCTGCTGTGACAACTTGTGTTTCACTCTTTTTTGTGTTTGCAAGCTTTTACAACAGGTTTACTTTTTCATTATTCTAATTAATGCTCTTATGGATGCATAATCTAACATCAGTCTTCACATTTCATCCACTAATCCTGCAGTTAATTTATAACGATGTCAATAAATACCAGAATTAGAATTGGGTATTCACCTAATCGACTATTCAAATTTTTCATTTTCAAAATGAGAATGATTTTATCAAATTGACTAAATCGAAGCTATTACCTTATTTGTCATCTAACACATTTTCAGTTTATTAAATAAAATAACCCGTTTTGGACCCAGGTTTGAATAAGGGTTGCCAACTGAATATCATCTGTAGCCGGATAATGTAAATGGGATTTGATTTTTAAAAAGTACCCTGCATAATTAAAACGGAAAAGGATGAGAACTCAACTTTTAAAACTAATAGAAACGCAATGTTTAAATTAAAACAAGGAAATAGTATGAAAGTAAAATCAAAAATCGTTCTATCACTGCTTATTATAAGTTCACTGGTTCTTATTCCCAGCTGCGAAAATAAGGACAAGAGCCAGAATAATGGTAAAATAACAATCAGCCTGACAGATGCTGCTGCTGACTCACTATCTTCCGTTTTGTTAGATATCCAGTCAGTTGACGTGCACTATACCGGAAACGATACAGACTCTGTAAGCGCCGATACTGCAGGTGGTTGGGTAACATTAAACGCCAATGCAGGCGTATATAATCTGACGGAACTGCAAAATGGTATTGAAAAAGTAATTGCTACCGGCGAATTACCTGCCGGACATATTACACAAATACGATTGATTCTGGGCAGCAATAATTCATTAATAATTCCACAAGATACGCTTTCGTTAGTGGTTCCGGGAGCCTTAAAAACAGGTATCAAGATCAATTATGATAATGATATCGTTCCCGATAAACAGTTAAATATACTACTCGATTTTAATTTGCAGGAATCAATAATCGTTAGTGGCTTAGGAGTAGCAAAACTCAATCCTGTTGTTAAGGTTAAGTCATCCACATATGATTAATGCCTTTCCTGCCGGGGGGTATTATTTACCTCCGGCAGGTTAAAATTTAATACAATTCAATTACAAATGAATACAAGTAAAGCAGCTTATATGAGAAGAACGATACTCTATATATTTCACGGATAATCAAAATATTATTGAATAAACACATTAACCTTTCAGGATGAAAATCTAAAATGAAAAATTGAACACAAATTAAAAAAAACGAAAAAAATAATTATTAATAACGGAGGATTAAAAAATGAAAACAGAAGAAACAAATAACAAAGAAGAATTGCAACATAAGGATTTATCCTATAATGGATCGGGAAAAGAAAAAAATACCGGCGGAAGGAGTTACCTTGGAGCAATGATTGCCATCCTTGTAGTATTGGTAGCTGGTGTATTTGGATTTTTTATTTACCATAGCCACAGTACACAACAACTGAGTCAGGTTGAAAACCAGAAACAGGAATTGTCCTTGCAACTAAGTCAGCGTGATTCGCTGGTTAATGATTGGATGGAAGCCTTCAACCAGATTGAAGGTGATCTGAAAACGATCAAACAGAAAGAAAACCTGTTGAATACCCAGTCATCAGACCGTGAGATATCTAAGGACCAGAAAAAGAACATCCTCGAGGATATCAAATATATCAATACGTTGATGGACCATAACAAAAAACGGATTGCTTCCCTTAGTTATCAGTTGAGAAAATCAGGTTTGAAATTAAAGGGATTGCAGGACAGAATCGATACATTGAGTGCTTCTTTACAACAACGTAATAATGAAATCGCTTCACTGAAAATGGACCTGGTGAACAAAGACTTTCAAGTGGGCCAGCTCAACCAAAGGATGGATGGACTGCAAGCCAAACTCGACAGCCAGGATACCAGGATCAATCACCAGATGAATGAGCTGAATAAAGCCTATATCGCTTATGGTACTTACAAAGATCTAAAGGATAAAGGACTACTCACAAAAGAAGGAGGATTTCTGGGTATCGGAAGAAAAGAAGAGTTAAAAAATAATTTTTCGGATAGTTTGTTCAAACAAATCAATATCACGGAAACAAAAACTATTCCGGTTAATTCCAAAAATGCAAAACTGATTACAGATCATCCTGCCGATTCTTATAAAATGGTCAGGGAAAATGATAAAATCGCATATATTCAAATTGAGAATCCGGATGAATTCTGGAAGATATCCAAGTATGCCGTTGTGGAGATAAAATAAGTAAAAAATTGGCATACCAATCCGGCGGGTTGGTCAGGGACTGGTACACCCTGATCACCCGTTATTTTTTTGTTAAAAAATGAAAATCAGTTATATAGAAATGAAAAAATCTGTAATTATAGTCTCCAGGTTAATCCAACAAATTAGTCAAGTAACCCAAGTTCCGATGCGTATTTGATTGCTTCGAACGTATTGCTCACATTCAGTTTCTCAATAATCCGTTGCCGGTGGGTATTTACTGTATGTACACTAATAAATAATTTATCGGCAATCTGTTTGCTTACCATCCCCTTGGCAATAAGAGAGAGAATTTCCTGTTCGCGTCCGGATAATTTAGGCAATTTTTTTTTATTGAATTCTTCAGGCGGAAATAAAAACAACTCACCTGTATTAGTGTTTATCAGCCTGCTGCGTGCGGGAGTGCCAATATCTTTATCGGGCGATACATCCAGTACACTCAGGGCAAGCCATACATTTCCAAATCTGTCGAGTTCAAGGGCCTTTTGTTGTTCGATAACACGTACGTATTTTCCTTCTTTGTTTTTTGTCCGGTAATCATTAATAAGCTTGTAACCTTTTAGCGTTTCTCTCTCTTCACGGGGAAAAGAAAAAGCAAATTTTAAAAAAAACATCCCTGCCCTGATAAGTCTGATGGCATCCTCCGGATGCATCCTTTCATCCATGTAATCATTTCCCTGTTCATGAGCTTCATGAATATTCCATCCCAGCATGGTTTCAAATTTCGACGAAATAAACACATGCTTTTTCCTGTATAGATCGAAAATGGAAATGGCACTGTCCTGCACCACATTTATAATTTCCAGTAAATGAATATGTTTATCGAGTATATTGTTATCCAATGATTTCTCATTGAATTTCTGTGAATCCACAAGTTTAAAATACACCTTTAACAGTTGCTTATAAGTTTCTTTCATTGAATTACTGATATATCAGTATTGAACCTGGTTGATTAATACTTGAAATTTGTAACAAATTATAAAAAAAATCTTTAGCATAATGAAGCAACTCCATATTTTTATTTTATCACTCCTGTTTAGTGTCAATTTTTTCACATACGGACAACATCTGACCCAGACTATTAAAGGACGTGTGATAGACAATGATACTCAGATTCCTTTGCCTGGCGTTTCGGTAGTTATAACAGATTCCATTCCGCCTGCCGGCACTATAACCAATAATGATGGATATTATATATTCCATAATATACCGTTGGGTAGACATAATATTTCTTTCCATTACCTGGGATATAAAACGCAGATTTTCAATGAAGTAATGGTCACTTCAGGCAAAGAAGTTGTATTGAATGCAGGGCTCATTGAGTCTCCGGTAGAACTCGGAGAAGTAGTAGTCAAGGCAAATACACGAAAAGACAAACCCTTAAATTCAATGGCTACCCTGAGCGCCCGGCAATTGACAGTAGAAGAAGCAAGCCGGTATGCAGGCGGGGTGGATGACCCGCACGACTTGCTTCTGCTTTTGCAGGGGTCACCATGGCAACCGGCAATAACGGCATTGTTGTAAGGGGTAATGCCCCAAAAGATCTGTTGTGGCGTATGGAGGGAGTTGAGATATCAAACCCCAATCACTTTGCCAATTTAACTGTTTTTGGTGGCGGCGGGTTAACTGCCCTGAGCAGCCAGGTACTCGCAAGCTCAGACTTTTTTACCGGTGCTTTTCCAGCTGAATACGGGAATGCACTCTCCGGAGTTTTCGACCTGCGTATGCGTACTGGTAATCCTACGAAAAGAGAACAAACTTTCCAGGCTGGAATAGTTGGTATCGATTTTGCATCAGAAGGACCCTTTGTGAAAAACAAGCAATCCACCTACCTGTTCAACTATCGCTATTCTACCCTGGCATTAATAGCCCCTATCCTTCCTAAAGAAATGGGGGTACTCAAATATCAGGATCTTTCTTTCAAAACTAACTTTCAAACCAAAAAAGCCGGTGTATTTTCACTGTGGGGGATTGGCGCGTATGACCATCAGGAAAAAGAAGCTGTGAAAGCAACTGATAAATGGAAAAGTGATGCGGACAATAAGCAGTATTCTGCTAATATTTATTTTGGCGCAGTTGGTTTAAATCATAAACTTATTTTAGGAAACCGGACATATATTCATACTACTTTTGCATTATCGGGGAACGGACTAAAATGGATCCAACAACAACTTGATTCGACCCTCGTAATTCATCCTGATGAATATAATGAAAATAATACCTGGAAATATACGCTATCTACCTTTATAAATCATAAATTCAGTGTCCGGCATGTCAATCGCACGGGAATATCTGTGGATCGACGGCTTTATAATATCAACATCAGGAAAAGTCAGGATGGTATTTCCGAAGTACAATATGTGAAATGAAAAGGGAGGGGCTGAACTGGTGCAGGCTTTTACCGAGTCACGATTTGATTTGGGTAATACTTTCACCTTAAATGCAGGGATTCACTCCCAGTTTTTTACTTTGAACAATCACTATACTATTGAACCCCGTATAGGAATTAAATGGCAATTTTTACCCGGTCAATCTATTGGAATTGCATACGGACTGCACAGCCGGCTTGAACTGATCAACTTTTATCTGCTTGAACATCAAACTCCCACAGGAACTGTACAACCCAATAAAAATCTGGATTTCACCAAAGCACATCACATTGTGTTATCGTACAACCGGCAAATAAATGATCACCTGCGATTTTAGTGCAGAACCATATTACCAGTACCTGTTTGATGTTCCGGTAGTTCCGAACAATTACTTTTCATTACAAAACTTATATAATGAAACATATTTTAACGACTCACTTGTAAATCGGGGGAAGGGATGGAATTACGGAATCGATCTAACCTTAGAACGGTTTTTATTTAAAGGCTTTTATTACCTGTTCACTACTTCCATTTTCGAATCGAAATACAAAGGAGGTGACGGTATTATCAGAAATACCAGGTATAATCGTAATTATGTCTTTAATATTCTGGGAGGTAAAGAATGGAAAGTACGACAGAATAATATATTCAGTTTTAACATCCGATATACATTCATGGGAGGAGACCGTCTTATTCCGGTAAATGCTGCCGAGACCTATTCACAACAGGAAATTGTTAATGATTACAGCAGGGCTTTTAATGAACAAAAACCCGCTGCCAACCTGCTAAGTTTTACACTAAAATATCACGTAAATAAAAAAAAGCATTCAGGGACGTGGAGTTTCGAGATCGTAAATGCACTTGCATACAAAGATCTGCAGGGATATGATTTCAACAAGAAAACCCAAATGATCGAAGAACAAAAGGACCTGATCCTGATACCTAATTTTAGTTACAAGATCCAGTTTTAAGTAACAGAAAAGATAAACCAGGAAGTAGTAAGATACACTTAAATCCGTATGATCATTTAAATACCGAAAAATATAAAGCCTATTCCAAAAGCCATTCCACAGCAGCTTCCATTGTGTAAAAGGTACGAATGGTGAAATTCACATTTTCATCTTCCACTAATCTGGGAAATACAACCTGTTTGGGAGTTTCCATCACCATTGCAATTCTCGATTTTGCAAATATATCATCGTGCTTTTTGTAGAAATCGGCAATATCTACCGCGTATTTCGGAGAAAACTGGATCGTGGCTTCTTTGTAATTAATAACAAACTTTTTAACGTTTTCCGGAATCAGTCCTTGATTTATGACTTCTAACCACGAAGTAACCAGATCTTCCAACTCAATATTTCCATAATAATTTTTATAAAATATTCCAGTAACTGCATCATAGAACGATTTAATTTTATTTTCCATAGCAACTAAAACAGCAATTTAAACTACAAAACCTTAATTTCATTACTTTTTTGTTATATAAAACTATCATCTCCATTTTCTGTAATTATTACAGAAAGACGCATGCTAAAATAAAATGTTGCTACGTTAATTACTGACCATTTGAGACAGAATAAATATACACCATTCTTCGATAGAAATCAAATTGTCTGGGTATTTTTTAAAAATAAATTATACATGAATCCTAAAAATAATTGGATGTATTCCAACCGCTCATTCCACTTAACAGTCAGAATATTTAAAAAATAATCGTTACATCAAGAAGTGCACTTATTTTATGGACCGTAAATACCACAGTATGATACGGTTTCCCGTTCCTACTCAACCAAATACCCAATATGATCATCAGAATAAATGACAAACAGATAATTCCGATCCGTATGTCGAGATTATTCATAATAATTCTTCTATCTATTTTTCGATTTTAACCATTTATCAAAATTTGTTTCAGGCTTCTTTAACTTTACAACAGTATCTTCAACATGTTGGGGTTCTTTCACTTTTTCGAAATACGAAAACATGGAAGCAACCATTTTCAACTCCTTTTTCCCGGTCATGCCAGCTATCAGTTTCATAAGCCAAATTGGAGTAACTGAAACAGATTTGATCTCAGGATGAAGATGCTTCCCATATTTCAACGGTAAATCCTTCATGTAATAGTATTCCGGACCGAAAGCATAAATAATCTTGCTTCGGACTTCCTGTTTCTTATATACCTCAGCAATCATACCCGCAAAGTCATCGGCGGCAATCCATCTGTAAGGATTCGGCTGACTGCCAATCATCATGGCTTTTCTGTTAGTATCATCAAATCGAGAGATTAGAAAAAAGTATACCTGAAAATAAGATAAGATATTCGCTTTGAATAATTACCTGTTCGGCCCTGAACTTGTCGTCGATCATCGAAAACCACCTGTTTTCCTCAGCTACCGTACAACCTGAAACATAGCTTATTAATTTAACACCGTTTTGCTGAGCTACTTTGATATTACATCGGCTGCACTGAATTCACTTACTATAGAAATACTAATAAGAATCGCATCACATTTGTGAATGCCTTTGTAAATCCGCAGGATTAAAAATATCACATTTTACAATTTCGAATTTTTCGGGAAATATCGATGGTGTAACTGATCATCAAAATAACCGAAGATCAAATCCCTGTTTTGCAAATAATTTCTATAACTGGTTTTTCAAGCATTCCGGTTCTCCTATTAATACTTTATTAATTTTTAATTTTAATTTTACCCAAAGGCCTGATAATAAATTAAATCGATTGTTTGACATATGTCAAAAACATCAGCCAATTACGAAAGTTAAGGAGAAAATCGATAAATTTAATATTTACAGATCAATTCCAAAATATTTCAACACCCGCAACGCCCGCAAGGTATTCCACCGGCTGGATTCTCCGGTTTTCTCCATTTCAAAATGGATTTGCCCCGGATATTTTGCTGGTAATGTCCAGGTGCCGTCCTTCTTTCTTTTCCTGATCAGTTCATCCAGGGCCGGTTGCATCCGGGCATCATATTTTGTTCCTGATGCCCTGAAATAATCCAGTGCTTTTAGAATATCGTACTTCCATCTCGGTGGGTAAGGAATTCGTAAAAAATCTGGTCTGATTATTTTGCCTGTCCTGTCGGAAATAAACAATTGATGCATCAGAATAAATTCTTCTGAAGTTTTAGCGGCCTCCTGTAATTCCTGTAACCGGTATTTATATCCATTCAATACATATTCTGAAATACCTTCCGCTACAGATAATGTTGAATGTAGAGAACTATGTGTTGCCCCTGACCGGTTGAAATGGCAATTAAATCCGCCGTCATTCATTCTCTGATCAAGAATAAAATCTACAACCGATCTGAGTCCCTCTTCTTCTGCCCCGAAATAAGAAGCATAATTTAGGACCATGCCATTAATACACACATCACTGTTTTTAATGCTTCCGGAAGGATTAACTCCTCCATCCTCCCCTTTTTCTTCTTTTAGAATTTTATTGACAGATTTTTTTATTTGGGGATTATCCGTTGCAATTCCCAAATTCTTCAGATCAAGCAGTGTGTAATGGGTGGAAGTCCATTTCGGCTGGTAAAATTTCATACCCCAGTGCCCGTCATCATGTTGAAAAGATAAAAATTTCTTACCCCAACCTTCCGTAGCAATTCTGTTTCTTAAGTCCACTCTGTCTTCACCCAGCAAATCCCTGTAGGTCTGATATTGTATCGAAACATCTCCTTTTAGAAGCCAGTTATTTATTTCTTTAGTACGCTGCAAAGAAACTTCGGAAGTTTTGTTGCGAGAAGAGACTTCCGAAGTTTTGAAAACGGAGACTTCCGAAGTTTTGAAAACTTCGGATGTCTTATTTAAAGATGTCTGTTTTTTACTCATACCGTAATGCCTCTACTGGATTTTTACTCGCAGCCTTATATGCTTGGAAACTGACTGTTAACAGTGCTACTGCTAATGCAACGACTCCTGCTGCTAAAAATATCCACCAGCTTAAATTTGTTTTGTATGCAAAATTCTGAAGCCATTTGTTCATAGTATAATATGCAAGCGGACAAGCAATAATAAATGAAATTATTAAATAAAAAATAAAATCTTTAACTATCATCAATATAATTTCACAGGTTTTTGCACCGTTGACCTTCCTGATGCCAATTTCTTTTGTGCGCTGAACCGTAATAAAGGAAATCAATCCCAGTAAACCAAGACATGCTATAATTATGGCAACAAGTGAAAATGCAATAATAATTCCTCCAAATTGCTTGTCCTTTTTATACAGATTTTCGAATGTTTTATTCAAAAAATGATACTCAAAAGGAATATCAGGTGAAAATTCATCCCAGATTTTATTTATATATTTTATTGTTTCAGGAATATTATTCTTACTAATCTTAATATTCATAGTACCAATTGAACCCGGATGATAATAAAGCATAAACGGATCGAGTTTGTGATGAAAAGACTGAAAATAAAAATCTTTAATTACACCTATTACCCTGGCAACACGGTCGTACATATATATTTCCGTTCCAATAATATGATTGCTGTCCAGGTTAAATGCTTTTACGGCTGTTTCGCTAATTATTAATGTTTGATACTGATCACTAGGCATATCCCATGAAAAGTTTCTTCCCATAATAAGCTTCAATCCCATTGTTTTAATAAAATCAGGATCTGCCGGCAATTCCTGAAAATACCTCCTGGTTCCGTTTACCTCACGGGTAAGTGTTACACATACCTGTCCCAGTTCATCTTGTGATCCGCTTATACTTTTAATATTCGGATTTTCCAATAGTTTTTCTTTGAACACATCAAATCTCCCATACAGGTTATTATTTAGTCGTGTATATATAACCTGTTGATCATCAAAACCCAAATCTTTATTTTTGATATAATGAAACTGTTTCAGAATTGTAAATACACCAATTATTAACGCTATAGATACGATAAACTGAATAACGACCAGTAATTTTCTGACAAAAGATTTTCCTCTATAGCTGAAATTATTTTGAGCAATATTTACACTGATATTCGAAGTAAGTTTTAATGCAGGATACAAACCGGCAATAACACCGAGTACTAATGCAAATAATATAAAAAAGAAAAACAATTCCGGGATTTTCTGAATAACCTATCTTAAGCTCAATATTTAACAAATTGTTAAATATAGGTTTACCTATTTCAATAAACATTATCGCGATAAAAACTGCAATTAGCGAATATTGTACTGACTCTGTAAGAATGAGAGACATTAATCTGAATCTGCTGGCACCGTTAATTTTACGGATTAAAAAAGTATGATAGACAGAAAACAATTTAGCTATGGATAGATTAATATAATTGATAACGGCAATAAGCAAAATCAATAAACCGATAACAGAAATATAACCGATGAGTTGCTTTTTATTATTATTGAAAAAATATACATCTTTCAAATTTATCAGTTCTACTTCACGTTCCATTGCCTGATTGCTTTTAGGATCGATGTCATAAACAACTTTTTCCAGATTGCTGACATATTCTTTAAGTTTGACTTTAAAACCATTTAAATCTGTGCCTTTTTTCAATAAAATATACATATTACAATAACCGTCACGCCAGTTATCATCGGGTTTCATACCGTTAGGTTTTATTTTATCCAGTGCGGCAAATGGTATTATCCCCTCAAATTTCAATGTTGAGTTAGAAGGAAAATCATCAATAACCGCTTCTACAGTTAAATTTAATTCCCTGGATGGAAAAATTGCTTTATAGTTTATTGACTTTCCGATTATATCAGTTTTTCCAAATATTTTTATAGCTGCATTTCGTGTTAAAATAATACTACCGCGGATCTTTTAGTGCTGCTTTAATATTTCCGGACAAGGTCCTACAGGTAAAAATTTTATTAAAATCAGGACTGGAATAAAGTATATTATTAACCTTAGTGTTATTCCCCTCTTTAGTTACATCGTGTATATATGCCTCACCGTCAGATGATATTCTTACAATACTTTCAATATCCGGAAATTCATTCTTAACATAGTTGAATAATGGGGGTACAACAGAGAAATTTTTCCCTTGCTGAACCTTATAAATTCTATCATTATTTTTATTAAATCTGTCATATCCCAATTCGTAATTAATCCACAGGAATATCACAATAACACTGATTATTCCAATAGCTAATCCTGATATATTTATTATTGAATATAAAGGACTTCTGAGAATATTCCTGAATGCTATCTTAAAATAATTATTAAACATTTTTGATAGTTATGAGACTTTCGAAGTTTAAAAAACTTCGGAAGTCTGGTTGTGTGAAGTTTTGAAAACTTCGGAAGTCCTATTCTTATTAAATGTTTGTTTTTTATTCATACCGTAATGCTTCTACAGGATTTTTACTCGCTGCTTTATATACCTGAAAGCTGACTGTTAACAATGCAACTGCCAATAAAATTAGTCCTGCCACTAGAAATTCCCACCACTCCATTTTTGTATGATAAGCAAAACTATGAAGCCATTTATTCATTGCGTACCATGCTAACGGACTTGCAATTAAAAAGGAAATAATTACCCATACAGTAAACTCTTTTGAAAGCAAAATGAAAATTTCATTGTTTTTTGCCCCATTTACCTTTCTTACACCAATTTCCTTTGTTCTTCGTTCAGCCATAAATGATGATAATCCTAAAAGTCCAAGACAAGATATAATAATTGCCAGTAAAGAAAAATAGTTGAAAATCTTACCCATTTGGTTCTCAGAACGATATAAATTATCATAATCTTTATCCAGAAACTTGAAATAAACAGGGGACACCGGATCAAATTTTTTCACTGTTTTTTCAATAAATTTAACTGTCTCTGTAATATTTTCAGGATTCATTCGAACAAAGAATACATTAAACCAATCAGGATTCATAAACATTACAAGGGGTTCTATTTTATTGTGTACCGATTTAAAATGAAAGTCTTTTACTACCCCGATAATATGCAAGTTATATTGCCAAACCGATAAGGGCTTACCTATCGGATCTTTGTATCCTATAACTTCCGCTGCCTTTTCATTGATAACAACGGCAAAAGAATCGGAAGGATAATCTGTTGAGAAGAAACGTCCCTCCTCCATTTTAAGTTTAAATGTTTCTGCATAATCTTCGTCTACTGCAAGCAAATGAAATAATACGTCTTCATCGGGGTTTTTCCCTTCCCATTTAAAACCATCTGAAGAATTCCCAACATTCGTTGGTAATTGATTTGAAATTGATGCACTGATAATATCAGGGTTTTTAAGAAGCTCATTTTTCAAGGCAACCCTCTTTTTTTGAATATCTTTTCCAAACCAGAAATATCCGATATTATCTTTATTAAGCCCTAGTTTTATATTTCGAATATATTTAAGCTGGCTACCAATAATCAGTGTACAAATAATAAGAAAAACTGACAATGAAAACTGAATAATAACCAGTACCCGGCGAAAACCTGCATTACCTTTATTTTTATTATTAACTCCTTTAATTACGCTCAACGGATTAAAAGAAGATAAAAACAATGCCGGGTAACTTCCTGCCAATAATCCTGTGAAAAGTATGATTGAAAGTAAAATTATATACAAATTTATACTCTGGTAATTAATATCCAGCTGCTTTCCCGAAATATTATTAAAAGTTGGTAATAGTAATTCAACTAAAATCATAGCTATAATATGGGCAACAAATGCCATGAATATAGATTCACCGAAAAATTGCAAAATTATCTTTCTCTTGCTTGCACCAGCTACTTTACGCATCCCGATTTCCTTAGCTCTTCTTGCTGACTGTGCTGTAGAAAGGTTCATAAAATTAATACACGCAATGATTAGAATCAACAAGGCAACAACACTGAAGATTTTAACGTGTGTAATGTCACCAAGTCCACTGATATCCGCAGTATACTTACCGGAAGAGTATAAATGAATCTTTTGGACATTTTGAAGAAAAATATCTGTAGTCGAACCTTCGTTATACTTTTTAATAAAATTCTTTATTTTAGCATCAACAGCGCTAGGATCTGCATCCTTTTGAAGTTCAACATAGGTATAATAGGAATTATTTCCCCAATTATTTATATCCGTTCCGGTTTCCCTTAAGAACTTAAAAGGAATTAACAGGCTAAAATCCATATGACTATTATGTGGCAGTTTTTTTATAACACCTGTTACTGTAAATAAATATTTTCGGTCAACATTTAAGGTCTTCCCCAAAGGATTCTCATCACCATAATATTTCCTTGCCATTTCTTCCGTCATTATTAATGATTGAGGTTCATTTAAAGCAGAGGAAGCGTCTCCTTTTACAAATTGAACATCGAACATTTTTAAAAAATCCGGATCAACAGCCATAAATTTTTCATTCACAAACTCATTCCCCTTTTGCACCAGCCACCAGTTACTACCGTATCTCGACGATCTGGTTATTTCCGGAAATTCTTCTTTCAGAGCTGGTGCTAATCCACTGGGAGTTACTGCAACCGGAAATATTTCGCCACCGGCATAATGCTGGTTTTCCAGTACCCGGTATAAGTTATCAGCATCCTTATAGAATTTATCGTAGCTTATTTCATCCTGAACCCACAGCAGAATTAAAAAAGTGCAGGTCATACCGATAGCCAAACCACCTATATTTAATAACGAATAAACTGGAAACCTTCTGAAATTGCGAAGGATTATTTTGAAATAATTCTTAATCATTAATAGTTGTATTAAATTATTTTTTCAATTCTGCTTTACCACTTGCAGTGTATATTTTTATTTCAGGTGATTTGTCTTTGATCATTAAGCTTTTAATCATGTATTTTTGATTATATAGGTCTATTTCTTTTTCTTCATCAAATTTGAACGGACATACTATTTTCCCCAACTTAACCCTGGCCCTCATTTCAATATTACCAATTACTGGATTTTGATTAAAATTTAATGCAGCATAACCGGAAGCCGAAGAAACAAGGACATCAAACCCGGGGCTTTCTTTAAGTTTAATACTTACATTACCACTGGCTGAAGAAAAAGCAGAATTGTCAGTGATTATGATCCCGTTCGCATCAATATTTCCACTGGCAGTACTAAACTTCATCTTTCCTGCAATATTTCCAATTGAAATACTACCTGATGCACTCTTGAACCTAATATTTGTCTGTTGCGGCACTGTTATTGTCCATTCCGAATATCCGGAATTTGAACCATTCATCTTTTCTTTAAGAAGCAGCACATCTCCTTCCTGCGAAAATACCGGCTCAAAACTTTTTGCAGGTCTGTAATCTGAAACCAACATTACCTCAACCTGCTTTCCATCACCTCTTTTAATTGTACAATTACCTGATATTGTCGAAATGTCGATAAATGATACTCCATCGAATTCCTTGTTTACCTCAGTTTTAGATTGAGAATAGCCATTATTGCTTAACAAAATTGTTAAACAAAATAAAAACAAAATATTTCTTTTCATGATAATCTGATTTGATATATGATACATTCTATTCATTTTATTCTAAAAGCAGACAGGGTTAATGCATTTTAATTTCTTTTCAATAAACAATAGCTATGCCTTAAATTATTTCTTATTGAAAATTAAGCAGTTGATGCTATTTAATTTTAAAGTTATTATATATTTGTCTAAATATTAGACACGGATGTGTTGAATTTCGGACAAATTTCTCAACCGATGAATTCCAAACTATTAATAGTTGACGACCATAAGCCGGTATTAAAAGCGCTCACCCAATTGCTCGAACAGGAGTTTGAGGAGGTGATGGCAATTGCTAATCCAAACCAGATACCCAGCCTTATTGAAGAAGAAAATTTCGATGTTATATTACTCGATATGAATTTCTCGGCCGGGATAAATACAGGCAATGAAGGAATATACTGGTTAAACCGTATCCTGAAAACAGATCCATTGGCTGTAGTTGTAATGATAACTGCTTACGGTGATGTTGAACTTGCAGTTAAAGCTATGAAAGAGGGAGCCATTGATTTTGTATTGAAACCCTGGGACAATGAAAAACTTATTGCCACTCTTCAGTCTGCCTATAAATTGCGGAGATCGAAAATTGAAATTACGAATTACCAGAAAAAACAATCGCACCTGGTTGAAGAGATAGATAAGCCATTCAACCAGCTAATCGGTAGTTCTCCGGCTTTTATGAAAGTATTAAATGAGGTTGGAAAAGTTGCTAAAACAGATGCGAATATTTTAATCCTGGGAGAAAATGGCACAGGTAAAGAGTTAATTGCACGTGAAATCCACCGCGAGTCCAAAAGATCGAAAGAGCTTTTAATAAATGTGGACTTGGGTGCCATTACCGAAACATTGTTTGAAAGCGAAATGTTTGGTCATGTAAAAGGGGCTTTTACTGATGCCAAAACTGACAGGACAGGCAGGTTTGAAATTGCTTCAGGTGGAACACTTTTTCTCGATGAGATCGGAAATCTGCCCCTCTCAATGCAGGCTAAATTACTGACTGCTATAAACAATAAGGAAATATACAAAGTTGGAGCATCCAAACCGATGCCCGTGGACATCAGACTTATATGTGCCACGAACAAAGACGTGAAAAGCCTGGTAGAAAATAATCTGTTCAGAGAAGATTTGTACTACCGCATAAATACTATAGAAATTATCTTGCCACCGCTTAGGGAGAGAAAAGAAGATATAGAAATTCTTGCCGAACATTTTTTACAGGAGTATGCAACCAAATACCATAAACCTTTGCTAAGATTTAATGCCAAAGCCATAGACAAATTACATAAATACCACTGGCCGGGAAATATCAGGGAATTACGACATGCAGTTGAAAAAGCAGTAATTTTAACGGATTCGGACATAATTACCCAGGAAGATTTTTTACTGACTTCTCCGTCAAAAAATGCTTTTATTTCCAATAAGTCCATGTCATTTGCCGAACTTGAAAAACAAGCGATTATCAACGCCCTGGAAAATAACCAGGGAAACGTATTGAAGGCCGCCAAAGAACTTGGACTTGCACGTCAAACATTGTATAATAAAATTGAGAAATATAATCTCTAATTAAGACTTCCGAAGTTTTAAAAACTTCGGAAGTCTCTGAGGCTTAAAAATTTCTAAAGTCTTTATAAACTAAAAATAATGATACTAAAAAAATATTTCTTCAACATCACCATCCGTGTAATACTGCTTATTATCACTTGCTATTTATTTTCGGTAGCATTGCAAAAAATCAGGGAAGAATATTATTACACAACTGCCGGCCTTGGTTTTCTGGTCATATTACAAGTGTATCTGCTGATAAAATACCTGAACAGAATTAATCGTGAGCTGGCACTGTTTTTCAGCGCAATACAAAACAGCGATTCAACACTTGTCTTTCCTGCTTTGTTGCACAACAAATCTACCCGGGAATTACATAATGCACTAAACAATGTAAATACCATCATTCAACAAATTAAAACAGAAAGTGAAAAGAAAGGAATATTTCTTAAAAATGTAATAAATCATGTAGACATAGGATTACTGGCTTATGATCAGGAAGGCAATATTGAATTTTTTAATGATGCAGCATCAAAGATAACAGGAATGCGTCAGGTGAAAAATATTGCTGAATTTGAAAAACAAAACAAAGATTTTTTTAAAATCCTTCGCTCAGTAAAACCCGGTGAGAATAAAGTATTGAGCACTTCTTTTTACAAAAACCATTATGATTTATCAGTTAAAACCAGTATTTACAAATTTGAAGAACAAAAATTAAAACTGGTTTCATTTCAGAATATTAAACATGAACTGGAGAGAAAAGAACTGGAATCCTGGCAAAAACTAATCCGGATATTGAACCATGAAATCATGAATTCACTCAGCCCTGTACTTTCACTCACCAAAACATTAATAACTTATTTTAAAAACAAAGATAAAACCGTTAAATCAGCAACCGATCTGGATGATAAAACAGTTCATAAAACGCTAAATGGGTTGGCAACCATAGAAGAAACAGGGGCAGGCCTTATAGAATTTATCAATAATTATCGTTCCATTACCTCCTTACCTTTACCAAATTTAAAAAAGACAACTGTAAACGAACTGTTTCAGAATATACTGACTCTACTGAACGAACAACTAAGAATGGAAGAAATTACGGTAGAAACTGATATATTTCCAGAAAACCTGGAGGTAACAGCAGATATAAATCAGCTTTCCCAGGTAATTATCAATCTTATTTTCAATTCCATTGAAGCGTTAAAAAATGCAACAACTAAAAAAATAATTCTGAAATCCAGAACAGATTTGAATGAAAACCTGATCATTGAAATTATAGATAACGGAAAGGGAATTCCCCGGGAAATAATTGATGATATATTCATCCCTTTCTTTTCCACAAAAGAAAGCGGATCAGGTATAGGCCTGAGTCTGGCACGGCAAATTATGAAAACGCACAACGGAACCATAAGTGTTCAGTCCACTCCCGGAGAGACAATTTTCACTTTAAAATTTCAGAAAGCATAATGATTGATCATCATTATTATCATCTTCCGGCAGACTGGAATTGTTTCTTTCTTAACCTCCTCAACGTAGCAATATCAATCCCCAGATAAGAAGTAGTATAACCTCGGGGTACTGAACAAAAAAGTTTTGATACCTTTCAACAGCTATGAGTGTTTGAAATTCCCTGGTTCGATTGAGCAGGTTCTTGTTTTTTAAATCAGGTCTCTTAAAATTAACATCCCTATATGAGTTTCTCTTCATTCATGGTTTTGTAAGCCTCATTTTTTTCTAAATCACTATCGGTTAAAGTACCTGGTAACATGATTAATCTTTTTTTGGTCCTTCCTTTTTTATCAGTAAATATCACTTCAAACCTTGCTCTTGATATACCCGGTATTCCTTTTTTAAATATTACTTTATTTACTGTTTTCCTGTCTATTACAGGTGTAGTGGTATTATTGAAACTGCTTATTATACCGTAAATCAGATAAATGGCAAACAGCCCAAAGAATACCGCAAAATAAATGTCATTTTTCAGAAAATTATCAATTGTATAATAGATAAATACAATGGCTATAATTGTATAAATCAATAATATCCGGTACATTTTATTGCCAACAACTAACTTAGAGATATTTCCAATTAATCCATCTCTCGTTAAAACAATTTTTTCCGGTAAAATATGGCAATATCCTGTTTTTGTTTTAAACTTTCTTTCTGTTTCCATAGCTGTTGAATAATTTACAAAATGAAGCTATAAAGTTTTATGAATATATACCAGTAAAATTTACATTTCTAAAATTATCTGAAAGTTTTTTATTTAACAAACTCACCTCCAATTCCTATTTCATAGAGTTTTTTTAAAAGTAATACTTCCTTATTATGAACCTTTAATGTTCCTTATATTATCCGAAAATCCATTTAAAAAAAGGATACACGACTGATATAACAGAAACATCATTGTATACACGGTATCCCTCATTCAATTTTAATTCCATCTCCGCATATTGCCGGATTATGGGTTTTGATGCGAATCTTCCAAAAACAAAGTTTACAAGCTGCATTAAAAAACTATCGAAAAGTACAATGGAAAACACTACAAAATAAACATAATCGGAAGTTTCTATATCAAAGGGAGAGAAACTAAAATGGGAAATCAAAGAGATAAAAAACAGCCAGATACCCACACGGAAAATTGTTCCGTAATTCATCAGGTAACTGATATTCGATTTTGTCCGGGTAACAACTAAAATTAATAAACTTATTAATCCTCCAATGCCCAAACCTAAAATGATTCTCCAGAATATACTTGAAAGAGGCAAAAACAGCAGGCAGGAAAATATCGATACTACTTTAATTACCGTATTGACAGAATGAACTATAAAAGCCTTCCTTGATCTGGGAATTATAATGGTAAAACTTTCATTAATGTAATTGGCTGTATGCTGACGAAATCCCCCCGACTTTACTTTTATATCTTTCAATTTAAGTAATTCGAGTTGATAGGGTACAGAATCTGCCATCCTTGGCGGACAATAATAGCACCTTTGTGCAGTAGGTTTCTTTTCTTTATAGATCTGTCTGATGTGTTGAACCGAATAATAAAATTTTCCGGGTACAAAATAATTTTTCCTGTTATCATGGATAAACCAGGCAATAATTCCGGCAATCGGCCAGGTAATCACAAGCAGAAAAACCATAGTCCATTCATTGTGCCATGCAATATAAAACGGAATTAAAACCAGAAAAAAGAAAAGTGGTATCAGGGTAATGCGAACAACAACTTTAAACAATAAAGCCAGATCGTTGATGCCGCTTCTTTGAAATGCCTCGTGCTGCTTTTTGAATTCCTCATAGCGCATTTTAGCCTGTTCCTGAGCTTTTACACGGGCTTCTCTTTTCAGTCTTTCATATTCATCATTTTTCTGATTTTCTGTATCCCTTTGCCGTTCATTAGAGACTGTTGAATACTTTCGTCCTGACTGCCGGGTTTGGTGAATCAGGTATTCATATGCTTCTGATATTTCTATAAACTTTTCATGTGCATCTGCCGATTTATTAACATCGGGATGGTATTTCTTTGCCAAACGACGATATGCATCCCTGATATCAGATACCGATGAACCTGAACCTATTTCCAATATAGCATAATAGTCTTTCACGGGCGGAAATGTATATGATTTCTATACAAAATACCTGCATTACAATTCCCAACCATTATTCCGATAAGTTCATTAGCAACTTGCAAAGTAGTCATTTCACCACTAAAAATAGGCCATATAACTATCCGGCGTTTCGTAAATTGATTCTTTTTCAGCTAAATTTAAACATTATAGCATTTCATGTCAAATAAATGCAGAAACGATTTTCAGATTTATTAAACAAACCAATTCTTATTTTGCCAATAACAGAAGTTTTTTCTCACTCACTTTCTTTTACCAATGAAGTGTCTTTCCGTGTACCCTGCCAAAACTGATCTTCCTGTATTTCTTTTATTCTTCTTTCTGCATAATTATAATAGGATAATACTACTTCTCCTTTCTTATTTACTTCCGGAAGGGGTTTTCTGATTTTTGGCCGGGTTGCCATAAACAGCTTATAATACTTTAAAGCTTTTTCCTTATCATCTGAATAATTGTCATAATTAGATGCAATTTTCAAAACCAATAAAGTATCTCCCGGTGTAAGTTTATATGCTTCCAGGTAAGAATTAAGTGCTTCGCTAAATTCACTATTTTTAGAACAGGCATATGCATAGTCCTGATAAATCTGTGAAAGAAAATCAGGCGCCGGTATTGCCAGTTCCAGTGTTTTTTTCAGATACCGGACAGCCTCATCAATATTATCCGAATAGTCGCAGGATAAGCCCAGTGTATAACATAATTCCGTATTCAGAGTATCATGCAGATAAGCTGACTCCAGATAATTCTTTGCTTTTCCATATTCAGAAATTTTAAAATAACTGTATCCAAGATACTTGTGGGTGAAATCAGAAGTGTCGTTTAATTCTACGCATTTCTCAAAACGTTTCACCGAATTATTAAATTCTCTTTTCTGATAATACAACAAACCGCTCAATTTGAGCATCCTGATATTGGTTGAATCATAAGTTAAAAAAGTATCTGCCAGCAAAATCCCTTTCTCATACTCCTTTTTTTGCATATACAGATTTGCCAGCCGGTAATTTGACAGGAAATCAACCGGACTTAGCACGATCGCTTTTTTGTAATACAGAATAGATGAATCCCTGTTTGCCAGGTTGTCATAACATCGGGCAAGCTGTTTCGAAAGATAAAAGGTTGAATCATTCAGGTAAGCTTTCCGATAGTATATTTTCGCTTTTGTAAAATTATCATCGAGATAATAGGAATTCGCCAGTTGCTGAATTAAATAATAATTCGAAGAATCAGAACTTAATGCTTTTATATATAATTCCTGAGTTTTTTGAAATTTCCTAAAGACTGATAACATTCAGCCAGTTCAATTCTGTATTTTAAATTCAACGAATCTTGCTTAAGCAATTTTTCATAATAAGGGATAGCCTGTTGAAATTTATTTAGTCCTTTAAATGCTGCTGCTTTAAAATACAGCAGTTGTGGATCAGCAGGAAAACTATCTGTTCCACCAGCTAAATCAATTACTTTTTGATATTCGTAATGCTGAAAGAACTCAGTAATCGAATCTGTTTGTTGGGCATGAGTCTTCAAAAGAAACAAAAAAGCTAAGAGAATAAATAACAACCTCTTACCATACCTGATTAATAAGACATGAAATAAAATACCAAATTTGGTTTCCATACTATTTAAAAAGTAAACAGGTTTATAATAAAGGGAATCTCTTTACGCACAAAGAATTCCAGCAGGTAAATCCTTTTCGGCTTACCCGCTGTTATCTTTTGAGAAAAATAAATACTTTATTTATCTTTTTTACTGTCCAGTACAAAACTCACAGGCATGGTATACTGTACTTTCACATTTTTACCATCTTTTTTAGCAGGTGTGAAATCTTTTAAACTTTTTATTACCCGTATAGCTTCATTCTCCAAATCTTTCAATGCTTTCGGATCAACATTCATATTTTTGTCCGGACTGTTATTTCCCTTCGATACAATTTCTTTTCCCTTTTCATCCAGCAGTTTTAACATGAACAACTTTTACATCTGCAACTTTGCCGTGTTCATTAACTGCAAATTGCACAAATATTTTTGCTGAAACATGGTTCTTTACAGCTGATTCAGGATATATCAAATTTTCCTGCACAAAATTTCTTACTTCATTTATCCCGCCACCATTATACGTTGGCATTACATCTACCACAACAAAAGGTTCATCCTTATCTTTCTGCCCGTAAATATTGAAATTAAAGGCTAATAAAGAAAATGTCATTACCAATACTGGTATTGTCAGCAGGTATTTTAAACCTGCCAATGGGCCTGATTTACTTGTTGTCATCATTTTTAACCGTTTTTTTAAGAGTGAATAATTGAAATTGTTGGTTAAACCAAAAGAAGTTATGCCCAGGCTTTTTTCGAACAACAACTTCTGGTAGTTAACCTTGTCAAAACCCTCTGACAATACTTTATTATCCGCAGTGAATTCGTGTTCGGCCATCAGCGACAGCCTGAACATCCAAATGAAAGGATTGAACCACTGGACAATTGTCATGATTTCCAACAGGATAATATCAAATGAATGATAGGCATCCTTATGGGCCTTTTCATGAACGATCATCTCGTCGATCTTTCCCTGTTCATAATCTTCACGCGAAATGAATAAAATATGAAAGAAGGTAAAAGGAGACTGGTTAGTATCCAGAATTACCGCTTTAAACCCGTTAAATTATACTTTCGGAAAACGAAAATAAAGAAAATGGATCCTGGCAAGACTTGATAAAAACCGTAGTATAAAAAAAACGGCGCCGCTTATATAAATTATCGATAATATGCTGTATGATCCTGATGAAGAAAATAGTTGTTTACCTGTGTCGTATCCTTTAACAATAACCGGTTCAATAACTTTTTGAAAAACAACCGGTGATCCCCTGTGTATATATATATTTAACAAGGGAAAAACAAATGCCGATAAAAGTATGGTCAGTAATAAAAACCTGTTCCAGGTGTGATGGGTTTCTTTTCTGAAAACCAGCCAGTAAAACATATACAGGAAAGAAAATGTAATGGCCGATTTAATTAAATATATTTCAAAAGGTCCCATAATCCTAATCTTTTTGTTTGTTTAACTGACCCTGAAGAATATCAATAATCTCCTCTATTTCTTTTGTCGATAACTTCTCGTTTTTTGAAAAAAAGGAAACCATGTTTTTGAAAGAATCAGAAAAATAGTTCTTTACAAATCCGTTTAAAAAACCCTTGGTATATTGTTCCTTTCGACAATAGCGGATAATATTCATGCGTTTTGCCATAAGCTTTATGGCTGACAAATCCTTTTGCTTCCAATATTCTGACAATGGTAGAAACAGTATTGTAAGCTGGTTTCGGTTCCGGCATCCTGTCGATGATATCGTTTACAAATCCTTTTTCCAGATCCCACAGAATTTTCATGATCTGCTCTTCTCCCTTTGTCAACTCTTTCATAATGCAAAATATTCTACTTGTAAGATGTACTTTTTCAATTATACAGACAAATATAAAACTAATTTTTTAGTTATACAACTAAATCGTTAGTTTTTTTATAAATTATTTTGATAATTCTATTTCCGAAGACCTACTAATAACCGGTTTTACTGGTAGTATTACTTAAATAATATTTTGAATTCAGTAAACCCGTCTTCCCGGGTTTTAAGTGAAAAGTCGCACGAATGATTGGTAAGTATTTCCCTGATAAGGGTTAGTCCTATCCCCTGTCCGGTTTTTTTAGTAGTAAAAAAAGGTTCAAAAAGCTTCTTTTGAATGTTATCCGGAATTGGGTCGCCATTATTTTCGACAATGAGGGTTGCGGGAGTTTCTGTTAACTCAATATTAATAATACCATCTAAAGAAATAGCCTGAATGGCATTTTTAAAGATGTTGACCAACACAAGCTCCAACTGTTGCAAGTCGAAAGAAACAGTAAATGTTTCAGGTTTATACCGGTTAATGACTTTAATATTTTTTTGTTTTAATTCAGCCTGGAAAAACACCAGCACATGACTGAGCATTTCGATTAAATTACATTTCACCAATTTAGGAGGAGGAATATGTACAATGTCTGCAAAACGTTTGGTGAACAGATTCAGATTATCCATCCGTTCCCTGGCGATACTCAACGCTCCTGAAAAATCATTATGAGCATCCATATCCTTATTAGCCATATAATTTATGGAAGATTCGATTATGGAATTAACCGCTCCCACACTGTTATTCACCTCGTGCGACATCATACGGATCACTTTCTCATAGGACTGCCTTTCAGCATTCCATATCTCTTTTGTCAGTTCTTCTATCAAAAAGAAAGTCTGTTTTACGCCTCTGTCAATAAAATACGATTTAGAACATTTAAACTGATTTATTCCGTTTACCTGAACCACAAAAGTTCCTGTATCATTCAACTGAGACAACTCAACATTCCATGGAGACGGGAAATCACTAATTGTCCATGATTCCTTATTTTTGCCGGCGAGTTTCAACAAGTTGTATCCAGCTGGATTGATGGTTCTTACCTGTTGCTCTTTGTCGAGAATAATAATCGTGGCTGGAGACGCTTCAATCAATTTTTCAAGAAAGAAGTTTTTTTCCGTAGTTATGGTTCTCTCCAGTCTGAGCTGTTCAATCATCTTATTAAATACATTGATCAGCTTATCCAATTCCGGTTGGCCAACAGGCAGTATCTTCATACTAAAATCCTTGTCGGAAATAGCTTCCACACCGGCATTCAGCAATCTGAACGGGCGAAAAATAGTGTTGTAAAACCTCACAAACAACAACACTGACAGGATTACAACACCCTCGCATACCACAAACAGTACCTTATTGTAATGATAAATAACGACAGTGATAAAAATAAAAATGAGATGAATGAGGGTAAAATAGATCAGGTATTTTGTTTTTAGTTTCATGACTTTTTCAGTTAGCAATTCAAAAATCAAATATCGAAAATCGTGATTCTAAAATTTCATACTAAATATCTGCTCTATAATTTGCGATTTACGATATTCGATTACCGATTTATGATTTATCTGGTTCTTATAGTATTAACACTCTTAACAAAAATACTGATCAACTGATTATTTTCATCAAGTCCTTTTTCAAGTAAATTTGTATCGGTACAAAGATTAGCCCTTTTTATAATTCTTAACCCAATGTAAGTTTCCCGAAGCTCTTTTAACACAATCTGAATCTTATGAATAAAGTCCTTGTCAGATTCAGCACCAATTGCCTCACCATAATTCAATGAACATGATGTTCCCGATCGGAGAATCTGATTCTCAATAATATTTCCAGGTTTCGTCTTTTTAAGTTTAGAAGTTATTGTAATTATTTGTACCGAAAAATCTATCAATCGTTCTTCAAGTTCTTTTCTGTTCATGGTTGGTTGTATTTAGTTATAAATCAAAAATCAAACATCGAAAATCGTGATTCAAAAATCAGATTTACGATATTCGATTACTGATTCACGATTTGCGAATTATACACTACTAAATTCATTTCTCACGACTCCCTGTCATACGATATTCCATATTTATCCAACCGCCTGTACAGCGCGCCTCTACTAAGTCCCAATGATTTGGCAATCATTGAAATGTTGCCCCGGTATTTATCATAGGCTTTTATTATCATTTCCTTCTCAATTTCATCCAGCGTCATTGTGCCGGGATCGGGAAAATTTTTTGATTGCACGGAATGGGAAGATTGTTCCAGAGCTTTTTCGAAATCAGGAATTTCCAGTTCATTTTTACCGGCAAGTAACCATGTGCGTTCCACCAGATTTTTCAATTCACGGATGTTTCCCGGATAAGAAAGGTTTTGCAACCATTTTACGGTTTTATTATTTACGATTATATCCCTGGTATTATAAATTCCTTTCAGGTTTTTAAGGAAAAATTGAAGGAGTAATGCAATATCATTTTTACGATCACGCAGTGGCGGTAAATTAACCGTGATTAGGTTAATACGGTAAAACAAATCTTCCCTGAAAGTTCCTTTTCGTACCATTTCTTTAAGGTCCCTGTTGGTAGCACAAATTATCCTTACATCGGTTCTATGCGAAGTACTTTCACCCAGCATCTGGTAAGTTTTGTCCTGCAAGACCCTTAAAAGTTTTACCTGTGAATTAAAGTCAAGATCGCCAATCTCATCCAAAAAAATAGTTCCCTGGTTTGCCAGCTCAAACCTTCCTTTACGGTCAGAATAAGCATCGGTAAAAGCCCCTTTTTTGTGTCCGAACATCTCGCTTTCGAACAGGCTTGAAGAAATACCGCCAAGGTTCACTTTTACAAAAGGAGCATTTTTCCGGGGACTATTGTTGTGAATTGCTTCAGCAATTAATTCTTTACCTGTACCACTTTCACCTAGTATCAGAACAGGAGCATCTGTTTTGCTCACTCGTCCGATAGTCTCCAATATTTCAGTTAATTTACTGTCCTCCCCTATAATACCTTCAAAATTAAATTTCTTATCCAGCTCGTTTCTTTTCTTTTCCCGGCCAACCGGAGGTTCTTTATTAAGTTCAATTGCCGTTTGAATGGTTTTCAGCAGATCGTTATTATCCCAGGGCTTACTGACAAAATCGAAAGCTCCCTTTTTTATACCTTCCACCGCCAGGGAAATAGATGCCCAGGCAGTAATAAGAATAACAGGAACTTCCGGATATATCAATTTGAATTTTTCAAGGAATTCCAGCCCTTCTTCTCCTGAAGTAGTATTCCCGAAATTCAGATCGAGAATTACCGCTTCCGGCTTTTCATCCGCCAGTATCGTCATCCCTTCACCGGGATCGGAAGCACTAAACGGTAAAAACCCCGATTGTTTCAACAACAGGCTTAAGGATGTTCGGACAGCTATATCGTCGTCAACAATAAGGATCATAATTGAGATTTTTCATATCATCATCACACTTAGTAAATCATTAAAAATATGATATTTCCATCTGAATTGGAAATTTTACAACTTGTTTTCCATTACAAATGGATAATTCCGTCTTGCTAACTGATAATTGATCACTGTTAATTAACTTGCATTCCGTCAAATAAATGAATAATCCGGTTGGTTCTTTTTGCCAAACGTTCATCGTGTGTTACCATTACAATTGTGGTATTTTCCTTTTCATTCAAGTTATGGAGTATTTCCATAATCTCATTACCCATGGAACTATCGAGATTTCCGGTGGGCTCGTCGGCCAGAATAATCTCGGGATTACCTATTATTGCCCTTGCTATGGCCACTCTTTGTTTCTGACCGCCCGAAAGCTGCGACGGGTAATGTTTGGTTCGTGCGCTTAAGCCGACTTTTTCAAGAGCTTCCAGCGCCTTTTTTCTACGTTCCTTTCCGGAAACACCTTTCCTGTATAAAAGAGGCAATTCCACATTATCAACCACGGGCAGGTCATTAATTAAATGGAAACTCTGAAAGATAAAACCCAGTTTCTGGTTACGAAAAGCCGCCAGTTTTTTGTCTTTCCATCCTTCAACAACCTGGTCGTCGATCTCAACAACTCCTTTGGTAGGCAGATCAAGCAGTCCGATCAGGTTTAACAGGGTGCTTTTTCCGCAACCGGATGGCCCCATAACAGACAGAAACTCACTTTCGGCAATTTCAAGATTGATGTTACTTAATGCTACCGTCTCGATCTCATCGGTCTGGTAGATTTTTTCGATGTTCTTTAGTGTAATCATTTTTATTGGTTTTAAAATTATTTATTCTATTTTTTGGGATCATTGTTTATTGTTTATTCTTCATGCAAAGCTATAGCTGGTTGAATTTTTGAAGCCTGATAACATGGCAACAAGGCACTTAGCATTACCAGGGCAAAAATGATTGCAATGGAAAACAGGATAGACTGCACATAAATGCCCGCTTCTACATTAAAAACCTCCATAATGAGAAATTGAAGGGCAATGATCAGTCCGGGTATGATACCTAAAACACTTATCCAAAGCAACTCTACAATAAATTGTATATAGATGTGCCGTGTAGTAGCCCCATTGGCTATACGTATACCTATTTCTGCTTTCCGGTGGTTGATGTTGTACCACAAAACAGCAAATAATCCTATTACTACATTAAATATCAGGAATAAACTAATACCTGCGAAAATTATAATGGGAAACCAATAAGCTTTCATATAATCAGACCTTAATTTTTGAAGTGGTTCAAAACGGAATTTCCAATTAGTGAATTGATTATTTAGTTCTTTCATTAATATGCCTTCGAACCCGGTTCCCGCACCCGGTTTTAATTTTAAATATATCCGTTGATTATGATCAGATTGTCCATCTATAATATATGACTCATAATCTACGTTACTGTAGTTGGGGTTTTTATGTAATGAGCACCTGAAAAATACTTCGTTTTGAAGGGAAGAATATTCCCCTTTGTATTTAAAGTCTTCAACAACCCCTATAATGCGACATTGCTTTTTTTGTTGGTTAAAAACAGCTTCAGAGCCTACAACTTTTTTATTGTCTAATTGGTCGCGCATTGATTTACTTATAACAACAGGCCTTAACATTGAAGCATCATCTTCTTTTTTAAACCATCGTCCCTCAACAATTTTCAGGTTAAAAACCTTTGCAAAATCATCATCTACACCAAATGCAAAGTTCTTTTTTAATACTTTATCCTGAAATTTGAAATAATTACTGTATGTGCGGTTCCTTACAAATGGTAAATTATTTTCCTGTTGTGTTAAGGCCAGGACTTCGGGGTGGTTTTTTATACTTTGAAAAATTTCACTTTTTATTATCAATACGGAGTCTCTATTTAGTTGAATTTCAGGTTCCAAAATTCCACACCAAATGTTTTTATATTCAAAGCCTATAGGAATTTTTTTATTGTGCATCAATTTACCGGTCAGAGAAAGAAGGGCAAACAATAAAATGAACGACAAAAAAAATTCAAACATCAACAAACGGCTCCTGCGTTTATTTTTCCATATTTTTTTAAAGCTATGCGATATCATAATTCTTCTTTCGATAAAATGTTTGTAATTTGTAGTTTGGACATACGCAAGGCAGGTGTTATACCTGACATCAGGGCAAAAACAATAGCTATTGAAATGCTAAATAGCAGCACCTTACCATTGATACGGATATTACTGTCCGGGATAACCCCACTTTTGTTAAAAAGCCAGATAAAAATTGCAGTTAGAACAACTGCTATGACTGCCCCTATAATCGTAATGATAATATTTTCAATAATAAATTGCTTCAGCAATTCATTCCGGCTGGCCCCAAAAGTTTTTCTTATCCCTATTTCATCATGGCGTTCATAAATTCTGTTCAACTGGATATTAGCCAGATTGGATGCTGGTAACATTAGATAGATAAGTATCAGGAATCCAATTAAGGTGGAAAAAATATATGAAATCAGGTGAATTAACCTTTTATTTTCTGCATGTATAAAAGATTTAACAATACTCATGTAACCGGGTTCCATATAGGATGTTAGTCGGTTGTACCAATACTTCCCTTCAATATCTTTTTCCAATTTACGGAGCATTGACTGGTATTCGACTTTTATTTTTTTGAAATCCCGTCTGTTTTTAGCCAATACCAATGCCCCACAACCAAAAGTATAATGGTTGTGCCTGTTCTTTATCATATAACGGTCGTTGATAGTGATAGGAAAATACATATTGGAACTGATAAAACTGTTCATTTGATCAACACCCTGAACAACACCAGTCACACGATAACGAATATTTTTAATACTGATATATTTACCTGTGGCCACTTCATTGGATGGAAAAAAGAAATCCCTTGCCTGTTTATCCAGGATCACAACTTTTGCCTTTTGGTCTATATCTTTTTGTGAGAAAGGTTTGCCTTCAAAAAAATGGAAATCAGTGATTTTCCAAAAGTTAGCATCCGTATATTTTAACCTGAATTCATTTTTCTGACCATTCTTTATAATATTAACAACGATGGGCATCATAGAATGGATTCCCACCAATTCAGGCGTTTCAAGTGTTTTAACATAATCTTCAATAAAATAATAGGTGGGAAAACCATTACTGGTGGTTTTCTCCTGACCATCTTTAAACGAGTATACCGTAAGCCCGTAAAGTTTAAGTACCCTGTTGAACTTTGATTTAGGAGGGACAGTGTCGTTTACATGTGCTACAAAACTTGAAATAGCAATCACAATAAACAATGTGAAGCTTATACAAAAAAGTGTGACCGCGGTGTAAAATTTCTTTCGCATAAGTACTTTCCAGGCGATTTTAAAATAATTTTTTAGCATGATATTTAATTATTAAGTCATAGTTGCCATCTTTTAACTGTTAGCTAATGGCTAAAAGCCTAATTCACCTGCATTCCGTCAAATAAATGAATAATCCGGTTGGTTTTTTTTGCCAAACGTTCATCATGTGTTACCATTACAATTGTGGTATTTTCCTTTTCATTCAAGTTATGGAGTATTTCCATAATCTCATTACCCATGGAACTGTCGAGGTTTCCGGTGGGTTCGTCGGCAAGAATGATCTCGGGATTGCCAATTATCGCCCTGGCAATCGCCACACGTTGTTTCTGACCGCCCGAAAGCTGCGACGGGTAATGTTTGGTTCGTGCGCTTAAGCCGACTTTTTCAAGGGCTTCCAACGCCTTTTTTCTACGTTCCTTTCCGGAAACACCTTTCCTGTATAAAAGAGGCAATTCCACATTATCAACCACGGGCAGGTCATTAATTAAATGGAAACTCTGAAAGATAAAACCCAGTTTCTGGTTACGAAAAGCCGCCAGTTTTTTGTCTTTCCATCCTTCAACAACCTGGTCGTCGATCTCTACAACTCCTTTAGTAGGCAGATCAAGCAGTCCGATCAGGTTTAACAGGGTGCTTTTCCCGCAACCGGATGGCCCCATAACAGACAGAAACTCACTTTCGGCAATTTCAAGATTG
>CAVVIO010000088.1:0-37113 GCA_963748095.1 uncultured Bacteroidales bacterium
GTATCCGGCAAAGAGGGAAATCTGACCTACCGGTTATCCGGGAATTATGCTTACTCTTTGGCTACTAATCAAAATGCAACTAGTTCTGTAGATAATTCAAGAGGAAAACAACTAATTTATACGCCGAAAAATACTGGAAATTTATCGGGGATCTTTCAGTATGAAGGATTTTATATATTTCCATCTCTAAATTATACAGGATTGCGTTATACCAATTCGAGTAATGTTATGTCTGATTATGAGAATATTCTTAACCCTTACATGCTGACAAATATTAGTATTGGAAAAAAACTGGAAATGAAAAAATTCGGAATAGATCTGAAATTCAGGATTGAGAATCTGTTGAATGTAGATTACCAGGCAGTATTGTGGCGACCAATGCCTGGTCGTAATTATTCGTTGACTTTACAGTTTATTATTTAAAAAATAATAATTCTTGAATACGATACTGAAAATAAAGTTTTGTTTAATTGTCCTGATTGGCTTACTTTTTTCTCAGTGTAGGAAAGATCCGGTAAAAACACTGTATTTCAACTTTAGCGGGGTAAATGGTGTTTTTATTACCAATGAAGGAAATTACCAGTCGGGTAATGCATCCCTTTCATTTTATGATTATTCGTCACACAGGGTTTATAATACCATTTTTATGGCCAGGAATGGTGTTCCGCTGGGTGATGTGTGTCAGTCGATGGTTATTCACAACGGACTTGGTTACATTGTGGTGAATAATTCCGGTAAAATTGAAGTGGTTGATATTAGTACAGCGGAATCGAAAGGTACAATAACTGGTTTTACTTCTCCGCGATATATTCATTTTCTTAACGACGATAAAGCTTATGTTTCCGATTTATATGCCAAATATATATCTGTTATCAATCCGCAAATACTGAAAATTACCGGTAAAATAAATATAGATAATCATGCATCTGCACCATTAACACAGCATACTACCGAACAAATGGTACAATATGGGAATTACCTTTTCACCAATTGCTGGTCGTTTGATAATAAAATACTTGTAATAAATACCGAAAACGACAGGCTGGCAGATTCGATCGAAGTACCGGTACAACCTACAGGTCTGGTGCTCGACAAGAATAACAAGCTGTGGACACTTACAGATGGAGGTTTTCAGGGAAATCCTGTTGGCCACGAAGCCCCATCACTGGTAAGGATAAATGCTGCTACACGAAAAACCGAAGCAACATACCATTTTAATATGGGTGATAAGCCATCGCGACTTTGCCTGAATAGTAGCAGGGATACACTTTATTATTTAAACAACGGAGTTTGGCAAATGCCAGTGAGTAAAGATTTCCAGTCGGCAAAAATGATCATTCCTGAAGAAAACAGGTTGTTTTATGCGTTGGCTATTGAACCAGAAACTTCCCGTATTTTTGTGTCCGATGCCATTGATTATCAGCAGGATGGTCAAATATATATTTACAGTGCAGGGGGAGAACCTGTCGATTCATTTAAAGTTGGAATTATCCCGGGATCTTTCTGTTTTAAATAATTACAACACCCTGAAACTTTTATGAAATACTTTTAGTAATATAGCCATAGGTTAAATTTTATGATTGAAATATGTTAAGCCGGCGGAATCTCGTTGTTAATTTTATTTTTGTTATTTTTATACTGATCAGTTCCGGTTCAATTGCCTATACACAGGTTTCTTCATCCGGAAAACCTGTTTCTTTTTCGGTAAGATCTTTGAAAAATATTCCTGTTGTGACCTTGCCGGCATTTAATGTTGACAGCCTTGTTAAGCGGGAATTTTCAGGAACATCTTCACAACTTAAGGTTGACCGCTTTGCCAAAACCTTCGATTTAATTTTAGATTACAAGAATTGTGGTCTTTGGACGATCAGGCCGGATGGCATGAGAATATGGCAGTTGGGTATCCGGTCAAAGGGGGCCTATTCGCTGAATATACTTTTTTCTAAATATAAATTAAATGCAGGCGCCAAACTGTTTCTGTACAATGCTTCACACGATTATGTGCTGGGTGCTTTTACTGCTGCTAACAATAAATCATTTGGGATGCTGGCTGTTTCCCCGGTACCCGGTGATCTAATATATATCGAACTTCAGGTACCGGTTTATGTAAAAGATCCGGGAGAACTGGTCATTGGTAAAGTGGGACATGATTACCTTGATTTTTTTCACAACAAAAAACTTAAGGATACATGGTATGGTACTTCGGGAAGCTGCAACCTGGATATAAATTGCTATGCTGACACCATGATACAGAAAATAAAATATTCAGTAGTTCGTATTGTTTATGACGGTCAGGAGCGGTGTACGGGTACTTTAATCAATAATACCAATCTGGATGGTAAACCTTATTTACTTACTGCTCAGCATTGTCTGAGTTCGGAATATCTTGCAAATACAGCTACTTTTTATTTTAACTATGAAAGCCCGTATTGTGATGGGCCTGATGGCAATGCGCTGCGATCCATTTCGGGTTCCACCATCAAAGCAACTACAGATACTTCATTTGATTTTACCCTGGTACAGCTAAGTGAATATCCTCCGTTGGATTACAAGCCTTATTTTGCAGGCTGGAACCGTAAAGATTTAGCGCCGGCTCATTCTTACTGCATTCATCATCCGTGGGGTGACGTAAAAAAAATAGCGGTTGATAATGATTCGGCTGTATCTGCCTCATTTACAGGATATAAATACGACATCAATGCGCATTGGAAGATATTAAGGTGGGATATTGGCGTAACGGAGCCCGGTTCTTCCGGAGGGCCTCTGTTCGATCAGGATTACCGTTTGGTAGGGGATCTTACAGGAGGAGAAGCAACCTGTGCTTCACCCAGAAACGATTACTTTCAGAAATTTGCACGCATATGGGCTGATTATCCCAATCCCTCAAATCAGTTGAAATACTGGCTGGATCCATCGAATACCGGCGTGGAATTTATTAATGGATATGATCCCTATATTTCTGTTTTTGAACAGGCTGACACTTTATTTAATATTGGTGCAGATGAAAATCTTATTTTACCTGCTGCTCCTTCATGGGGTTATCTTTCCGGACAGAATTCATACGGAACAGGTGTGTTTGCTGAGAAGTTTAACAGTAACAGAAGCCGGTATTTATATGGTGTAATAATGGATGTGGCTAAAGCATTTCCAGCATCTGATACATCTTCTATAATTCTGAATGTTTGGAATGATACACTTTCCGCTTCGAACCTGGTTTATCAGCAGGAAATAAAAATCAATAATTTCCTTGAAGACACATTAAATTTCATTCAGATGAATCAGATAGTTCAGGTAAATAATATATTTTATGTTGGTTATCAGGTTCAGTACCACCAGCCCTCTGATACTTTTGCATTGTACATGGCGGATGGAAGGGTTACGGGTGGATTGAACACCGCTTATATTTATGAAAATAACCAATGGAAAATGTTTGAAAATGCTACTGCAGGTGGTTACATAAGTTCCTTTGATATAAAAACCATTGCTTTTGATTCTGTTCCAACAGCAATCAGTTCTCCCACTTATAAAAAGTCAGACGATATTGCTATATTTCCGAATCCGGTAAGGGACTATTTTACCATAAAAACACAGGAAAATTTCGGGAAATCACTTACTGTTCACATTATTGACCTGAATGGAAAAATTCTGACAAAAAAAAGAATAGTATCTCCTCCAAACGAATTAAACATTCCGGTTGAAAATTTACAGGAAGGTATTTATCTTATTCGGTTGTTATACAGGGATCAGGTAATTACAAAGAAAATAGCAATTGTCAAATGAAACAAATTAGGCTTCAATTACATATAATTGAACTGTAAGAATGATGAATGATGAAGAAATTCAAGATCATGAAAAAACTCAGATTTGTAACGGTGAAAAATATTTTAGTATTATCGGTCCTTTTATTTCAACTATCGAATGTATTTGCTCAGGACAAAGATAGTTACCTCGAAATAAGGGGGACAGCGGAAAAAAATAAAGGTCAGGTAAACGGAGCAGTTGTAAATTTATACAACGGAAAAACGAAAGTTAAATCTTATACAACAGGTCCCGATGGGATATTCAATTTTAAACTGGAATTAAATAAAGATTATACCGTAGAGGTTACTAAAAATGGGTTCATTACAAAAAAAATCAATTTCAATACGGAAGTTCCCGATGACGTAACCGGTGTTTTTATATCGGAATTTGCAATGGGACTTTATGAAACATGTGATGGGGTGGATGTCTCTGCGTTTGATGCCCCGGTGGACATGATAACTTTTAATAAAAAACAGAAGCAGTTTGAATCAGACAAAAGCTATGTTTCGAAAATGCAGGCAAAGTATGCCCGATTATATATGCAACTTGACGAATGCCAGATGGAAAAACTGCGAGCCACGCTTGACGAAGCAGATCAACTTTATAAAAAACAGGATTATGAAGCTGCTAAAGAAAAATACGAGGAAGCACTCGATATGAGTCCGGAAGACAGGCAAATTCAAAAAAGTCTTGATGATATCAATAACCGTTTAGGAAAAGACGAAAAAATAGATGAACTCTACAAGCAAACTTTAGCACAGGCTGACGCTCTTCTTTCTCAGGGAAAGCTTGATGAAGCCAAACAGATGTATGCAGATGCTTCGAAACTGAAACCACAGGAACAATACCCGAAACAAAAAGTCAATGAAATTGAGAGTCAGCTTGCAACTGCCGATGCAGCACAGCAGCAAAAACTGGCAGCAGATACCAAATATAACGGATTGATTGCACAGGCTAATGCTGCCTACACCAGTAAAAATTATGAACAGGCTAAACAGTTTTATCAGATGGCTGCCAATGTAAAACCTGGTGAAACATTTACCGGTTCGAAGATTCAGGAGTTGAATACGCTGATAGCACAACAGACACAGCAACAGGAGAAACAGAAAACAATTGACAAAGCTTTTAATATGTCGATTGAGCAGGCTAATCAGTATTATGCCAATAAACAATATGCACAGGCAAAAGAGGCGTATACAAAGGCGATGAGCCTTAAGCCCCAGGAATCGTCACCTATGCAAAAAATTGCTGAGATAGATAATCTGATGGAAGCTCAGCAAAAAGCTGGCATGCAGAAGAAAAAAGAAGCTCTAGAACAGGCTTATGATCAAGCTGTAGAACAAGGTGATAACTTTTTCAAAGCAAAGGATTATGAATCGGCAAAACAAGCTTATCAAAAAGCACAGGAGCAGAAACCAAATGATGGTTATGTAAGGCAAAGGATTGACAGGATAAACGGAATTCTGGCAACTGAGTCAGCAAATAAACAGCGCGAATTAGAGACGAATTACAAAAATGCCATGACGGCAGGAGAAACGTTTATTGAAAAGAAACAATACGACCTGGCTAAAGCCGAATTTCAAAAGGCACTCGATTATAAACCGGGTGATGCCCCAGCTCAACAAAATATTACCCGTGTTAACGGATTGATTGAACAACAGCAAAACAATCTTTCTGCTCTGAATTCAAAAAAGAAACAGTACAACGAACTGATTTCGAAAGCCGATGGTTTGTTTCAATTAAAAGAATACGATGCTGCCCGTCAGACTTATAACCAGGCATCACAGGTTTTGTCTTCGGAATCCTATCCGGCTCAGCAGATACAGGAAATCGATCGTCTGGTATCTGCCGAAAAGACACGAAAACAGCAGGAAATCGAAAGTAATTATAAAAATGCCATGCTTGCCGGTAACAATTCCCTACAAAAGAAAGATTATACAAAGGCTATAAGTTCATTTCAGGAAGCCTTAAACTATAAACCAAATGATCCGGCTGCCACGAATAAAATTTCTGAAAGCAATGCCCTCATCAGACAGGAACAAGGCAAACTGGCAGCTGAGAAAGCAAAAAGAGAGCAATATAACAATGCGGTCGGCCAGGGCGATGGTTATATGAATCAAAAAAACTATACGGCAGCACGAAGTGCTTATTTAAGTGCTTCGCAGATTTTTCCGTCGGAAACATATCCACAAAACAAAATTACGGAAATTGATAAAATCCTTGCCGAACAGCAACAAAAAGCTGCTCAGCAGGCAGCCTTAGAATCATCCTATAAACTTGCCCTTAGTAAAGCTGATGGATTGTATCAGCAAAAAGAATATGCACTTGCTAAAACAGCATACAACAATGCATTGAGTATAAAACCGGATGAAAGTTATCCGAAAAATCAAATTGCGGAAATTGACCGGATTGTAAAAGCACAATTACAGGCACAGGCAGATTTAAAGGCAAAAGAGGATGCTTACAAAAAGGCAGTTGATGCAGGCGATCAGTTTTACAGTCAGAAAAATTACGATCAGGCGAAAACTTCCTATAATCAGGCGCTGGGGTTGAAACCCGGAGAAGCTTACCCAACAGGTCAAATCAGTAAAATCGATGATCTGCTAAGTAGTTTGGAAAAACAAAAACAGGAAAATGCAGCAAAAAACCAGGCATACGATGCTGCTATTGCTTCAGCCGATAAAGCTTTTGATGAGGCAGATTATAGCACGGCAAAAACAGATTATCAGAAAGCATTGGTAATTAAACCGGAAGAGAAGTATCCAAAGTCAAAAATCGCACGGATAGATGAGATTAACAGGATGCTTGCCCAACAAAAAACAGCGGCGGTAGTTAAATCTGATAAAAGTAATGCGGCAGAATCTTCGAAGCTTGCTGATTTGAAATTTTCAAATAATGATGAACGTGACAGGTATTTGAATAAACTGAGAAAACAATATCCTGAAGGGATCACATTAGAGATTTATAAAGAAAAGAACAGAACCATTAGCCGGTATATCGTTATCAGGGGTGATCAGGCAAATGATTTCAGGGAATTCAGGTATTCATGGGGCGTACAATATACACAAAATGGCAAGCAAGTCAGTCAGTTATTTTTTACACAACAAACAAAACGCCGGGCGGGAGAACCTTACACGGAAAAGAAAATGTAATGAGAATTCTTTGGCTGGCAATTATTTTAGCGGGATTTTCATCCTGCCGTTCCGGAACATCTGATAAGCTTAAAACTGTAAATAATCCGGACGGAATTAAAGCTGTAACCGACAGCCTGGAATATGCCAGGGGATTTGTGATCAATAAAACCAGGGATTATAAATTGCTTACTGTTTCCAATCCCTGGCAAAATGCCAGCGGGTGTGCGTTACCATTATAAGTTATTCCACAATTCGATTAATAATAATTTTGGAACTGATACAATAGCAATTCATATTCCTGTTAAAAAAGTAGTATGTTTATCCACCACGCACATTGCCATGCTCGATTTCATTAATGAAATACAGAGTGTTGTAGGTGTTGCCGGAGGAGGTTATTTCAGTAATAAAACAATTTCCGATAAGTTAAAGAGTGGCGAAATTAAAGAAGTAGGGTATAACGAGGACCTGAATTTCGAAAAAATAGTACAATTACAGCCGGATGTAGTTTTTATATATGGTGTAAGCGGGGATGTGCTGAAATCGGTAAATAAACTTACTGAATTAGGTATTAAAGTTGTATATGTGGCCGATTACCTCGAAAACGACCCGCTGGGAAAAATGGAGTGGGTAAAGTTTATGGCTGCTTTTTTCGATCGTGATTCACTGGCGGGAGCAAAGTTCGATTCAGTAGCACAAAATTATAATCGTCTGAGAAAATTAACTGCAGATGTCAAAAACAGACCCCGGGTGATGCTTGGATTACCCTGGAAAGGCACCTGGTATGTTACCGGTGAACATACTTTTGCTGCCAGTCTTATCAGGGATGCAGGAGGTTATTATATATGGAAAGACCTTGATTCGCGGGTAAGTGTACCTATGGGTCTTGAGGTGGTTTATGCACGGGCAGTAAATGCCGATTTTTGGCTGAATCCGGGAATTGTACATTCACGAAAAGAACTGGCCGCAGTGGATGAACGATTCGGACAATTACCTGTTTTTATCCACGATAATATCTACAACAACAATAAAAGAGTAAATACGGCAGGCGGCAATGATTACTGGGAATCCGGCATTGTGAAACCCGATGTTATCCTGGCCGATCTGATTCATATTCTGCATCCGCACATTTTACCTGATCATAAACTATATTATTACAGGAAGATAGAATAGATAAATGTTTGTTATTCTCCTCCCTTCAGTTTATCTGCCTTTGCTTGTGCATCCTGCATAATTTTAGTTGCTTTCTTATCAGCCTCGCTTACTATTTGCTGCGCTTTATTTTCACCTTCCTGTCTCATTTTCTTGGCTACAGGTTCAGCAGCTCTTTTAGCCAGTGGATTTGTTGCTTCTTTCAGCAGTTTGTCTGCATTGGCATTGGACTCTTTTCTAACCACATCGGCAGCATCCTTCGCTTTCTGGCGAACCACATCAGCTTGTTGCTGTGCCTGTTTCATAATTTTATCCACTTCTTCATTCACAGCGGCTTTTGCCTCTTCCTTTTTTTCATCTACAACCTCTTTGGCTTTTTCTTTGACTTCTTTTTTTACTTCTTCCTTAATGTTCTGTATGGCCTTTTTGGCATTGCTTTTCAAATCGAGGCTTATTTTTGGGTCACTAAAGGTTCCAAGAACTTTTACGTTATAATCAATAGTTTCGGATTGAGACAGGTCAAAACCCAGCGATGCAGCCTGGGAATTTGCTTTATCAATTACACTCTTACCCAGCACCGATTTGGGCATGCTGATATTGATGGTATAATTCATCGTCTGATCAATTCCCTGCTCACCTGCGATGGTTAATTCGGTGTTTCCCATCTTTGTTTTGAAGGGATCGACATAAATCTTTCCGTTTTTAATTTCAAAACTGATATCCACGTCGTTTAGGGAGAGATTATCAAATTTGTCGGTTTTCAGTGTTGATCCTATTTTATCGAATACATCCGATCCGTTAATGCCTATTGAATTTGTTTGCAGCCTGCCTTTACCGGTAATTGAATTCATAACCGGTTCCATATGTTCGTCAAGAAAACTGGTATAGTTCATAGCTAATGATACATTTCCCGAGGCTTTACGTGCTATAGGAACGTAAGATTTCAACATACTGAAAGCCTCAAAAGTTGCCGGTATATCAATATTATTGGCCTGAATATCGAAGTCAACCAGGGGGTTCTTAACATCGGTAGTATTGTAAGCGCCTGAAAGGGTCATCGAGCCCTTCAGCAGTTCCATTTTAAGTTTGTCAAGAAGTACCTGGCTGTTCTTAATGGAAATGGTACCTACTGCGTTGCGTATATCCAGCTTATCATATAGTATCTGGTCGATCTGTGATAACAACCTGAAATCAATATTTGAAGGTACTGCGTAAACGGTGAGCGGTACGGTATCTGTTTCCACTTCAGGTGTTTCTTCTTCAGATTCGGTCATGAATTCGTTCAGATCCAATTTATTGGAAGTAAATACAAAATCTCCTTTTAGGGTTTCATCTTTGAACATATAGGGGATGAAATTCTCCAGTTTGCCCGAGAGGTTAATGTCACTGCTGCCGGTAAGTGCCCTGAAATTTTCTACCTGGACAAACTGCGGGGAAAAACGAAAACTTGATTTCTGGATTTTAAAACCCTGTGGGAAATCGGGACTGACATAGTTGAAACCACTAATGCTTAAGTTTCCGTCTGCTTTGAATTTATCATATTCTTCATTATCGATGTACGACATGTAACCCATCATATCTATATTGGTACTGATCTTGCCTGTCATGGAAGTACTGTCGAGGGGAATAACATCAGCAACAGAAGCCAGGTCGAGGTCAGCTTTCAGGCTGCCGTTGATAAACATATCAGATATGGGAGTTTTAATATTCAGGGTCATGTCTATCGGGTTACCGGCCATTTCCACATGAAATCTGTTAACATTAACCGTAGTGTTATCATTTTGAACGCCATCATAATGAGCGTCAACATCCACCTGGATATTATCTGCAGATTTAGGTAAATCGGGATATTTAAACATAGCCTGTGATACTTTTAGGCTGACATCGGCTGAAGGGGTTACTTTATCATTATAGGTACCATTTATATCACCATTGAGCTGAAATATACCTTTTGTCTGTACATCCTTAAAGTCTTTCATGTAAACAGCTGGCACCAAAGACAGTACTGATTTAAAATCAGTTCTTTTTGTGGCGAATTTCATTTTTACATCTATGTCATTGTCATTAGGCATCGCTACACTGCCATCAAAACCAAGTGAAAGGTCATTCAATGCAATCTCGTTTTCTTTCAGGATATAGATGTTGTCTTTCAGGTTCGCATCAACACCGGCCTTAATATCGAGTGAGGCATTTTTAATATACCTTACTCCCGACATGAGAAAGTTGAGTGCATCGGTATGTGAATTTATCAGTAATGTAGAAAAGTCCTGCGAAAGATCGCCGGTAAGAGTGAAATTAAAGTTATGCAGCGAGGCTTCCATATTGGAGCTATCGTCGATATAGGAAATGTCGGCACCAATGATTTCGAATTTTTTCAGCATTACCTTCGGATTTAATGTACTGGTCGACGTATCAACCTCTGCTGTAGTATCAGCTTCGGATGATTTCATTATATCCCAGTTCACTTTACCGTCTTTTAGCACCCTCGCTTTTATTTTCGGGTGGTTAAGTATTATTTCTTTTACTTTTATATTTTCCATTTTAATCGCGCTGATCAGATCTACGGCAACCACAAAAGAACGAAATGCAAGCAGTGTATCATTTGCAAACTCATCCTTACCTACCACCGATAAATCATTTAGCGACACACTTAAATAGGGAAAATTTTTGAAAAGTGATACGTTGAGATCTTTAAAATCTACCTGTGCATTTACAGTGTTGTTAATTTCATTTTTGGCGATTTTGATGATTTTCCCCTTGAAAATGAACGGGGTAACAATTACTATTACCAATAATAATGCTATAATTATAAAGAAGATTTTCAGAAATTTTTTCATAACATTTAAGTTTTGTTCAGAATTAAATTTAGCAATTTAAAAGGAATTAAACCATACTATAAAATCTAGGTCAAATATCCGGTTAAATTGAAAAAATGTTAAAAGCCTTTTTTCAAAAAACATTTTTCAAATTTATCAGTTTATTTAATACCGTTTACAGAGTAGATGGAAATTATGTTGGAAAAATAGAACCATATTGGAAAATAGGCGTTAAAGACGGTAACAAAAGGAATAGAATGATTATGAAATATTAGCAAAATATCATTGAATGAGGGAATTACAATTTCAGTCTCAACAATCAAAAGGTAATCAGTTAGTTATTGACTACCCACTTTTACAGGCAATTCTTGATGATTCAACCGAAGCAATTTTTCTTCTCGATGCAGAAAGCTTTACAATACTTGATTGTAATAAAAAGGCATTAACTTTTTTCCAAGCCGAAAAGAAAGAAGAACTTATAAATTTCCAGTGTTTTAAATTATACAATAGTGAACCTGTGCGTTTCAGCAAAGAGTTGGTCATGCATGAAATACATGAAGGGGCTTCCTTTTCTCATGAACTTGCTTTTAAAACACTTAAAGGTTACGTTTTCTGGGGTAAAATGACATCGCGGTTATTACCTATGGAAGGGAATAACATTGTTATTCTGCGTATTTCCAAAGTAATTGATTACATAAAAGCAGAAGAAACACTGGCGACATTAATCAACCGAACGTCAAAAGTTACCGGCAGGCAATTTTTTAAAGAACTGACCAGGTTGCTCGCTCAAACCTTCAGCACCAGGTATGTACTAATAGGGAAAGTTACTGGAACTGAAAAAAACCAGATTGAGACCGTACAGTTTTGGTCAGGAGAAGCCGAGGCCGAAAATTTTATATTTGATTTTGAGAATGGCCCGGTGGAAAATGTAATAAAGGGATATATTTCATTTTATCCACAGAAACTAACCGAGTTATTCCCAAAGGATGCACTTATTTCGAGTATGGGCATCGAAAGTTTCATGGGAAGTCCTATATACAATGCAAAAGACCGGCCTTCCGGTGTGCTGGTCATAATGGACGACAAACCTATGCAGGAAGTTCCGAATGCAAGATATTTACTTTCTGTACTTTCATCACGGGCCGGGGCAGAATTTGAACGGATAGAATCGGAAGAACTTATGAGGGAGAAAACGATTGAATTGGCCAAAGCATATGAGGTTAATAATAAAATGTTGCGTATTCTGGCGAATGATATTTTGGATCCTTTTACACTTAATTCGCAATTATTAAACAGGACAGCTGACAGTACTTCAAATAACCGGTTGCTGGCAAAAGATCATTCGCTCGATAATTCTGTAAAACTTCAGAACCTGATAGAATGGTCGAAATGGCAAATAGGTAAGCTTATTTATTCGCCTGCATGCACCTCTTTGTATAAAATCATTAAAGAAAACCTTCGGTTATTCCAGCCTTTAATAGATAATATGAGCATTTCCGTAAACAATTCTGTTAAGGAAGATGTACAGGTTCAGGCCGATGAAGAGATGCTGAATACCATAGTAAGAAACCTGATATCCAATGCGGTAAAATTTAATGTGGTAAATGGCAGAATTGATATTACTGTAAAAATATCAGAAGAAAAGGTTACACTATATATTTCGGATACCGGTGCAGGTTTTTCTTTTAATGAAATAAAGGATTTAGTTGAGAAAAAAGATACCCGGAATATAGATATCTATTCGGATAAAAATGCCGGACTGGGACTTTTATTGAGCTATGCATTTGCCGAAAAAAATGAAGGTGAGATAAATATTTTAAAAAATAAACCGGCAGGAAGCACTGTAAGTGTCAGGCTCAAAGTTGCTAAATAAATCACCAGATTCAACTCCTTTTTTTAATTCTGAAATTGTCTGAACCAGTATCAGACAATGCATCTTATTTTTTATTATTAATAATGTTTGAATTAACTGAATATACATTAATTTAATTAACTTTTGTACCTGTAAATAATGTTTGTCAAATTAAACCAGAAGTTGAAATGAAATCATTGTTTCATCAGGTGGAGAGCCGGTCATTACCTTTATTCAATATATATATCTTTTTCATTCAATTAGTGTTTACTATTCCCGGATTATTGATTCTCCATAATACCGGTGAAATTACTGTTATCTGGCCGGCAGCAGGCACAGCTTTATTTTTTTTACTTAAATATGGAAAAGTTACCATACCCGGTATTTTGGCAGGGACTATTTTAGGCACTCTTTTTCCGGCGTTATACATCTTCCCGGAAATTTCACTCCTGCCTGTCGTACTTTCAAGTATTATATTCAGTGCAGGAGTTTATACAGTAGCCTTTACTGGTGAATTTTTAATTAGAAAATATATTTCAGGATTTGTTTTCGATCATATTACTTCATTAGTAAAATATATTCTGATAGCTTTTTTAATTGGTATTGTCGGGTCGCTATTTGGGACATTGGCACTGTATATAGCCGGCGTTATCAATAACAAAAGTCTGATGTTTATATTTATTAACTGGTGGCTTGCCAATAGTGAGGGAATATTATTAATTACTTCTTTATTTCTTGTACTCAACAGAAAGATGTATGTCAAAAAACTGACTATGTCTAAAACAATTGAACTCTTTATCCTGGTACTTCTTTTATTGCTTGCTGAATATCTGTTAATAAATGAAAGATTGAATCAAATTATAATAGAAGCATTTCCATATTATTCAATTCTTTTCTTAATGTGGATAGCATTTCGTTTTAATTTCAGGGCGTTGATCTTTTTTATTCTTATAATTTCTATAGGTATTGCCATTAATAGCATATTACAGATAGGTCTCTTTGCAAGTTATAGCTTTCATAAAGCTATTATAATGACACAGTTATCGATGGGGTTCACCTCTGTTTCCCTGTATTTAATAACGGTAACAATACACCGGTTACGTCTGGCAAACGAAGAGATCAACAAGGCAAAAAATAAACTGGAAAGTGAAGTTGACTTTCAAACACACCAGTTAACCAGGGAATTAGAAATACGAAAAAATGCAGAGCTGGCGCTTCGTGATAGTGAAGACCGGTACCGCAAACTTGCCGGTATGACTATTGAAGGAATTATTCTACATAAAGAGGGTAAAGTAGTAGATGTTAATGATACTTTCCTGCGAATGTCAGGATATTCCAAAAAGGAGATATTGGGACAGGATATCTTTGAAACAATGGCCTATCCGGAATATATTCCGTTGATCAGGGAAAAAATAAATACAGATGATACAAAACCATATGAAGTTAAACTGAAAAGAAAAGACGGATCGATATTTTTTGCAGAAGTGGAAGCAAAGAAGGTAAATTATTTGGGAGAAACTTTTCGTGTAAAGGCTGTGCGGGATATATCACAATTTATTGAAGAGAAACTCGAATTAAGAAAATTGAATACGGCTATTGAACAAAGCGGTAACAGTATTATAATTACTGATATTTCTGGAAAAATTGAATATGTCAATCCTGCATTTCTGAATATAACCGGGTATTCACTCCAGGAAGTAATGGGAAAAAACCCGAATATACTCAAGACCGAATATCACGATGCATCATATTATAAAAAATTATGGGAAACTGTAAATAAAGGACTCACATGGCGGGGTGAGTTCATGAATCAGAAAAAGAATGGGGAATTATACTGGGAAGAGGCTACTATAACACCGGTTTTGGATGAAACCCAAAAGATTACAAATTTCATAGCAATAAAGGAAGATATAACAGAAAGAAAAAAGGATGAGGAACTACTTCGGGAAAGGTTGAATTTCATCGAATTAATCAATAAAATATCTTCTTCTTTTATTTCCGTCGATGTTGAAGAAATTGATAAGGAAGTTACTGAAGCGCTGCATCTTATTGTAGAATTTACCAATGCGGACAGGGGTTATGTTATACAAACAAGGTCCGATAAACAAAAAATAGCTATCAGTCATGTATATTGCTGTGAAGAAATTTCTGTTCCCGGAGAAGAAGTACTGAATTTTATCCGTCAGTATGAAATAAACAATCAATTATTTTCGAGGGACCATTATACATTATTAAGCCGGGCAAAACTCAAAAATTTTCCGGAGAACAAAATTCAGATTGAATTTATGGACAAGGCTTCCATCCGTTCCCTCATATCAGTCCCCATTAAAATTTCGCGGCACCATACGGGTTACATCGTATTTGACAATCTGAATAGGGAATTTGAACAACTTGATTCGGTCATCAGTGCATTTTTACTTACCGGCCAGATTATCAGTAACGTGTTAAAACGAAAAGCATCGGAAATTGCCCTTAAGGAAAGTGAAGAAATGTTCCGCAGTTTTTTCGAAAACAACAGCGCTGTGATGCTACTCATCAATCCTGAAAACGGAAAGCTGGAAGATGCAAACCGTACAGCTTCTTTATATTATGGCTATACAGAAGATCAATTAAAGAAAATGACCTTTTTTGACCTGGAAGCGTCAGATGTTCAACAAACAAGTGATATATTAAATGAATTAAAAGGATCCTCTAAGAATTATTATAATTTTAAGCAAAGGTTAAAAAATGGAAGGATAAAAGATGTAGAACTTTACCCTACACTTATTCAATTCAGGGATCAATCCTATTTATTTTCAATTATTCAGGATATTACTCGAAGAAAAAGGGCAATAAAGGCTTTGCAGGAAAGCGAATCCAATAAACTGGCTCTTTTAAAAATAATTCCCGATTTGATATATGTAATAAGCAGGGATGGTGAATTCTTAGATATTTTTGTGGATGATCCCAATAATCTTGATTACTCACCGGAAAAAGTTCTTGGTAAAAAATATAGCGAAATATTTCCAAAAGAACTGGCAGGCCAGTTTAAGAATAATATTATTAAGGCATTTGATACCAGGAAAATTCAGCAATTTGAATTTACAACAATAGATGAAAAGAACCATTCTGCGAAATATGAAGAAGTGCGGATTATTGTGAGTAGTGAGGAAGAAATTATAGCTATCATACGTAATATAACTTCACAAAAACAAGCTGAAATTGATCTGAAAAAAGCAAAGGAATTTGCCGAAATGGCAAATCACGCAAAAGATGCGTTTTTAGCTAATATTTCCCATGAAATCAGAACTCCTATTAATGCGGTTATAGGTTTTGCTGACCTGCTGAATCATCAATTAAAGGAACAGGTTTATAAAAATTATCTGGATTCGATTATGACAAGCAGTAAGTCACTATTGGATCTTATTAACGATCTGCTGGATCTCTCGAAGATTGAAGCAGGTAAAATGAAAATTCAGTATGAGCCCGTGGATATAAATTCTGTATTCGATGAAATCAGACATTTATTCTCATTAAAGATCATTCAGTCTCAACTGGATTTCATTATCGATATTGACAGTAATTTTCCAGAGACTATTATTTTCGATGAATTAAGGCTACGGCAAATATTAATAAACCTGGTTGGCAACGCTGTTAAGTTCACTGAGAAAGGAATTATTAAGTTAAAAGCGTTAGCAAGCTTTCCCGGAAAATACGCAGAAAAAGATCTGATCGATATAGAAATAAGTGTAGAAGATACGGGTATTGGGATAACTAAAACAGATCAGAATAAAATATTTGAAGCTTTTCGTCAGCAAGATGAGATTGACGCCCGAAAATACGGCGGTACCGGCCTGGGACTAACCATTACCAAAAGACTGGTGGAAATGTTAAACGGAAAGATCACTGTTGAAAGCCAACCCGGTAAAGGAAGTTTATTTACAATTAAGTTTCCCCGTGTTAAAACAGAATCATTACAAAATTCAGTTAACACGGAAGAAAAAATAAATGCAAATAATATTCAGTTTGAAAAATCCACGGTTCTTATAATAGACAAAATGGAAACAAACAGAAAACTGGTTAGGGACATTTTCCATAATTCAAATGTTAAAATCATAGAGGCCGGGGATGTTAAGAAAGGAGTTGAAGTTACCGGAGAGCAGCATCCTGACCTGATACTAATTGACATTGGTAAATTAACATCTGCTAATATTTCAAATGTTAATTATTTGAAAGAAAATATTCCTGAACTAAATATTCCGTTGATCGCACTTAGTGACCTGCAGCGTGATAATATTTTTTTCAAAGATTCCCGTTTTAGTGGAATAGTTGAAAAGCCGATACAAATGAATGAATTGTTTCAGGTGTTTATGAAATTTATTCCGTATCATTATTCTCAGGATAAGTTGGAATATATTTCAGAATATATTAACTTTAATAATATACCGGAGGTAACATTAAAGAAGTTGCCGAAAATCATCGGAATTCTGGATGGTAAATTGTTTAGTGACTGGGAAAAGGCAACAAATACTTCGGCATTTAGTGATATCGAAGATTTCGCAACTGATGTTAAAGAAATTGGGCAAAAATATCAAATAGGTAATTTGAAAAAATTTGGTGAAAACCTGGCTGAGGCTGTTAACAGATTCGATTTGGATGCTATTAACCGGATACTCGGAATTTATCCGGAAATAATAAATTCTTTTAAAAAAATATTAAAGTAAAAAAATATTTATGGAGTTGTCCGACAATAAATCTATTTTAATTGTTGATGATGTTTCAAAAAATATTCAGGTTCTTGCTACTTATTTGAAGCGTGAAGGATATAAACTTAATTTTGCACAAAACGGGCCGGAAGCATTGAAACATGCACTCCATCAGTCGTTTGACCTGATCCTGCTTGACATAATGATGCCTGAAATGGACGGGTTTGAAGTGTGCCGGCAGCTTAAGGAAAATAAAACTACAAGTGATATCCCGGTAATATTCATTACGGCTAAAAGCGATATAGCGAGCATAACACGCAGCTTTGAAGTGGGAGGGGTTGATTATATTACCAAACCTTTTAATGGGGCTGAGTTAATAGCCAGGGTAAAGACCCATCTGAACCTGAAAGATAAAGAAACGAAGTTAAGGGAACTTAATGAAACAAAAGACAAGTTTTTTTCTATAATTGCCCACGATCTGAGAAATCCATTCTTTAACCTGATAGGACTTAGCGATTTGCTGGGTAATAGTATTAATGAATATAGTCCGGAAGAGATCGTAGATATAGCTAATGCCATGTCGGTGTCGGCAAAACAGGGATATGACCTGCTTGAAAACCTGCTTGACTGGTCATTAGTACAGTCCGGCAGAATAAGTTATAAGCCCGAAAAAATCAACCTTTTGAAAGTTGCCAAAACCAACAGCGGATTATTCGAAAGTAATATGCGTATTAAAGACATAGGTATTTCTATAAACATTAATAAAGCTCTTTCCGCTTACGCCGACGAAAATATGGTGACAACCGTACTTCGGAACCTGATATCCAATGCTATCAAATTCTCTGTCAGGGGAAGCGATGTGGTGTTGGACGCTATTCAGGAAGACGACAGGATAATTGTTTCTGTTACCGATAAAGGGACCGGTATAAGTAATGAAAACCTTGAGAAACTCTTTAAATTATCCACTAAAGTATCGGTCAAAGGCACCGAAAATGAATCGGGTACCGGTCTGGGACTGGTATTGTGTAAAGAATTTGTGGAATTGAACGGTGGAAAAATATGGGCCGAAACCAAGCAGGACAAAGGAACAACTATGCGATTCACGCTGCCTGTTAATCCTCCAATGAATGTTTAATTCTTTAAAAATTGAAATTTCCACAAAAGGATTTGAGTAAAATTTCTATATTTGCACACCGAAACGGACCTGTAGCTTAATGGATAGAGCATCTGGCTACGGACCAGAAGGTTGGGGGTTCGAGTCCCTTCAGGTTCACAAAAACAGTGAAGAGTGTGAGTAGAGAGCAAGAGCGAACTACGATCACTCTTTGCTGTTTTTGTCCCTCTATACTCACACTCCAACTCAAACTAAAAAATATGTTTTATGTGGAAAACCTTGCTGGTTACTACACTTTCAACTCTATCACTCTTAATAATTGCTTTAAATCCTCCCGATATCCGTAGCGTCTCCGGCTACGGATTTTAAAAAAACATTTTTTATTCTATTTTAGAAATTTCCTGATGCTGACATGAGAATTCCGGGTTATTTGGCTCTACTAATATTATCCTACAGTCATTGATTAACAAAAGAAGATGTTACAAGCTAAAATAATTCCTTGTTTTTATGTTTTTAGTTATTTATAATAATCATTTCCGTAGCCTGGGATGCTACGGAATAAGGGAGGGATGATATGTTGCTATTTAACCTCTTCTCTTACCTCGGGATCTTGCTTGCCATGAACAACATTCAGTACACGGACTTCGTTATCACTAACTACATAAATGATCACATAAGACCAGTTACTTACTGAGCGAAAATCTACGGGTATTCTTCCAGGTATGGTTCTTTGGAGTAACCGGAAAAGCTTTTTAAGGATAAGCATTTATCAATAATCGTCTTCCTTACGTAGTGGGCTGTTACTGTTGATTTTGATCGGGCTTTAATATAATCGAATATTTCTTTTATGGAGTTTTGCGCCCTGTGAGTGATAATTACCCTCTCGTTTTTTATTTCCATTGTTCGGATTCCTTATCAAAGTCTTCAATGGTCATATAATCACCTCTTTCTATCTCGGTTTTCGATTCTTTTAATTCCTGATACAACTGATTCTTTGTAATTGCTTTGCCAGCCCGGTAAGCAACCACGTTTTCTTCATCTTTGGCATATTCGTTTGCTAAAGAATGTACCATTCTTAAAAAGCGTTCGTCTGCTATATCAATATATTGATGAAGTTCATCTCTTAGTTCTGCTGCTCCCATGATATTCTTTTTTACAAATTTAATATAATCACTCCTATTTAGTTATTATTTACAGGATGATATTTCTCTAACCTACTTTGATATTTGTCCAGATTATTTAATTGGTATCTTTCTGATGAACTTACATATTTGTGACCACCCTTGTACGGTACTTGCCATAAGTTGTTGTTTTTTCAATCAGTAAGCTATCATGCTTGCCCCCGAAAATACAAGTTTGTAATTTGCATTAAATATCATAAAAAAGTTTAAAACTTATTTTAAATAATTTCAGTTTAAAGAATGCTTTCCATTTAAGTATAATTTCTTGCACCCCAATGTAGATGCAGAACAATATAAACATCAGCCCAAAGTACACAAGTACCCCAGTTTGTAAAGGTCGAAAATAAAAAGGTTCGGGTTTTTTCCTGTCAGGTTTTTTATCAGCCGGGATTCCGTTTTCCTGTACAGAAATTCAATAAACGGAATTAGATTCATGCGTTTGATGATGCTGTAATACCACAGAAGGGTAATGTCCTTAATTAAATGTTTTTCATTACCGTTGATTTTCATAATGTGCTGAAGATTTTTTATGCCTTCCTGTGTCTTCTCAATAAAATGCATATTGCTTTCGAGTCTGACATGTGACATCGGGTTATCAATATGTTTTACTGGTATATTCTTTTTCTTCAGTTCATATCCGAAAAGCGTATCCTCATGTCCGTAATTTACTATGGTTTCTTCAAACCGTATTATATCAAATATTTTTTTGGTGATCATGAAGTTAAAGGAAGAAAAAGAAGCATACGGATTTTTATTACGGACTTCGGCAGATTTGAATTCCCTTCTGTGCCCGTAATACCAACGCAGATACTGGTTATATTCTAACGGTGCGGTATTATTGTAAGTTAACCCCCCGCAAACAACGCAAGAGCAATCGAAATACCGGGAATAGTTATTAATGAAACCGGGTATAATAATTTCAGAGTCGCAATCGAGAAATAACAGGTTATTATACCTGGCTTTATCAGCAAGCTGGTTTCTTATTCTGGCACGTCCGACATTTTTGGAAAGTTCGACATAAGAAACGCCAGGGATCTCATTGATTTTCCGATTGATCTTTTTGTGGATTTCATCCGAGGCATCGTCCATTACTACTACCTCGAAAGGGACTGAGAGTTCATTTGCCTGGGCACTTACGGAAGCGACCAATGCATTTATGTCATAGTTAAATACAGGAATTAAAACGGATAGCATGTAGTTAGGGTGTAAAATTTTTTGCTATAAATACAGTTTTTAAATTTAATTATTCGAATTTTAAACGCTAAAGATTTAATTTTATTTTTGAATATTGATTTTTTAATTCTTAAACGGTCATTTTATGAAAAAGTTAAGCAGATATTTCCTCTTATTAGCAATTATAATTTTAAATGCAGGCCATATTTGCGGTCAGGAGTATAATATTACGGTTAAAGCTCCCCAATTAAAAGGGGATACCCTGCGCCTTGCTTATTATTACGGAACCCGTACATTTCAGAAGAACCTGTCTGTATTCGATTCTCAGGGAGTACTTCATTTTACAGGAAACAATCTCCATAATGGAATATATATCCTGGTATTGAACGATTCAACAGGTATTGAACTTTTAATTGAAAATGACCGCAATTTTACGGTCAGCTTCGGTAACCTGTTTACATTGGAAGGCATGACTATTCAACCAGAGAGCATGAGTTCAAAATATCTTGATTTTCTTAAAAACCGGCGTCAATTAGAACGGCAGATTGATACACAACAACGAATTCTTCGTGCAGAGAGCCCTGCTTCCGGTTCATCACAAAAAACATTGAATACTATTAAAACCTTGCAGGATCAGATACAGGTGTTTACCAAAAAAGTCATTACTGAAAATCCAAATACTTTACTAGCCGATTATCTGCAAATGATGTTACCCGTAAAACCCAATGCCAGCTCAGGAACTGAAGCCGATTCATTAAATCTTCGTCAAAACCTGGTTTATTTCAAAGACCATTACCTGGATAATGTAAATTTCTCTGATTCAATGCTGGTCTATACACCTTTGTTACAGGTCAAGATTGAGCGTTATTTAACATTGATGGTCCCGCAAAAACCGGATGATGTAAAACTAGCTATTGATCACCTTATCAGCATTTCAGGTAACAGCAATGCCATGCAGCAATTTGTGATGAATGCCCTTCTGAATCACTATTACCAGGATATTAACAAACCGGTGAATGAAAGTGCCTTTATTTATCTGGCCAATAAATATTTTCTGCAAAATACTCCGGCATGGGCCGATTCATCGCTGGTTAACCGTATAAATGCTGAAGTACTTCGTATTCAGCCCGACGCACTTGGCCAGCCGGCCCCGTCGCTTCCATTAACTTCACTTAACAATCAGAAAGTTCAGATTAATACTACTTCCTCAAAATACACGCTACTTTATTTTTGGGATGCAGAATGCGATGTCTGTAAAAAACTCACCCCTCAGTTATATGCCTATTATCAGCAAAATAAGCACAAGGGATTGAAAGTTATTGCCATTCTTACCGATAAGAATCACATTAAAGAATGGAAAGCATTCATTGAAAAATATAACCTTGACTGGATTAATGTTTATTGCACTGCCGGGGGCCGTATGGTGGAAGAAGTGTATAACCTGGCATATACGCCCACAATTTATCTGCTTAATGAACAGCACCGGATAATAGCCAAAGATCTGATGATTAATGAACTGAACAATTATATTAAATAATGTTCGGGCATAAAAAGTAGCTGAATGGATTTTAGTTTTTAAGATCTATGTACTCCAAACTTTAGGAACTCCAGACTTTCTTACGGAACAAACCTGTTTAGCTCATCAAAGTTTAATGTGCCAAAGTAATCCTCTAAACTTTCGGCCCGGCGGATCTCTGTTATCTCCCCGTTTTTTCTCAGTAACAATTCTGCCGATCTTAATTTTCCGTTGTAGTTAAAGCCCATTGCATGCGAGTGGGCTCCAACATCATGAATGATAACAATGTCTCCGATCTCTAGTTGAGGTAGCGGGCGGTCAATGGCAAATTTGTCGTTGTTTTCACATAACGAACCGGTCAGGTCATATTTTGAAAAAATTTCATTGTTTTCTTTTCCTGATACGGTAGTGTGATGATAAGCATTATAAATCCCGGGCCGCATGAGGTTCGACATGCTGGCATCCAACCCGGCAAAATTTTTATAGGTACTTTTCAAGTGCCTTACTTTTGTTACCAGATATCCGTAAGGTCCCGTTATTACCCGTCCGTATTCCATGAAAATTTTAAGCGGGGAAAGATGATTTGTAACTATTAGTCTCTCGTATGCATCTTTTATACCTTTTCCCACATAGGTTAAATCAACCGGCTCTTCATCCGGTTTGTAAGGGATGCCAATCCCGCCTCCCAGGTTAACGAATTCCAGTTTGATATCCAATTGTTTTTTCAGTTCTACGGCAAGTTCAAACAACATAATTGCCGTTTCGATAAAGTAATCAGGGCTGAGTTCGTTGGAAGCAATGAAGGTATGCAAGCCAAATCTTTTTATTCCTTTACTTTTTACTTTTTCATACCCTTCAAACAGTTGTTCATAGGTAAAGCCATACTTCGATTCTTCCGGTTTCCCGATAATGAAATTACCTTCTCTTCTTTTTCCGGGATTGTACCGGAACGAAATTATTTCAGGCAAGCCGCAGCAATCTTCCAGAAAATCAATATGTGTGATATCATCGAGATTAATGATAGCGCCCAGTTCTTTGGCTTTTCGATATTCTTCTTCCGGGGTATTGTTCGAGGTAAACATAATTTCCTCACCTTTTATTCCACATTTTTCGGCTAGCAGCAACTCAGCCATGGAACTACAGTCTGCCCCGAAACCAATATTCTTCAATAATTTCAGGATAAAGGGATTGGGAGTGGCTTTTACGGCAAAGAATTCCTTGCTCCCTTTATTCCACGAAAAGGCATCTTTCAGTTTCCCGGCATTTTCCAGAATGCTTTTCTCATCGTACAGGTAAAAAGGTGTCGGGTACTTTTCAATTATATCAAGTAATTTGTTTTGATCAATTGGCAGGTGTCTCATAAAACTCAATTAGATTATCCGGTAAATTGAATAAATCGCCAAAGATATAGATTATCAGGTTATCCGGTAGTTATTTATTTTTTTGGTTAAAATGTTTATCAACAGATATAAGAACAGGGAATATTTCTTAGAAATATATCTTTAAAAAAGCCGCGCACCTTTTTAAAAAATCATACGCGGCTTTTTACAAAAACATGCACGGCTTTTTACAAAATCACGTGCGCCTTTTCAAGGTTTTCACATTCCGGTCAGGATACCATATACTTTGCAGTGCGGATTTTTATTATCCTGCATGTGTAAGTCTACTGAAAATCTTTCATTTATAAATTTAACCCGTACAAACTTATTCGTTTATTTTTGGCTTCTGTTCATCATCTTTCAGCATCACTGTGAAAATAAATAAAACTACTGCAGAAGCGGCAAATATCACGATAAGGGTCCAGATCAACCGCATAACTACCTGTTCCAGATCGATTATATCCCAGATACCTAGCAATGCTATAATGGTAAACACCAGTATCAAAGTGATAAGGGTATAAGCTACTACTTTTTTAATCGGATTCATAATGATTGATTTTAGTTATAATTAGAAGTCGAATATATGTAATTTTTTAAATAAACAGACAAATCGTATATAGCAAAAAACTCCAGCTTGTTATTATCAACTGTAAGCTCCCAGACAGGTTTGTTCTCTGCAAAGCCTACATTTATACTTATCTCCTGAACATCATTTGCAATTCCAAACCCCACTCTTTCCAGCGCTTTTCGTGTCCATATCAGCAACTTGTTATCCCCGCTAAGTGCAATCTTTGCCACTGACTTTTTATGAAGACGAAACTCACCTGTTTGTGCGTCAAAACGTACCCTGGAATTTTGAAACAATTTATTAAAACTATTATTAATAATCAAATCTTCGGGGGCTCCCTGTAAAATATTTTTATCATCCATCAGCCATATTTTATCTGCTTCCTGCATGGCAATGGAAAGATCGTGTGATGAGAATACGATGGTTTTTTCTTTTTGTCTCGATAAATTAAGTAACAAGTCCACTATTTCATACCGGTTGGTAATGTCAAGAAAAGCAGTAGGTTCGTCAAGAATGATTATAGGCGTGTCTTGCGCAATAGCCCGGGCAATCATCACACGCTGCCTTTCGCCATCGCTTATCTGGTTTGAGTTTTTATATGCCAGGTGCGATAATCCTACACTGGCGATTGCATCGGAAACAATCCGGTGGTCTTCAGGCTGTAGTTTTCCCAGCCAGTTGGTATGCGGAAACCTACCCAGCGCCACCAGGTCGATTACCCTTAGATTGTTTATACGAACAACTTCCGTAGAAACGAAACTAACGAACCGTGCATACCGGCTCATCGAATAATCTTCCAGATTTTTATCGATAATGTTGATCTTGCCCGAAAGTGGTGGCAATTGTTTAGTCAGTGTTCGCAACAGCGTACTTTTACCGGCCCCGTTTCTGCCTATCAACGCCACAAGTTCCCCTTTTCCGGCCTGTACAGATAAGGATGAAAGCAACACCTGTTGTTTTCCTGAAGTAATATAACCAATACTCAGGTCAGAAATGCTGATAATGTTGGTTTGTTGAGTTTTCATGAAAAATCAGACATTTGCTGGTTTTTAATAACAATCCAAACCACTACCGGTATACCGAGCAATGCTGTTACCGAATTAATGGGCAATTGAGTGTCCTGTCCGGGTAATTGAGAAAGCAGGTCACTCAATAACATAACCACGGCGCCCAGCAACATTGATCCGGGAAGTAAAACCCTGTGGTCGGCCGACCTGAACAGGAAGCGGGATATGTGAGGTACGGCAATTCCAATAAAACCGATCGGCCCGCAAAAGGCGGTAATGCTTCCGGCGAGAATGCTGGTGGAAATAAATACAGTAATCCGCACCAGCCTGATATTTACTCCCATACTTTTCGCATAGGTTTCTCCCAGTAACAAGGCATTCAGCACTTTCGACAGGAAGAATGCCAGTAACAATCCAACAGCTACGCTGGGTATCAGAATATTAAGCTGCATTCGGGTAAGGTTTCCCAGGCTGCCAAGCGACCAGATCACAAATAACTTCAGCATGCTTTGGTTGGTGAAATATTGCAGCATGCTTACAAAAGCCGAAGTAGCACTGCCAAACAATATTCCCAGTATAAGAATAGTCATAATATCGCGTACCCGGGCGCTCACCGCCAGAATAAGAAAAAGTACCATTCCCGACCCGAGCCAGGCAGCCACGATTTGGGCCCAGCTACCCATGTAGTTTATATTATTTAAATGCAGCAGGGGCAGAAAACCCATGATCAGTATGGCCACTCCCAGGCTTGCTCCTGAACTGATGCCCAATACATAAGGTCCTGCCAGCGGATTACGGAAAATAGTCTGCATCTGCAGTCCGCTTACTGACAATGCGGCACCAGCTAAAATCGCCGTTATGGCTTTCGGAATACGGAAGTCGAGTATAATGGTTGACCATACCGGGTTAGTAACAGCTTTTCCTGATAACAGGTCCAGTGCTCCTGATAAAGGAATCCGTACCGACCCGATTAAAACATCCAGTGAAAAAAATACCACCAGCAGCAATATTGAAATAACAAATAATAGAGTTATTCTGCCTTGGTGGGTTGTGTTTTGATTAATGGTATCTTTCAAGTTGACTGGATTTGATTTATCCGATAAATAAAATTCCGAAAGTTCATCTGCAAATAAAAACAATTCCGGTCATATTTGAAAGATATTAGTTCAAATGTAGAATAACGGTCTGACGGTTTAAAATCGCCTAACCGTTAAATTGTCAGAAAAAACAGGAGGTATTTACAGCTACATTCTTCACAAATATTATCTTTGCAGGCGTGAAATAAAGCTGTTAATCTGATAAATAAATTATGAATCTGGAAAACATTCTGACGGAGAAAATAAAAGAAAGCATACAGGAACTCTATCACAATAAAGTAGAAGATAGCATTATCCAACTGCAAAAAACGCGGAAGGAATTTGAAGGGGACATTACTCTGGTCGTTTTTCCATTTTTGCGTTACTCAAAGAAATCACCCGAGCAGACAGGTGAGGAGGTGGGTGAATATCTGAAAAATGAGTTGGATATTATTTCATCGTTCAATGTGATAAAAGGATTTCTGAACCTTACAGTCAGCGATAGGTATTACCTGCAGTATCTGAATGATATTTTTCCGGATGTAAACTACGGGATGTCTCCTGCTAAAAACGGTGATCCGGTTTACATGGTGGAATATTCTTCACCAAATACCAATAAACCCTTGCATCTGGGACACATACGGAATAACCTGCTTGGATTTTCAGTATCTGAAATTTTAAAGGCTACCGGTAAACATGTTGTGAAGACAAATATTGTAAACGACCGTGGTATCCATATCTGTAAATCGATGCTTGCCTGGCAGAAATGGGGGAACGGAGAAACCCCGCAATCATCGGGAAAAAAAGGGGACCACCTGGTAGGTGACTATTATGTAAAATTTGATCAGGAATACAAGCAGCAGATACGGGAAATAATGAGTAAAGGGGAAACCGAAGAAACAGCTGCCCGGAATGCCCCATTAATTATCGAAGCACAGGAAATGTTACGAAAATGGGAAGCCGGCGATCAGGAAGTTGTCGGGTTGTGGAAGGAAATGAACAGCTGGGTGTATGAAGGGTTCGATGAAACTTACCGGCGTCTGGGGGTTGATTTCGATAAAATATATTATGAATCCGAAACATACCTGGTGGGAAAAGAAACAGTACTGAAGGGTTTGAAAGAAAAAATTCTCATCCAAAAGGAGGATACTTCGGTATGGGCTGATCTCACAGGCGAGGGACTGGATGAAAAAATTCTGTTACGCTCTGATGGTACTTCTGTATATATGACCCAGGATATCGGAACGGCACAATTACGACAGAACGATTATCATCCCGATAAAATGATATACGTAGTAGGGAACGAACAGAATTATCATTTCAAAGTTTTGTCAATCATTCTCGATAAGCTGGGATTCAACTGGGCGAAAGATCTGTATCATCTTTCCTATGGAATGGTTGAACTGCCCGAAGGGAAAATGAAATCGCGGGAAGGTACCGTAGTAGATGCCGACGACCTGATGGATGAAATGGTACGTACAGCATGGGACATGTCAAAAGAGCTCGGTAAATTGGAAGGATTGACTGATGATGAAATAGAAAATATTGTGAGGATAATCGGTCTGGGAGCATTAAAATATTTTATATTAAAAGTCGACCCGGTTAAAAATATGACATTTGACCCAAAAGAATCCATTGATTTTAATGGAAATACAGGGCCATTTATTCAATATACCTATGCCCGTATTCAATCGATAAAACGTAAGGCTGATGATAGCGGGGTTGTCCTACCGACAGCTGTGGAGATCAACCTTACTTTGAATTCAAAAGAAAAAAGTCTTTTAAAATTAATTTATGATTTCCCTTCCATAGTAAGGGATGCAGCGAACAATTTTAGTCCGGCGCTTATTGCAAATTATGTGTATGACCTGGTAAAGGAATACAACCAGTTTTACCACGATTATTCTATTCTTAAAGAAAAGAAAACATCACTTCGCGATTTCAGACTGGTGGTCTCTGATGTTGCAGGACGAATTATTAACACCGGCATGTCACTTCTGGGTATTGAAGTTCCTGACCGTATGTAAGGAAACCGTATAATTATCCGGATATAAATTTTAGGAATAGCCGGATTAGTTTATTTTTGTAATTCTTAGAATAAAAAACGTAAAAAAATATGTTTGAAAATTTATCGGAACGTCTTGAACGCTCCTTTAAACTGTTAAAAGGGCAGGGAAGGATCAGTGAGATCAACGTGGCAGAAACTTTAAAAGAAGTGAGACGTGCCCTGCTGGATGCCGATGTTAACTTTAAAATTGCTAAAAGTTTTACCGATACGGTAAAGGAAAAATCCCTTGGTCAGGATGTTCTGAGTGCGGTTAAGCCCAGTGAGATGATGGTGAAAATCGTTCACGACGAGCTGGCGGCTTTGATGGGGGGACAGAATGAAGAAATTAATATAAAAGGGAATCCTGCCATCGTGTTAATTGCGGGTTTGCAGGGTTCTGGTAAAACTACCTTTTCGGGCAAATTAGCCAGTTATTTAAAAAATAAAAAAGGAAAATCGCCGATTTTAATAGCGGGTGACGTTTACCGTCCTGCTGCCATCAACCAATTGCAGGTATTGGGCGAACAGGTTGGCGTACCTGTTTATACCGAAGAAGGGGGCAAGGACCCGGTGAAGATTGCAAAAGATGGGATTAAGGAAGCCAAACGTTTAGGGCATGATATAGTGATCATCGATACAGCAGGACGCCTGGCTATCGATGAACAGATGATGCAGGAAATACAGGCTGTAAAAAAGGCAGTTTCTCCGCAGGAAACGCTGTTTGTTGTTGATTCAATGACCGGTCAGGATGCAGTTAATACAGCCAAAGAGTTTAACAGCCGGCTTAATTTCGACGGTGTTGTGCTTACCAAACTGGACGGGGATACCCGTGGTGGAGCGGCTTTATCGATACGTGCCGTAGTGGATAAGCCTATTAAATTTGTAAGCGCAGGAGAAAAGCCCGATTCGCTTGAATTATTCCATCCCGCACGAATGGCGGACCGGATACTGGGAATGGGTGATATTGTATCACTGGTAGAAAAAGCACAGGAGCAATTCGATGTTGATGAAGCACGTAAACTGCAACGCAAAATCGCCAAGAACCAGTTTAATTTTAACGATTTTGTCAAGCAGATTCAGCAGATCAAAAAAATGGGGAATGTGAAAGAGCTGGCCGGTATGATCCCCGGGGTTGGTAAAGCCATTAAAGACCTTGATATTGATGATGATGCCTTTAAAAGTATTGAAGCCATTATTTATTCCATGACTCCCGCAGAAAGGGAAGACCCTGCATTGCTGAACGGAACGCGTAAAAAAAGAATTGCTTCGGGCAGCGGTACCACCGTTCAGGAAGTGAATCAGTTGATCCGTCAGTTCGACGAAACCAGGAAAATGATGAAAATGATGTCGGGAGGTAAAAACGTTTCACGAATGATGGGCAATATGCAAGCCATGCGTCGCCGGTAAAAAAAGAAAACTAATAGTTCCATATCATTAAACTAATTACATGCAATTAATCGACGGGAAAAAAATAGCAAATGAAATTAAGCAGGAAATCGCCGAAGAAGTGGAAAAGATCAAAAGCTCAGGAGGAAAGATTCCACATCTGGCAGCAGTACTGGTAGGTCACGATGGTGGCAGTGAAACTTACGTAGCCAATAAAGTAAAAGCCTGCGAACAGGTAGGCTTTAAATCTACCCTTATCAGGTATGAAGATGAGGTGACTGAGGAAGAACTACTCCGAAAAGTTGATGAACTAAATAAGGATGATGATATCGACGGATTTATTGTACAGCTTCCTTTACCGGGCCACATTTCCGAAAATAAGGTGATTGAGTCCATCAACCCTAAGAAAGATGTTGACGGATTTCATCCGATTAACCTGGGGCGTGTTGTAATCGGATTGCCGGCTTTTGTTTCAGCTACACCGGCAGGTATTATGGAACTGATCAGGCGGTATAATATCGAAACTTCGGGTATGAATTGTGTGGTTATAGGACGCAGTCAGATTGTAGGCCGCCCGATGAGCTTATTACTTTCACAAAAAGCCAATCCCGGAAATGCCACAGTAACAGTTTGCCACAGCCGTACCAGGAATATTGAATCGTTTACACGCCAGGCTGATATCATCATTGTTGCCCTGGGAAGTCCGGAATTCCTTACTGCTGATATGGTGAAAGAAGGAGCTGTAGTAATTGATGTTGGCACCACGCGTGTGAAATCCGACCTCACAAAATCAGGATTTAAACTGAAAGGGGATGTTAAATTCGATGAAGTATCGCCGAAATGCAGCTTTATCACTCCCGTTCCCGGAGGAGTCGGTCCTATGACTATTGTTTCCCTGTTGAAAAACACATTACTGGCAGCGGGTAAAAAAGTTTATTCCTGATTATTTTAACACTGCAATCTCCAATGTTATTAATCAGTGAGTATTTACCGATAAGCAACCATTTCTGTGTTTTATTCATCCATTATATTGATAACAATAATAGAATTCAAATACATGATTTGCACATATTTAAAGTCATAATCAGGTATATTCAGGGAATTAAGCTATTTTTAAAAGGAAATGCAAAAGTATTTATTTCATAGGTTTATAGGCTTGATTGCCATAGTTATTCTGCTTGTATCGTGCCGGCAGGTAGAAAACCCGGGAGCTTCTCCGGTGAAATGGTTCAGTCTTGATCCGTTTGCTATTCCTTACAGGGTGCGCATCCAGAAATATGAAAGGGGCAACTTATTACAAGATTCCGGTTCATTTGAATCAGGGAAGGTGTATAATCTGGATAGTACCCGCACTTCATTTAATATCGACGGATGGCTAAAGATTGGCGAAGATGTACACTGGGTTAATAAAAAGCAGGATAGTATTTATAGTCCGGACGAAGTACATTCCGGAAATCATGCCGTTAAAATTCAGCGTATAACAGCCAATGAAACGGTTAATGAAGGAGAAGGCGTACAAAGTGATTATATCAAAGTAATTCCCGGCAGGTACGAACTAACATTGTACCTTCGACTAAAAAATATACAGGGATACAGGACCAGGCTGGGGTCGAAACTTTATGATGCAGTGGATATCCGGGTTTTTTATTTTGACAAGAATAAAATTCCAATGAGTAATGAACAATATGTTCCGCAAACCAAGGAATATATCGATCGTTCATTCAAATCGTATTCGCTTTCCAATTTCTGGTATATTTCCGATTTCGGCTGGGCTAAAATTATCGGAAAATCAATCAATAATCCATACCTGGAAGGAAATATTCCCGATGAGGCACGGTATGTTAAATTGTATATCGGACTGAAAGGTACCGGGACCATGTGGGTGGATGATGTGGATTTCAGGTATACAAGGGATAATTTCTCAACCAGAGAACGTCTTGAGGACCTGATCGATACAGTATACGCGAAACATGATCTGCTTCTTCCTTCCCCTAAAAAATATAAAAAAGTTGCCTCTGTATTGTATATTAAGAAAGATGGGAAATATTTCCGTTAACCAACTACCCTTTATATTGGTGCCTTCTGCTATTACTCCGGAAACTAGCCAGGCGATTGAGGTGTTAAAGAATAATCTGACCGGTATATACCGGCAGTTGACAGGTAAAAAGATTCAATATCCTGAAAACCTCACAGGTAATTACATTTCAGCTGAAGAACTGGCAAAAGAAAGACTTGTTTTCAGCGTTGGTAAGACACAATTATATTACCAATATCAAAAACAATTACCGGCAGATGAGATAAAAAACATTCCTCAGTCTTACTTTATCTTCTCACCCAGCGAGGAAACAAATATCATTTTTCTCTCAGGTGATAAACCGATAGGGGATTATTATGCTGCGCTTACAGCTGTGCAATTACTGGATCATAAGCAGTTTATTTTTCATAATGCCCGGATAATTGATTATCCCGATTTTGAAAAGAGATATTATACACTGGGAGATCTTTCGGAAATAAAAACAGGTGAAAAGAATTCATTTTACGAAATGCTGAATAATTATAAATTTAACGGGGGATATTTGTTTGACAATGTTCAGAAAGAATGGACATCCTCCATGGAAACAGAAATGTCGGACCTTAAACGATCTGTTTTTAAAGACGGGGTTTCCCGGTTATTCATAGCTTTTGTAAATGGTAACTTTCCTGCCTATAACTATTACCTGGCAGATACACTTCAGATGAATTACATCAAACCATCATCAAAAGTTTCGGAGGATGAACTAGTAAACAGGAGTAAAGCAGCGTTTACGAATGGAATTGATGGTATTGCATATATGACATCAGCAGGCATATTTCCATCTATACAGTTTCCTTGGAATAATAAGTTTTTTCCGGATGATCCGGTTTCACAGGTTAATTTGATAAATAACCTTAAGAAGCAGGTATTAAATGAATACTCACACAAAGAGTTTGAATTCCTGCCTTCCTGGTCGAATAACGAAATTATTGACAGGGGGCTGGGAAGAGGCGAGTTGTATTTTCGACGATTGGCCGAGATTTTTCCTGCCGGTATTGATTTATTATGGATGGGGAATACATACTGTACGTATAATCTGAGTAGAGCCGATCTGGTTCGTTTCAGGACATGTATTGATCTGCCACCGGTTTTATGGGATAATAGTCTTTGGGCAAAATCGATCCTGAACAATTGTAGTTATTTTGATCCGGAGTTTGCAGGACAATTGCGTTTAGGTAATTTATTCGCGCCATATCAATGTAACTATACTAATGATATAATGGAAGGACTTGCAGGTAAAAAGATAATAGTTAATTATCCTGCTACTTCGGAAATTGGATTGATCCGACTTATAACTGCTGCAGACTACACATGGAATTCCGGTGGATACGATCCGGACATATCTGTATGTAAAGTACTATTATCCCTTTATGGCCCAATAGTTGCCAAAGCACTTGTCCTATATAATGATTCCTATACCTCCCTGCTTACTTCAATCCTCGAAATGAAAAATACTGGAAGCAATCAGCGATTTATCAGGAAAGGAGAAATGTTGCTGGCCGATATGGACAAACAAATAAGTGTTGTACGACAACATTTAAAAAAAGGACAACATATTGATCTTGAACTTAAAGACCTGCGAAACAATATGCAGAAAATGCTTGTCAGGCTTAATGCAGGGAAAGTACATCCTAATTAGTGTTTGTCTATAAAGTCCGACTTCTACGTTGTCGCCTGCCTGGCGCAGACAGGCTCAAAATTTAAATCCTCAAATACATTAGTATTCTGTGGTTTAAATTTCTCGCACGCCTTGAATTCGAACTTTATAGAGCAAACACATGACTTTATAGACAGGCACTAATTAGTGCCGGCAAGAAAACTCCATTTTCTGCGTTACGCTTGTCAGAAAATTCCTCATTTACATTAGTAAACTGCGGTTTTTCTGACTTCACAAGCCTTGAAAATGAACTTTTCTTATCCGACACCGGACTTTTCGGGCAAGCACTAATTAAAACAAATTAGTTTTTTTCTTTAAAAATTGGTCATCTGTAAAATAAACAGAAAGAGACCTTATCAGAATTTTTTCAACCGCCGGATTATTTAAATTCTCTATAAATTGAGAAGGAGAAAAAATATTTGTTAATATTAAAAATCAGGTTTAATTTTTTTATTTACTATTTTAGCGCTTTGCATTTTTGATATGAGTGAAGAAAGATTTGCCAATTACGATGATTATCATTTCATAGAAGTCATTAACCGATTTCGGAACATGCAAAAAATGAACCGTATCGGGTTTTTTGATGTATATGAATTTGAGAATATTATTGATTATTACATTGAACAACGTGACTTTAAAAATGCAAAGGATGCTGCAAAAATCGGAATAAGTCAACATCCAAATTCCTCTTTATTAAAGCTGAAATTTGCACAGATATTGGTAGAGAACGGAAAACCGTCAGAAGGTTTAAGAGTGCTCAGATCGGTTGAATCCCTGGAATTTAATAATTATGAATTATACCTGGCGAAAGGGGTTGCTTATAATTTACTCGGTAAAGTAAACGATGCCAGAAAAGAATTCGAAAAAGCGATTTCTATTTCGAACGACTGGAAGGATGAAGTAATTTATAGTATCGCATTATCGTATATACAGATTAATAAAATAAGCCAGGCCATCAACTATCTGCTGTTGGGTCATGAAGTCAATCCGGAAAATACGCTGATCGTGTTTGAGCTGGCAATGTGTTACGAAAGGATTGATAAAGTTGAAGAGAGTATACAGTATTATTCGAAATACCTCGATATCGATCCTTTTGCAGAAAATGTTTGGTTTTCATTGGGGATGCTTTATGGTAGTCTGAATGAAACAAAAATGGCACTCGAAGCATATGATTATGCACTGGCAATTAATCCGGATTATACCTCAGCATATTATAATAAGGCCGGGGTACTGGTAAATGATGGAAGATATGCGGACGCCATTAAAGTATATGAAGAGTTACTGAATTATGAAGAAAATGATCCTCAAATACTTTGTTATATAGGCGAGTGTTATGAAAAAATGGGGATGTTACCCGATGCATTGCGTAGTTTTAAAAAATCACTACGGATAGATAATAATTTCGGTGACGGATTGTTTGGGATCAGCCTGGTTTATTTCGATAAGAAAAGGTACAATATTGGCGAGCAATATATATTTAACGCGCTTAAAGTAGATCCTGAAAATTCGGAATACTGGTTTATGCTTGGGGAAATTAAGAATGCCCAACATAAATTGGTTGAAGCACTGGATGCCTATAACCGCACTATTGAGCTTGATCCGAACGACTATGAAGCCTGGTTGGCTAAAGCCAATATACTTTATGAAGAGGAAAAACTAGCCGACGCTATTGATATATTAAGCCAGGCATACAGATTCAATTACGATATTTCATCAGTTAATTATCGGTTGGCTGTGTATTATTTTTACAATCACGATAATAGTAAAGCCACTGAATATTTTGAAAAAGGGCTGTCCATGAATTTCAATGAGTATAAAGAAATTTTTCAGAAATTTCCGAAAACCAGGGAATTTGGTCTTTTTAAACAGCTAATTCTTAAATACAAGATTAAAAATTAATTTATTAGCAATAAAATGAATTTTGAACTTCCATTTATTCCGGAGCGAACTAAAAAGCCCAGAGAAGAAGGGCTGACAATGATGATGGACAAGGGACTGAGCACCAGTGAAGCTGAAGGTTTTATAGAATCAAGCGGTGAATTTACAGATCTGGTTAAGTTTGGTTTTGGTACTGCGCTGATCACTAACAAATTGAAAGAAAAAATTAAGTTATACAAACAAGCTAATATACGTCCATATTTTGGAGGTACACTTTTTGAAATGTTCGCGATACGGAATATGTTCGACGAATTTCGGAAGTTCATTGCACAATATGGCCTTGATCTTGTTGAGGTTTCCGATGGTTCTATTTACCTGCCACACGAAGAAAAATTGAAATTCATTGACATATTGTCAAAGGAAGTGACTGTATTGTCCGAAGTGGGATCGAAACAAAGAGGCGTTATTATTCCTGCAGATAAATGGGTGGAAATGATGCGGACCGAACTGGATACCGGCTCCTGGAAAGTTATTGCCGAAGCACGCGAAAGCGGCACCATTGGAATATATGATTGCAACGGATTAGCAAACGAAAGTCTGATCAGTGATATTGCCGAACATATCAATCCGCATGAAATTTTATGGGAGGCTCCTTCAGGCAAACAGCAGGTATGGTTTATCAAGCAACAGGGACCGGTTGTTAATTTGGGGAATATTGCAGCACATGATGTAATTCCCCTCGAATGTTACCGTTGCGGATTACGGGGAGATACATTTTTCGATTTTTTACCTCCCGAATACCAGGACAAAAAACCAAAATCATCTGATTATTTAGTGAATAAAAGCTAAGTAATTTCATTTAGAATTTACACTCTTATTATAATATCTTTTGTCATTTAAAGGAACATCTTCGAGGCATCGTTCATTTTCGTGATGTAGTCATTAATATGTTCGTCCCTGGTTTTGAGTCTGTATTGCATGATCCATCGCGGGTGGCCAAGCGGAATGATCTTATCGAAAAAATGATGGCGGCTGTTTAGTTCATTCAGGAATTTGAAGTTTTCTCCCTTTCCCACACTGAAACAAACATTTCGGTCAATGCCAAAGTCGAGCTGCTTTTTTATTGAATCTTCAATAAATGCAGATAATTTTTCTTTCAGGTTTCTGTCATCATAATAATTCATATTTACCCCGTTTTTAATAAATCCAAGCGGAGAAACGGCGCTAACATAAAATTTTGAATAAAACTTCTCTGCACCTCCGTATTTGTTAAGCATTTCGTAAAAAAATACTGAAGAAAGTTCCTGTTTTTTCGGGAAAGCATTGTCGATGCCACATTCTTCCTTTAACCGTATAGGGTCGGTGAAGCAAATGCCGGTGATTCCTGCACCAAATCTGCCAGGATTGATTCCCAGCAACATTATCCTTTTATTTTGGTCGGAATAATATTTTTCGAAAAATAACCGGTTTAATTCCAATACTTGTTTTTCTTTAAAAGGATTCATTATATGTACATCCTTCGGTAGTGAGCCCCGGAATTCGAGATTGGAAATAAAGTACATTACTTTTTCTGCAAATGTTTCCATGTGAATAACTGAATATATTACTAAAGCTACCAAG
>CAVVIO010000089.1:0-6885 GCA_963748095.1 uncultured Bacteroidales bacterium
AAAAAAGAGGTAGGTTATCCACAGGAAAATACATCTCAAAACCTAAAATAAATAAACGGCTGCAATTCAGCCGATACTGACTGATAGATAATAAACACTACCACCACACTTATCAGAATTTTAGCATATAATGGTGTGCCTATAAACCAGTCGCGGTATTTTACTTTGAAACTTTCAGGCAGCCAGTGAATAACAAATCCCAATAACATGATCAGCAGGACTTTTCCGTACGATACCACCATTTGAGGAACCAGGGGCCAGTTAAACGAGTGGGTAACCTGGTGCAGCAGATCGTAAGTACCCTGCATCGATTCGCCCCTGAACCAGATCCGGGTAAAAGTGATGAATGTAAAGGTGAAAAAGATCTTCCAGGTATTGACCAGCCAGTGGTTGCTGTTTTCGTACGGACTTATCTTTCGCCAGAATTTGTAAGTTACCACGCCTATTCCGTTAAGCCCGCCCCAGATTACGAACATCCAGCTCGAACCATGCCAAAGTCCGCCCAGCAACATAGTCATCATGATGTTAATGTTGGTACTGATGGTAAGTTTAACCTTTGGGAACATCCGGGTCAGCAGCCATACCACCCCGATAATAACCGCGAATAATGGAGCCAGCCATAACTTCCCGGCCAGCAATACAATAAATATCAGGATGGTCGAAAGGCTGACATAAGTAAAGAACGATCCTCTCCTGTTACCGCCCATAGGAATGTACAAATAATCTTTCAGCCAGGAGGACAGGGAAATATGCCATCTTTTCCAGAAATCTCCGGCATTTTTTGCTTTGTAAGGCGAGTTGAAATTTTTAGGAAGATAAAATCCCATTAGCAGGGCAATACCGATGGCAATATCGGTATAACCTGAAAAGTCGCAGTATACCTGGAGCGAATAACCATACAATGCCATCAGGTTTTCGAAGCCTGAATACGAAGCAGGATGGGCAAAAACCCGGTCGATGAGATTTACAGCGATGTAATCGCCGATAAACATTTTTTTCATCAGCCCCTTTAGTACCATGTATATGGCATACCCGAATTCGTATCGGCTCAGAGAGAATTTTTTATACAACTGCGGAATAAAATCGGCAGCCCTAACTATTGGCCCGGCAACCAGTTGCGGGAAAAAGGAAACATAAAATCCGAAATCGATCAGGCTCCTGACTGGCGCTACTTTACCACGATATACATCTACCGAATAACTGATGGTTTGAAAAGTGAAAAAAGAAATTCCGATAGGAGGAAGGATCTTCGATATATCGAAATGTGTGCCCAGAAAGGCATTCGACCATTTGGCGGCATGGGTTACCACTTCGAAATTTGTGTGAAAAACTGAGTTAAGAGTTTCCGTAAAGAAATAATCGTATTTGAAAAAAGCCAGTACACCCAGGTTCAAAAATACACTCAGACCTACCAGTAATTTTTTGGAAAGAGGGGAACGTGCCCGGTATATACCTTTACCTATATAAAAATCGGTAAGGGTCGAAAAGATCAGGATAAAAAAGAATAATCCGCCGGTTTTATAATAAAAGAAAAGGCTTACGAAAAAAAGGTAAGCGTTCCTCAGCGCATTTTTTTTATAAAGAATGGAATAAAAGGCCAGCACCACGGCAAAGAATCCCCAGAAATAGAGCCGTGTGAAAATCAACGGATGATCTTCAGAATATAAAAAAATATTTTTTAAAGTATCTGCCACATTTAAAAATTGACATGCAGGATTTTAATCTGTTTTAACAGATTTTCCCATTCTATATGATTATCGTATGCCTGTAAAAATGCCATGTACAATAAGTCTCCTTTTATCAGATATCCTTCTTTATTAAAATGTACTTTGTCCGGTTGCATCATACCGGCCGCATACCAGGTAGCTGAGGAATTAAATCCGCCCATAACCGAATAAAAATCCCATACCCCGCAATTCCATTCCCTGGCCAGTTCAAATATAGCATTTTTCATTTTCACTGTATTTTTATTGGGATATCTTCTGTAAAGGTAACTGTCGTTCGGAACGGTCAGTAAGATGGCTGCACCGGGGATGGCTTTCCGGATAGTTGTAAGTAAAGCTTCGTAATGTGACTTATAGGCAGTCACGTCGAATCTTCGTGTATAAGCGTCATTGGTTCCTATGGATATGATCATCAGGTCGGGACCGATTGCTTCCAGATGATTCGGTAATAAACGGCAGCGCATGTAAGAAGTAAGCATAGCTCCGTTTATCCCAATGGCATCGTAATATACTCCCGGATCGTCATTTTCAAAGCTGAGGCCATACAGTGTAAAGTATTTTTGCAGACTGTCATACTTTTCCCATCTCAGGTTAAGCCGACTGATATGATTTTCCAGTTCCACCAGCCGGTAGCCCAATGAATCGTTTACAGTAATTTGTTTCACAATAGCAGGAGTATCCACAACAAGGCTGAAAGATGCAGCATCATCCGGACAGAAAATTTTTATTTTGTTGAAATCGTATGGTAGTGCAGTCCTGCCATCGATGTCAATCTGCAGAGTTGCCGATGTGTCGCTGGTAGTAATAGATATTCCGGATAATCCCAGAACCTGGCCGTCGTTGCGTTCCACATTTCGGTAGCTTTCCCACGATCCGGTATAGGATACTTTATAATTCCAGGGATTATTGGTATGGGCTACCTTATAGGGGAATACAAATCCCCGGCTGCCCAGATGTCCCGACTGGAATGTCTGAAGACGCTGACGAATACGGTTCGTATAAATATCTGCCTGGATATGCGAACCGCCTATATGAACAATTTTCAACTGGCCTTTTCCCTTCAACAGAAGTGTGTCGTATTTAACAAAGAGTCTCTCAAATGCCTGGCTGTCTCCCGGAAAAGCAAAAATATTCTGGGTATAATCAATAAACGGATATTGTTTAATGCCGAAATCCTCATAATCCATTTGTGCTTGTACGCCTTGTGAAATGGCTATCAGGCAGATTATTATCCAATTGACGCTTCGTAAAATACTGTTATTATTCGCCTTCATGTTCTTCCTGATTCTCAGCTATCAGCGGACGGGCCGTTTTTTCATATTTCTCATATTCATAAATAAAGGCATTGTAAAACATTTGTGCAACGATTTTTGCACCCTGCGGATTAAAATGCACAAAGTCTTTGCTTGCCAGCGGCGGGTTGGCAAACACCCAGGAAGGCATGGAATTCTTTCCGCCCATAGCTTCGTACATATCCCAGAATGCCGCTCCTGCATCAAACGATGCTTTTTTTAGTGCGTCTCTTACAATTTCTATATTGGGGTAAGAAATATATTTGTTTTTATCTTTTTTCGACATGTCTGCTACCCCGATCACGATGAAGGAAGCATGTGGCAAAATACTCCGGAGGGTTGTTAATTGCTTGTAAAAAAGTTTTTCGTAATAAGCGCCGTTATCCGAAATATAAGGAATGACATTCCCGCCATATTGCAGGATCACCAGTTTAACATTCAGTTGTTTATACATTTGACGCAACAGGCTGCGGTCCATTTTTGTAAATACAAGGCCGGCGCTTCCTCTCATGGCAATATTATCCACAGCTACGCCTTTTATATCATCCAGCGCTATTCCGTATATCTCCGGACTGCCGGCACCGCTGAACTTAAGTGTAATAGAACTTTGTGGTTCGTCAAATTTCCAGTCGATAACTTTCAGTTTGCTGGTTGGTGCAAATATCTCCGCGTCGATGAGCTGGTTATTATGGTAGATCTCATTCATAAAAGGTTTTTTGTTAAAACCATAAAATATCCGGCACTGACGAAAGTGCCTGGTGTTATTATAACCATACCATGATTTCCCAAACGAGATCCATGCATGACGGGTAGTGGTGTCTTTATAACTGCTTTGTAAGTTTTCCGGTACAAATGTGGCGAAGCTGGCTAAAGCTCCGTAGCGGTTGTGTAGGAGGGTGGTATCACGGTTTCCGTAAACCGTATACCTGTGCCAGTTATCAGAATTTTTTTGAATCAATGAATAGGAAAAATCATAAGCCTGCGATGCCGGAACCAGTCCTACTCCCGATCCTCCGAACCGTTTTTGCAGATTATTTCGGATCAGTGAAGTCATCCGGTCGCCTTCGATCTGCGAATCTCCATAGTGAAGAATACGAACCAGTTCATTTTTTTTCTTTATTTGCCCCAATGCTTTGAAAATAGGGTATAACACGGAAGGATCGTTCCCCGGGAATTCCAGCCGGTGGATAGTTCCGCGCAGACTGTCGGCATTTGCCCTTAACGTATCCCAGGAACTCCTGGTTGTATCGGCCAGGTTAGATATAATGGAATCATTAAGGCCTTTGTTCTGGTTGATTATTTTTTCAATATCGGCATATTCCGTTTTGTTGCCCGAAAAAATATCATTGGCATCAACAAATTGTAAAGTGAGGTTATCGGTAAGTTTTATTCCCCCGTCAGGGAAATACAATGCAATAGCAAACAAACAGAGAAAAACAGATATAAAAAACAATAAGGTCCGAAAAGGTTTCATGGGTTATTCGTTGAAACGAACCCTTTAACATCAACTTTTTGGTTTAATCTTCAGCTTCTGTCCGGGTTTTATTTTACTTGCATTATCAAGGCTGTTCAGTCGCATGATGTCTGTATCCGTAACTCCCGGGAACTTTTTAGCGATGTCCCATAAAGTATCACCCGATTTCACGGTATAATATTCAAAATCTCCATCCAGATCGGCAATGTCAAAGTTAACAGTCTGATTATTATTTGAAGAAACTGTTTTTCCGATCGTTGCCTGTTTTTCGGCATAACTCATGGAGTTGATTTTTTTATATTTCTCATACTTGCTTTTTGGGACATAAATTGCCAGCCGTTGTCCGGATCGTATCATATTCCTGCGGATATTATTCCAGTAACGGAGATCGGATAATCGTACATTATACCACATGGCAATAAATCCCAGGTTGTCGCCTGACTTAACTGTATAGTGCAACTTGTCGTACTTATCACTCGGTGGTTCATAATAATATTTTGTATTAATGGCAGTGGGATTGGTGATCATCTTATCCGGGTTGAAATAGATAGAATCTTTATAGGAATAGATGGAATCTTCCATATCAATAAAAGCAGATGTATAAACCATAGGTAGCCGCAGTGAATAGCTTTTATTACCGTAAGCAGGAATAATATCTCTTCTGTATTGCGGATTCATATCCTCCAATAATTTTATCGGTACACCGAGTACTGATGAAACCTGCGCGAGATTCAAAGGTTTAGTTATCATAATTGTATCATTCGCCAATGGAAGATCGATATTTATAGGTCTCAGATTGTGCTCTTTATAGTAATTCATCACATAAACAGCTGCAATAAACGCGGGCACATGTCCACGGGTTTCGCGGGGTAGATAATAATAGATATCCCAGTAATTGGTTTTTCCGCCGGCCCGTCTGATTGCCTTGTTCACGTTACCGGGACCACAGTTATAAGCAGCAATTACCAGGGTCCAGTCATGATAAATCGAATACAGGTCTTTCACGAATTTTGCAGCCGCGTGTGTAGATTTTATAGGATCACGTCTTTCGTCAACATACGAATTGATGTTTAAACCGTAAAGTTTTCCGGTTCCGTACATAAACTGCCACAAGCCCACAGCCCTGGCCCTTGAATAAGCCCTGGGATTCAATGCCGATTCGATAATCGACATGTATTTTAACTCGTTCGGTACATCATAATAATCAAAAATATTATCGAAGATCGGGAAATAATATTCCGACAGGCCAAGCATAACTTCAACCGTGTTTCTTCGCTTCTTCGTGTACATTTCAATATAATTCCTTACAATGCGGTTATAGGAAAGGTCAACAACCGAAGGGATTTTCGACAGCCGGTCGATATATACCGAATCGGGGAAATCCGGAACGAGTGTGTCCTCATCAAAAGACATCATGGCGGTGTCGCCGTCAAGCGCTTGATTTACATAATAAAGATTCAGCAAACTATCGAGATTACTGTCAAAAGTCAATTCGATTGAATCTTCGTCATCCATGAAAACTTCACTCGAATCAGCTTTCTGATCCTGGGCAAAAGTTAAACCTTGAACTACAGTGACGATTCCAAGAGCAATTATTAAAGTCTTTAAATTTCCAGTCATGATTACATTCCCCATTCAATAAATTTATAATTTCATTTTTTTCTAAAACAGTTTAAAACAGTGGATTACAAAAAGCGCTGTCTCAACGATAATACAGAGATATATCTGTCTCAAATTGTAAGAATATGAAATTTACCAGTTATATGTAAAAAATAAGAACACCTTCTTCCTGCGACATATTGCGCTAAGGTCATTATATTTCCGGTAATTATCCATATTTTTTTTCAACAATTCTCTTATTATTAAAATTGCTCTTATTAACCTGGAAGTGAGCTGTGAGATCTTTTGGTTCGGTTACAATAACTTTAGCATTTATACTGAAAAAATTGTACAATGTTCCATCCGGGATACAAATAATTACTTATTTTTTTATTTTCTGTATTTCAGTCCGGGACATATGAATGAAACAGCATACAATTCTGGTCTGTTTCAGTTGGTATTCAAATAGTCCGGATACTAAATTAAAGGTGCCATTAATAATAATTAGGACTCTTTTTTAAAACCCCTCCCATGGTTCCCTCCCATGGTTCGTGTCCTCACGAACCCTGCATGTTACATGCCCCTCCCATGGTTCGTGTCCTCACGAACCAATCTGTGACTTATGCCGTTTCATTCCCTCTCCCGCCCATATTCCTTCTCACCCTAGTCACCTCCTCCAAAATTTGCTTTTTGAGAAAATATCTTTTACATTTATCTTCAGAACGGGATTTGAAAGTTGAGGATACTACTTTTTAGTTGAAAGCAGGAAGGATAAAAACCGTTTACAAAAGTTTAC
>CAVVIO010000090.1:0-18021 GCA_963748095.1 uncultured Bacteroidales bacterium
TGTATATAACATATCAACTGCCAGTGGGCAAACAGGGGCAGGCACAAGTGCACCGGCTATTGGAATTGTACAAAATTGTTCAACTGCCGGTACAATACAGGCCGTAAGCGGAAATACTGTTTACAACATATCAAATATCCACCCAACAGCCAGGGTAGATATTTATGGAATATATTATGCGGGACCTGCCTCTGGCGCAAATGTTGTTTCAGGGAATTTTATCCACAGTATATCCCTTTCATCTTCAAATATATTATCTGTAATTGATGGTATTTATCTTAATAATGGGTTAACTACCATTGCCAATAATATCATCAATTTAGGCACAGGAATATCAACCGGCTATCTTATTAATGGTATTTGGGATAATAGCGGTGCAACAAATAACAACAATATATATTTTAATAGTGTGTACATCGGCGGTACTGTTTCCGGTGTAACATCTTCAACCGGCGCTTTGTGGAATGCCGCAAACACATCAACAAGAAATTATCGGAATAATATTTTGTATAATGCCCGTTCAGGTGGTACCATAGGAAAACATTATGCTATTAGCCTGGCCGGTACCACAGGTTTAACCATCGATAACAACGATTATTTCGTTTCAGGTACCGGGGTCCTCGGCTATTTAACATCGAACTGGACTACCCTGGCTTTGTGGCAGGTGGCAACCGGGCAGGATGTTAATAGTTTAAATATTGATCCGGTATTTGCAAATGCAGGAGGCATATCCTTTGAAGATTATCATACTTCTGCTTTATTACCAGGGGTTACAGGTACTGGTATAACTACCGATTTTCATGGGGTTACAAGAGGTGTTATACCGAATATGGGTGCTTTAGAAGCACATGATTTTATTTGGCAAGGTAATACAAATACTGATTTTGCTACTACCTCCAACTGGCAAGGAGGAGCTGTTCCTCCAACTGGCGCAGGTATTTCGTTTGCAGCAACTCCAGCAAATGATTGTTATTTAGATCAAAACAGAACCTTGCAAAATATCACAAACACAAGTGCTAAGAAGTTCGTTGTTAATGGGAAGCAGTTAACCTTAACAGGTAATATAATTGCTGCTACTGCCAACCAAATAGATGCTACAGCGGCTTCATCGGTTGTAATTTTTGCTGGATCGGCTGCTCAAAGTATTCCTTCGGGAGTTTTTGTGAGTAATACCATTGATGCATTAACTCTGAACAACAGTTATGGATTGACCCAAAATGGCAATATTGTAATACCGACAGCGCTGACACTTACAAATGGTACATATGCAATTGGGGCAAATACCTTAACGTTAAATGGGTCGATTTCCTCAACTGCAGGTTCTTTAAACGGTGGAAGTTCCAGCAATATCATTATTGGCGGTAGTGGTTCAAGTACGATTTTGCCGGGTGTTATTCTCAATAATTTAACCCTGAACCGTACCAATGGAATTACATCAGGAGGTTCTGTAAGTGTTGCCGGTACACTGGCGCTCACCAATGGAACCTTAACTTTAGGAGCCAACACTTTAACCATCTCCGGAAATTCGCCCGCACGTACCAGCGGTAATATAGATGCAAGCAATGCCGGTGCAACCCTGGTATTTACAAATACGGCTGCAATATCACTCCCTGCTTCAATTTTTACAGGTAATGTAAACAACCTCACCATTAATGGTACCGGTGGGATTACTGCCGGTGGTGATTTTACCTTGAATGGCGTGTTAAATTTACAGAGCGCTAATCCCTCTGCAACAATGGGTAGTCTGGCTATGGGCACCTACACACTTACCATGGGCTCAAATGCCATTACAACAGGAGTTGGGGATGTTACCGGTATTGTCAAAAGAACAAGCTTTGTTGCCGGTGTTACCTATACTTTTGGAAATCAGTATAGCACAATGATTTTTCAGAACACGGGGACACTCCCGACAGAGATAAGCCTCAGGGTAAGTATAGGTACTGCTCCGTCATGGAAGCCAGATGCTATACTTCGGATTTTTGAAAGTATTCAGACTGGTGCAAGTGGTGCTCTGGCAACAACTAATATCAACTATCTTGATGCTGAGCTGAACGGGAACGCCGAAAATAACCTGGTTATCTGGAGTTGGCAGACAGGTAATCCTTCTCCAGTTGAACAGGGTGCATCCAATTTTAACACAACGCAAAACTGGGTAGGCTCTTCGAATTTCCCCGTTGATTATTTACCCTCCTCTTTTGGTATCGATTATTTTACCCTTGCTAATTCACAGACTGCTCTGAATACCTGGAATGGCTCAGCCAGCACAGACTGGATGACCTCGCTCAACTGGTCAAAAGGAGTAGTTCCCGGGCCCACCGATGACGTAGTAATACCTAATACTGCACCTCTCCTGCACGAACCCACAATGCCTGCCAGTACTACAATAAATTCTTTGAATATTCAGACAGGTGGTGTGGTAAATGGAGGGACTGGCACTGTTTTTACTGTTGCCGGGGGATCCGGTGCCTGGATTCAAAATGGAATATTAAATCCCGGTACCAGCACGATAGTATTTACCAATGCTGTAGCAACTTTTTCCGGTACAACAAATTTCTATAATGTTACTATTAATAGTGGTGCCGGATTAACCCCGGGATCCGGTGGCATAATGCGTATTGCCGGTACGTTGACAAACAACGGAACCTTACATGTAGCATTATTGCCAAACACCGTTGAATATAATGGTACAAACCAGACAATAATTAATCCCAATGGTACTGTTCCCGGATATTATAATCTTATTGTCAGCGGTAGCGGCACCAAAACCTTCTCGGGCTCTTTACTGAACGTTGCAGGAGATTTTATTGCTTCGGGTACGGCAACTGTCATAGTCGGGGCCGATGCTGATGTAGAAGGAGATTTGACTGTCGATGCAGGCGCTACTATTTCAGCAGGATCTTACACCAATAATCTTGGCGGAAATGTAACCAACAATGGAACCTTCAATGCCTCCGCCGGTAATACCGTTGTTTTGAATGGAACATCACTCCAGAGCATTAAAGGATCCTCAGTTGCAAACTTTTATAACTTAACTGTCAGACAACAGCGCCGGTGTGGTTTTTTATAAAGACGCAAACGTATATCAAACCCTGACCCTTTCCAATGGAAATCTGATAATTGGAGAAAACACCCTGGGAATTAACGGGTCTATCAGTCAGACTTCAGGTACTATTGAAGCAAGTACCCTCTCATCTTTGAGTTTTGGCGGAACAACTGCAATAACAATACCGGGCAGTTTATTTACCACAGCCCCTTCAATCAACAATCTTACAATTAACCGGTCAGGAGGAGTTACCTTCAGCAGCGATTTTACAGTAAATGGTGTACTGAACCTGCAAAGCGTTAATCCTTCTGCAATAAAAGGCAGTCTTGATATGTGGGATGGTTCAGCAGATAAAGTACTTACCATGGGGGCATCGGCCACAACTATCGGAACTGGCGATGTAACAGGTATTATTACCAGAAACACCATGGTACCTAATGTTACTTATACTTTTGGTAATCAATTTTCCTCAATCATTTTTCCTGAAGTTGGCACCCTGCCAACCTCACTGAGTGTGAAAGTGAGTATTGGCAGTGCACCGGGCTGGAAACCGGGAGCTGTTCAGAGGATCTATGCTGCTATTCAAACAGGAGGTAGTGGTACTTTAGCCCTGAGTAAAAATGCATTATCTTGATTCGGAGCTGAATGGAAATACTGAAGATAATATTGTGAAGTGGATATATGTGTATTCAGGTAGTGTGCTTTTAGAGCAGGGGCGTGCAAGTTTCAATGGAACTGATAATTGGATTGCAATGGCTAATGTAGACATCGCTCTTTTTACCTCCGATTTTAGTGATTTGGAAATTGGCATGGGTGAATCAGAATTGGCATCCCTTACCTGGAACGGATCAGTCAATACCGACTGGTTTGAAACGGGAAACTGGACTCCAACCGGGGCGCCGTCTGATAATACAGTTGTGATAATTCCGGACGCTGCTACTACATCCAATGATCCTGATATTGCCTGTTGTCGGAACATGTGGAACGCTTGAACTGGAAAGTGGTGCAATAGTAAACTCCTCTACTGATGCACAGCTTACAATCAACGGCGCAAGCAGTGCATGGAGTAACGAGGACGGAACATTTAATGCAGGGAATAGTACGGTTATTTTTACGAATCCCGATGCAACTATGGATGGCACAACCAATTTTTATAACCTTACCCTGAATAGCGGAGCGGCAATTATATTATCGACTGGTTCGGTAACCAGAATTGCCGGCGCGTTGAGCAATAATGGAATATTGAGGGCTGCATTTTTGCCAAATACTATTGAATATAATGGTACAGACCAGACAATCATTAACCCGAACGGTCTGACTACAGGATATTATAATCTGATTCTAAGCGGAAGCGGAACTAAAACAATGCCTGCTTCTGCTTTAAATATAGCCGGTGATTTCTCGCTTTCAGGGACAGTCTCTACTACTGCAGCTAATGCGATGACCTTATCAGGAAACGTAACTATTGGAAATGGTACTACCTTTAGTACCGGAGACTACGAACACGCCATTGAAGGTAATTTTACCAATAATGGCACCTTTTCCTCCATGGCAGGATGTAACTTACTACTGAATGGTTCTGTTGCACAATCTATCGATGGTAACAACTACAACAGGCTTTGAAAATTTAATAATTGATAACTTGGAGGGAATTAACCTGTTGTCAAGTATAAATGTAAATGATACATTAAAACTTACCAATGGGACCCTGATCGTGGGAGAAACTACCCTGGGGATTAACGGGGCAATTACATACAGTCGTCAGGTAATATTGACGTAAGTACACTTTCTTCATTGAGTTTTGGTGGCACAACTGCAATAACAATACCTGAAGAATTGTTTTCAACACCTCCTTCAATCAATAATCTCACCATCAACAGATCGGGTGGCGTTACTTTCAGCAGCGATTTTATGGTAAGCGGTATCCTCAATCTGCAAAGCGTTAATCCATCTGCAGACAAAGGCAGTCTGGATATGTGGGATGGTTCTGTAATGACAACCCTTACAATGGGGGCATCTGCCACAACAATAGGGGACGGTGAGGTGACAGGGATTATAAGACGAACATCTTTTCTGGCGAATATACCCTATACTTTTGGAAACAAGTTTAATACTGTCACTTTTGATCCGGGTGGGACCTATCCGACAGAAGTAAAAGTAAAAATCAGTATTGGTACATCCCCTTCATGGAAGACGACCGGCATGAATACGGGTCTTTGAACTTATACAAACAGGTTCAGATAACTGTTCGGTTAATGTTACTATGCATTATCTTGATTCTGAACTTAACGGAAATACCGAAGATAAATTGGTTTTTTGGGCCAATCTCAACTCAGTAGTAACTGAATTTGGTCGCTCGGGTGGTTATGATGTAACAGACAATTGGGTTTCCAATGCACATGTGCCTTTATTTATATTCGCATCATCATTTGGTATTACCGAAAACACCCTCGGAGATACCGAACTGGAAATAATTACCTGGAATGGATCAATAAGTACTCTATGGGCAACGGATAATAACTGGGATCCTGTTGGCGTGCCATCTTCAACCAGTGATGTAATTATTCCTGATGCAGGAACTACGGACAATGACCCAACTCTGCCTGCTTCAACTGAAATAAAAACGTTAACCATTAATACCGGGGGTATTGTTAAATGCCGGGACAGATTCACAGTTTACACTTAACGGGGCATTCAAAGTATGGAACAACCTGGGAGGAACATTCAATGCCGGTAATAGTACTATATTATTTACCAACCCAGATGCAAGTATATATGGAGCAACAAGTTTTAATAACCTTAACCATAAATACCGGAGCTTCATTAGAATTTGGAATAGGTTCCATAACAAGTATTTCAGGCTCTTTAATTAACAATGGTACTATTGATGCAGAATATTTTACAAACACATTAGAGTATAATGGTACTGATCAAACGGTAATAAATCCGAATGGCACCATTCCCGGATACCAGAACTTAATTCTTAGTGGAAGTGGAGTCAAGACGATGCCGGGCACTGCCATGAGTATTTATGGTGATTTCTCCATGTCAGGGACTGCTTCCGCAACTGCAAACGAGAATTTAACTATTGAAGGCAATGTTACCATTGGGGCATCAACGAATTTCACAACCGGTTCCTTTGCTCATTCAATAGGCGGAAATTTCGAAAATAACGGTTCGTTTAATGCTGTCGGCAGCACCATTACACTGAACGGGAAGGCGGCACAAACAATAGGAGGAACTACACCTGTAGATTTTAATAACCTCACAATAAGTTCCGGAAGCATCATCACTGTTAATACTGCCGGCCAGACTATCGGCGGGATACTATTAAGTAACGGCACATTAAACTCCGGTGGAAACATAACTCTCCTGTCTACGGCGGCACAAACCGCTTTTATAGATGGGAGTGGAAGCGGGCAGGTTAATGGAAATATTACAATGCAGCGATATCTACCCTCAGGCTTTGGATATAAGTATTTTAGCTCCCCTTTTCTGGCGGCCACGGTAAATGAATTTGGTGACGACATGGACCTGGCAGCAACTTTCCCGACCATATACAGGTACGATGAGAGCCGGGTTTCTTCAGGTTGGGTTAGTTATATAACTACGACAAATGTTCTTAATCCATTGGAAGGTTACACGGTTAATTTTGGTTCAGGTACCGCTGCAAATACAGTTGATGTTACCGGGGTTGTTAACAACGGAAGCCTCCTGGCTACTCTTTACAATAATAATAATACCTATACAAAGGGCTTTAACCTTGTCGGAAACCCATATCCTTCTGCGATCGACTGGGATGCCTCCTCCGGGTGGACAAAGACAAATATTGATGATGCCCTTTATTACTTTGTAGCCAGTATCACAGACCAATACAGAGGAACTTACAGCACTTATATCAATAGTGTTTCGAGCGATGGATCAGCAACTAATATAATCCCATCCATGCAGGGATTTTTTGTCCATGTAACAGATGGAGCCTGGCCCGTCACCGGAATCCTGGCGTTGGATAATGATGTAAGGATAACCGATATGACACATCCTTTTCTAAAATCAACAAAACAAAGTGAAGGTTTTTTGCTTAGGCTAATTGCAGGCTATTCAGAGGATACCACCGTATATGATCCTGTTGTTGTCTATTTTAACGATAACGCAACATCCAAATTCGACGGTCAGTTCGATGCGCTTAAACTATTTAATTCCGACAAGAATGTTCCTAATTTATATGCTAATAGTAATGATAGTGCCCGGCTTTCCATAAACGCTTTGCCCAATACCAGTGATAGTCTCATTATTGTTTCACTCGGCCTTAAAACAGCGAAAGATGGAAATGTCTTTTTCAAGATCAAAGATTTAGAAGGATTTTCCACCGGGAAAGCGATTTATCTTTTCGATACACTTACGAAAACAAAACAGGATCTTCTATCCAATGGGGTATACAAACTTTACCTTTTAGCAGGAGATTATAATAACAGGTTTTATCTTAATTTTTTAAACGATACAACTGGTTTCCCGGATAATCCTCCGGATACCATAGATAATCCTTCAGATACCATAGATTACCCAACAGATACGGTAACATTCCTGGATACCCATTTGGATGCCGATTGGTTCACTATTTATGATTCTCACGGAATACTGAAGTCTGAAATTAATTTTCCTTCCGGAGAAAATGGGACTTTGACAATTTATGATCTGACAGGGCAGGTTGCTTTTGTTCAAAAAATTTATAAACCGGGACATTATGAATTTAGATGCGGATTAATAGCCGGTATTTATATTGCCAGATTTAACACGGGTAGTAAAAGGAGTATAAAAAAATTATTTATTCATCAGCCATGAGAATTACATTAACCACAGGATTAAGCAGGATGCGTTTAATTTACGCGCTATTATCAGGTTTATTAATAGTTGCAGAATCTCATATTGCTATGGCACAGGAAGAACCACCCATTCCTATTGTTGTAACCGCAACTTCACAGAACCTGAGTTTTGGGGCATTTTATCATGGCGCCAGTGGGGGGGTAGTTACAATTACTTCCGGGGGACTGCGTTCCGCAACGGGTGATATTGTTCTTCTCAGCCTTGGGTATACCTTTTCAGCTGCTCTTTATAATGTGCTTGCTGATCCGGGTACTTTGATCTCCTTACTTAACGGACCTGATGCCACTTTATCAGGCAGTAATGGCGGATCATTGATACTACATCTGGGTGATACCGATCCGGCATCTCCGTTTATAACAAGTGCAATACCTCCGGCATTAAACACTTTATATATAGGTGGAACACTAACTATTGATAACGCGCTTGCAAATCCGCCAGGCATTTATAGCGGTACTTTTGATTTAACTTTTATTCAGGAATGATGAGCCTTGGAGAAAAATGGGAAAATGAAAAATGACAGCCAGAATAGCATACATAGCCCCGGTATAAGGAAAATACATGTATGTGTTTTCATTTGGGTATTTTGCTTTTCTCACATTAATATTAATGGTTTTGCTGCCTGTAAGGAGTATAGCACAAGAAGTGCCGGCATACGATGAGATATCTGTTTTCCTTGACATTCCAAAGGTTGGCGGCCTCGAAATTCCGGTAGTAATAAAAAAAGATGAAGTATACTTACCAATTACCGACTTATTCAATTTTTTAAAAATAAAGATTGTTCCATCAGCCGGACTGGATTCGGTTTCAGGTTTTTTCATCAATCCACAGGCTGTTTTTCTTATTGACAGGTTGCATAATATAATAAATTATCAGGGGGAAGTTTATCATCTCGGACCCCGGGGATATTATCCGCACAGAATCTAACCTTTATCTGAAATCATCCTATTTTGGAAAGGTGTTTGGCCTCGATTGTGTTTTCAATTTCAGAACGCTCTCAGTTACCCTGAACACGATGCTTGAATTGCCATTGATACGTGAAATGCGACAGGAGCAAATGCGGCTCAACCTTACCCGGCTGAAAGGGGAACAAAAGTCTGATACTACTATTGGCCGGAGCTATCCAATATTCAGATTTGGCATGGCCGACTGGTCTGCAATAGCCACTGAAGAGATTAACGGGAAGTCCGAAGCCAGGCTTAACCTGTCGCTTGGATCAATGATTGCAGGTGGAGAAGCTACGGTGTCCCTCAATTACAATAGCAAGGAACCTTTTACTGAAAAGCAACAATATTATCTCTGGCGTTATGTGGATAACGATTTTAAGCCAGTAAGGCAGGTAATGGCCGGAAAAATAACTACTCATGCCACATCTTCCATCTATAATCCAGTTATCGGAGTACAGCTTACCAATACTCCTACAACTTTCAGACGATCATTTGGAACATATACACTTAGCGACAGGACTGAACCAGGATGGACTGTGGAGTTGTATGTCAATAATGTTCTGATCGATTATGTTAAGGCCGATGCATCCGGATTTTTCACCTTTGAAGTCCCTCTTGTTTATGGAAATACACTGGTCAGGCTTAAATTTTTCGGGCCATGGGGTGAAGAACAAACACGTGAACAAAATATTAATATTCCATTCCAGTTTCTTCCTGTAAATACAATGGAGTATACAGCCAGTGCTGGTATAGTTGAGGATACAAGTAAAACAAGGTTTCTACGGGCCAGTATGAATTATGGAATTTCCCGCAGTCTGACTTTAGGAGGCGGAGTTGAGTATCTTTCATCAGTGACACAAGAGCCGGTCATGCCTTATATAAATGCTTCACTCAGTATATTTAAAAACCTTCTTCTTTCGGGTGAATATACATACGGAGTCAGGACCAAAGGCACACTCACATTACCGGCTGCCTTTGAATATGCAATTCGACCTGAAATATACCAGGTATCACAAGGATCAGGAAGCTATAAATTATAACTACATCGAAGAACGTAAAGCAGTATTGTCAATGCCTCTTCGAATTCGTAATTACTCATCCTATCAACGGTTCTCGTTTTATCAGATTGTTCTTCCGGCGTCAAAATACACAACCGGAGAATGGCTATACTCCGGTACTCTTCTTGGGGTAAATACCAACCTTACGACATATGCAATATTTATTGGTGAAACAAAACCAAATGTATACAGCAATCTTTCGCTTTTATTCAGGTTACCCGGTGGTTTTGTTGTTACACCTCAGGTTCAATACCAATACACCGGGAATGAGTTTTTGTCAACCAAACTAATCCTGGAAAAAAAATTGTTTAAGCATGGATTTTTAAATATGTCTTATGAACAGAACTTCATCAGCAATAGCCGGATGTTTGAGTTGGGATTTCGATATGACTTTTCATTTGCACAAACAGGGATGTCAGCCAGGCAGAGTAATAAAAGGACTTCACTGGTTCAATACGCAAGAGGCAGCTTGATATATGATAAAATGACAAAATATATCGGTACTGACAACCGGCCTAATGTTGGAAAAGGAGGGATCTGTATAATACCTTATCTTGATTTCAATAATAATAGCATAAGGGATCCGGGCGAACCCAAAGCTTACGGACTTAATTTGCATGCTAATGGCGGCCGTATTGAAAAGAGTGAACGCGACACCACTATCCGGATACTCGGACTGGAATCTTATACCAATTGTTTTATTAATTTTGATCCTAATAGTTTTGAAAATATTGCCTGGAGATTGCCGGTTCAAACCATGAGTGTTGCAGTTGATCCCAATATACTTAAACATATTGAGATACCTGTTACTATTGCAGGAGAAGCTTCGGGTACGGTAAGTCTTGATAAGAATGGGGAAAAGAGCGGCCTCGGACGCATAATTATTTGTTTTTACAACAGTAATCATAATCCTGCCGGAAAAACAATAACCGAAGAGAATGGATACTTCAGCTATTTCAGGTTGGCTCCGGGTTCATATACTGTTCGGGTCGATTCATTACAGTTACAGAAATTAGGAATGGTCTCAGTTCCTGAATCTTTGCAATTTAATATTACAGTGGATATTGATGGCGATATTGCTGACGAATTAAATTTTACACTTCATTTGCAATCAGGTGATACCTTAGCGCTAAAAGATCCTGAAAAACCGGTTGTTAGAAAGGATACTACTTATATAATAATTCGTGAGGTTATCCAGATGGTTGCCGCGTCAGATACCGACAGCTATGCTATACAATTGGGAGCATTTAAAAGTAAGTCGAATGCCGAGAAGTTAAAGGAAAAGTTAGACACAGTTTTTGGAAAAAAAGTTGAAATATTTCTCCAGAAAGGATTTTATAAGGTTAGGATTACCAACCTGGAAACTAAAAAAGAGGCTTATGATTTTATTCCCGAACTTAAGAGAAACGGTATAAGAGAGGTATTGGTAATTATCTCAAAAGGAACACATTGGGTAATTACTACAAAACAGGATACCATTACGCAGGAAATAGGTAGTACAAAAATACGGTCCCCTCTCTATCCCGATGACCTAAAAATACAAGCTGGCGACTTTAAGGATTCAACAAAAGCCGAAGCCTTACGCAGAAAGTTAATTATCGCTATTGACAACCCTGTTGTAATAGACTCTGAAGACGGGTATTATAAAGTTCGTATCATCGGATTTAACAAACCCGGGGAGATGGAAAAAACAGTTTCCGTATTACATAAGTCCGGATACGATAAAATAGAAGTAATGCCTGTTGAAAAGCCGGAGGAGACTGTAAATGAACTGTCTATAGAAATTGAAAAAGCGCCTTTACCGGAAGTTATTATTGAATCGATACCGGATAGCATACTACTTAAGGAACCTGAAAAGGAAATCGAAATTCACGTTCCGGCAGGCCCGGCATTTTCGCTACAGGTAGCGGTATTCTATAAGCGATCGAAGGCTTTACGTGCACAGAGAAGGATAACAGACAAACTCAACTTGCCGGTTAAGATAGTTCAGCAATGGGAATACTACAGAGTGATTGTCACCGGATTCTATACCCCCCAGGAGACTTACAGATACTACCCTGAACTTGTAGATCTGGGTTACTCCAGAATTTCACTGATTGAGAAAAAATAAAAAGGCTGTTTGAAAATGCATCCTCATAATGGCGCCTTTATTAATGTAAATGAGGAATTTTCTGACAAGCGTAACGCTGAGAATGGAGTTTTCTTGCCGGCACTTATTAAATTAAACCCGTTCCCGCTTTGGGTGCAGACTGCCTCCCCATCCATCTATCTGATTATTTCCGGCCATCCCGGAAGTTATAATAATCGGGCGACCGCAGATTTAGCAAATTCTGATTAAATTTGTCAATCAACAACCGGATAAGTATTATTGACTTTTAACCTGTTACTGAAGGATTATGTTAAAAATCTTAGTTTTACCCATACTGATGCTTTTTCAACCGGTGCACCTGACGATGACCAGTATAAACTATATACCAGGTACCGATTCGCTTAAAGTACTTGTCACGCTTAATTACGATCTGTTTCTGCAGGATTACCAGCAGACCATTGATGATGACCTGAATCTGCACGTTTTGCGCAGTTACAGAGTCTTTTCCTGCTGACATGGCAAACCACTACATCAATTCAAAAGTCGTTATCTCCATTAATAAAAAACTTCTTAACGGGAAGTTGTTAAAGACGAATGTAGTTAATGGTAATATCAGAATGAATATCCTGTACCGTCTGGAGAAGAAACCAAAGAGCATAACTGTCAGGAATACTTTCCTTACCGGATTATACTCCGATGTGGAAAATCTGACCATTATAAAAATTAATAATTTCGAGACCGGGATAAAATTCACTCAGGAGCACAATAAGGAAACTTTCGATTTGAAATGACAATTTACCGGGGAAGAAAAAAGAGGAAGATATTCATTATAACAAGCAATCCCTTAATTTTTTTAGTGTTCATTATTCAGATTGTTTTCTGAATAAAAAAAAATACGTAGTTTTATGACACGAATACAAGAAAGATAACACGATGGTTTTCGCTATTATTCACGGGAAATTGATTAAGAGCAGAACCAGATGATATTTTTTGGGATTGAGTATTAAGTTTTGAATTCGTCTTTACGCTTTAAATTGAAGAATCAATTATGCATATTCCGGATGGTTATTTAAGCCCGCAAACATATATTCCGTTAGCCGGAGTTTTCGTATTGGCAGCATCTGTTGCCGTAAAAAAGGTTAAAAAAGAAGTTTCTGCCCGCGATATTCCATACCTTGGAATGGCAGCAGCATTTTCATTTATTATCATGATGTTTAATTTACCGATACCCGGCGGTACAACCGGTCATGCAGTGGGGGCTGCTGTAATTGCCATAATCTTTGGCCCATGGGCGGCCACTATTGCCGTGTCCGTTGCATTGATAATACAAGCGCTTATTTTTGGAGATGGCGGAATTACCGCAATAGGGGCAAACTGCTTCAATATGGCTGTATTTATGTCTTTTACGGCATATTACATTTTTAAACTTTTAAGCAATAATCCTGAAAGAAAAGCAAGGGTGTTGTTTGCCGCTTTTATTTCAGGATATCTAAGTCTGGTTATGACTGCAATACTTACTGCAACTGAATTGGGGATACAACCTATGATAGCATCCACTGCCGATGGAAAAGCCTTATATTGTCCGTACGATCTTAGCATTGCAATTCCTGCCATGGCCATAGAACACTTGTTACTTTTCGGTATTGTTGAGGGAATTATTACTTCAATAATCGTCAGTTATTTTTTAAGGAATGAACCCGGTTTAATTTATTCTTTCAGGAAAGGGGGTAAAAATGAAATTGGATAAACTTCAGAAAAGAATACTTATTATACTTCTTATCCTGTGTTTCATAACCCCGATAGGGATTTTACTGCCCATGTATTTTAATGCCGGACAAGCATGGGGCGAATGGTCGGCCCATACAATTAAAGACCTGATAGGTTACGTGCCACAGGGACTGGCAAAATATTCTGATGTCTGGAAGGCGCCAATCCCTGATTATTCAATTAATGGGGGAGATGCATCTGTAGTTCACCAATCCGGGTATTATATTGTTTCCGGAATAGTCGGGGCAACAGTAACGTATGTTGTCATGTTGTTAATTTCCAGATTAATTATTAAAAATGGAAAATAAGGTTCCCCCATATTTACTCCGGACTGCAGCAGCGCCATACGAGTCGGGAGAAATAAAAAAAGCAAAACTTTCTTTCCTTGACAAGACGATATTAAATTCTGCCAGGGTTGTAAAATCTGTTTATCTGCAGGAGGAAAATGCAACCCGTGAGAATTTCATCCAAAAGATCAATCCGCATATTAAACTTATTTCGCTCCTTTACCTGGTGGTGGTGGTTAGTATTTGCATAATTTGCAAGCTCAGATCCTTACGTCGTTTATTATTTTTTTATTTTACATTGTAGCCAGGTTAAAGATATTGCAGGTGTACAAACGGATATTTTTCATCGCGTTCATTTTCGGCTTTTTGGTTGTATTACCGGCTTCCCTCAATGTGATAACTCCGGGTGAGATCATTTTTAATCTTATAAAATTCAATAAACCATCGCATTTCTGGATATACAACATTCCTCAGAATATAGGTTTCACTGAAAATGGATTGAAGGTAGTGTCAATGGTTTTTCTCAGGGTACTTAATTCTGTTTCACTTGCCCTGTTGATTGTTTTTACCACTCCTTTCCCGTCTTTTATTAAATCTTTCAAATTAATAGGGGTTCCGGATACATTCCTGATGATCATATCGCTTGCTTACAAATATATTTTTATTCTTTCCCGCACGATTGAAGAAATGTATTTTGCTTTAAAATCAAGACTTACCGGAAATATTAAAAGCAGTAAAATCCGAAAACTGGTAAGCGGCCGAATATTTTTTATTTTTAAAAGATCGGTGGTGATTTATGAAAATACTTATTATGCGATGGTTTCCAGGGGTTACCATGGGAAACTGAAACTGCATTCACAAAATCATTTTACATACAGGGATATTGTTTCCCTGGTTATTATTATTGCGCTGGGTATACTTATTATCTTATACTGATAATCTCATGGAAGATATTATTTCATTAAAAAACGTTGATTATTCATATTACGGCAAAATTCCTGCACTTAAAAACATAAATCTTTCTGTAAAAGAAGGCGAGCTTTTTTCCATAATCGGGCTTAACGGATGCGGTAAATCAACATTGCTGCACATCATCAATGCACTTATTTTCCCCGATTCAGGAGAAGTTTTGTTTCGGGGAAATCCGGTAACTGAAAAATCATTGAAAAATGGAAATGGGATGCATTTGCGGCAAAGCATGGGCTATATCTTCCAGAACCCCGATATTCAGTTATTTTGCCCTACCGTTCTTGATGAACTATTATTCGGACCGCTTCAACTCAACCTTCCCCTTGATGTTGCCCGGGAAAGAGCGGAACAGACATTATCATATCTCGGCATCGGGTACCTGAAAGATCGATCAGTATATATGCTTTCAGGTGGTGAAAAAAAGAAGGTTGCTATTGCCTCGGTTCTAACCATGAATCCTGATGTTTTGCTTGTTGATGAACCTATCTCAAGTCTCGACCCGAAAACACAAACATTTTTCATCGAACTTCTGATTGAACTTAACCACGCGGGAAAGACGATCATCTTTACAACGCACCACCTCGATCTGATTGAGCACCTGCAACCAAGAGTTGCTGTAATTTCCGAAGAACATACTATCCTGAAAACCTGCACTGCTTCAGAAATACTTCACGATCAGGAGCTTCTTGTCAGTATAAATCTGATACATGAGCATGTTCATAAACATGGGAACGAAGAACACAAACATTATCATTCGCATTATTTTTTTCATAAGCATTGAATTAAGATGTATGTTGTCAAATAAAATTAAAAATTGATGAAAAAAATTGTTTTTTCCCTGGCGCTTTTATTTTTTGCCACAAGCCTGTGGGCGCAACCATTGCCTGCTAAATTAAAGCATACCATAATTATTGATACAGACTGTGGAATTGACGATATGCGTGCCATCAGTTTATTACTGGCCCGTCCTGAAATAACTATAAAAGCAATAGTAACATCAGAAGGTTCATTATCCCCTGCCGAAGGCGCTGAAAAAGTCAGTGCGTTGTTGCATGAATTCAGCAGGGACACTATTCCTGTTGCTATTGGTGATGCATTGAAAGGGATTAACCCGCCATGGCGTCCGTTTAATGAAGGCATTCGTTGGGGAAGCCAAACCGGCAGTCCGGTAACCGGTTCAAATGGCGTCGATTGTATTTCGAAGGTATTAAACGGTGAAAATGAAAGAATCACGTTGGTTTGTCTTGGACCACTTACAAATGTTGAAAAAGCCATTCAGAAAGATGCCAGCCTGCTGTCGAAGATTGAACGGATAATCTGGTATAACAAATCAGCCAAACCCTTGCAGGGATTTAACTATGATTGTGATAAAGAAAGCGCCAACGCCCTTTTCAGATCCAGTGTAAGAATGGATGTTATTTCGAACCTGGATAAGGACAATATATTGTTTGATTCATCCATGTATGCTGTTTGCCGGCAATCGAAGACACCACTTGCCCGTGTTTTGGATCATGTTTTTAGCCAACAACCGGTTATGGAGAAACTGAAAGAAAATCATTTTAAATTATGTGACGACCTTGTGGCTTTATACATTACAAATCCCGAATTATTTGATATGAATACGGATATGGATAAACTACATGTGAGGTATAACACAAACTATAACGTTCCGGGTGTGAGAGAAGCTATGGGCGATATGATAAAAGGCGCCTATGTTTCTGATCACAATATAGTATTTAACAGGTTTCCTGTTCAGCGTGAAATGTTTAATTATGATATCCGGCCAATTATAGATTCCGCAATTGCCCGTTATGGCAATGATGAATGGAAAGCCGTTGTTATGACCGATGAATTTCATGGTCACCTGGGTGTGTTCTCAATAGTTGGCGCTAAAATGGGTATTAAAGCGCGTGAACTGTTTGGAGTTGGCGCTGATATGCTTGAAGTAACCACTGACGCAGGGTCGAAACCGCCGTATAGTTGTTTAAACGACGGGATACAGGTAAGTACGGGCGCCACGCTGGGAATGGGGACAATTCATCTGGCTGACAGAAAAAAAACCAGGCCATCGGCTGTGTTTACCTATAAAAATCATTCTGTCAGGATCAGTCTCAAAAAGGAATACCTCGAACAGGTAGATGCGGACATTAATGAAGGGATTGCGAAATTCGGATTAATGGACGACGGCTATTGGAAACTTATTCGTCATAATGCCATCAAATACTGGGTGGATTGGGACAGGAATAAAATTTTCGACATTGAAGAAATTAGTCAATAAAAACAGATTCAAACACAATAATTTATTTCGAACTGAAACTAACGAAAAATGTTAAACGTTTTAATTTTCTACACCTTAGTGCTTTTCCACCCTACACATGTAACATTAACAAGCATTAACCAGGCGCCGGGTTCTGATACTTTAAAAGTGTTTTTCAGAATGTATTATGATGATTTTTTGAATGATTACAAATTGTATGACCCGGATTATAATTTTGAGAAAATATCAGGAAAAACAACAATTCCTGATGACCGGATTAACAAATACTTCAATGATAAAGTACGTATTTATATAAACCATAAATTACTTACCGGGACGTTAACAAATGTCTCAAATAATTATTATGAAATCAGCCTTGACCTGCTTTACATTTCAGATAAAAATCCCGGGAAATTCAAAATCAGGAATAAGGTTATGACCCGGCTCTACAGCGACCAGACAAATATGGTCTTTATAAATATTAACAAATATGAGGACACGATGCGGCTTACCTCCAAACACGATGTGGAGACCCGCAATCTGAATTAAAAGCCCCCTGCACCCCGGCACGTATGAAAAAATAAATATTCCTTGTGATACCGCGTTTGCATGCCGACGGGTAGTTCATTAATTTCCCCCGTTTTGTGAAAACATTATCTCCTAGTTGTTAAAAACAAATTTTAACAAATATCCCGGCGCGATTGTTAAATTGTTCTAAACTAT
>CAVVIO010000091.1:0-7288 GCA_963748095.1 uncultured Bacteroidales bacterium
CGGGCATCCGCCAAAGGCGGGACAACCCCGATAGCTATGCGGGGCATGAAAAAAAATAAGCTTGAAGGCATTCCATTGCAATCTTATCTCACGTGGCACGGCATTCCTGCCTGCCGTAACGACAGATCAGGCAGGTTTTTCGGCGCTCGCTCTGATGATATCACTTTTATTTTTATCAATTTAATCTTTGATACCTCATAGTCTCCCTTGTCATTTATCCATTATTCACAAATTTTGGGTCGTTACTCAGGATGACAATGAAACGAGAAAAATTACCACATCATCAGCTACACATGATAATCATTCTCCGGATTGTATTTCTTATGCAAAGCAGCAAGTTTCTTTTTTCCGTAAGCCAGCCGGGTGATTACCACAAACAATACCGGCACCATAAATATACCTATAAATGTGGCTGCCAGCATACCGCCAAAAACGGTCCAGCCAATAGTCTGGCGTGCAACTGCACCGGCACCGGTGGCAAATATCAACGGTGAAATACCGAAAATAAAAGCCAGGGATGTCATCAGTATGGGACGTAACCTTAACTGAACGGCTTCCATAGTTGCTTTGATTACATCCATACCGTTGTCGACCCTTTTTTTAGCAAATTCAACAATCAGGATGGCGTTCTTTGCCGCTAATCCAATGAGTGTGATCAGCCCAATCTGGGCATACACATTATCGGTGAGTTTCGGAACCAGTGTTAAGGCCAGAATAGCACCGAAGGCACCCAGTGGGACTGCCAGTAACACCGAGAAGGGTACAGACCAGCTTTCGTACAGGGCAGTAAGAAACAGGAATACAAACAGGATGGAGATGAAAAAGATAAAAACGGTTTTGGACCCGGCAGAAATTTCTTCACGGCTTAAGCCGGAAAATTCATATCCGTATCCCTGTGGCAACACTTGTGCCGCTACTTCCCGAAGTGCCTCTATAGCCTGACCGCTGCTGTAACCCGGGGCAGCATCGCCATCAAATTCGGTGGAGCGGTACATGTTGTAATGCGAAATAAGCGGGGCGCTTTCAATTACTTTATAACTAACAAGCGTACTCAGTGGTAGCATATCACCTGCCCGGTTCCGGACATAATAATTATCTAGTACGGATATATCATCCCGGAACGATGTATCGGCCTGTGCCATTACCCGAAAGTTACGTCCGTAAAGTGAGAAGTCATTAATATAATAACTTCCCAGGTAGGTATGCAGGGTATTGAACACATCCAGCAGGTTCACGCCCAGTTTTTTGCACTTTTCCCGGTTAACAGTGATCTGGTATCCCGGGGTCTTTGCTGTAAAGAAAGTAAATGCACTGCCTATCTCGGGACGCTTGTTGGCTGCTATCATAAATTTCATAGCAACTCTTTCAAAACCTTTTATATCATCGTTACTTTCATGTTGCTGCAACACAAAATTGAAACCTCCGGTACTTCCAAGTCCGGATATGGCAGGAGGCGTAATCACCAGTATCTGTGCTTCTTTAATGGCAGCAAACCGCTTTCGCATTTCTGCTTCAATACCCTGAAGTTGCTGCGACTTCCCTTTCCGTTCATTCCAGGGTTTGAACTGACAAAAGACGGTACCGCTGTTCGACTTGGTAGTAAAAGTCACTACATTAAGTCCGGCAATAGCAGCAAAATGTCCGACTCCGGGAACTTCTTTCAGGGTATTCATCACCTTGTGCAAAACTTCTACTGTCCTTGCTGTGGAAGAAGCTTCGGGCAATGTAAAGGTGATGTAACATCTCCCGTTATCTTCGGTGGGGATAAAAGCAGTGGGTTTATTTTTGAACAATACCCATGTGCCTAATATTACCATTAAGAGTAAAATAACAATATACCGGGAGTAATTAATGGTTTTGCGTACGCTTGATGAATAAGTTCTAACACCTCTGTCATACAACCGATTAAAAAATGAAAAGAACCGGTTAAGACCGTGATGACCCATGTCTTTTTTCCGTGGAACCAGCATTAGAGAACACAACGCCGGGGTAAGGGATAGCGCAACAAAAGCAGAGAGTAAAACAGATATGGCAATAGTAATGGCAAACTGTTGGTATAATTTGCCTACTATTCCTGGAATAAATCCCACCGGAATGAAAACAGATGCCAGAATAAGAGCAATGGCAACTACCGGGCCTGCAATATCTTTCATAGCATTATAGGTGGCTTCCTTAGCGGTAAGATGCTTATCGTCTATATAATGTTGCACCGCCTCCACTACTATTATAGCATCGTCCACCACTATCCCGATGGCCAGCACCAGTCCGAACAGGGTCAGTGTGTTTACCGTAAATCCCAGCGGCTGGAATAAAACAAATGTGCCGACAATAGACACTGGAATGGCAAGGATAGGGATGAGGGTGGCCCGCCAGTTCTGCAGAAAGATAAATACTACCAGTACCACCAGCAGCAAGGCTTTTAATAATGTTTTAACGACTTCATCAATAGAAACTTTTACCACGGAAACTGTTTCAAATGGAATGATGTAATCCAGATCAGCAGGAAACGATTTTTTAAGTACATTCATTTCTTTGTATATCCCGTCAGCTGTTTCGAGGGCATTGCTTCCCGGCGCCTGGAAAACGATAAGGAAGGAGGCCGGGGTACCGTCGACAAAAGAACTCCCCGAATAGTTGAACATTCCCAGTTCTACCCTTGCTACATCTTTCAGGTAAACAAGCGAGCCGTCCTGCGGGTTAGATTTCACAATTATATTCCCGAATTCTTTTGCTGAATTTAACCGTCCGCTGACAAACGCCGTGTATTCGAATGCCTGGCCTTGCGGCTGGGGAGGGGCGCCTATAGTTCCGGCTGCCACCTGCACATTTTGTTCCTGCACAGCCTGGATAACATCCGAAGGAGTGAGCCCGAAATGTGCCAGTTTATCGGGATTAAGCCACAAGCGCATACTGAAATCCTCGGCACGCGTGAATACATCGCCCACACCGTTTACCCGTAACAAGGCATTTTTAATAAAGATATTGGTATAGTTATCGACAAATTCGGTGCTGTGTGTGCTGTCGGGCGAAAAAATGGCTATTACCATTAGTATGCTTGAAGTACGCTTACGTACGGTAACTCCTAAATTTTTTACTTCGTTAGGAAGCTGGGGCAGAGCGGTATTTACCCTGTTCTGCACGTCGAGTGCGGCGATATCTATATTGGTTCCCAGGTTAAATGTAACATTCAGCCCCATCCCCCCGCTGCTGGTGCTGTTCGATTGCATGTATTTCATCCCGGGAACACCATTTACCTGTGATTCGATAGGGGTAGCCACCAACTGCTCCACGGTTTGTGCGTCGGCACCAGTATAGGCGGCAGAAACCTGTACCACCGGAGGAGTAATGTCAGGATACTGGCTTACAGGTAAATTAATAATGGATAATACTCCTAATATCAGTATTACTATGGAGATAACTATTGCTGTGACAGGTCTTTTTATAAAAATATTCGAGATCATGTTGTAATTTTTTACCCTGTTATATTATCATGGTCTTTTATTCATGGTCGTATCGCTGATTTGCACCGGTGCCCCATCGCGCAGGTTCTGAATGCCATTCAGTACTATTTTATCCCCGTCCATCAGGCCTTCTTTTACCACTATGTTTTCACCCAGGTTCGGGCCAAGTTTAATTTTCGTCTGATGGGCTTTCCCATCTTTGATCAGGAAGACAAAATATTCACTCATTTGTTCTGTTACCGCCTTGTAAGGTATTACTACCTGCATACCGGAATTGGTATTCAGTACTTTTACCAGGCAGCTCATCCCGACTCTTAAATAACCCGAACGATTCGGAAAAGTAAGTCGCACCTTGATGGTACCTGTCTGCGGATCAATTGCCCTGTCGATAGCATATATCTTTCCAAATTCAGGATATACGGAGTTATCGGGAAGTACGATCCTGAAGGTAGAATCGTTTTGCAAAGCCGTTTTATTTAACAGCCCCACAAAACGGCTAATGCTTTTTTCATCGATCTGCAAATCGGCAGCCATAGGATCATCGGTAGAAATAGTATTCAAAACCGTCTGGCCCGTATTAATATAGGTTCCGGGCTTAACACTTGATATCCCTATTATTCCTGAGAAAGGAGCAGTGATCACCGAAAAACTTAGGTCTGTACGGGCTTTTAACAAACTGGCTTTTGCCGATACAAGCTGTAAATTGGCATTTCTGAGACTTGTATTGGCATCGTCAAGTGTTTGTTGGGCGATGGCATCCTGTTTACTTAAATTTATATAACGGTCCACATCGCGTTGCGCCTTTTCCAGGTTGGCCTCAGCAATATCAACACCGGCTTTTGCCTGTTCGTAGCTGGCCTGATATATACTGCGGTCAATTTCATAAAGTTTCTGACCTTTTTTTACATGATCTCCTTCCTTAAAGAATATTCCTGTGACGTAACCATTTACCTGGCTATGCAATTCTACCTGATTAAGGGCAACTACCGTTCCCGGATACGTATCATAATAAGTTACCTTTTCACTATGGACAGTATATGCATTGACAGAAGCCGGGCCATAGGCACCACCTTGTTTTTGCTGTTTTTTACAGGATACTGCCGTTACTATCAGTCCGAGTGTTACAACCGGAATAAATAATTTTATATTTGGCATAATGTTGTCATTTATTCTGTTAATAATTAATTGAAATATTGCCCAGAGCCTGTTCCACATCGAGTTTGCTCGATAAAACCTTAAAAAGTGCATTCAGATTATTGATCTGTGCCGTCCGCAGGTCGGTTTCCGATACAATAACTTCCAGGTAGGATTTAACCCCCTGGTCGTATTGTAATTTCACGGTATTGTACACGTCCCTGGCAATATCGATATTTTGTTGTGTAATACGGTAAGCTGTCAGGTTACTTTTATACGAAGCAATAGCTTCCGCATATTCCGTATTTATCTGGTTCTTAAGATTCAGTGTATCCAGCGCTAACCGCTCATATTGCAAATTTGCTTTTCTCAGGTTCTGCATCCGTTTACTGCTTTGGAACAGCGGGAATGATAAGGTAAGGCCTACGGATGAATTGGGAAATGATTTTTTATACAATTCACTGGTCAGATCGTTCTGGTAAACGAGGTTGTAATTGGCATAACCCGACAGGGAAGGCAAAAAGCTCAGTTTGTAATAATTAATGTTCGATCGTTGAAGATGCAGATTGGTTTTGAGCAACTGGTATTCTATTCTGTTACTGTAACTGAGGCCACGCAAGGGTATCCACCAGCATATCATTCTGCATATGGATACTGTCGTAACTCAGTACCAGGGGTTTATCAGCCGGATATCCCATGAATTGTTTCAGATAGGTATACTTTGCTTTTATCGATTCTTCGGCGCTTACTTTCTGGGTTCGTGCGTTATTCAATGAAATGGTGGCCCTCTTATAATCGATCTTGTCACTTATACCATTCTGATACCGGGCAAAGGCATCTTTTAAACTTTTGTCGAGCCGTTGTATATCTTCATTGAGGATCTTCATTTGCTGCCTGGTAAGCAATACATCGTAATATGCTTTACTAATATTCACTACCAGCCCTATCATGGCTTCATTGGTAGTCTGTTTCGATTTCTTCCGGTAATATTTTGCCGTACTTCCGGCAAGGTAAACACTGTTATTAAATATCGTCTGGCTTGCAGAAAGCTGCAGGCCCGAATTATAATTAACCCCTGTGGTAACTTCTGTTTTTGGTCCCGTGGGGTTATTAAAATTGGGAAAAATTACTGTGGGCCGTTTAATGTTATCCTGGAAAGTAATGCTGGAATTAAGTTGAGGAAGCCAGTCAGTCATTGCAATGCGGATATCCTGCTTGGCAATGTCCTCATCCAGTTTTAACTGTTTAACGAGTGGTTGATTTTTAAATGCGTATGTAATACATTCATTCAGGGAGGCACTGTCGTGGATCATTACTTCCGGTCCCTGGGCATAAATTCCGGTAGTGAATAAGAAAGCAAATAGTATAAAACCGGCAGGTAAATATCTGGTAAGTAGTGTTTTTTCGTTCATACAGGTATTTTGGTTTCCGATTATTTTTTGATTTTAGATATCCGGTTTTTATTTTATGTTTTAATTATTTTTAATCATGCTTGTTTCGTATTCAATGACTAACTCATAGATATTTATGATTAAAAATTTTATGTATAAGAAGTTGGATAAAACCGGTCAAGTCCATAATTCTATATTATCTTTTAAAGATTTATAACAACTGAAATGGTTTTTGGTTAACTTAAATATATGTTAACAGGTTGTTAAAATAGTTGGCTGAGTGAATGGATAATAGTAATTTTGTTTCGGAATTTGTAAAATATGTTGGTCATCGGCAATAATTAACCCTCATTGCAGCCTTAGGTTGATCCTTTCCTGTTTTTTTCCGGCTGTATAAGTCTGCCCGACATATTATTTACCGGTGTTCTCAGAAGAAAAGGAAAGGGGATGAGGTGGAACCGAAGGGATGAAATGTAATGTTTGTGAAGGAGGGTTTTGAGAGATGAGTTCCTGAAACGAAAAATAATTTATAATAAACAAAAGATAAAAGGAGACTGTTTAAAAAAGTGTTTCAAACGAAATTAAAAAAGGTAAAAATATGACGTTAAAACGTTTCTTCAAGAACCATTCGTTGAGGATTATTCCGGTTATTCTGCTTGCGTTTATCCTGATATCCTGGGGTGTATACGGTCACGAGCATATTAACCGTGCTGCCGTGCTTTCTCTTCCTGCTCCCATGCAGTCTTTCTTTTTCAATCATATCGATTTTATTACCGTAGAATCTAGTGTTCCCGACGTTCGAAAGTATACCATAAAGGACAATGCGGAAAAACCCCGGCATTTTATCGATCTGGAGAATTACGGGCCGTTGGACGAACTGCCGGCCACACTTGAGGAAGCTCAAAAGAAATATGATGCTGACTTTCTGCAGAAAAATGGAATACTGCCCTGGTATATTGAAGAGATGATGAAAAAACTGACCCGGGCATTCAAAGAAAAGAATAAAACGGAAATCCTTTTCCTGGCTGCAGATTTAGGTCATTATATTGGCGATGCCAACATGCCTTTGCATACTTCGGTAAATTACAACGGGCAATTAACCGGACAGGTGGGAATTCATGCTTTCTGGGAGTCGCAGTTGCCCGAAATGTTCGGTGACCAATATAACTATTACAGCGGGCCGGCGGTTTACATCAAGGATATCCACCGGAAAGTCTGGGATATTATCCGCCATACGCACTCCCTGGCTGATACACTTTTGCTGGCCGATAAGGAATTAAGACAACAGTTTAAAGGTGATAT
>CAVVIO010000092.1:0-8956 GCA_963748095.1 uncultured Bacteroidales bacterium
AACAACAGCTATGCTGAATGATTTGCTTTTTAGAGAAATAACTTTTACATTTAGTTGAGATGTTGAAAGTTGGAAGTCAGAAATTGGATAGACCAGACCAGATACAGATACGAACACCAAGGGAAATTTTAAAATTCGACGAAGATGAAAACTAAGAAAGATTTCGATGCTGTTAAAATGATGCGCGATATCAGGGATAAACGACATGCGGAGTATGAAACAAATCCCGGTCTGAGAGAAGAACGTCTGGCTGCGATCAGAAAGAAATATGTTCAACAAAATAAAAAGTTCTAAAGCTACCGGCCGCTAACAAGCGGTGAAACTGAATAAATGCAATAACAATCAGCCGCTTTCTACCAGAAAAACCAATATAAAAAGATAAGGATCAGTGCAATAATCAGTGCACTGATATTAAATTTCCGCGATGTTTTAAACATTTTCAGGTGTAAGGAAATAGCCCGGGGCGAATCTTTCCCTTTGCCTTCGATAAGGCTGATAATTATTACAATTAAAACCGCGCAGATAAGGGAAACAACCATTTGCTGCTGATAAGGCAGTACATAAAAAGGCCTGTTGAAAGTAGATGCCGGGCCATGATTATTCACATAAATGATCTCGGTGGCTTTCAGTCCCAGCGAAATGAAAAACGGAACAATCACTCCCCAGATAGCAGCCTTGTTGGTTGTTTTCTTCCAGAAGATACCAAACAGAAAAATGGTCAGTATGCCCGGACTGACAATGCCTGTGGAAGCCTGTATATAGGTGAAAAGCTGGTTGAAATTTCCCAGGAATGGCGCGATCATAACTGCAATGAGCAGTGAAAGGGCAACAGCCACCCGGTAAATTTTTACAGAATGATCGTTGCTCCCCTTCATGAAATAGGGTTTGTAAATATCTTCCGTAAATATAGTGCCGATGGCATTGGTCATCGACCCCAGGGATGATATGATCGCTCCCAGAATGGCAGCAATGATAATTCCCAGAAACGGGGTAGTCATAAACAGGCTGATCATCATTGGGTAAGCCCTGTCATTATCGATAGCTCCGCTGGCTTTGATCATGTAGGGCGCCCCGAACCGACTAATCGATTCGTGGGTTACCTGTCCGCTGCTGTCCGATAGAATAATGTAAGCTACTATACCCGGAATGACCACAAGTATGGGCACCAGCAATTTCAGATATCCGGCAAAGGCAACCCCTTTCTGTGCTTCACTCAGACTTTTGGCCGCGAAAGCCCGCTGAATGATATACTGGTTAAAGCCCCAGTAATATAAATTGGTAATCCACAATCCCCCGATAAGCACCGCAAGCCCGGCAATATCCATATACGCATTGGTGCCGTTGGGTGTAACATGTACACCGTCTTTAATGATCATCTGAAATTTCTGCGGGAAACTATTCCGCATGTAACTCAGGTTATCAAACAGGCTTCCGTGTCCCAGGTGCATGACCACCACATAAGCCAGGTAAAATCCCGAAATAATTAATATCCCCACGTGAATGTAGTCAGTAAAAGCTATTGACATCAGTCCCCCTTTAATTGAATAGGCAAGAGTAACCAGCGCCAGAATAACAATAGCCCAGACCATGATATCCTTATCCTGAATGATGGTATCGATCATTTTAGCCCCGAGGAACATCACCGAAGTGAGGTTGACCAGGATAAACAGACAGATCCAGAAAACAGCCAGGATGGTTTTTAACTGCTTGCTGAAGCGGTGCTCTGCAAACTGGGGAATGGTTTTAATCCCTTCCTTATAAAAAACAGGAAGAAAAAACTTGGCGACTATGATCAGCGTTATGGCAGCCATCCATTCCCAGCTGGCTATAGCCAGTCCGATGGCAAATCCTGAACCCGACATGCCAATGATCTGCTCGGCAGAAATATTGGCTGCAATCAGGGAAAATCCGATAATCCACCAGGGCAGCGATTTGTCTGCAATAGCAATGGAATCGAAACCTTTGTTCTTTCGCGATACCCATAAGCCAATTAAAATAATAATCGCAATGTATAAAAACAGGAAAAACCAGTCGAGTGTGTGCATATTTTTCAGCATTGAGAGATTATGCAGCAAAGGAAAGGAAATCATGAAATTTTTTATCAGTAAAGTTATAACCCGCAGGTACAAAGTGATGAAATGGTATTTCCACGTTATCTGGTAAAAAGGTAACCGGAAATTAAACAATTTACTAAATTGCATGGGTAACCAGAATTATTGACATTGGACGCACTTATATTTGCCGGATTTCTATTTGCATGCATCGGTATACTGCTTATCTTTTTTTTATGGCGGGAAATAGAGAAGCAGCGAAAAAAGAGGCTGAAGCATGCGCTTATGGCTTTTCAGAGCCATACCAACCCGCATTTTATTAAAAATGTGCTCCAGGCGATAAACTGGTTTATACTGAATAATGAAAAAGAAAGGGCGAGCGATTATCTCTGCGACTTTTCCAAACTGATGGAGGATATCCTGTTGTTTTCGCAAAAGAAAATTGTAAGCCTGGAAGAAAAACTGCGGTTTCTTGATCTTTACCTGAAACTACAGCATTTGCGGCACAGCAATAAATTTGATTACATACCGCTTGACGATCCCGATACCGAAAAAAGAACCATACAGGTTGAAGAGGGAATCAATCCGGCTGTATTTTTTCTTCCGCCTTTGCTGATCCACCCTTTTATAGAAAACGCCATTGAGCACGGTTTAAAACCAAAGTCAATGAAGGGGAAATTATCAATTGCTTTTAATTACCGGAATGACAGGCTGATTTGTCAGATAGCCGACAATGGTATCGGTATTAAAAGATCGAGAGAAAATCAGCTTACGTTTAAGACCAGCAGGAGCAATATCGGTATAGAGAATGCAAAAAAACGTATCGCGATCATAAAAAAACTGTACAAAATAAATATCATAACTACCATACAGGAACTTCATCCTGGCGAAGTAGATCCCGGAACGCTGGTAAGGCTGGAGTTTCTGATGCCCATGGTATTTAATCCCGAAACGGGCATGCCCGATAAGTCGCTGCGCCTGTTACCTTCTTAAAACCCGCATAAATGGAACAAAGAATCAGATCACTAATTATAGAAGACGAATTATACGACCGGCAACTGATCGAAAAGATCCTGACCAATTACTTTGCCGAAACTATCGAAATTGTGGGTGCAGTGGATAATGCCATGGACGCCATACAATCCATCAGAAGCAAAAAACCACAGTTGTTGTTTATGGATATTGAGCTGAACGGCGACCGGAAAGGAGCCTTTCACATTCTCGACCAGGTGGAACATGATTTCAGGGTGATCTTTGTTACGGCAAAAAGTGAACAGGATGATCTGCTGAAGGCCATCCGGCTGAGTTGTACCGACTACCTGGTAAAACCCACAAAAATTTCCGATTTTGAAATTCCGGTAAAAAAAGCCTGTGAGCAAATCAACAGCGCCGACTGGAAACTCACACAAAATATAGACGTTCTCCGGCATAACCTGGAGATTACTAATATGCAGGAAGCCAGGCTTTCGCTGCAGGAAGGATTTTCGTACCGTCCGGTAGCTATCAAGAACATAATACGCTGCGAATCGCAGGGAAACTATACCCGGTTTATTTTTCAGGATAAGACCAACAGCCTGGCGAATGGCAATTTAAAATCGTTCGGGGAACGCCTTTCGTCCTACGGATTTTGCCGCATCACCAAAACCGACCTGATCAACCTGGCACATATCCGCACATTTTCGCGTCGGAGCAGCTCCTGGGAACTGCTAATGAGTGACAATTCCACCCTCTATGTATCACCCAATCATAAGCAACATTTTTTAATGCTTTACAACAATATGTACCTGATTTGATACTAAGTATGAATATTTTACCGGTACATTATTTGCAATATCACCATCTGTCAATATTCATATTATGAAGAAAATAAACTTTATAGTTTTACTCATTCTTTTTTATTTTTCCTACCTCCTACTCCCAGGTAAATTTTTACCGGGCGTTATCCGATTCGGCCATTGAACTGACACACCAGCATGTGGTATATGATCCCGGATACTTTACTATCGATTATCCAAATGGCGATATCCCAAGTGACAAGGGAGTCTGTACGGATGTTATTATTCGGGCATACCGCAAACTGGGAATCGACCTGCAGAAAGAAGTGCACGAAGACATGACAGCACATTTCGACAAATATCCGAAGATCTGGGGACTTACCGCTCCCGATAAGAACATCGACCACCGGCGTGTGCCGAACCTTATGGTATTCTTTTCAAGACACGGAACAGTACTCCCGATTACACATAATGCAAAAGATTATTTACCCGGAGATATCGTTTGCTGGGATCTTGGCGGCGGAATCACGCATATCGGCATTGTTGTCAGCAAAAGATCTCCGGATGGTGAACGGAAATTTAATTGTACACAATATCGGAAGAGGCCAGGTACTGGAGGATTGCCTTTTCAGTTTCAGAATTATCGGGCATTACAGGTATGAGAAGTAAAAAATGAGGTATTTTGATCCCATAATATCAACTACTAAAAAATATGAAAAATGAAATATACAATTGGCATTCTTCTGATTATATTTTCATTTAATCTTAAAGCTCAAAAACTGCCTGATTTTTTTGAGCAAAATGACAACCTGAAAAGCTGGTTACATAAATGAAAACAGGTAAAAAAAATCACTACGGGTATAATGCATCCCTTCGACCATTGGCAGGCGGGCTGAGAAAGAATATGACCAAAGCAGAAGCCTGTTTATGGAAATACGTGCTGAAATCCCAAAAAATGATGGGATTTTCCTTCAGAAGACAACGGCCGGTATTGAATTACATTGCTGATTTTATGAGTAAGGAACTCATGCTTATTATCGAAGTGGATGGAATAACACATACATGGGAGGATGTTGCGGAGAAAGATAAAATCCGCCAACAGGAACTGGAAGAAGCCGGATTTACAGTACTTAGGTTTGATGATGAGGAAGTGCTGAATGATATAAATAATGTAACAAGGACTATAGAGAACTGGATTGAGAATTCCTCCCCCGTCAGCAGAGCTGACACCCCCTCGTTGAGGGGGAAAGCTACGAATCAGCATAACGGCAGTTCAGAGCTGTCCTCCGCTGGCGGAGGTGTCAACCGCAGGTTGACGGAGGTGGGGAAGAACAGACAAAAAATCTGATTAAGCCGATTGGTTTTGAGATAGTTAAGGATCAATATACGTTAAGATTATTTCCCAAAGTTGATAATGATACACTAATATGGACATCAGAAGAAAAAGGGAATTCGATTGCAGTTTTCCCAAAAGGTTCGATAGGAGTTGCACTTGCCAGCTCAACTGATGATACCGGGAGGATCTGGTGGTTCGTTTTAATGACAAATAACAAGGGCAACACAGGTATGTTTATGAATGGTGATAATAACGAAGAACCGTATCGTTGTTATGGATGGATGAGCAGCAGGTTTGTAATTGTTTTGAAATAAGAAAGGAAGCTTAAATCATTAAACAAAATCAGCATAAAAATTACAATTTCAATTTTACCACCTGCAGATTTAAATCTGCAACTCATTCATTTCTAAGTTCATTACCACCTTGTTACCAGTTACTTTGTGACCATATCACCTGATAAACAGCCTGCAGCCTAAACACCTAACCGCAAATTTGCTTTTTACCAAATTATCTTTTACATTTATGCCTTATACGGTAGATGGAAGTAATGGGAAATGGTGTGTTTAATACATTAGATGATTTATATATTAAACCTGATATTGAATTTGAAAGTACTAAGATCACGAAATATACTTTCGTATAACATAGCAATGTTGGCATGTTATACTAACAAAATATTTGTGTATAAATAAGTTGGGTGCAATGTTAAAAAGACAACAAAATAAATAAAAATGGAGAGTAAAATAAAAAAGCGAGTAAATACAATTGGAATTATTATTATAGTGTTTGGTTGTATAAATGGTTTTAACGGATTAATTGGTTCTATTCTGTTTTTTGCTAATTCTTCAGACCTTGGGATTAAACATTTTTACCAACATCCATTATGCTATCTTATCTCAGGACTATTATTAATTTTAAGTGGAATTTTATTACGGAAAATGAAAAGGATCTCAATTCCGATTACATCGATTTCAAGTATTATTTTTGGGCTACTATTCTTATCAACGAAAGGACCAAGCAATGATGGATATATGTTTGAAGATTCTATTAATAAGGTATTAAACATTGGAATTTATGGATTATATTTTGTGGTATGTGGACTTATTATTCTTTTGATTTTCTATCTAATTAAGATAAGAAATCACTTTATCAAATAACAATTAGACTAATATGGAAACACTGCAACCAAAATATAATATAAATCAACGATACAACATGATAAAGAAATATTTATTGGTTTCGATTTGTTTTCTGATAAGTATCACAGGATTCGGTCAAAGTACAGACTCTTTAGCAATAAAGATAACTGATAAGATGTGTAATTGTTTTGGAGATTTCATTGATTATGAAACCTATAAAGCAAGATTTGATAGTTGTTATGATAATGCAGTTTCACAAGTGATTTCCGAAAAAAATATGAGTGAAATTATGATTCTTCTTAACCCGGAGAAAAAGAAAGAGGTAAATAAAAATATTGAAACATTGATACGAACAGATTGTGAATCAATTAACCAAATGTTTAATAAAGAATTATCTGGTTCTGTAGAGACAGCCTCAAAATCCAAGGTTGCTGCTTTTCCGACAAATTTCTCTGATAAAGATATTAATAAGCTAAACAAATGGAATGGTAAAATTGTCGCTTTTGATGGTGAAGTAATTCGACTTGAGAAAAGTAAGAGAAATACACCTTATTACGAATTGAGATTAAATAATAATAAAATCTGGATTGTTTCAATGATAAACAGCGGATTTGAAAAAATAGGAAATAAAGTAAGGGTGGTTGGATACCTGGTCGAAATTGATAAATCGGACAACAAATTCGAAAGACAATATCATAATAATGATTATCACGTTCTTGTATTTGGAGTTGTTGACTTAAAAACTAAACAATTGTCATATTTCCCAGGTTCTGAGGCACAAATGAAACAATGGATCAATGGACAGATACCAACTTCAGGAGAATAAACTATGCCCAACAGTCGATCATAAAACATTGCGTATTTAATAAGAACAGTAGAACAAAACATATGTAACATTTTAACTCACAACATCTATACTATGAAAAACATTCTGATAATTTTGTTATTTACTATAACGACACAATTACTTGCACAACAAGATAATCTTTATGCAAGAAAAGGCATTACTTATGGTAAAAAAGGGAAATATGAAAAAGCAATTGAATATTTTGATAAGGCATTAGATATAAATCCAAGAAATTATAATGCCCTGTATTATAAGGGTCTTGCATATGAGCAACAAGAAAAATATAATGAAGCAATACCTTTGTATACCAGGGCATTATCTGTAGAACAGAAAGGATTTATTTATTATCGAAGGGGTATTTGTTATTTCTATGAAAAACTGGATAGCTTAGCAATATCAGATTTTAATATTGCCTTAAAATCAATACCTGACGATGATGAAATAATTATGAGTAGAGCAGGTTCCTATTTAAGGACTAAACAATATGATAAATTGTTGGATGATTTAAATGCACATTTAAATCATAATCCAAAGGACTATTACACAAAAGCCAACAAAGGTATGGCATTAACAGAATTACATAGATATAATGATGCCCTGAAAGTATTTGAAGAATTATGTAATGAGATACCTAAAAAACATCTTCACAGAATCTATAATAGTATAGCCGATACCTATTTAAAAATGGATAGTTTGAAACAAGCGAATTATTACTTAGAAAAATCCTTATCACTGAAAAAGGATTATATGTATGCACATTTTACAAAAGCTGAAATATTCCTAAAACAAGGTGATCAGGAATCCGCATGCAAAGAATATAATAAATCGAAAGAACTTGGAATTGACTTAGATAAGGAAGATGAAGCTGAGTTTATAGATGCGTGCAAATAAAAAACGTGATACAACATGTGATGATACTCAATTTAGGTGTTTGTGATTTTTAAATGTTTCTGTCTATATTTATGTTTTCTTGTTTAAATAATTTAAAGCCTTGAAACCTGCACTACACATATCGCCAACGTTCAGTGCCATTCCGCTATAGTGGACTTTATCCTTACGTGTTTCGCACTCCCGGTATAAAAGAAATAGCACTGAAGATTTGATTTAGTATATAGATACATTTTCAAAATAAATTATTTAAGACAACGATAAAAACTTAGTATAAATATGAACAATCAGAATTTTACAATTACAGAATTAGTTCAGTCTGCGGGTTGGAAATCTTTCACTAAAAAACTCGAATTATTTAGTTATTTGTTTTTTATTGTTGTAATATTTCTTATTAGTATAAATTATTCGAATACGGATTTGATATCAATGCTATTGACTGTTAGTGCTACAACACTTTCAATTGTTTATTTTTTTTCAAGTTTTATTACCTACAAATCTGATTCGAAACTAAAATCAAAAATCTTCTATAAGATTTATGGATACGGTTTGTCAGTCTCTTGGATAACAATTTTATTTGAATTAAACGATTGGACTTCGACTGATAATGTGATGATTGTTTTTTCGATTCTAGGAATTGTTGTTTCAACTATTTTGGGATTATTGGAAAGAAAAGAAAAGAAACTGATTCAATTTTATTTTATGAGATTACTAATTCCTTTTATCATTATTCTCGTAATCTTGAAAGAAAATTATCTTTAATTCTGATTAACTTGAAAATACAAGATTAATATTAACTGCACCCCCACCTGGCGTCACCGCTTGTGCCCACTTAATTGCATAACATTCCAACGACAAACCATTCTACCCCTCACCTCGTCGTAGAATGTTTCTGCGACGTATTATTTTTGAAGGGACCC
>CAVVIO010000093.1:0-5197 GCA_963748095.1 uncultured Bacteroidales bacterium
TGCGCTCTAACCAGCTGAGCTACCTCGCCATTTTTTCAATTACCCAGCGACTCTCTCGACCTTCCCGATATTAATCAGGATGCTCTAACCTCCCGATAGCTATCGGGAGAGCTACCTCGCCTTTATTTCAGGCTATACCCGATAAACCAGGTATTTCCAAATTCGTGGGGCAAAGATAAAATTTTCTTTTATAAAATTGTTATTTTTAAAAAGAGGAATAGTAAAAAATATAGAATTCTTTCTACTCCATAAAATTGGATGATTTTAGTAACTTAGACATCATCTGAATTTAAATGAATTTTTATAACGAATATATTGCGAACATTTTTTATATTGCAACCCACCAACAAAAAGTAAACAACAGATTATTAGATGAAAAAGAAAATTGTTCTGGAATATACTATTAATTGTTCGCCAAAAGTTTTATACACAAGGTTAAGCACTCCCGGAGGTTTATCAGAGTGGTTTGCGGATGATGTAAATCTGATCGGGGAGACTTTCTCTTTCTTTTGGAACGGATCTGAACAAGTTGCCGATGTATTGCAAAAAAAAGAAAATAGATATATACGTTTCCGCTGGACAGATGAAGATGAAGAAACGTATTTTGAATTTCGCATTACTGTAGATGAATTGACAGGTGATGTGGCGCTGGTAATAACAGATTTTGCTGAGGATGATGAAAAAGATGAAAACATAGAATTATGGGATTCCCAGATTACAGAATTACGTCGGGCTATCGGCCTTTAACTTGTTCAGTTTACACAGAAAATAAGTTACCTTTGTAGGCGTTTCATGTATGATACATAGTATTTATTAAAATTCCATTTTAGTGAAACGGCTGCATAAATTAATCTTGAAATCTTTTTTGGGACCTTTCGTTCTGGTTTTTTTTATCGTGATGTTCGTCCTTTTAATGCAGTTTCTTTGGCGTTACATCGATGATCTGGTAGGAAAGGGCCTGACAATAGGTGTAATCTCAGAACTTTTACTATATACTTCTGCCAGCCTTGTTCCTATGGCGCTTCCCTTATCCATACTTATGTCATCATTAATGACATTCGGAAATATGGGAGAATATTACGAGCTTACCGCAATTAAATCTTCTGGAATATCGCTGCAAAGAGTGATGAAACCTTTAGTTATTTTTGTAATTTTTGTAAGTATAGGCGCCTTCTTTTTTGTAAATCGCGTAATGCCATACACAAACTTAAAAATGAGATCACTGCTGTATGATGTGCGGCAGCAAAGACCGGAATTACAAATTAAACCGGGAGAATTTTACAATGGAGTTAACGATTACAGCATTCGGGTTGAGGGAAAAGATCCCGAGACTAATATGTTATACGATCTGCACATTTACGACCATTCCGAAAGAAAGGGAAATATTTCAGTGACTGTCGCTGATTCAGGCCTGATGAAAATGACGTCGGACGAAAGAGAATTAATCATTACACTTTATCATGGTACAAGTTATAACGAAATGCAGGAGGAAAGACGAGGTTCGCGAAACCGCACTTATCCCGAGGAAATGGATAAATTCGGTGAACAACGTTTTATTATTCCTTTAACAGGATTTGGCCTGCAACGAACAGACGAAAACCTGTTTAAAAGTAATTATCAGATGATGAACCTGTCACAACTGAATAAAATGCAGGATTCGTTGCAAACAGATATGAATGGTAATCGTAAAAGGTTTGAAAAAGTACTGTATATCAATAATTTGTTCAAAGTCCGGAATTACAAGCCTCCCATAAAACATAAACTCCCCCCCAAAGCAAATTTAAACTTACAGAAATTCGGTAAAGTTATTGAAAACAAAGAAGATACTTTTCTGAATAAAGCACAAACTATAAATCTCGATACTATATTAAATAAAATGGGGGAAAGTAATGAGAAAAGGATGATTACCCAGGCTCTTATGAATGCCCGATCAACGAAAATCTTTATTGAAGATTCTAAAAACAATTATGAATTTCAGAAAAAACATCTTCGGAGATATCAGATTGAATGGCACCGTAAATTCACTATATCGTTTGCCTGTTTTATTTTCTTATTTATCGGGGCTCCTCTGGGTGCTATTATCCGTAAGGGAGGATTGGGAATGCCCCTCGTTTTATCTACCTTGTTGTTCATCTTTTACTATATCACATCCATGATGGGAGAAAAATTTGTAAGGGAAAGCATATTACCGGATTACGAAGGTATGTGGCTCTCTTCATTTATTCTTCTGATAATCGGCATATTTCTTACTTTTAAGGCTACTACCGATTCCAGAATTTTTAATATTGAATCATACAAGAATATATTGAAACGGCTGATTAGTTTTTTTGTCAACAAGTCCCATAAAAAAGAAAACCGTATTAACGATATGAACCCGGTCTGATGTCTTTATAATCAACTGTCGTCCCCAGAAAATGATTTAATATATTACCCGGGGTACAAAACATTGATAAAATGTTTCTCATAGGCCAATGAAAATTCTGCAACTATCCAATAAATACCCATTCCCACCGCGAGACGGGGGATCAATTGCAACATTCAATATTATGAAGGGATTGTTGGATCTGGGACATGAATTAACTCTCCTTACCATGTCGACCCCGAAACACCCTTTTACATCTGAAAATTTACCCCTAAATGAAAAAACAACTATTCACGTCGAACAGGTTTATGTAAATACAGAAATTCACATTATTAAAGCTTTCAATAACCTGATTTTTTCAAAATTGCCATATAATGCCATACGCTTCTTCTCAAAAAATTATATGAAACGCCTGGTAAGTCTGTTAAGGAATGAATCATTTGATTTTATCCAACTGGAAGGATTATACCTTACTCCTTACATAAAAATTATCCGGCAATATTCGGATGCTATTATTGTATACCGTGCACATAATATTGAACATGAGATCTGGAAGCGATATACCGGAAACATTTCAAACCCTTTAAAAAAATGGTATTTGCAAATAATGGCAAAGAGGTTAAAACATTTCGAAATCCGGGCTTTAAATACTTATGATTTACTGGTACCTATAACTACACGTGATGCAGATGAGTTAAATCTCCTGGGAAACACACGCCCTGTGCATGTTAGTCCTGCCGGTATAGAAATTAATAAAGAGTATGATGCCGGAAAAAATACTGAATTTCCAGTACTGTTTTATATCGGTTCACTGGATTGGATGCCTAATCATGAAGGACTTACCTGGTTTCTGGAGCAAGTTTGGCCCATTGTCAACAATCAATTTCCAACGCTTCAGTTTTATATTGCCGGACGTAATGCCCCGGAATGGCTTATAAAAAAAATAAAAATTAAAAACTGTAAGTATATGGGGGAGGTAAAAAATGCTGCCGAATTTATGCAATCCCATACAGTTATGATTGCTCCGCTTTTCTCAGGTAGCGGTATGCGGGTTAAAATAATTGAAGGAATGTCACTTGGAAAAACTATTATTACAACTACTACCGGGGCCGAAGGGCTGAATACAACTCATCGGAAGAATATATTGATTGCAGATACTACGGATGATTTCATAAATGAGATCACCTATTTAATAAATCATTCAGACGAATGTCAAAAGATCGGAAAGAATGCAAGAAAATTCGTGGAAACAAATTTTGAAAATTCCAGGATCATTTCCGATCTTGAAAACTTTTATAAGTTGAACCGGAAATAATTATGGAAATAGTATTCTGGATATCATTGGGGATTATTTTCTATGCCTATGCAGGTTATACACTGATGCTGTTTTTCTCAGTCCGGATTAAAAAACTCTTTTCTACAGCCGGTAAAAACCCGGCACCTTATGATGAACCAAAGGTTACGTTATTCATTACGGCATATAATGAAGCCGGCTCTGTTAGAAAGAAAATGGAAAATTCACTGAACCTGGACTACCCAAAAGAAAAGTTAAAAATTGTTTGGGTGACTGACGGATCGGATGATAATTCAGATGAATTACTGGCTGGATACAAAGAAGTAACAATTTTACATGAAAATATACGCAAAGGTAAAATTCATGCGATGAACAGGGGAATGCAGTTCATAAATACACCCATTGTCATATTTTCCGACGCTAATACATTATTAAACAGGGAAGCAATTCGTGAAATAGTAAAACTTTTTCTTGATAATAAGGTTGGGTGTGTTTCTGGTGAGAAGAGAATTTTCATGGGAGACAAAGAATCTGCTGTGAGTTCCGGTGAGGGTATTTACTGGCAGTACGAATCGCAGATAAAAAAGCTGGAATCAGATTTAAATTCAACTGTTGGTGCCGCCGGGGAACTCTTCGCCATAAGAACGGTCTTATTTACCCCCATAAAACCAGATACCATACTCGATGATTTTATGATTTCCCTAGAAATTGCCAGAAAAGGTTATAAAATTAAATATACTCCTAATGCTTATGCACAGGAAAATGCTTCTTTAAATATTTATGAAGAAAGGAAACGAAAGATCAGAATTGCCTCGGGTGGTATCCAGACCTTTTCCCGCACACCTGATCTTTTAAATCCTTTCCGGTACGGACTTTTATCCTTTCAATACTTTTCACATAAAGTATTGCGCTGGACCCTGGTTCCTATAGCATTTATCGTTGCCCTGATGTCAAATATTCTAATCGTTTTAAAATACCCGTATTCTCCGGTACTTTACGTTGTCCTGCTGACAGCTCAATTCCTTTTTTATATCCTGATTTTTGCAGGTTGGTTGCTTAGAAATCGCCGGATACGTTTAAAGCTTTTATTTCTGCCTTACTATCTGTTTGTTATGAATTATTCCATTATTGAGGGTATCCTGCGGTTTATTTCCGGTAGTTATACTGTTTTGTGGGAAAAGTCAAACCGGGCCGACTGACATTTTGTATGATTGCTGTAAGTGTTTATTTGTTGGAATCATTTTTGTGATAAATGTCATCCCTGATTTTAAATTTTTAGTTAGGGTTTTATAATAACATATTATACTTTTGCCATAAGAATTAAGAAATTCTCATAAAAAGAATAAAACGCTGCAATCCTGTAGCATTAAAGATATGGAAGACCTTTCGGAACAAAACAGGAAGCTGAATAGTATCGAAGAAGCTTTAGAAGATATAAAAGCCGGGAAAATAATAATTGTGGTTGATGATGAAGACAGGGAAAATGAGGGGGACTTTATTTGTGCTGCTGAACTCGTTACACCTGAAATTGTGAATTTCAT
>CAVVIO010000094.1:0-9082 GCA_963748095.1 uncultured Bacteroidales bacterium
ATAACACTTTCCAGTTTATTAAACCGCTCGTCCCACATGTTGCGGAACGGCTCGATAAAGTCAGCTATCTCTTTCATCTTTACCGGATTTAAATGATAGTATATTTCCCTTCCGTTTTGCTCCTGCTTCAGCAGTTCACATTCGGTAAGTATCTGCAGGTGTTTCGAAACAGTCGGCCGGGCCGTATCGAAGTTGGAAGCTATGGTACCTGCTGTCATCGATTGGGCGGTAAGCAGCAGCAGTATGGCCCTTCTTGTGGGGTCGGCTATGGCCTGGAATACGTCGCGTCTTAAATTCATCGTGTAGTTATTTGACTACAAATATATATGAAGTCACTTGGCTACACAAGCAATGTGTGTCTGTATTAATTCTTAATAATTTCTGTGCTGGAAAATAAGTCGTACGCACTATTCAGCCTGGAAAGCAATGTGTGATAGTAAATAACAGCCAAGCTTCGGCTGAGAACAAAAAAGAATTATTAATGTTTTATACAAATAAAATTAAACCTGTTGAACGTATAAAAATTCCATTGGATTTCCGGTTAATATATCATGATTTCCAAAAATCTTCCACCAAATCAACCCATAGAAAATGAAAAAGACAATTATACTAATTGCATTAACACCAATTCTTCTGCTGCTTCTTATATTGGTTGTTTTATCCGTTAAATATTCGCCTGTCTACTTATACCGTTTGATTACGCAAAATGTAGCTGACGTTTATGATTACCGGCTTTACGAAAACAGGATCGTTAAAGGAGCCGACAATGCCTTTCAATTCATTAAAAGTCCGGATAAAGAATTTGTTGAAGGTTTGTTTCAGGAAAGGGTGTCGCACTCCGGTTTTAAAACATTTGATGAATGGGCAGAGAAATCGCAAAGCACGGCACTGATTTTCATCCGCAGGGATACCATTTTATATGAGAAATACTTTAACGGATTTAACAGGGATTCCTATTTCCATTCGCAATCCATGGCAAAATCGTTTATTTCTTTTTAAATTGGTGCTGCTATTGATGACGATTTAATCACAAGTGCAGACGATCCGGTAACAACCTATATTCCGGAGCTGCTGCAACGGGATGAAAGGTTTGGTAAAATCACCATTAAGCATTTACTGGAGATGCGTTCGGGACTTGAATACAATACCGGTTACCTTCCGGGAACACACATTCATGCCCCGTGGCATGATGAAGCTGTAGGATACTACCATCCAAACGTCCGTAAACTGTTGCTAAAAAAGGTGAAAATCGCAACTGAACCGGGAGGTACCTTTCAATATTGTAATTACAATACCAGTTATCTGGGATTAATCATTGAAAGGGCTACCGGGAAAACTGTGTCTCAGTATCTTGAAGAGAAATTATGGTCGAAAATAATGGAATACGATGCCTTATTCTCCGTCGACAGTAAAAAGGCAGGTTTTGAATACATGCCCAGCCGCTTAATAGCAAGAGCCATTGACTACGCCAGGTTCGGACGTCTTTTCCTTAAGGAGGGCAACTGGAACGGAAATCAGATCGTCTCTGAAAACTGGGTACTGGCGTCAACACGGGAAAACATGACCGTACCCCGCAACATATATCCCGACTGGTTTGGAGACAGTTGTAAAAGGGTGTATTATACTTATCACTGGTGGGGTCATGCAAACTGCGATTCGACTTTTCAGTTTGCAGCTTCCGGAAATTTGGGACAAAACATCTATGTTATTCCCGATAAGGAAGTGATCATTGTTCATTGCGGTAATTCCCTGGAACATTACGGGAATTTTGATTTATGGCGTTTCGCTGACCAACTGGACTTATGCTTTTTAAGCAAAATCCCCTCCCAACTGTCACTGCGCGACAGCACGTCCTGCCTGTTACAGGCAAACAGTCTCCTTCTATTGAATGGCAGTCGTATGCTGCCTTAAACCGAACCGGTATTTACATAATGAATATCGAATATAACCTTCCCGTTTACTTTTTCAATAACAGCAAAATAATATACTGCTGAAACAACACCAAGGTTCCCTTCTTCTATATTGACGGTATAGGTATATTCATAACACTTTCGGGTAACATACTGATCAGTTACCATACCGGAAGCAGATGTTTTCATTCTTCCTGCCAGGAATGTATATTGGTTAAAATCAATTACCGGCAGGGTACCGTTACCGGCTACATATTTTTCGTAATCCGTCTGTGAGTTGATCACAAGATTAACGGTTTCCTGTTCCGTATCAATATTTTGTAATCGGTATTGGGTATTGCCTGTTGTATCACCAAAATGCAGGATTACTACCTGTTGTGGCTGCTCATTGCATCCATCGTTGTTTTCACAGCCCGATATAATGATCACGATAATTCCATACAAGAATAAAAGCAATTTTACATTTTTCATGGTCATGGTCATGTTTATATCCCGTTCAATTTAACTGACTTTTTTCACTTTTGCAACTATCCTAAAGAGGCAGATCGTTATTAATTAGTTGCCTGGAATATAAAACAGCTAATTAATGGTCAGGAAAGTATTGGTTTTTGAGGCACAAGTCACAGACTTACTCCATTTGGGTGTACGCGGTATTCAGCATGAGAAGCATTGTAGGGAAGTAAATAACGTAAATACATTACTGGTAAAATTCTGATATAATTGTGGGTTCGGCTAAGGTCCCACCCTAGTCGAATATATGGTAGCAGGCTCCGCCTGCTCAAGTAAACCTTTGATGAAAAACAAAAATACAGAACCCAGGCAAAGCCTGAAGGGATATATCCGGCTCAGGCACAGCCTAAGCTGAACCTGGTTGTTAGGGAACAAGTAGCAGACTCCATGTGAGTTCCAAACAAGTTGATACTATTACAAGGGTCAAAAAAACAAATTCGGAGTCTGGCGCTTCCTGTTACACCGAACTCCGAACCTGTAATTGTCTTGTATTCAGCTGTGATTAACTGCCAAAATACCCTTTAAAATCTCTTGTAAAATCATCAATAGACCTTGCCTTATGTCCCGAAAGCAATTCAACATTGGGGGTTGTAGTATCGGCAAAACCTTTAGAGAATCCTTTACTGAGTTCTACATATCCGTCTACTATAAATTCAGGGAAACCCATCTCCATCATCGATTCTTTAGAAGCCTCGTGCGGCACGGCAACATAATTCACCTGCCTACCAAGAACCTTTGTAAATGAAGTTGCCACATCATTCATAGATACTGAATCAGAACCTGTAAGAATATATTCCTTTCCTTGTTCTGCTTTTCCTGTTAAGGCCCCCAGGGCACTTTCTGCCACATCACGGATATCGATCATTCCTGCTTTTCCGTCTGACCAGTCCCAATAGATATTTCCATCACTCTGAATCGATGGTGAAGCCATCATCAGATTTTGCATAAAAAAAGTAGGTTTGATGATGATATATGGAATACCGGACGCTTTCAGGGCTTTGTCCACTTTGTTAATCTGGCGGATAAGTTCTGAACTGTCGGCACCAAAGGCTGAATGTCTGACAACCAAAGGTTTTGTTCCTGTCCTTTTTATTGCTTCTATAATATTCAAGCCTTGCGATGCAGCAGTGGGACCATTCCATGTACACATATACACTTTATCAATTCCTTTAAGTGCGGCATCAATTGTTTCACTTTTATCCAAATCACCTACATAGATTTCTGCTCCCGCATCTTTCAGTGACCTGGCTTTTTCTGTGTTCCGTACAAAGGCACGCACTTGATATCCTGCACTAAGTAACGCCGGGATAAGTATTGAACAGGTATTTCCTGTTGCTCCTGTTACTAAAATCTTTTCCATGATTTTTATTATTTAATTGTAATCGGTTTTAAATTCTGTTCTTATCAAAATTTTCATTTTCTGATCATTAATAACATTCTTCTGCACCAAAAATTAAAGTAATTCCTTTACTGCAGGTTTCGAGATAACACCACCTTTTTCCATGGCTGCTTTGAGGCCGGGATCCGACACGAATGCGTTAAACTCAGCCGCAGACGACGAATTGCCTAATACCGTCACACTATTTTCATCAGTAAGGGAACGAAGGATCAGGTTGTCATGAATACCGGCTTTTTTGCGCAGTTCTCCGGCAGAATCGTATACACGCTTCCATGCAGAATAATCTTTTACCGTATGAGTAATCGTTGTCACCAATTCCGAGATGTTTATGGGGTCTAACTCTTCAGCCGTTTTATAAAAAACAATTTCGGGTTTACTTATGACACCTGCCTTGGTCATGACCTCTTTTAGTCTGGGATCGGACACAAATGCTTTTGCTTTGTCAAGATCCTTAACAGCGAATAAAACAGTAACAGCATTTGTGTTATTAATATCCTGCTTAACAAATACAGTACTCAGACCTGCCTGCAATCTTACAGGACTATCCTTATCAAACCCGGCTTTCCAAGTTGTAAAATCAGCAACTTTATGCGAAATAGAAAGATAAATTTTTCCATTTCCGTTTTGTGCAGAACTTGTAATGGTAATAAGTGCTAATGTGATTACCAGTACGCTGTTTTTCAAATTTTTAATTGTTTTCATTTTTTTATGATTTAAGTTTAGTTATTTAATAGCTATTACAGCACTTGAGGGACCTGTCAACGGCATTACAAAAGTCTCGTTAAAACCTGCCTCTTTGGCCCATGCATCAAAATCTGCTGCTGTAAAATCGTAACCTTCAACGGTTTCAACCAGCATATTCAGAGACATCATCAAACCAAATGCGTTTTTACGCCGTTCGTCATCAATAATGTTTTCGATAACAACCAGTGCACCCCCGCCGGGTAAAGCATCATAGGCCTTCCCGATGAGCATTTTCTTATCCTTTGTACCCCAGTCATGAAGAACATTTCCCATGGTAATGACATCAGCTTTGGGCAATGCTTCCGTAGTAAAATCACCAGATCTGACCTCGATCTTATTTGCCAGGCCCATCTTGCTTATATTTTCAGAAGCTATCGGAGACACGGGTGGAAGATCGAAAGAGATGCATCTCATGTGTGGGTTATTTAATACCACCTGGGCCGATAAATGTGCTCCAGCTCCTCCTACATCGCTTAAAGTTTTGTAACCTGAAAAATCGAATTGACTTGCAAAAGTGATAAAATTACCCATCTGTACTCCACTCATGGCATTTACAAATTCGCGGGTTTTATCCCTGTTTGAATAGATTTCTTCGAAAGGTGAAGTTCCACCTGTTCTGATCTCATTCTGTGGATTTCCCGTTTTTAAGCCCTGCTCCAGGAAATTCCAGAATGGATATAATCTATTGTTCGCCATCTCCAATATTCCACCCATATAAGAAAGCTTGTTTTTGTCGAGAAAAAGATCGGAATCCTTCGAGTTTGAATAGATTGCATTGTCCTTATTTCCATTTTTTTGCAGAAATCCCAACGCAACCAGGGTGTCCAGAAAATCATACAATCCTCTGTCGTGCAGACACAACTCATATTTAATTTCTGTGCCCGTTAACGGCCTGGTGGCCAAACGGGTAAAAAGCTCCAGCTTAACAGCCGTAAGAAGTGTTTTAGAGGCCCAAAAACCCATGCCGATTTGCATAATGTGAGAGGGATCAATTTTTACCTCTTGTTTTACCTGATTTTCTTTTAATGTTTCCATTTTGTTTGAATTTATGTAAATATTAATTTTTAAAATTCTGAATAAAAGTAGGCAGATAACAGATCAGGAGAAATTAAAAGGCATGAGATGATACTGTTATGGCGCGAAATAACCAAAACCGGTCGTGAAAGGTTTCAGCATTTCGCAAAAAATTAATTGGAGGGCGTGAAATGAGAATCTCCCCTCACTCACACCTTTGTACTTCCGCTAAAGCGAAACAGGCTCTAAAGAGGAAACTTTCCTCACGCTACAAGTCGGGATTCTTCCTTTTAGGGGAGTAAGGGGGGTGTAATGATGATATTTTCTATATGAGATAATGAAATTTGGTAATAGAATATTCCTTTCAAACACTTTCGGGGAAGCACAGTTCAACTTTTGTCCCTTTGCCAATTTTACTTTCTACGCTGACCCTGCCTTTATTGAGCTCCATAAAATCCTTTACAAGCACCATTCCCAGCCCGGTTCCTTTTTCGCGATTGGTACCCAGCGAACTTTTATTGACTGCCAGGGTAAAAAGTGTTTTTATTTTTTGTGCCGACATCCCTTCTCCCCGGTCTTCAATCTCAATATGGACTTCTTTACCGGAGCAATGTCCCGAAATACTTATATTTCCATTCTGTTGACTGAATTTTATAGCATTACTCAGCACATTTCTGAAAATCACCAACACCATATCCATATCCGCATTAATAAAACAATCTTCCGCAACCCGGTCTGTAATGGTAATATCCTTGGCAAGGATTGTTTGCTTCATCGTTTCGGTTACTCTTCCGATAACATCTTTCACATTTATTTTTGTTATTTCGCATTTTAGTAAATTACGTTGCGACATGGCCCATTTAAGCAGGTTATCCAGCAATTGATTCACATTGTTAACGGAAGTATCGATTTTAGCTCCTATCTCTTTCAGTTTTTGTACATCTCCCTGCCCGGAATAATATTGAATAAGGTCGGTTGCCACTTTCAGGCTGGTAACCGGACTCCTTAAATCGTGCCCGATAATAGAGAAAAACTTGTCCTTGGTGGCATTTAAATGTTCCAGTTCTGAATTTTGTCTTTCGATTTCATAGGTCCTTTCCTTCACCTTTTCTTCCAGACTATTTATTATCAGGGCATTTTGAATGGAAAGCGCCATTTGCTGTGACAGGCTCTGCAGAAAATTTTCATCGTCAACACTAAAAAAATCCTTTTCGTTACTTTCAATGGACAATACTGCTATCAGTTCATCATTAGCGATCAAAGGAAAAGCCAGCAGGGCTTCAACGTTTGGAAGTCCCGGCAAACGATTCTTTTTATTTTTGTCAGCAGAAGATTTATTAATTACTGTACCCGTTTTATTGGCTGCACTATGCGCATATTGCTTATAGTTTTGCAAACCTGACAAGCGTATTTTTTTCCTCTTTTCTGCAACTATGCCAACAATACCCTTACCAAAAGGCACTTCAACTCCAATACCTGTGTCGGTAAAACCCCTGCTTGCAAAAACGATCATTTTTGTATGGTCCTTGTTTGGAAATAACAGCAGTGTATGTTTTAATCCATAGCTATATTCCAGGATTTCAAGAATATTATCGAGTTTGTCTTTTAGCGGGGTGTTTTTGCTTATTTCAACTGAAACCTGCTGTGTAATTTTATTCTTAACGATTTCTTTTTCCAGCAGGTTTTTAATAGTATCCTTATTCGTGTCCATCAAACTGTTGTTCTATTGATACGATCTCACCAATCAATATAGCACGTAATTTGAATATATCGGAAGCCCCCTGCATGGATGCGATGGCTTCCAGTGCAACTTCCAGTTCATCAAATAAATCGCCTTCCGATAAAAATTCAGTATACATCAGATCGATTTTCCACATGGAAAAATCGGAAGGAGAGGTCACCACAACCGAAAACCTGGGATTATCCTGTAGATTTTTATAGGTTTTATTAAAGAATTGCCACGAAATTGCAAGATGGTTATCATCAACAAAATGGGCCTGTGAAATATAACTCAGGTTGGGAATATTCTCTTTCGACACCGTTGTTATCACTGAGGGCAAAATACCCTGCAAGGCTTCTTGTATTTGAGCATTGATCACGTTAGTCTGATTTAATGTATTAATTCTTTATTTATTTTTTCACCTGTACCCTCTTTCGGCGTTTGTTCATATATTTCTTCAACTTTCATAAGTAAAGCAAGAGTATCCAGCTTACTAAAATTACCACTTAAAACCTTTTCCATTTTGAAACCCATGTCCCTGATAACCTCAACCATTCCATGCAGATAGGTATTTTTGAACTTCTCATCAGCGGCATTTAAATTTTCGTGAGACAAATATTTTCCTTTCAATTGAAAACATTCAAATGTATAGGCCGAAACAACAGTCACCGTCATTTGCGGTACTCTTTGCAGGTTATTCAACATATCAGGCGATAAAGACGGCATATAGATTATTTTCACAGACTCCTGGTTAACGATATAAATTCCGCTGATTCTGCATACATCACAAAATTGTTTGTTGTTTAAACAGGCCAGGTACCCGAAAGTATCTTTCTTTTTAAAAAATTCGACAAGGTGGTGAGGAATTTTCATTTGCGTAAAATTTTGTTTTAACCAATTGTTTTTAATCTCGAAAACAGGTTGTTTTTAAAAGATTTACTCACAGCAATTTCTTTGCCGGCTATCAAAATCTTGTTATCTCCTGCCTTTATACTTTCAATAGCATTGATATTGACCAGATACGACCGGTGAACCTGTAAGAACAAGGAGGCCGGCAACTTTTCCATTACATCGCTGAACCGGGAACGGATCATTATTCTGCCTTCTTCCGTGTAGATAAAGCAATATTTATCGTATGCCTCCACCAGTTGAATGGCATTCAGTTCTACTTTTTTCAGACTGCCGTTTTCTTTTACATAAATGTGCCGGTCAAGCACCACATCATTCTTCCAGCCATTAAATGGCTGATCATTGTTCTGTTTGTTGAAAATGGCCAGTTCAATTGCCCGCTGCAGTTCTTCTTCGCTGTATGGTTTTACTACATAGGCACACGGACAGGTTTGCTTTGCTTTTTCAAATGTTTCACTGTCAGCAAAGGAAGTCACATATATTACGGGAATATCATAACGTGAATTGATCTCTTTAGTCAGCTCTATGCCCGAAACCTCACCACCAAGGTCAATGTCCATCAACAGCAGATCGGGTTTTGTGGCTGCTGTTTTAAGCAGTACATCCGTGGGTTTGTAGATCACATCGATCAGCGAATATCCCAGTTTTTGAATGGTAACACGAAGCATTTCCTCATGCAGGGGGTCGTCTTCTGTTGCCAGAATTCTGATAACAGCCATGGTCTGAATTTATTAATACCTAAACAGATATATATTTAAATTGTTCATCAGTCTTTCCCTTTATAGTCAATGCATTTAATTCACTTTTAAGGGGATCGAAAACCCTATCCACAACTGTAGATCAGATGCAAATCGTCATCATTTGGGTGCAGGCGGT
>CAVVIO010000095.1:0-23399 GCA_963748095.1 uncultured Bacteroidales bacterium
ATATATAAATGGGTTGAAATTGGCATGCATGTATGGATGGCAGAAAACTTAAAACTCAATGTTAAGGGATCGGAGTATTATGAAGGATCATTAGATAATCTGAAACGATACGGAAAACTATATTCATGGACAGTCGCACAGGAAGTTTGCCCTGCCGGCTGGCATTTGCCAAGTATTAAAGAATGGCACTCCCTTATTAATGGTTACGGAAAAATCTATGATGAGAACGGTAATATCCCATATAAAGAGTTGAATAAAGAACAAAGAAAGGAAATTAGCCAACGATACAAGGAAGCCTTTTTATTTTTCCAGGAAGATGGCGCATCCGGATTTAATGTTCTTTATGGGGGATATTTTTATGATTATAAATACATGGGCCTTGGAACAGTTGCGGGATTCTGGAGTTCGGATGATAATGTAAATAAAGGTGCTTTTAAAAGCGTTAAAGCATATTCTTTTCAATTTAGCAAGTACATGAAGCATTTTGGTGAGGTTTCAACTCTGAAAAGTGGTAAATATTCGGTTAGATGTGTTAAAAATCAATAATATATTGGGGAAATTTATATAACCCCCAGTTGCCCGTAGAGGACCATCATTAACTGTTGTCCGTAGGGCTCTGCCTCATAGCCTGACGGCTATGAGCCGGGGACGCTACGGATAACGGGAAGGAGAATTTAATTTTAGTTGAAAGCAGAAAGGATTAAAACCGTTTGCAAACGCTTACAAAGATGAAAACATTATGCTATAATTACGATAAACACAATCTACCTGTTGTAGACAGGCCTGCTTGCAGCAGGCAAGTTGTGTTTATGCTAATATGTTTATGTACAAGGCGCACAGTACGGTGTAAAGATTCTGTAAACGTTAATTTAAACTCAAAAAATTATCTCACTCAAATACCAAATCTAATTTCAATGGGTACTAATCAATAAACTGATTGGATATTTTATAAAAATTTGTATCGAACCTTATAACATTTAATTAAAGTAAGTGCAATTTGAATTAATTAATTTAGTTTTTCCTCTCCATATGTTGCCACTGTTGTGGCAATTAGGTTTAAAAGCATTAGTTTATTTGTTTTTTAGCTTTAGTAAACTTATTTTTATTTTAATACACTTAATTAAGTAACATTATTTATATAAGATGATGCTGAAAAAAATAAATCTGGATAATGGAAATAATATTTTTATTCGGGACTGTACAGGCTTTTTTCTTATCCTTATTAATATTAACTAAAAAGAAAAAATCAACAGGAGATTATGTGCTTGGTTGCTGGATGATTTTCATTGGGTTGCATTTGCTCGATTATTATTCTTTTTCAACCATGTTGTTTTTAAAATATCCGAAAATAGGTGGTATTGGCATGAATTTTCCATTATTACAAGGGCCATTTATGTTCGTTTATGTTCTTATCATGACAAATAAAACCGGTAAATTTAAAAAAATCTACTTGCTTAATGCACTTCCATTTGTTCTGGTCACTATTTATTTTTTGTTTAATTTCTATTTTCTAAATGCTACTGAAAAACTTTCATATTATCATATTAAAATAATCAATGTCAGCACTCCTTTTTTGAAAATAAACTGGATTCTAAATGTGTTTCTAGGCCCTGTATATGTTGTATTGTCTTTAATTAAACTAAGAAAACACTCTAAAACTATTAATAAAGAATTCTCTTATACGGAACACATTAATCTTAACTGGCTGAAGTATGTTATAGCCGGTTTAGGATTTGTCTGGATAATCGTTCTGTTAACTATGGTAGTAAGATTCTTTATTCCTTCATTATATATTGGCAAAACTGACAATTTTATTTATTTTTCAGTTACTGCTGCAGTTTTCTTTTTAGGATTTTTTGGTTTTAAACAACAAACTATCTATTCTGATGCTTCAGGTTTTATTAAAAAACAAAAAACCGTATCCGATGAAGAGAAAACACAAAAAGAACGTTATCAGAAATCAGGACTGAATGAAAACAAAGCGAAAGAATATCTTGACCGGTTATTGCAATTCGTAGAAAAAGATAAACCTTATTTAGACAATAATTTAAATTTGAAAAATTTATCCGATCATCTTGGAATCTCTGCAAATCATCTGTCACAAGTAATTAATGAACAATTACATGTAAGTTTCTTCGATTTTATAAATAAGTATCGCGTAGAAGAATTTAAATCCAGGTTATTAAAGCCGGATAGTAAACAATTTACAATACTGGCAATTGCATATGATTGTGGATTTAATTCAAAATCGGGATTTAATATTATTTTCAAAAAAATGACAGGTTTAACTCCATCCCAGTTTATTAAAGAAAAAACAACATAATATATCCTTAATAAGAATTTTCAATAGAATATTTTGTTCACCCCTATAGGGAAAAGCGATCTGCTTTTTGTTTTTATTCATTTTTGTCGATGTATGTTTATTAAAAAATAAATAAAAATGAATAAATCTGTATTAGGGTTGATTTTCTTATCACTTAGTATTACTACGCCTGTCTGTTCACAGAAATATCCCAAATTTGATAAAAACAGGAAATTGAATGATGGTGATATTGTTGTCAAACAAGGTATCTATGAAAATATTCATGATGAAAATTATCCTAAAAAAATAACAGCCGATTATTTCACAATGGCTGTACAAGAGAATCGTAATGATCAAAAAAGCCGAATAATAACAATTCCGATATTGAGAATACATGCATTAAGCGATAACCCTAAAGAACCTGTGTTTTTATTAAATGGAGGTCCTGGAGGTACTAATTTCTGGAATTTTGCTGTGTGGTTAATTGATAAGCATGATATAGTTATTATTGGGTATCGTGGTATCGATGGATCTGTTAAACTTGATTCCAAAGCGCTGGCAAAAGCAATGGTTACTGATTCCAATACATTTTCAGAGGAACATTTTAAAAAGATAGGTTCTGAATGGAACAAAGAGTTGAAACGTTATGAAAAAAAAGGGATTGACATTAACAATTATAATATTATTGAAGTTATCGATGATATTGAAAATGCAAGAATTAAACTTGGCTATAATAAAATTAATTTTTTTAGTTATAGTTATGGAACCCGGCTTGCATATTTATACGGATTGCGATACCCTAATAATGTTAATCGCTCTGTTTTAACTCTTGTAAATCCACCCGGTCATTTTTATCATGATCCTGCCGAAGAAGATAATATTGTAAAAAAGTATGAAGAAATATGGGAAAGTGATTCTTCAAATTTACAGCGATCAGATAATGTAATAGAAACATTACAAAACGTATTCACAGAATTACCTGTTAAATGGAAAAAAATTTATATTGACCCTATGAAAGTACGTTTTATGATGTATAATTATTTACAATCCACACATGGAACTGCTCAATTATTTGATGCCTTTATTTCGGCAGAGAATGGTGATTATAGCGGACTGGCATGTCTGGTAATGATGTATGACCTGATGCCAATAATGAGAAGCAAAGGTATGGGCGATCTGGTAGCTAAAGGTGGCACTGCCGACTATATAGAAGGGAAAAATTATTTAAGTTCAACTGATTCAAAAGAAAATTTAATAGGAGCACCGTTTTCTAAGATATTTGCAATTGTTAAGTACTCAGATTTCAATATTCGGTTGATACCGGAAAAATACAGAAAGCTGGATACTTCCTGTGTTAATACATTATTAATAAATGGGAATCTGGATATTGCCACACCACTATCAAATGCAAAGGAATTAATTAATTATTTACCAAATGGAAAACTTGTAGTATTGTCTGATTGTTCACATTTTGATCTTAGGCTGAAACAACCGGAAGTTTACAGAAATATGATTAAAGAGTATTTGATATCGGGACAAGTACATGATGAGAATTTTAAAAATATTCCTGCAGATCTGAGAAAACCTGAACAAAGTCTGCAAAAAATGGGTAAAAGTTTTTATACACTAAAAAGATTAGGATTACTTAAAATAGCTGCTAAATTTGTAAATTAAATGTTTATATAATAATGTCCTGTTATTGGCAAGTTAGCAACAAGGCTAAAAATTGCATACCGTTAAATAAATCTAAAGGACATGCCATAAGAACTAATAAGACAAAGACTTAACACAAACTATTGGACAATATTATTAAATACTAATAAAAAAAAATTAAAGAAATGAAATATTTTAAACTTATTATTTACTTTACTTTAATAAGCTATGTGCTTATTGGATGTACAAAGGAAGACATCAAGACCCAAGGAGAATTAATTCAAGATGAAATTAATCAGATAATTAATGAATATAACATTTCTTTATGTGATGTATACATCTGGGATAAACATTATGATGAGTGGGATCAACCACACAGCAAAGAAAAATTTGAACTAAGACACGGTATCCTAATTATTGATAATGATTACTATAGTTTGGAAAAACTTACTCATTGGTATTTTTATCAAAGTGGAGATACCCATTTTATTAGCTTCAGTTTTTAGTCTATAGGACAGATAGAAATTAGCAGAATTATTTTTTTATGACAATAATAAAAGCCCAGTTGCTAACAATAGTGACTGTTGCACAACTCAATAAAATTGTAATTTTGAAATTTAATCCAATTTATTGAAACCACAAAGTCAACAAAATCAACGCTTTCAAAATATGGTTTTTCGCAAAAATATGATAGGTTTCAAAAAATTAGAGTTGTGCAACAAGCACAATAAATATACGTAAGCTGGGGGCTTGTAGGTTAATTAAACTTTTATATATTTAATGAAAATTGTAACAGTCAGATAGTTGAGAGCGTTTAAAACCCCAGCCTCCGCATATTCTGGACGTTTTATATTCCTCCTTTAAAAACTAAATTAATTTGCACATATAATTATAGTAAGTAGAGAGTAGATACGTTTTAAATGCACCCAGTACATAACATGTAATATAGCAAAAAGCGGTGAAGTGAATAATTGGAGCAGGTTTAGCCAGTTTTTGGTTTCATCTGGTTTTGATAGTGAATCGTTCGCAATCCGCTACATGCTATATTGTCAACGTTGTAGGGCATTGATCCATCCTAAAATGGACCATACATTTGAAAATTCTATATTAATATAAAAACTTAAAATGAAAATAATAATAATTACAATAACACTAATCTTGTTATTTTTCACCCAAAAAACTTTTTCTCAGAGAGAACTCCGCTTAAATTTGACGTGCAGCCCTTCATTCATCATAAATGAAGAGTCTTTTATTAAAGAAAATAGAGAGATTTATAATCAAAAAAAATTATTGTATTATGGATTAGGAGTTGGATATCAATTAACTGAAAGAATAAATATTGGTATTGAATATGACTGGTTAAGAAGAGTTTTAAGTGTTGAAACTCCCGGAATGGATTTTGATGTAAAGCTTAGACATGTTTCCATACCAATATATCTTGATTGGAAAATTACTGATTCAATTTCTAAGTTATACTTGCCTATCATTATTGGATTGGGTGGAACATTGAATTTTTTAGGTGATAATGAAATGACTTTCAGTTTGCAATCTAATACAGAAGCATACGAAGGATATTTTAGATTTTATGATGACAACAAGATTATACCAGGCATATTGCTTAAAATAGCCACCGAAAAAAGAATTAGAAAAATTGGAATTTTAAGTCTAGGGATTTCATATCAATATATTTTTTCAAGTGAGATTATGACGGATTGCCAAATAAGCTATCAAACTTCTTCCGCAGCAGGAGAAATTGACGTTGATAATTATGGTAATTACAGATTAGGTTTTTTTCAGCTAAATTTTAAGTATATATACCCTATTAATTTTTCAAGATAATTATACTTTACAATTGATTTGTTACTTAATATTCATTGAATTTATCCGGATTAGAAAAAAAACGCCCTACAATGTATAAAAATAATAGCTGAGATAGGAGCAAATTCAAGGTTTGTAGCTCGCTTCAACTTTCTTATAACTTGACAGGAATGAAGCCCGCAATCGGCTACTATTTTTATACCAAACATTATGGGCCAGCTGATTCCGCACCATCGACTTGAGAAAACCCATATCTTTTTTTCATCATCATCATAAAGGCATTAAGAGGTTCTGAGATATGTTTTTCTTTCGACCAGATCATAATTAATTTTGCATTGAAATCATCACCAGTCCAGTTCAATGATTTTAATATCCCTTTATTCAATTCATCATAAACAACCATTTCTGGAAGAAAAGCAATACCATTGTGTAATAGTAAAAGTTTTTTAATTGCATCAAGGCTATTTATGGCAATTAGTTTTTTTGGTTTGACATCAAATTGAATTAACATTTTCTGAAGTATTTTTATATAATTACAATCTGATTTTGCATAAATAATAGTTTGATTATTCAAATCTTTAATAGATATTCTTTTATTTTTTAATAATTCATCATCAGGATGAGCAGTTAATATCATTTTTATTTTTGTAATTTCTTCAACAATCAGCTTTTTATCTTCAAATTGATCAGTAATTAAGAAAGCAAGATCAATAATTCCGGCCTTAAATATATCGACTAAATTAAAACTTGTACACCAATCAATATCAAAACCTACTTTCGAAAAAATAAACTGAAAATCTTTAATTATATCAGGAAGAAAACATGTACTTACTGTCTGGGGAGTTTTTATCGTTAAAGTTCCATATTGATCATTCAGTTCACCAAAAACACTTTGTATTTCTTTTTCAATATTGATCAATTTTTGAGTGTAATCTAATAGCTTTACTCCTTCCGGTGTAAGACTAATTTTTTTACCTGAACGAATAAATAATTCTTTTCCCAAGCTGTTTTCAAGAGAACGTATTTGAGCAGAAACAGTTGACTGTGCCAAATGAATCACATTTGCAGCATTATTAAAGCTTAACAAGCTGGCAACTACCTGAAATGTTTTTAACTCTCTGAATTCCATTTTATGTATCTAAATATTCGATACTAGGTATCTAAAAATATCGCTTTATTCTTATTTTCCGATTACATACATTTGCAAATGTATAAATATTTTAAAATAATATTTTGATTATTAACAAAATTAAAAATGGAGGTAAATATGTTTTTATTAGATGATGTAAATGAATTATACAACAATTTTTATGACAAAGTTAAGGAAGAAAATAATTTAAGTAAAAAAACAAAATTATTAATTGGACTTGCATGTTCTGTTATGGCTGATTGTTCACCATGTATAGAATGGTATTATAAGAATGCCATTGAAACAGGAGCATCAAAAGAAGAAATTGCTGAAGCTTTTGCCATATCTATGGCTGTATGTGCAGGAAGCAAAAGAGCAAAATATTCAGAATTGATTAGCGATCTCGAACAAGGGAAAAAGTAAAACAAGTAAAAAAATATTGAAGAAGAGAATTTTATGAATAGTTTTTATAGTCTTTTGTTGATTGGCATCCTAATTCTGGACATTAATTGTTGCGGGCAGTCCACAGCTTCCCTGATAGATTTGCCTTTATATAAGGACATCTCTCAGCCTGTGAATGTGCGTGTTGCTGACCTGCTTTCCGGCATGACCTTAGATGAGAAAATTGGACAGATGACATTTTCAGGTGATTTCAGCATTTCACCTGAAGATGTTGCGACTTATTATATTGGTGGAGTTTTAAGTGGAGGTGATAATCCTGGTGATATTTTTTCACCACAAGAATGGTCTGATCATGTTAAGCAATATCAGGACAAAGCCTTGAAAACTCGTCTGAAAATACCTTTGATTTATGGAGTGGATGCTGTTCATGGTCATCATCATGTAGTCGGTGCGACGATTTTTCCTCATAATATTGGTTTGGGTGCAACACGTGATCGCGAACTAATCCGTCAAATTGGTCAGGCTACAGCCAGAGAAATGCTGGCAACCGGCATTCCATGGAATTTTAGTCCAGCTGTATGTGTTCCGCAGGATATCCGCTGGGGCCGTACATATGAGGGCTTTAGTGAAAACACACAAGTTGTTTCCGATCTTTCTTCGGCATACATCCGGGGTATGCAAACAATTCCGGGTGATTATTCCGCTGCACCTGGTCAGACAATTTTTGTAGGTACAACTGCCAAACATTTCATCGGCGATGGTGGTACGGAATTCGGTTCTTCTACACAGTTTGTTATTAAGCAATTTTTGATTGATCAGGGTGATATGCATTTCGATTTGACAACTGTGCTTGATTTGTTTATGCCGCCATATAAGGCCGCGATTGATAATAATGTCATGAGCGTAATGATTTCGTATAACAGTTGGAATGGAGTTAAAATGCATGCCTCCAAATATTGGATTACTGAAATGTTAAAGGGTGATGAAGAGAAGGGTTCTTTGGGCTTCCAAGGTTTTGTTGTTTCCGATTGGGAAGGAATTGATCAGATTTCAAAAAATTATGACAGTGCTGTTGTCACGTCCATCAATGCTGGCATTGACATGATTATGGTTAATGATCACAAAATGTTTATTACTTCACTTAAGAATGCTGTTATGAACCACGCTGTTTCGTACGAACGCATAGACGATGCTGTGAGTCGTATTTTGCACGCTAAATTTGAGCTTGGACTTTTTGATCATCTTTATGGCGACCTGAGTCTGAGCGTTACAATAGGTTCGGATGCACACCGACAGCTAGCTCGCCAAGCGGTGCGTGAGTCTCTGGTTTTGCTAAAGAATGAGAATAATACTTTACCGATTGCCAAGGATGCATCTATTATCTTAGTTGCTGGTCTGGGCTCAAATGATATTGGCATGCAATGCGGAGGATGGACGACTAAATGGCAAGGAACCATAGGGGATATCTATCCTGGTACAACAATATTGGAGGGTATCCAGAAAAAGGTTTCGACTAATACAAAAGTTTTCTATAACCAATCCGGACAGTTTACGTCCCAGAGTAATTCTAGTAGCGATTCCGTGATAGCAAACGTGGGAATTGTTGTAGTTGGCGAACTTCCCTACGCTGAAGGTGTTGGTGATAGAGCCGACTTGAGTTTGACCGCGAGCGATATTCAAATCATTGATCGTATGCATAGACAATGCCGTAAGTTAGTTGTAATAATCCTTTCAGGAAGGCCCTTGATCATCACCGACCAGTATAAAATGGCCGATGCCTGGGTAGTAGCCTGGCTTCCTGGCACCGAAGGTGGTGGCGTAGCAGATTTGCTCTTTGGTGATTTCCCTTTTACGGGTTGTTTACCCTTTACATGGCCCCGTTTTTATGATCAACTCCCCGTTAATATAAACAATTGGGACAGTATTTCGAACACCAACATTCCACTCTTCCCCTACGGATATAGACTTAAACAAGTAAATAATCTACCTGCACAATAAATTAGTGGGTTATAATAGATGAAAAATAGGGTATTTTCTGTAATACCATTTAACGATTCAATATATCAATGAAAATACAATTTTATAAATATTTAATTAATAAAGCTATAAAGATGAAGAAGAATGTTTTATGCCTATCAATACTATTAATAATGATGAGTATTACTATTGCACAGACAAGGTTAAAAGAAGATGTCAGCTGCCATCAAGCATTGGAAATTATTAAAAATCATAGTGGAGACACTAATTTTGTAATTCTGGATGTTAGAACACCTGAAGAGTTTAATAGTGGACATCTTGAAAAAGCAATTCTAATTGATTTTAAGTCTGCCAATTTTCAGGATGAGCTTGGTAAATTAGATAAAAACATGACATACCTGGTTTACTGCCGTGGAGGTTCAAGAAGTTTGTCAGCAATTGAAATAATGAAAAATATGAGTTTTAAAAATTTGTATCATTTATATGAAGGCTTTTTAGGATGGGAAAAGGGTGAATACAAAATAGTTACAGATTAAAAAAGTAATGAAAATACATTTCTCTCAGGAAGATTCGAAGAAAAAAGCTTAACGCAGACTTGGGCCGGTGGGAGAATAAAGTAGCAATTACTAAGGAAGTAAAATGACCTATGGTATTTAACAAAACAATAATGTAATCTGAAATCAGGAGATTAATTGCTAAACAGATATATTATGTTTGAATACTTAAAATAATCAGCCCATAACATACAATATAAAACAGTTGAGGTTCATTGGTTTGCAAGCATTTGTTTTTAAATCAACTTTTCCTTTGGTGGACAAAGATGCACTCCGAAAACCCAATCGTTTTATATTGTCAAATGTTATAGACAAGCTATTATTACTTGTGATATTTTGAATTTTAATATAAATGGATAATAAAAATATGATTGAGTTTAAATGCTATTAGTAATGAACAAAAAAGATAATAATCTAAGCAAATTATTAAAAGGGGATTTTATTCCAGAAATAAAGGATTTAAAACTCGATGACAGCTCTTTAGTGTTTGGATATAGTGGTTCGAATTTGTTATTGATTAATAATTGTATACCAAATTATGAGATATTTAGAAAATATAATTATAATTACGCGAATCCTAGGTACATAGGAAAAATTAATGATATAAAATGTTTTAGTATTAATATTGAACAAAGTATAAATGAAATTACGATTGGAAGTCAATATCATTTATATAAAATGTATACATTACTTCCTGAGAATTATTTAAAAGCTGCTATTTATGGTTTTCAAATTTTCCTATGGGATAGAAAAACTAAATTTTGTGGTTCATGTGGATCAAAGATTAAAGATATATACAACAGCATACTTGTAAAGCAATGTTCAAAATGTAGAGAAGAATATTATCCAAAAATTTCACCAGTAGTTATTATAGCCGTTACTAAAAATGATAAAATATTACTTGCTCAACACAATAGAATGAAACAAAAATTGTACACAGTATTAGCTGGTTTTGTTGATCCAGGTGAAACTATTGAAGAATGTATACACCGAGAAATAAGGGAAGAAGCCAATATAGAAGTAAAAAATATTAGATATTTTGGTAGTCAACCATGGCCATTCCCAGATTCATTAATGTTAGCTTTTCAAGCGGATTATGACAAAGGAGAATTAAAACCAGATTTAGAAGAGATAAGCGATTTGAGATGGTTTACACCAAAGGAAATTCCTGAGTGGCCTGACAAGGTTAGTATTGCAAGATCATTAATTGAAAATTTCATTAAAGAGAACACATGATAATTAATGATAGCCAGCCCATAATGTGTCATACGTAATGGCAGGGAAAGTAGTAAATATCAAGGTTTGTGGCTCGCATCAACATCATCTCAGTTTGATAGCGAAGTGCTTCGAAATCTGCCACTACGCATACACTAAACGTTATAGGCAAACCTGAGAAACATCCTGCATAAATAAAACATAACAATGAAAGGATTAATAATACTGACAATCGGATTACTGATACCGATACTAAATTTCGGACAATCAGAATTAGCTATGATAAATGACCCTGATGGATTTGAGAATGTAAATTGCCATAAAGTAAAAGGGATTGAAAATTATTAAGAGTAAAAAAACACAAAATGAATAAAAAAGTATTATTATTTCTTGCACAAGGATTTGAAGAATACGAAGCTGGCGTATTCACAGATGTTATCGGTTAGAGCAGAGCATTAGGAACAGAACAAAATGATATGATAACAACAGGGCTTAGACCCGAGAATAAATGCAAATAGAATTTTAATGTTCGACCTGAAATTGAATTTGATAAAATCAATACTAAGGATATTGCTGCATTAGCAAAACCAGGCGGATTTGAAGATGCTGGATTTTATGAAGATGTCTTTGCTGATCGATTTCTAAACCTGATACGAGTACCTGCCGGCGAAGGCAGGTTCATCTGGACCTTTTTTGTTTTTAGGCCATTTAAGCACCAAAACCAAACAAACCACAGCCAGCATCAGGCTAACAGGCGCAAGTAGTAGTTTTTTAAGCCTGAGCTGCTGCGGTTAGTACGATCTAAACGTTACCCTGTATGTGTGTGTTAAAAGTATGGTTGATATTCAGTGACTTAAACGAATCGAAAAAACGACGTTACGTTTTCTGAAAAACCACGTTTGGTTTTTTGTAAAACAAATTTCAGGGTTCATCACACGTAATTCTAACAGTATTTTATAAGTGAGCGTTTTTAACATATTTCTGATCATTTTTCCGGGCCTGATGATCACTTTTGATCCATTATCAGCACAGTATTTAGAGGTTGCAATATAAGAACAACCGGAAGCCTTATTGGTTTAGCCTGGGGATTGGGTGATGAATTAATTGGCGGGGTCGTCTTTACCTGGCTGTATAAATTAATTAATTGTTCTATTTCAGGACGTTACATTACAAAAAATCAGCAATTATATTTGGTTCATTCTTTGATGAATATAGCCACACAATTCTTCCGGAGAATTGGTTCCGATCCATACATATCTTTTTTTACCTTTTATTTTCAATTCGATGGCTTTATTGCCGCTTACATTATAGATAATTACTCCGGGCCGCAACCGGATACCCCAGCCCAGGGCGATATAGGTTTTGGGACGGCAGATTTCAATTTCGGACAGGGCGAATTTTCCCCTGATAATTCCTATTCCGAATGAAAATCTCACAAAATGATCGTCAACGGTAATTGTCAGATTGTAAAACAATAGTAATACAATAAGCAAAAATGCGAGCATCCAAAGTGAGCTGCTTTGTGTAAATCCCGATGAAAGAAATCCATATATAGTAAAAGCTGCCGTCAAAATGATAAATACCCAGCCAATTTGTAGTCTTTTTCATGATATTAAAATATAATTCTTTGTTGCTATTAACCGGATGAATGATTTAAAAGTTCATTAAATAGTAACTGAAGTTTGGTGTACCTGTAGTTAAAAATTCATAAAACGGTGAGAATATATCGGTGAAATTTCAGACACTCCTCACTACAGTAACTCCCGACTTTTCAGACTAAACAGCGGAGAGCATTATGGTGAACTCGTGTTAATAGAACCGATAATCTCATCGGCCACTTTCTTAACTTCCGGAGAGATTCCTTCCCCGAACGAAACATTCTCAGGTTGTATTCCCAGCACATCCACCGGCATACGGAAGAGTTCACTGATTTTATTCAGGGAGATATTATGCGTATGGGTGGTATGATCGATCAGTTCATTCACGGGTAACAGATCGGCAAAACCGGCCTGCCGGTTGAAAAACACACTGTCGATAAGGATCAGCCTGCCTGGATGGATGGTATTTATTTTTCCGATATAATTTTCGATGCTTTGTTCTACGGAAAGTTTCTGAATAGCTGGTTTTTCAATGATCCGGTCGCAAATGTATACTCCCACACCGTCATCGTGTTTCAACACATTACCGATACCCGCGAAAAGGACTTTGTCATTACTTTTTAATAACTGAATAAGTTTTTCCCTCATTCATACAGATTTTTAACCTGTAATTTTCTCAGGCAATTCGGGCAAACGATGTTAAACATATCTTTTCGTTTAAGTCCGTCCCTGATCTTTATTTCTGTGTCTTTTGTTTCCGATAATTTTAATTTTTCATTCAGCATACTCAGGTTCAGGATAGAAGAAAAAGCGATGGCTCCCAGTTTTTCATGCAGAAAATGCATGTGTTCTTTTGTGGTGATGATGGCCCCACAGCTTTCGCACACAAGCAGTTCTTTCTCCTGCCTTTCCGTTAACGGTTCTCTTTCGAAAACGGCCAGATCAAATATTTTGTCCGAAAGTTTCACTCCTTTGCCTGTGATACAATGTAATTCGCACTGTCCGCAAAAGATGCATTTCCCGTAATTTCTTTCAATTATACGTATCTTTTTTTCCTTATCATCGTGGAAAGTGATAGCCTGCGGCGGACAAACATTGGCACAGGTCTCACAACCTACGCAGTTCTCATCATCTACTACCGGTTTACCGCGGAAGCCTTCCTCGGGGATATGAGGTTCCTTTGGGAATTTCGTAGTATAGGCCGGTGAAAAAAGAGATACTACCGCTTCCTTAATTTCCCGTATTTTAGGATAGTGCATCATGATCTTTTTCTTTATTAGTTGAAACGGGCGCTACCTCTTTATATTCATCGATTACTGTTTTATCTCCCAGTTTTATTCCGAACAAATAAGAACCCCTCACCAGGGCATGTGCCGCTACGGTTGCCGAGAAAAATAACAGGGGGATTGCCAGCAATGCTTTCACACCTATTTCATTAAATCCAAAGTAGAACAACAGGCTTAACAATATACTGCAGGTTCCCAGGGTAACGCATTTAGTGGCCGATTGCAGCCGGTTATAAACATCGGGCAGCCTGAGCAGGCCTATACAGCCGAACAGGTTGAAGACCACCCCGATGATCAACAGAACGATGCTGATTATATTATTCATTTAGTTTTTTCCCTCCCAGGTATTTTGCTAAGGTTAATGTCCCGACAAAACTAAGTATGATCCAGGCTATGCCGATATCGATGATAAACATCCGGTCGGTGATAATGGCCATGATCGCGCATATTCCTACCACCAGTATGCCAAAGATATCGATGCCTACCATCCTGTCGGCAATAGATGGTCCCTTTATGATCCGGTAAAGGCAGAAAAAGCATAACCCGATCTGAATATAAAGCAGTATGTAGAGTAATTTTTCCATATTCACAGAATCATTTATTCAAATATTCGCCGGATATACTTTTCAAACCTTCCCGAAATTTTTTCGGTGTATTTTTCAGGATCGGTTGAACTGACATATATCCAGTGTACATATATATTGTCTTCAATAATATCAACTGTTATGGTCCCCGGTGTCATGGTAATGGAATTGGCCAGGGTGGTTTTGCCTATTTCTGTTTTAAGTTTTGTCTTCACTTTTACTATACCCGGCCTTATAGGCAAATCGGGGTGCAGTACCCTGTAGGCAACATCGAAATTTGCTTTCAGACATTCCCAGGTAAAAACGAACAGGTAAATCACAAACCACAAATATCTTTTGGGTTGAAGCAGTTTTTGTACATCTTCCACGAAGTATTTTCCCAGTATGAATACAGTAAGAACTGCTACAGCTATTCCCACCAGGATATTGGGCCAGGAAAGGCTGAATGTAAAAAGCAGCCAGAATATAAAAGCTATTACTATATAAATTACCTGCTTCATAGTGCGGATATTATGGATGAATAAGCGGAACCTCCGAGTAATGAATTCACGGCCGGCATTAATACTAATTCGCGAATACCGGGAACAATGAGAATACTGAGAAGGATGCACAATACTGCCAGTGCAACCATCGAAAACTTCATGGTAAACGGGATGCTTTTAATATTTTCCGTGGTATCCGGTTTGTTAAAAAAGGCATAGCGCTGCACTTTCATGAACGATGCAAGAGTAATGATACTGACGATCACTGCAAGTATAGCCAACAGGTAATAACCTGCTTTTACGGCTGCCAGGATAATGATCAGTTTACTGAAGAACCCGTTGAACGGGGGAATTCCTGAAATAGCCATCGAAGCGCTCAGCGAGGTAGCGGAGGTGACGGGCATTTTCCGGAAAAGTCCTCCCATATTTTTCAGGTTACGCGTGCCGATGCTGTATTCAATGGCACCGGCATTTAAAAATAACAAGCCTTTGAATACGGCATGATTGATCAGGTGATACAATCCTCCCATGGTGGCAAAGGCAGCCAGTATTTTATCTCCCCCCGAAGCTGTGATGAGCATGCCCATTCCAATCCCCAGTACGATATATCCCATCTGGCTGATACTGTGGTAGGCGAGTAACCGTTTCAGGTCCCACTGTCCGATTGCCAGGAATACACCCACCACCATCGACAGCGTTCCGATAGTAGTTATAAGTACGGCCATCTGATGAGAAATAACAAACATATTGAAGAACATACGGACGATAACATACAATCCTATTGCTTTGATTAATATGCCCGATAACATGGAAGAAATAGGAGAGGGGGCCGATGAATGTGCATCGGGAAGCCATGCATGAAAGGGTACCATGGCCGTTTTCATGCCAAATCCGGCAATAAAAAGCAGCTGAATAAATATAATTACTTTATTTCCGGTGAGGTTATGAAGGATTACTGAAATATCTGCCATATTCAGGGTGCCGGTCGCCCAGTATAACAATCCGATTCCCATCAGGATGAAAAGAGATGCCAGTCCGCCAAGAACCTGGTATTTAAAGGACGCTTCCAGCTCTTCCTTTTCCACACCGAAGGCAACAAGTGCATAAGAGGCGATAGAAGCGATTTCGAGAAAAACATACAGGTTGAATAAATCACCCGTTAACACAACACCATTCATTCCGGCGACCATCAGACATAACAATGCATAATAATTGTTACCGGCAGTATATCTACGGATATAGGATATGGAATAAAAAGCAGCCAGTAATGCAATCAGGTTGATGACAACCAGCATAAAACCACTAAAGCCATCCATTACAAGATAAATAGCAATGGGAATATTATTCACGGGCTTCCAGCCTCCGACACTATATACAATGGTGTCATGATTTCCGTTAAAAATAAATGTAAAGCTCAATACAGTGAGGAAAAGAAAAACAACAGATGTGATATACCGGGAAAATCCCTTGAAAAACCTTCCCAGTACCGGTATAAGGAATGCTGTTGCCAGCGGTATAATTACATATAGAGGGATGTAAGGTTCCATTGTTTATCCTTTTAAGCTGTTTATTTTTCGAACATCGAACGTTTTGTATTTTCTGAAAATCCGGATGGCTATGGCCAGCAGCATGGCATTGGTAGCCAGTCCGATTACAATGGCTGTCAATACCATTGCCTGTGGCAGGGGATCTACAAACAGGCGCTGATCCTGACCAGTTATTAATATAGGGGCATCTCCGTTGTTGATATAGCCGATGAGCGCCATGAAAAGGAAAATGCTGAATTCCATAACAGACAGCCCGATAACGATTTTAATGATATTCCGACGGGTAAGTACTCCATACAAACCGGTAAGAAACAATATAAAACACATCAGGTAAACGATCATCTTATGATTCCTCTTTATAAATTACTAATGCCAGAAAAATAGTAAAAAGCGCTGCGGCGACTTCGATACCCACAGCAATATTATAAACCGGAATAGTTCCGGCGCTGAGCAGATGGCCTGTGATTCCCTTAGGCAGATAATTGTAAAAAAAGACTTTAGCTCCCAGGAAGAATGCCAGCACTGCTAACAGTAAAAATGCCAGAATCGAAAGGCTTTCGATTATCGATGAGCCTTCCTTTCTTTTCTTCAGTCCCAGCATGTCGGTTCCGTTGGCAAGTACCAGCAGCATCATGGCGCCTGCAATAACTGCTCCGCCGGCAAATCCTCCTCCCGGTGTGAGATGCCCGTGGGTGATAATATAGATACCGTAAATAAATATCACACCCACAACAATACGGGTTACAGTCTTTACGATGAATGTCATGCCTTTCATTTCTTTCCTTTTATTCGTAAAATGGTCAGAATACCTACTACAGCAGTGAAAAGTATGGTTGCTTCCCCCAGTGTATCATATCCCCTGAAGTCAAAAAGAATACCTGTTACCAGGTTGGCGCTGCCGGTTTTGGCTGCTGCTCCTTCTATGTAAGCGGTCGACATGCGCGTGGTATGCATTCCGAAGGGTTCGAGCACATCGATAGCCTGCCTGAAAAAATACAGCAGGAGAAGTGCAAATACAATCATAGCCGTAAAATTTACGAGGTACCGGGTATTGATATAACTACTGCCGTTTACATCAATTTTTGCTTTTTCTTTCAGCTCTTCACGGGAACTGTCGATTACCACGGCGATCATGATAATAAGGGTGATCGTTTCCACCACTATCTGTACAATAGCCAGATCGGGTGCTTTGAGCAACAAAAAGCAGATCACCAGGCTATATCCCACAATTCCACAGGATATCAGGGCAGAAAGCAGATCTTTGGCATTCAGGGCGTAAATCGCACCAATAATCATAAAACCTACTATGACAGATATGGTTATTTCCATGGTCAGTTCACATTAAGAAAAAAAGCATAATGATCAATCCTGCCACCAGCCAGATGGCATAATTCAGTAAAACGCCATTATGTGCTTTACTCAACAGGTTGTTTAACCACAAAACCCCGTCTTTTGACAGGTAGTAAATATCAAATCTTTTCTTTTCGGCTTTCCGGTAAAAGAAAGAGAAGAATCCCGAATCGCGAATAGTGTTGTAAAAGTTGGTAACAGGAAACCCGGTATTATCCTGATTGGTTTCGCCACCGATATAACTGTCTTCAGTTCTGAACCGTTTTATGTTGCCCAAAAGATAAATTATAAATCCCAGGAAAATGGAAATCACTACAAGGAAGGAGACAGTGGTTGAATTCCAGATGCCGGTGTATTCCACACTTCCGGTTATCGATGTGAAAAGATATGGAACAACCCGGTTGGTGGCAAATACACCAAAGCCAACACAAAACAGGGCCAGTATGATCATAGGTATTAACATCAGCAGTTTTGTCTCCCGCACATTTGCCAGTGCGGGGATTTTTCTGCCAAGGAAAATTCCGGAAATAAATTTAATGAAACTGGCAAGGGTAAGTGCCGATCCCATAACAGCCAGCGCCAGCCAAAGTATCCACAGGTTATTGGCTACTCCTGCCTGGTGCCCGAAATCGATGATTGCCTGGTAAATTATCCATTTGGAAGCAAAACCATTGAGGGGAGGAATTCCGGAAATAGACAAGGCAAATATCAGTGCAACGATGAAAGTAACCGGCATTTTCCCCGATAAACCTCCCAGGCCGTTCAGGTCCTCCTGCCCGGTCTGTTCTTCCACACTTCCGGCAGACATAAACAATCCGCTTTTGTACAAGGCATTGTTCACCATGTGGAACAATCCCCCTACGATTCCGAGAGCGGTGCCTAGTCCTATTCCTGTAATCATATAGCCTACCTGTGAAACGGCATGATAACCGAGCAGTTTTTTAAAATTATGCTGTACCAGCGCCATCATTACAGCGATAATGATGGTAGATACACCGATGATCAGCAGTATTAATGTAATCCATTCATTCATATTGAACATTCCATGACAGATACGCATCATAAAATAGATGCCCAGCAGTTTATCGAGCGATGCCGGCAGAAATGCCGATGAGGAAGCCGGCGCTTTCTTTGTAAATTCTGGTATCCAGCTATGAAACGGGAAAGCTCCTGCTTTTGTGAAACTCCCAACCAGCAGCATAAAGAAAGCAGTAACTGCCAATGCATTATCGGTAGGTATTTCCTGTGCCGATATCGTTAGTGAACCTGTAATTTTCCAGATTATACCGATACCGATGATCATCAGGGCATCGGAACTCCCGATCATGATAAAGGTTTTTTTTGCAGCTGCTGAACTTTCTTCATCATAGGCTTTTATCAGTTTGTAAAGGGTAATTCCCAGAAATCCCCAGAAAGAAATAAAAATCAATAAGTTGTCAGATAATGCTGTTGCGTTTGAGGCGCCGAGTGTGAGTAACAGGTAAGCATAGTAATTAAAATATTTCTTTTCCCTTCTGACATATGCAAGTGAGTAAATAATGATCAGCAATGTGAAAAAACCGATAAATAACGTGATGAGTTTACTTAGTCCGTCGACTCTGAATAATACGTACTTGTCAAGATAGACTAATGTATCGTTGTCATGGATCATTTTCCCGAAAATAGTGTCCAGAAAGTTATAATGACAGACGACAGTTTCTTTGATGTATAGTAAAACAGAAAAATAGATTACCAATACAGATATGATCAGCGCAATTCCGGCTTTTATATATTTTACCTTTTCGGGAATCAGAAACAGTATAATTCCGGCTATTAGAGGTAATAATATGATATAATCCAGGTCTGTCATTTTAATGGTATCATTTGTTTGTTTCTCAGTTCTTCCGTTTTCGATTGGCAAAGGCGGATCAACGCGTTGCCATCCAGAATTTTTTCACCGGTAGCATAATCGTATGCAAATCCCATTCTTTCGGTGCAGCAGTAGCATGGATCAACGGCAGCCAGCGCAATGGTGGCATCGGGGATGGTTTGTCCGATACACGATTTTTTAAAAGTGGCGATGTTCATATAACTGGGGGCCCGTATCTTGTGCCTTTCCGGATAATTGGAACCATTAGTTTTCACACAGTGAAATACTTCTCCGCGTGGAGCTTCGGCACGCCCGGTCCCGAATCCTGCCGGAATTTCCTTCACTTTAATTTCCGTTTCCCCTTCTTTTACTTTTTCAAGGCCGTCCAGGCATTGTTCTATAATGGATATGGATTCATACATTTCCAGTAATCTTACTTTAGCTTTGGCGAATACATCTCCTTCTTCGGCTGTAATTACCTTCCAGTTTACAAGCGGATAGGCGGCATACGGATCGTCTTTCCGCACATCGATGGCCACCCCCGAAGCCCGGGCTGTAGGACCTAATGCCCCGTAATGAATGATATCTTCTTTTGTCAGTATCCCTACTCCTTTAGTCCGGGCATGAATTACCGGATCGTCCATTACCGCGCCAGTAAGCAGGTCGATTTTCTTTTTTACCAGTTCGAGCACCTTTTTAATAGCCGGAATTTTATGGTTTTCTATATCACGGCGTACTCCACCGATCTTAAACATGGCATAGCTGTTCCGGTTGCCCGTGATCATTTCGAACAGGTCGAGCACAGGTTCCCGGTATTTCCATGCCCACATGAAAACAGTGTTGTAACCCAGGAAATGTCCTGCAAGGCCTACCCACAAAAGGTGGCTGTGAATTCTTTCCAGTTCACCGATAATGCTGCGAATGTATTTGGCCCTGTCGGGAATTTCGATACCTGCAATTTCTTCCATACAATTGGCAAATGCAAAAGGATGGGAAGTGGAACAAATGCCGCATACACGCTCCACCAGGAAAAATACCTGCTCAAATGTTTTGGATTCGCTGAGCTTTTCGATGCCCCTGTGATTGTATCCGGTTACCCATTCCACATCTTTCACCACTTCCCCCTCACAGTAAAGTTTGAAGAGTTCAGGTTCTTCCTGAAGAGGATGATAGGGACCGATGGGAATAACTGTTTTGCTCATTTGACTATTAGTTAGATTCCTGTTCTTTTCTGTATGGATAAACTCCTTCCGCCCAGTTACCATCAGATATCAGTTTTTCGGGATTAGGGTGGTTCAGGAAATTAATACCAAATAGTTCATGTATTTCCCGTTCGATCCAGTTGGCCGCCACAAAATCGTTTGCCAGTGATTCGATTTCGGGATGATCGACAGGAATTACGACGCGCAGGTTTATGATGAGTCCATTTGCATCCAGACTGAAATGGTAGTAGATCTCGAAACCCTGCCTGGACTGGAGCGCCGTAGCAATGACAAACCTGCATTTCAGATCGAAAAACAAATACCTGGCTATAGCAACTATTTTGGCCGGTTCAATGGGGAAAAACAATCGCTTTTCACCCTTTGCAATGCTTTTTTGTATTGCCTCTTTCAGCTTCTTTTTTAGGATGATATTATTTTGCTGTACAGCCATTTCCGGTTATTATTTATTTAATAGTTTGACAATGCCGGCAATAATTGCCTCTGGTTTTGGCGGACATCCCGGGATATATGCATCAACAGGAATGATCTTATCTACCGGACCTGCAAACGTATTTCCTTCGGCAAATATGCCACCCGTGCAGCCGCAGGCGCCGATTGCTACCACGAGTATTGGTTTCGGTGCCTGTTTGTATATTTCGAGCAGCCTGTCTTTATCTTTTCTGTTAATGGATCCATTCACCAGTAATACATCGGCATGCCGGATGCTTCCTACCAGTTTCATCCCGAAACGTTCCACATCGTAACGGGGCGTCAGACAATCGAGTATTTCGATATCGCAGTTGTTGCAGGATGCTCCCCCGTAATGGAACAGCCACAACGACTTTTTGAAGATATGTGATTTAATACCCAATGTATATCAGTTTAAAGTCCAAAGTAAATCAGTACAATAGCAATGATCACCAGCAGGTTCATCCATACAAAGAAGAACCGCATGGCCTGTTTTATTTTTACCCTGGGATTTGTATTCCTGATAAGCGTTATCAGCAACACTACCGCCAGGATCTTTAACAGCGAATACAGAATCCCGATCCCTGAAAAATTCAGTCCTCCCATCAGCAGAATTCCCAGGAATGCAGGCAATATGAACAACATGATGTATTTTGTGAGTACTACCAGCGCATAGGGTGTTCCGGAATATTCAATGAATGCACCATGATTAATTTCAGTTTCTGCTTCGGCAATATCAAATGGAGTGAGCCCCAGTTTGGCCTGAATACAGAACAGGGCGACGATAAATAACAGTACGCCGGAAATACTCCCGATAAATGCATTGTCGGCCTGGGATGCAATAATTTCGTTCAAACCGATGTGCATATCCGCTTTCAGGATGACTGCGGCCAGCACCAGCAGAAATGTGAGTTCATAGCTGATGATCAGTTTGATCTCACGGGAAGCACCTACTGATGCCAGTGGATTTCCGGATGCCAAAGCACCTATTATATAAGATAAAGAAGGTATATTCAATAAATAGAAAATTACTATGATATCGCCCGTAAATCCTGCTGAAAGATTTAATGCGGGCATAAGAATAAAAGCACCTGCCATTATCGCCCCAAACAGGGAAAATACCGGAGCCAGTAAAAATACGATGGCAGATCCTTTAGCTGGCAGAATGGTTTCTTTTACAAACAGCAGTTTCAGAAAGTCATAATAGGGTTGAAGCAGGGGAGGGCCCTTTCGGAATTGCACCCACGCGGTAACTTTCCGGTCGAACCACGACAGGAGTCCGCCGATAACAGCGGCAAACAGGAAACCAGGATAAACCAGAAAATAGAATATTTCTTTCATAGCAAAGAAATTCAGTTGTTTAGGCTATAGGCTATTATTAGCAATAGTCATCTGTCTAAAGACCTAAGTATTCCAAGCAAATTCTCTCACCAGCACTTTATCCGTCAGTTTAAATATATGTTTTTCCTGATTTTCGTCGGTCTCAACGATACTGACGATATTATCAGGAAATGATGCTGCAAAACGGGTTAATTCTTCATCATCCGATAAGTCAAGAAAGTTATATCCACTTGTTTTGACTTCGAACAAATCATTCATGATCGTTCCAAACGGGCAAATACAAATACAGGATTTACAGCGGATACAAAGATTTACTGCTCGGCTGATGACCCCATTTTCATCTTTTTCAAGAGCTTCTGCCGGGCATGCTGCAATACAGGGAGCATCCTCGCATTTTCTGCAGGTAAACCGGAAGGTGGCAATTTCCCGTATGGTTTTAAAAGCGCCCCCCTGTAATAATTGTATATCAATGGCTTCCGGATTACATGTTTCCAGCTCCCTTAATTGTAACAAATCTATCAGAATTTTTTTACTCATTGTAAAATCCATTCATTAAGTCCAGATATCAGGGTATGCCTTGATTTCTTGATAGGTAAATACAGGTCCGTCCTTACATACAAAATAGTCGCCCATCATGCAGTG
>CAVVIO010000096.1:0-10147 GCA_963748095.1 uncultured Bacteroidales bacterium
CTGCCTCGCCAGGGCTCGAACCTGGACTCTTCTGATCCAGAATCAGACGTGTTGCCAATTACACCACGAGGCAATTTTGTGCCTGCAAAAGTACAATTTTTTTTTACCCGGCATTATTTTTTTGAAAGAAATACAATAATTGTCCGATAACTTTTTACTGGTTTTTATCGGCAATTTTAGTCCAGGCATCTCTTAAGGTTACGGTACGGTTAAATACAATACGATCGGGGGTGGTATCGCGATCGACGCAAAAATACCCCAGCCGTTCGAACTGAAAATTATCACCGGCTTTTGATTGTTTTACAAATGGTTCTATATATCCATTGACAATTTTCAGTGAACCGGGATTCAGATTGTCCAGAAAATTTTGATTTTCACCGTATTCATAAGGATCTTCCTTACTGAACAAGCGGTCGTATAATCTTACTTCGGCTTCAACGGCATGTTTTACAGAGACCCAGTGCAAGGTGGCTTTCACTTTACGTCCGTCGGGGGAATTACCTCCATGTGAGGCGGGATCGTAGGTGCACTGTAATTCCACGATATTCCCCTGTTCATCTTTTTTTACTCCCGTACAGGTGATAAAGTAAGCGTAGCGCAATCGTACTTCACGTCCCGGCGCCAGCCGAAAGAATTTTTTAGGCGGGTCTTCCATGAAATCTTCACGTTCTATATAAAATTCTTTTGAGAACGGGACTTTACGGGTTCCCATATCTTCATCTTCAGGATTATTAACGGCTTCCAGTTCTTCTGTTAAGTCATCGGGATAATTCTCGATCACTACCTTCAAAGGATTGATGACCCCCATTACACGTTGTGCCCCTTTATTCAGGTCCTCGCGGATACAATATTCGAGCAGCCCAACGTCAATCACATTTTCGCGTTTGGCCATACCCACCCTGTCGGCAAAGTCACGAATTGCTGCCGGGGTAAATCCTCTTCGCCGCAGGCCGGAAATGGTGGGCATACGCGGATCGTCCCAGCCGTTTACATGTTTTTCCTGAACCAGTTGCAAGAGCAAGCGTTTGCTCATCACGGTATAATTCAGGTTAAGCCGGGCAAATTCGTACTGATGGGTACGTGATTTGTTTATTTCCGGGTCGTCGATAATATGATCGAGAAACCAGTTGTATAAAGGCCGGTGAATTTCAAACTCCAGTGTGCACAGGGAATGAGTGATCCCTTCGATAAAATCGCTTTGTCCGTGGGCAAAGTCATACATGGGGTAAATGCACCATTTATCGCCGGTGCGGTGGTGCGATGCATGTTTGATACGGTACATCACCGGATCGCGCATGTGCATATTCGGGGAAGCCATATCGATTTTAGCACGCAACACTTTTGAGCCATCCGGGAATTCTCCCTTTTTCATACGTTCGAAAAGATGGAGGTTTTCCTCTGCCGAACGATTCCGGTAAGGGCTTTCTTTTCCCGGCTTTGTTAGTGTTCCCCTGGTGGCAGCCACTTCGTCGGCATTACTTTCATCAACATAAGCAAGGCCTTTTTTTATCAGCTTTACTGCCCATTCATATAACTGATCGAAATAATCGGAAGCATAATATTCGCGGTTTTCCCAGTCGAAACCCAGCCATCTGATGTCTTCCTTTATCGAGTCGACATATTCCACGTCTTCCTTTACCGGGTTGGTATCGTCGAAACGAAGATTGCATTTTCCATGATACTTTTCGGCCATCCCGAAGTTCAGACAAATAGATTTGGCATGTCCGATGTGCAGGTAACCATTCGGTTCCGGAGGGAAACGGGTAAGAACTTTACCTGCGTGTTTTCCGTTTTTCAGGTCGTCTTCGATAATGGCTTCAATAAAGTTTAATGATTTTTTATTTTCTTCCGTATCCATATCAGTATAATTATAAGCGCTAATAGGTAAATGTAAAGTGCAAAAGTAATTATTTTATAGGCAATTGATTTATTCGAAATGAAAAGATTATTTTAACCGGATAATTTAAATAATTTTGGTGCTTGTTTTTTGAATTTATCAGTTAATCGGTATGGGACAGATACATCTGGAAAATATGGAATTTTATGCTTACCACGGGCATTTCAAAGAAGAACAGATCGTGGGAAATAAATTCCTGGTGAACCTGGAACTTGAAACAGATCTGGAAAAAGCGGCTCTTTCCGATGACCTTAAAGACACATTGAATTATCATACAGCGTATCAGATCATAAAAAAGGAGATGGAAAAAAAGTCATATTTACTCGAGAACATTGCCTCAAGAATTCTGGATGCCTTGTATACTGAATTTCCACAGATTGATTCTGCCCGTATTAAAGTTTCGAAAATGAACCCGCCAATGGGAGGAAAACTGGAAAATGTAAGTGTAACATTAACACGTTAACGATGAAAATTGATAAGGGAAAACTGAAACGGTGTCCCAAATGCGGAAAATTCTTTACCTGCCAGGGAGATGAGGATTGCTGGTGTGAAACGATGCAGATACCGAAAAAAAATACGATCAGGATCATGCAGGAATACTCCGATTGTATTTGCAGGGATTGTTTGAAAGAATACGAAAGCGAATAAAAAATAATTCTATTCTTAGCAAATCAGGCAGGATTATAAATCATCCGGAAATCTGTCAGGTTCCTTCAGGATAAAAGAAGAAAGCACTACAAAAATTCCTGTGATTGAGGCAAATACACCCAACAGAATGAAGATCTCCTTGGCTTGTGATGCGATGGCAGCCATTAAAATGATGGCCATAAAACCAAATAATATTCCTGATAATAATTCGAACCACCAGTTTTTAATGTTATCCTTTATCAGGATAAAGGCTTCGCCAAAATGTAATATGCCCGTATAAAGCAGCCACAGGGCAATGATAATAATGATATTTGATACGGTAACATTTGGTAAGATATACAACATAATACCCACAAAAAAATCCATCAGGCCGTTGGTCAGTGTCCATTGCCAGTTGATCTGGGTCCTGTTCATCAGTGCCATCTGAATCATTAAAAGTCCGCTGATTAAGGCAAAAAGCTCGAAAATCCGGGCAAAGGTAGTAGAACCTTCACGGGGTTCGAAAAATGCAAATATACCCATCAGTATGATTAGCAGGCCACGGAATGTTAAAAGATACCAGTGTTTGTATAGTTTTGTCCTTTTCATTGTTATCAGTTGAGTAAGTTAAAAAGTAGGTAACGAATTTATCCTATTTTTTTCTATTGGCAAAGATTTAGGTTAATATTCGGATTGGTTCAGGTAAACAGAACGGGATTATTTAATCGTAAACTATTCCGGTTTCAATTTGTTTCTGAAAATAAAATCTTTCAAATTCATCATGATCCCAATAATTAAGTACATCCCCATTCTCACAACCATTCTTTCCGGTTTATTTTTTATAAAAATTTACAAGCACTGGAGCAGTAAAAAATCGGTGATTTATTTGTTATGGTGGACCTTTGGTATATTGACATACGGATTAGGAACATTAACAGAAAGCCTTTTTGCCCTGTTTGGGTGGAATGTGGTGATATTTAAAGCATGGTATATATTCGGTGCCATACTTGGAGGTGTTCCGCTGGCACAAGGCACCGTACATTTATTGTATAATAAAAAAGTTGCCACTATTTTATCCATACTGATTATTCTGGCGATCCTGATTGTTTCGGCATTTATCATTTTATCACCGGTAGATTATGGCAATACGCTTCCTGCAAGGTTAACAGGTAGTGTGCTGGTATGGTCCGATATCAGGTTAATGACGCCGATTATTAATATGTATGCATTTATATTCCTGGTTGGCGGGGCTATATATTCTGCATGGAGATATTCAAAGGATCCGAATTTCAGAAAAAGAATGATCGGTAATATTTACATTGCCATTGGCGGTTTATTGCCCGGAATAGGCGGGGCTTTTACCCGTTACGGACATACCGAGGTGCTCTATATTACCGAACTGATCGGACTTGCACTGATATTCCGGGGTTACCTCACCATTAAGAACGATAAATCCCTGTCTGTTCACAAAGTACAGCAGGAGGCAAATTAACCTGTTTCCTGTTTTCCGCACTTTTGAAATATGCCCTCTGTACCCCTTGATTTTATTGAATTGATTTTTGAATTTGGGTGTCCTAACCTCTTATAATTTCCTGCCATATTTATAAAACCAGGAGTTTTTCATATAGGTACGACTTATTCCCCTCTTTGAGAGGGGTTAGGGGTGTGTCTTTTCGAAATCCCGGATGTAGTTTTCTATACTCCGTAAAACATTATCAATATCAAAATAAACTTCATCATCCTGAAATCGAAGAATTTTAATTCCCAGCTCATTCATCTTTTGTTCCTTTTTTAAATCTTTTTCAAAAACTTCATCAAGCTGATGACTATAACCATCCAATTCGATTGCCAGCATCAGTTCATAACAAAAGAAGTCTAAAATGTAGTTGTCGATCGGCTTTTGCCTGTGAAAATCATAACCCATCATTTGTTTCGATTTCAGATAATGCCACAAAATAATCTCCGATTTTGTGGATTGATTACGAAGAGTTCGTGCAAGTTTTTTCAATTTCGGATTATAAGGTATAATTTTTCTTGGCATAATTGGTTTATTTACACACCCCTAGCCCCTCTCAAAGAGGGGAACGATTGTCATTCAATACTAATTAGAGTCTGTCTATAAACAATAAATGTTAGTAAATCAATGTATTACAAGGGTATTAGTTTGATTTACTATAGTTATCTTTATGAGAAAAATGCAACTATTTGAAGATTTTAAGTTACTATTTGAGCAGCCGAATTGGAAGAATGACCTTGAATTAGGTCTGATAGACAGTATATTAGAGAGACATCCGCATATTATTTCTACTTTGGGCGAAGGCATTTCCGATAGTAATAGTAAAAAGAAATTTGGAAGAAAAGATACCCCCAGTATTGAGCAAATCGTTAGAGCTGGTATTTACAAAGAATTGAAAGGTCTTGATTATCGGGAATTAGAATATGATCAGGAAGATTCACGCATAGCATCCTTGTTTATAAAAATAGATCCATTACGACCATATAGTTTCCAGATGTATCAAAAGTACATATCCCGCATAAAGCCAGAGAAGCTTAGTGAAGTACTTGTAGAGTTAAATAAGATAGCCATAAGTGAAGGTCTTGAAGATTTAGAAAAGATCAGGCAAGACACAACTACCATTGAGACCAATATTCATCACCCTACGAATAATTCTTTGATATGGGATTGTATTAGAAAAAGCAATGACCACCTGAACAGGCTTAGCGCAGAGGTTAGTGGACTGTCATATCGCAATTACACTAAAGGAGCAAAAAAGACCTACTTTAAAATAAATAACACAGCCTCTAAAGACATTAAGGTTAACCTGTTTACAAAACAACTACAAATATTTACTAAGTGCATCAACCAAGTATCTAACGTGATAAAAAAAAAGGACATTTGCGTTAGTATTGAAGCCATAGTCTACATCTGCCTATTAGAAGACCTTTTACCAATTATGAAGCAGGTGTACGACATTTCTTTCAGAAAAGAGATAAAAGGAGAGACAGTACCAAGTAGCGAAAAGATATTTTCAATATTTGAACGCCACACCGATATTATAGTGAAGGGTAGACGCGATATTATTTTTGGTCATAAAATAAACCTGACATCAGGAAAAAGCAACCTTATATTGGATTGCTATATGGAGAGGGGAAATCCAGCCGACACAAAACTGTATGCCCCAACACTTGACAGGGTAATTGAGAATTACGACAAAACACCTCGTGATATTGCTGTAGATGGAGGGTTCGCCAGTAAACATAATATGGAACAGTCACTTCAAAGGGGACTAGTAAATGTGGTATTCAATAAGATAGTTGGTAGTATGAAAAACCAAGTAAGTAGCTGTAATATGGAAACCCGTTTAAAGAAATGGCGCAGTGGAATTGAAGCAAACATTTCAAATTTAAAAAGAGGTTTTAAAATACACCGCTGCAACTGGAAAGGATGGATTAATTATCAATCTAAAGTACTTTGGAGTGTGTTAGCCTATAATATAAGGGTAATGTCCAATCTATTGATTGGACAAATTGATATTTTATAACAAGCTATATATGTGTGTGTTATAAATTTTTAATGGGGTAATTGTGCTTGTTTTTTCGATATTTGATAAAAATAATAAAAATCCACCCCAAAATTGATGCACAGTAAGTATTAGAATTATTTATGGTCATAAAATCTAAAAAATAAATAAAATATTAATGGCTATTTGAAAACTTATACAGAGAAATAAGAAAATATGCCGACTTTATGGACAGACTCTAAATAGGGTATATGAATTTAAAAGTACTAATATCACGGAAATAAACTTTCGAATATAAACAAGTTGGGCGCAAATTGTGTCCCATTGAGAATTCAATTACTAATTATTTAAGATAATGACATTTTTAAAATCATCTATTGGGTGTTTAATATTCAATGCGGTTATTTCATTTAATATAATCGCACAAACTAATTCCATTGATTATAATCCGCTTATTGAAAGGTACAGAAAGATTTTTTCATCTGAAATGAGAAAACACAAAGTAGCTGGCATGAGCATTGCCCTGGTGTATGGAGACAGTGTAATTTGGACAGAAAGCTTCGGGTATCGCGATAAAACTAATAAAATAAAGGCAGTTGATAGTGACCAATATCTGATTGGCTCAATTACTAAAACTTTCACTGGTATTGGTGTGATGCAATTGCAACAAAAAGGGGAACTAAGCATTAACGACCCTTTGAAAAAATATCTGCCTGAATTTAATCTCAGAATACTTTCCGGGAATATCAATGATATAACGATAAGGGATATAATGACACACCATTCTGGCATTCCGGGCGATGAATTGGTTGATTTGTTTTCAAATGATCCGAATGAATTCCCCAAATTACTTGAATATATAAATAGCGATTATGCTATGTCGCCACCAAATGTTTCTTTTTCATATTCAAATGCTGCGATTAGTTTACTTGGTTTAATGATCGAGGAAGTTACTGGTACAAAATATACAGAATATATTAAAAATAACTTTTTCGCCCCACTCAACATGAACTCAACGGGTTTCTATACAACTTCTGATATCCCTGAAGGAGTGAAATATTCTTATGATTATAATGGCCATTCTGTGGAAGAACAACCGATGAGTAATATTCCTGCAGGAGCAATTTATTCGAATGTGTATGATATGGCAAAATATCTAAAGACAATTATTAATTATGGCAAATTTGAGAATAAAGAAATAATTGACTCTATTTCGTTGTGTGAAATGTTCAAAGTGCAGAATATTGATGTTCCCCTTGATCTTGGAAGACCAATTGGTCTTACATGGTTTATAGCCCACAACGATTCAGGAAATTATGTATATCATGAAGGAGCTTCATTGCATCAGAGGTCATTTCTTGCGGTTGCACCGGAGAGCAGGTTTGGGATAGTTTTACTTACCAATTCAGATAATGGAGGAAATTTTCAATGGCGAGTAACCGAAATGATGGCTGAAGCTGCTAAATTAACTGGTTATAAAGTACCTAAAATATCTGGTAGTGATACTAAATCAAGCCACTATTATACATTATTAAACAAAGCTGAATTTTCTAAAGTTAAGTTATTGCCAACCGATTTAACTAAATTTACAGGCTTATATACATCTCCGTTTATGTGCATCAACATTGTCCAAAAAGGGGACAAATTATTTTTTAATTTGGCAGGGCATAAAATTTTCCTAACACCAATATCAGGTAATAATTTCTGGTCAACGATAAAAATACTGGGAATACCTGTTACTAATAAAAACCAGATTTTTTATTTAGATACTATTGATAATCGTAAATTACTTATTGTCCGAAATATTTGGGGCGGTAGCGAAATTATCGGGGAGAAGCAAATACCTTCATCAATTAGTGAGGTTTGGAAAAAAAGAACAGGAAATTATAAAATTATTAATGTTGACAAAGATAACATACCGACTTTGTCCACCATGTTTGAATTGAAAATTGATTATGGTATATTAACCTTTAATACAACCATTTACCAAGGAGCTCCTCAGAAAGTTCAGATACCACTTGAAATAATATCAAACGATCTTGCTCAGATACATGGCCCTGGTAGATATGGCGGCAGTAAGATACAAATTATAAAGGATGAAGATGGCTCAGAAAACTTACTTTTGATGGGTTTGGAATTGAAGAAGCAATAAATTAAATTTTGCGCACAATCGAGTAGCCAGCCGCCAGGCGAATAGCCTGGCGGAAAAGCTCTCACCTGGCCGGCAAAGGCAGGTATACAGCGGTTTTCAGATACATCGGGATGAAGCAACTTTTTCGTAGTATGTAAGTAAAGATTCATACCCTCTTTTGCGTAATCTTTCAAGCGTTATTGTAGTTCCCGGTATAGGGCATTACTCCTGCGCATAAGGGATACCGCCAATGCAGTACAGGCATTACTCCCTCAGGAAAAATACACCCGTTGTTTTTCTCTTTTGTAAAGTTTATTTGTATTTTTAGGCTTTTTGCAGAGCTTATGACGGTTAGCTCACATTCTCCCTTTTACAGCGAACTGCAAATAAATTCTTATGGAAACGTTTACCTGAAAAAGGTGAGAAATTTGTGGATTTTTGATACTTTGTAATTAATTGATATATTAAACTTTATAAAAACGTCACTCAAGATAAAACACAGATGATAATAACTATTTTTAAAATCAGGCTTTTACAACTTTTTAGATTATTAAAGGGAAGAGTTTTAATTAGGATTATAATTTTATTACTTTTATTATTGTATGCCGAACTTACGTTTGGCTCTATAGTGTATACTTTTTTAGTACAGTCTCAAAACACTATTACATCTCTTATTATTATTGGGTTGTTAATATTATCTGCGCATGCATCAAGAAAAGACAAAAATTTTTTAGAGAATATATTTAAAAATCCATACTCAATTTATTTGAGTGAATACTTATTGTTATCTCTACCATTTTTTATCATCTGGTTAATCAATTATAACTTGATTGGTTTAGGAGGTCTCATACTTATTTCTTTTGTAATTCCCTTGATAAGACTAAAGCTAAATCTACGAAATATAGGTTCAATTTCCATGTTACTGTTAAACCCTTTTAGTACAAACCTAAATTCAAAATTGAAAGTCAGTTTACCATTTATTTCTCCGGTTTCTTTTGAATGGATAAGTGGGATAAGAAGAAATTTACTTATACTGACTCCAACATATCTGTTTATTTTAGCTTTTTCATTTAAACCTAATGTAGCCGAAGTCGGATTAATTTTCCTTTCAATACTTATTTCAGGTTTTTATTTCTATGGGGAGTCCAGAGAATTTGTTGAGTCATTTGCAAATAGTCCGAAAGAGTTTATTTTAAAAAAGATACTTATCAACTTTAGGCAGTTACTTATTGTTTTTACTCCTATCCTACTTATTTCGTTAATATTTCAAACATCAACCTGGTATTACTTGATTGGAGCTTTAATCGTTTCATCACTAATTCAGGTTTATGCAGTTGTATATAAATACGGGCTATTTGAAGAAAACACCAATTTAAATCGAAATAAAATTATTTTTTTATTATTTGCTTTATCTATAGTAATTCCAAGTTTTATTTTTGTTCCGATAATTATAGGAATAAGGTCTTATAAAAAAGCTCTTAAAAACCTTAATCAATATTTTTATGATTGAAATTATTAATTTAGAAGTCAATTATGGCAAGCATAATGTGCTTAATGGGCTTTGTTTGGATATCTCTGATAATACGATTCATGGTTTGGTAGGTTTAAATGGTTCGGGGAAAACAACCTTGCTCAATACTATTCACGGACAAACGAAGAAGTTGCAGGGGTCAATCAAATACAAAGATGATGACCTAAAAAGAAGCAAAATTGCTTATCTTGAAACAAAAAATTATTTTTATCCAAGAATTACCGGCAAAGAATACCTCAATTTATTTAAATATAAAAATAGGAATTTCGACATTGACCAATGGAATGATTTATTCAAATTGCCATTAAATAACCTTATTGATGAATATTCAACTGGCATGAAAAAGAAATTGGCATTAATGGGAACAATTTGCCTAAATAGGGAAATTTTAATTCTGGATGAACCCTTTAATGGAGTTGATTTAGAAACTGTGCAAAAGA
>CAVVIO010000097.1:0-283700 GCA_963748095.1 uncultured Bacteroidales bacterium
CGACAGCATGGCTACCCCGTTGATGGCAGCTTCGAGGGCGTCGAGCTCCTCCACACTGAGTCCGAAATCGGCCATTTCGGGCTGGTACTTCCGGCCTTCTTCCAGCACGAACTTACAGCGGTTCAGCCCATCCTTATGACTGATCTGTGTAAGTTCGCTTTCGGAAAAATCGATCAATGGCAGCAGATCGGCTTTACCAGCTACTTTGGCAAAAGGTCGCAGCTTTTGTATTACAGGCACGGCCAGTCCGGTCATTGCCTCCCTGCTCACCTGCAGGAGATTTGTAGCCCCTTTTGTAACGCCCGAGGCTTGTTCAAAGGCAAGGCCGTCGATCGCACTCTTGTGGCCTTTGAGCTTAAGCACTGTATCGGCTATGGAGGGTATCCCGCTCCATACCGATGCAAATGCATCCAGAAAACCTATGACCGTATCGGCCATATTCATGAAATTTCTCTGTTTATAGTTCATAATTAAAAATTTATTAATAGTTGCCGGTAACATACTGTTTCAAAGGATTTGTTGAATTTAGTATGAATTCCTGCAACGCGGTTTAACATTTAATTTAATTTGTACCGGTTGAACCGTTACACTAACGCGTGTATTGTATATAATAACTGATTTATTAATGATCGTTGAACAGTTGCCCGAAACACTGCCGTTAACAGCCACAATAAGGGTTTCACTTTTCAACATTGCCCGGAAAACCGCTATAATAGCGCCGGCAGATGCCCCAATGACCGGGGCAGCGGGCAATATGAAACGTGCAGCAGGCAAAATGATGCAAGCAGTTGCTAAAATGATGCAGGCAGCTAACAAAATGATATGGACAGCTGATAAAATGATGCCGACAGCTAACAATATTGAACCGAAAAATGACAATATGGCACAAGCAGGTGATTTTATGGCAGGAGCAGCGAACAAAATGATGCCGGCAGCTAATAAAATGATACCGGCAGCTGCCTCTATACCATGTAAAGCCGGTAATATGACGCGTGAAGCGGGTAAAATGATATATGCAGCGGGCATTCCTGTATATGCTAAAGCCGTAATCGTATTTTGCCTGGTTAGATCGGGTATCATTGCCGGTTATCCGTTAACAGTGTTTTTATGCGTTAATCCCGAAAAAGGCCAAAAAGTAACCCTCGCTCCTGAAATTTATAAGCATTCTAAATAAGGGCGTTTTGATTTTTGAAATAAATGGTTTAACTTGTTGGGGTTTTAATTACTGATTTACAGTAATGTTAAGGAGGGCGGCAACTGCATACAGGATTAGGAAAGGGAAGTGTCGCTGACTAATTAAAAAATGTTTTTGGATGGGAGATTTTGGGAAAGTTGGGGAAATGGATGAGGATTGATGGTGTTAATGGAGATTAATTGCGAAATGGTAAGCATGGGTGATTTAAAAGATTTACATAAATGAATTAACTGACATTAGCAATGAAGAAAAAAATATCCATAACTGATATTATAGCCTTGGCTGCTTTAGTCTTCTCGATAATAACATTTGTTCGGGGTTGTAAACGAGATAAAATTCTTGACACAACCCAATATAAATTAAATCAAGTACAATTTAGACCAGATATTAAGTTTATTAAAACTCATATTACCTCTTACAGAATAAAAACAGACACAATTTACAAAGACTCTGTTCTTCTCCAATCTCCTTCAGAAGTAATTAATATTCCAACGTATTTAACAATAAACACCAATATATATTTAACAAATATTGGTAACGCTCCATGCAAAATTTTTGGACAATTTTATACTGACACTACTTCTGGAGAAAGAATTCATAAAACGAATTATGACCAAGTTAAAAGATAGAGTTGATTCTACCAATCAATTAGATGACTATTATACTATAATTGAGATAGGGCAAGGTGATACGATATCTATTCAAAGAAGTTTTACAATTCAGAAAATTGAAGATAACTTGTTTACATTACATATATTGTTTCTATACCAAAATGATTTAGGCCAATACTTTGATACCTATTATTGGTGCAGATTTAAGTGTAAGGAAATAATATTAGAGCAAAGAATCATTCCAGAAAAGAACATAGTTATAACCAAAGCCTCAAAAAAAGACTTTTTAAATTTGATAAAGTTTGTTGATCAAAATAACGTTTCAGATATCTACATAAAGAGGAAAAAGAAAAAATCGACCAAATTTTTAAGAATATTACTAGTACTCAAGAATAAGATTTTCTAAATAAAATCACAATGAATATTCTATTTTAATCTGGAGAATTTTATGAAGTCAATAAAGGATTGCCCTTTTCTGCAGAAACTCCGGATTCACGCAATACCCGCTAACCTGAACAGTTGTTTTTTACGCGAATAACTGTTATATTTAGAACGGAAAGGGCAACCGGGAGATGCGGAAAGCAGGGTAAGGATCCCAAAAGTAATAAGATTTTAAAATTATGACACGGAAATTATTCATTCTGACAACAATTTTTTTTCTTGTGTTTTTCAATGGATGTTATTCTCCCAGGGAGAAAAAATTAAGAGAAGAAAAAGCCAGATTAGAGAAAGAATATAAAAAACTCAGTAATGAACTTGATAGTTTAGATATGCAAATCAAAAAGCTAAATGAAAGGGATAGTATTCTAATGAATTCATTTAAAAAGGATTCGATTGATAAAAAATAATAAACCTATACCCTTGCAGTACGGTTACGTCTCAGATATAATCCGTGCGGATTTATCAGATAAGATCCATTATTATATCAATAATAAGGAGTATAAGGACATGGAAGTCACATATAAATGAGTTATAAACAATGCTAAATTTTACACAAATGAAACATACACCATTATTAATCATATCTTTATTTGTTATCAACTCCGGACATTGTCAAATTAATCACATTAACTCTTTTATTGAGACAAACCAAAATGCTTCGTTAGAATTATTTGGAACTGATGATTTGTTTATTCCAAAAAACGGGAAATTCATTTATGCTTTTTCAGATACATCTATATTGAAATATAAAATTGATTCAAATACAGGAGAAGCTATTTCTGTTGAAATATTCAATGACGAACTTTATGGCATCAATTCAACAAATTTTTGTTCAAGAAGTATTGCTCATACAACCGATGACAAGTTTCTTTACATTGCAGGGAATTGCTACAACGCCTTTTCAATATTTAAAGTTGATTCTAATACCGGAAATTGCTTATTTGTTGATACAGTAATTGATAATAAAAACGGCATTAAAGGTATTAATGCTCCAATAAGTTTAGCTATAAGCACAGACAATAAATATTTGTATGTAGCATCTGCAGATAATCTTATAACTATTTTAGTAATAGATAAAAGTACTGGAAATGTTAATTATATTGATTCAGATAGTCTCTCATCTATTGACGGAATCAACTTAATAAAGGTAACTCCGGATAATCAATATATTTATGCCGTATCATCCTCTAATAGTTCTTTACTTATTTTTAAAAGAGACATAAATACAGGCCTTTTAACTTTTTATAAGAAATTAGAAAAAGATGCTGATAATGAACTATTATTCAATGGTATTAATGACATAGCATTTGATTCAACGGGATTAGTTTATATAACTGCACAAAGAGACAGTTCGCTGGTTATCTTTAAAATTAATGAAGATTATGGAGAGCTTACCGAATATAAAAAATTCAAGGAAGGTATTGATGGGGTATCAGGTTTGGATAATCCAATTGCAGTTGAATCTGGTCCTGATCAGAAATTAATATATGTAGTTTCAAATAATTTTTTTGTAAAGACAGCAATAACTGCATTTAAATGGGACAGAAATAAGGACCTTAACTTTGCAGGAAGTAACATTTATACATCACTTACCGACCCCGGAATGATATACAATCCATCCAACTTAAAGATATCTCCTAATTCAAAATTTTTATATGTTTCTGAATTAAGAAACAGTATATGTGAGTTCTATAAGTTGGGGGCGTTCTTAAATTTAGGAGATGATAAAGATATATGTGAAGGGGATACGGCTGTTATTCTTCCTGACAATTCTTATAAATCTTATCAATGGAACAATTCAAGTGAGGATAGCTCACTTTTTGTAACATCAAATAGTTCAATTTCATTAGAAGTAATTGATGAATTTGGAAAAATTGGAAGAGATACGGTTAATGTAACTTTCCATGAGTATCCTCTAATAGAACTTGGAGAAGACACAACAGTGTACTTTGGCGATACGTTAAAACTGTCTGTAAATGAAGGCTTAGATGGGTATCTTTGGAATACCGGAGAAACAACAAATCAACTATTTTTTATTGCAGATTCTATAGAGAAAGACACATTATTTTCAGTTGCTGCTTATAACGAATTTGGCTGCTCATCTGCTGATACTATAGGTATAACAATTCTTGCTCCCTCGTCAGTATCAGATATTAAAAACTTTAATATTGAAGTTTACCCAAATCCATTTAATAATGTACTTTACATTAAAGGTGTAGATTTAAATAACTTTGAGACTATTGAAATAGTCGATATTTCAGGTAAACTGGTTTATAAGAAAAACATTAATCACAATATTCAATATGAAAAAATTAATATGCCTGATTTGGCCCCGGGTTTATATTATTTAGGAATATATAATAAAAATGAATGTGTGAATCGAAAATTAATTAAGAAATAATTTATAACAGCAGATATAAGTAAGCTGGGAGTTAATCCCCGCAGATGTGGGTTTGCAACCTGCATCCTACTCTATGGAATCCGGGATTCATACTTTATACCCGCTAACCGGAATAGTTGCTTTTTACCGGAATAACTGTTACATTTAGAACGTGAACGACAGGCCGGGGTAAGGGTAAAATTAAAAGATGGGAGAATGATTTATTCGGAGAATACTGCCATTCGATTATATTTATGCAAATGTTGGCGACAATATTAAAAACGAACTACTAAATTGACAACTATATGAAATTACAAACAAAAACAAGACTTGCAAATATCTCGATTTGGGTGATTGTTGTGACTATTGTGATAATCACTCTTTTCTTTTTCGGATTCATAATTTCCAGTACATTTGATTTAAAAGTATTCGCAGATAGAACTTCTGATTTTATTTGGACACTTTTTGGTGCTTCAATGGTTATTGTAATTTGTGGAGCATTTCTCAATATCAGTTTAAATATTGGAATTATCGCTGATAGTAAAGTCAATGAGATTACCAATGAGACAAATTGATAAAAGTACTTTTAATAAAAAGTTTCTATACATTGTTTTTCTGATCTTAATTGTGATTGGGGGATTTCTATTTCTTGGAGATTTCTTAACTCGACAAAATGAGAAAAGTAAACTAATTGCAGAGTGTAAGGAGACTATAAATCGATATGACAAGTCAATTACAGATATTTCTAATGCTCTTACTGATACCGCATTGATTGGGGAGATTCCAGATATATTAAAATTTCTTGGAGAGCAAAAACAAGAATTCCCAAGTATTATTCTAATTACAAGCGACAATTATAAAGGCAATTGACCTATTTGAAGATTACACCTTACATGAATAAATCAGACTTGAAAAAGGAATTATTTGATTTTTCCTTCTATCCTTGTGATAAAAATGATTGTGAATATCTTAAAGAGGTATTTGAGACAGAGGAATCGAATTACTATTTTGGTCAGAGAAAAATAATTATAAACTGTATTACCCGATTACAAAAGGAGATAGAAAATTTATTTTACTCTTTAGTAAATATGATAGATATGGAAAAATCGGGTCATGACAAGAATAAACACCAACGGATATGGATTGTAAACCCCCGCAGATGTGGGTTTACAACCCACATCCTGTTCTGCAGAATCCCGGATTCACGCAATATACCCGCTAACCGGAACAGTTGTTTTTTACGGGAATAACTGTTACATTTAGGACATAAACGGCAGGCAGGAGAACCATATGAGTGGGGATTGGTTAAGATAACTATCTTACCACGCGATGAAATCGTACGGTAGGAAAGAGAATATGGTTATTCGATTGTAGTTGTATAAATGTTGTATTCAATCTAAAGTACTATGAACAAGTGGATATTATATGTTTCTTTCTGCTATGTCATATCAGGTTCAGCATACGGACAAACTGAATTATTGAGTTTCAAGATCGCTTGCCTTCATGACATATTCTATTCAGATGATTTGGTTTATGCAAATAGAATTGTTAGTACTACAACTGTAAATGATACATTTAAAATTATTGTTGCAAAAACTGATGATTGTATTAATGAGTATTCATTCGGTAAGGTCAAGTATCATAATGATACTTTAAGATTATATTATTACACCAAGAAATCAGATTCAGGGATCAATTTAACTACAATGTGTGATTGTCCATTTGAGTTCACTTATATGATTAAAGGAATAAAAGGGATCCCACGTACAATTTTTTTGAATGATAGTATTTTTGTTTATAAACCAGATAAGTTTAAAACGTTCAATGTTGAATATAAAGTGTTAGGTGATGATACTATAAATTATGTTGATAAATTCGGCCTGAGACAAAAAAGATGGATAATGCTGGATGTAGATACAGTGGACTGGCTGGGGAAGAAAGAATTTGTTAAGGTTAATCATGATTATATTTATTTAAATAATGAGATATATTATGGATCCAGAACTATGTATGATAAAAATTATAAATTATATTCTATACTCAGGTTTAATAAAGATGGGTCGAGAGATGCATATTTGTTTGACAAAGAAGGTAGATTAGTAAAACATGAGATAATCAAATAAAACTGCATGCAAATGATACCATGTTCCATAGAATCCCGGATTCACGTAATATACCCGCTAACCGGAACAGTTGTTTTTTACGGGAATAACTGTTACATTTAGAACGTAAAAAGCAACCGGAAGACGGTGAAAGCAGGGAATGGGGCTGAAAGTATTAAAAGATTGGGGAAATGATTTATTCGGGGAGTATCGCCATTTGATAGAATTTGTGCAGAGGTTGAACAAAATTTGAGGAGACATCCATCTACCAATAAAATAACAATATATTATGAATACATTTTACAAAAAAGACCTTAAGGATTATTCAGATCAAGATTTGTTTTCACTAATTAAGAATCCAAAAAATCTTGATAAAAAAAGACTCACGGAAATCATTGATGAACTGAAAAAGAGGGGGCACTCAGACCAAGTTGATAAAATTGAAGGTGATTTAATAAAATTGAATCCAATCTATTCTAAGTTATTGAACAGAATTGGCGCCTATTTTCTTGATATCATTATCCTTGGGACACTTGGTTTCATACTTGGATTATTTTTGAGGGACACCTTTGTTCAAATGGGTGGACAAAGTATTTTAGTTGGATTTATAATAGCTTTAATTTATTTTGGACTCGGAAATAGTAATGTTTTCAATGGCCAGACTTTAGGAAAAAAAGCATTAAAGCTTCAGGTTGTTGATGCCCACATGGACACTCTAAGTATTTCAAAATCCTTTTTAAGAACATTAATTTATACGGTTCCGTATTTCTTTTTAAATTACAGATTAGCTGGATGGTCAGAGTTTTCTATTTTTTTTATAGCAAAAGGTATCTTCTTTTTAACTTTTCTTATTTTGATTCCTGTTCATTTAATAATAAATACTCCCACGAGACAAGCTATTCATGATTTGATAATGGGTACATATGTTATTAATTTAGGAGCTTATCCTAGACAACAACTTTCTAAGTCAAAATTATCTCCAATACTGATAACCGGCGGATTAGCAATAGTGATACTTGGATTGATAATCTTTATGAATCTAAGAAACCATGAGACAACTAGTCTAGTACAAGAACTTAAACCACTTAAGGAACAGATTGATAAAATTGATAAAGTTGGTTATGCTTCACTATCAAGGAATACATTCTCTATGAAAAAGCTCGGAAGTGATGAATACATTAAAAAAAGTGAGTACTTAAAACTCAATATAGTTCTGAAAGTGAATTTAATTTCTAATCTGAGACCTGATAATATTGAGGATTTAGAATTTGTCAAGGAAGCTATTAGGATAATACTTAAGGATTATTCAGAAGTAAACAATCTTGATTATATTCAAGTAAATTTAATCTACGGTTATAATATTGGGATTTCCAAGAGTTCAAGATCACTTGGATTCTCAAATACAATTGATAAATGGAGAGAAAAAGTTAAGTGAACCTCCCCGCAGATGCAGATTTACACCCACATCCTGTTATGCACGATCCCGGATTCACGCAATATACCCGCTAACCGGAACAGTTGTTTTTTACGGGAATAACCGTTACATTTAGAACGTAAAGGGCAACCGGAAGACGGGAAAACAGGGGATGGGCCAGAAAGCATTAAAAATTGGAAAAATGATTTATTCTTGCGGTAATACCATTCAATTGAACTTGCATAGATGTTGTGTGGCATATTGACACGATTCAACTATGGATTAAGAGTAAATTAAACCCAGTATCATTATGACAAATAGACAAATTTATTATTACATAGCGATCCTTGTAATATTAATTACACAGACTGACATTATGAAAGGTCAAACTCGATGTGATACATTGACTGATGAGATTTTTGTAGCCACCAACGATCCTCCAAAAATGGATAAGAACATTTATGAACTCGAAAAAATTGTAAATAACTCAATTGATCTAAATAAATATGAAGTAAATGCTAAGGAAATATATGTTACACTGACAATTAACTGCCATGGCGAAGATTTTAATTATAAAGTACTAAAATCTGATAATAAAGAGTTTAACAGAACTTTGACTGAATGTTTAATGAATAATATAAATTGGACTCCTGCTGAACATAATGGAAAAAAGGTTGATTTCTCATACGTGATTCCTATAAGAATAGAAAATAATAGAATTAATATACTCGATGATAAAGAAAAGAAAAAATTGAATAAAAAAAATAAATACACTACACAACAAGGCATATTTCTCGGCCACCATCTTTATCACAAGTGGTGTGGGGTTTTAACTTTATGTCATTGTTCAACATCCGCTGCAACCAGAAAAGAAGAGCGGCACAAAGTCATATGCCGGGAGGTTGTGTAAGCGATGAAAAAACGAATTTAATATAATCCTTATGCAATTAAATTTTACAGTATTAAAAGATATTTATGTGGTTTGCAGGTTTAAAAATGATGCTGATATTCCGGAATGGGTAGAGAGATCTGATTTCTATTCAGAAACAAGAACCAGTGACGAATTATCGATAGTTTGTAAACAGCCTGATTCAGTAACCAACGATTGCGTTGCAAAAACCGGTTGGAGAATAATTAAAATACAGGGATTCCTGGATTTTTCGCTAATAGGTATTATTGCAGAAATCTCAGGGATATTTAAAGAAAATAATATTTCCGTATTTACTGTTTCCACATACAATACCGATTATTTTTTGATACAGGACCAACATCTAAGGCGGGCAATTGAGGCATTGGAAGTAAATAACCACCAGATTACATACGAAAACAACGAAAACGTTGGATAGATGCCGGTTACTTTCAGGATGTGAACCGCCAACCATTAATTATAAGCATTCTTTGTAACAGCATTTTGATTTTTAAGATAAAAAATTTAACTTGTTATTGTTTTAACGATTGACTTACAGTAACGTTAAGGATGATGACAAGATCAGGTGGGATTCAGGAAAGGGAAGTATCATCCATCTTTCGGAAAAGTGCTTCAGATGAATTATATAAACAATGGTTACAAAATTTATCTGAGAATGAACAAGCTGCCATCTAAAATATCATTGCCATGAAATATATGATCTTTCTTATCACGGTTTTTGTTTGTTCCGATCTCTTTATCACAGGATTGTACTATTAATGTCCAGATCAAAGATGAATACTTTACCGATTCTCAGATCTTATCGGTACGTGAAATCATTTCGGATACGAACCATATGTATAAAGACAGCGTGATACTTCCAAAGGATATTACAGACAAGTATCTCGGACTGCTGTCGGCGGTATACGATCAACATTCCGGACTTACAGACAGTCTTTTCAATACTAAATCCATCCATATTTACCCGTATCCCTATGAGCTTCCCTACACACAAATGGTTATTCAGACAGACGCATCATTTGACTGGGTTAATAACTATATTCATGACAGCGTTGTCTCGGGGAATGCCAAATTCGATTCCATCACATCGTTGTATGGTTTAAAACTCAAATCCGGTCTTTACCTGAGCTCTGATACATTTTTATATATAGGATCATCAAACATACTCAATCTGAAGCCCCTGGTCGGTGTATTTGAATCCATCAAGGGTATTGACTCTGCCTACCCGGATTATTCGTTTGGTGGTGACGGGGATAATATCGAGGCGACCTTTAGTAACGATACGGCTCACATCGTTTTTTCAACGGGATGGGGAGACTGCCTGTCAGGTTGCATAAGCCATCATTACTGGGAATTCTCGGTTGTTAACTGCATACTGGAATTAGTGCGAAGCTACGGGGATCCTTTATCCCATATCGATGAAATGAGATCATCCGGATTGACGGTCTTTCCGAATCCTTTTACAAACAAAATTTTTATAAATAATCCGCAGCATGAAAACTATTCCCTGTTTGTACATACAATTCAGGGAAAATTACTCTATACCCGACAGGCAACAACTGAAAGTATCGATCTGTCGATGCTCGGTACAGGAATATATTTTTTAACCATTGAATCTGATAAAGGATCGAAAACGGTGAAAATAATTAAACGGTAGGATGCATCCCCCGGATCGAATAGGTTTTATGAATAAAGCTATTTTTCAATAAAAAAATGAAATTAAAAAGTCATAGTCAGCTAAAAGCAATCATTCTGATACCGCTGGCAATTTTTGCTTTTTTTGAAATTACAATGATAAGTATAGTTTTTAGTTACCTTAATCAGTCAGACCTGACTCCAAAACAAGATCAATTGAATTTTCTGAATTATCTGCTTCCTTAAATATTGACTATTGGTTTTATATTTTATTTTACTATTTATCAGATTAAAGATCATAAAGAATATTCAAGGACAATTAAATGGAGCAGGTTAATAATTATTCTGATTTCAGCAATAATTGCAATTCTATGGCAATTTAAACATATAATATGGCAGTTTCAAAAAGAACATTTTTACCTATTAGAAATTGGATCGTATCTGATTGGATTTATGTTTACGTTAGCATCTGTATTCACAGAATTCAAAAAAGCAATAAAATAAACCAACCATATCCCCATCTGGTTCCAGATTATAGTAAAAAAAATAAAAAAACTGGTTCAGTGCCTACCTGGTTGGTCAGACATGTCGCACTTAGACCTTTTTGTTTTAAGCAGTAATCTGCCGGCCAGGCAGATCCGCTTCATTCATAACTCATAACTCATCATTTATAACTCGTCTCTCACCTCTCAAGGCTAAAGGTACACTATAATAATCCAAATATTAAATTTTGATTAGAGTCATAAAAACCATTAATTTCGCGAAACAAACTTTTATATAACATATTGACGTATGAACGATTTGGTAACAAAACATTCGTATGCAAAAAAGTTAACAAACATGAAAAAACAAACTATGAGAATTACATTGATTGCCTTAACAATTGGATTTTGCACGCTTCAGATTTACGGGCAGAATACGCCGCTTCTTAAAATTAGCAATGACCACCATTATATAGTAACTGAGGAGAATAAACCCTTCTTTTGGTTAGGTGGTACCGCCTGGGAATTAATACATCGCCTAAACAAAGAAGATGCCAGGTATTATCTATCTGACAGGGCAAACAAGGGATTTACCGTTATACAGACAGTAATTCTTGCAGAACTTGATGGATTAAATACGCCTAATGCTTATGGCCAATTGCCTTTAATTGATAATGACCCAACCAAACTCAATGAAAAATATTTTGAGTATGTCGATTACATAATTCAACAAGCAGATAGTCTGGGATTATACATTGGTCTTCTACCTACCTGGGGAGATAAATGGAACAAAAAATGGGGTACTGGTCCCGTGATCTTCACCCCCGAAAATGCTGAAAAATATGGAGAGCTATTAGCCCATCGATACAAATCCCAGGAAAATATAATTTGGATATTAGGGGGAGACAGGGCTCCTGAAAATGATGAGCAATATGCTATTGTTAATTCAATGGCGAAAGGAATCAGAAAATTTGATAAAAGGCATTTAATCTCCTATCATCCTGTTGGGGCAAAAATAGCCTCAGAATTCTTCAATAAAAATTGGCTTGATATTGATATGTTTCAGAGTGGACATAGTCGAAACACTAAAGAATATGAATATGTGCTTAAAAGCAGAAGCAATTCAACAGCCAGACCTGTGATAAATGGAGAAGCCCGGTACGAGAATATTCCGGATCGATTCTGGGAGAACCACATTAATGTTTGGTTAGACGATGCAGATGTGCGGACCTCTGCCTATTGGACCATGCTTAGTGGTGCAGCCGGATATACCTATGGCTGTAATGACATTTGGCAAATGTATGATTATACTAAAAATCCTATTATTAATGCGAGAACTGACTGGAAAGAATCTATGCATCTTCCCGGATCTACTCAAATGAAATTTATGAAAGATTTTTTTGAGATTTTTCCATGGCAGAAAATGGTTTATAATCAATCCATTTTAGTAAACGATAATCCTGAAGATGAATCATACATTGTCTGTGCAGTTGGCCCTCTCAAGGATTTCGTTATTTCGTATACACCCTATGGTAAGCCAATTAAACTTAACCTAACTCAACTTAATTGTGAAAGAGTTCATGCATATTGGTTTAATCCCAGAAGCGGAAAAGTAAAAAAAATTGGAGATTTCCCAACGAAAGAATCAATTGAGTTTAAACCATGGTCATCTGGACGAGGTAGTGATTTTATTCTCGTAGTAATGGATACTAATTCAACTTATAAACTAACATCATTGAATGATTAACCCTTTTTTGTTTTTGAGTCAGCCAGAAATGGCTTCACTCATAACACACCTTATCCCGGTTAATATTGTCAGAATTCATGATTTGTTTTTTTATGGAATAACTGTTACATTTAGAAGGTAAAGGGCAGGCAGGAAAATTAGTTATAAGTCTCGCCCGGAACATAATCCGATTTAAAATATGCTTAGATTTTGTTATCTTTGAAAAAAAGCAGAAAAATGAAAACTATACTCATAAATATACCTGAATCATTGGATTTAAATGACAGAGAAGCAAAAATGTTACTTGCATCCCGACTTTATGAAAAAGGTAAACTTACCTTGGGACAAGGAGCAGAGATGGTCGGGTTGTCAAAATCTACGTTTATGGAATTGTTAGGGGATTATGGTGTAGCTTTGATAAATCATTCACCTTCTGATTTAGACACTGATACAGACAATGCAAAGAATTATAGTATCTGATACCAGTTGCCTGATTTTGTTGCATAAAATCGGACTTATTACATTGCTCAAATCATTGTTTGGAAAAATTACGATAACATCAACGATTTCGAAAGAATTTAGAATAAGCTTCCTGATTTTATAAGCATCGAAGATCCTAAAGATAAAATGTACCAGAGAATATTGGAAGGATTTTTAGATCCGGGAGAAGCAAGTGCAATTGCTTTGGCATTAGAAAAGGAAGATTGTCTGTTAATTATGGATGAATCTAAAGGAAGAAGAGAAGCACAACTATTAAAACTAAATGTTACCGGAACTATTGGCATTCTGATTACCGCGAAGGAAAAAGGCATTATTGAATCAATTTCTAACGTAATAGACAAGATTAATCAAACGGATTTCAGAATAAGTGAAGCATTGATACTTGAAGCAAAAAGAAGATGTAACGAATAATCCCTCCCTTCTGGTCCAAGATTAAAGAAAAAAACAAAAAACTGGTTCAAGTATTTTACTTGGACCTTTTTTGTTTTTGGGCCGGACAGGAATGTATTTACGTATAGTACACCTTGTCCCCCTCCCTGTTCAGTAGAATTCCGGATTCACGCAATAACCCGTTAACCGGAACAGTTGTTTTTTACGGGAATAACTGTTACATTTAGAACGGAAAGGGCAGGCAGGAGAACCATACGTGTGGGGATTGGTTAAGATAACTTACTTACTACACGATTACAGATACATTGTTAAAAAGGTAAAAATGGACAAAGATTTAAACAACATTAAGCAAAAGAATGAAATAACCCGCAGATTAAAACTTATTTGTTTTTTAAATGAAAAATATTTATAAAAAAAGATTACAGCTCAGAAAAGAAGTAGTTGTTGAAAAAATACTTAAATCGAAGGAATTCAAAGTGGAAAGAGAATACGGGTATGGAGGAGTATTATATGAAGCCTCTCAAATATCATCAATATTTATCAGACAAAGTGATACTTATTCATTTCAATTTTCAGAAAATGCAGGTATGGGTGGTCTGACTGAAACAATTGGACAACTGGATATAAAAGATATAAATCCCGGCACAGTTGTTAAAGTAAAATTTAACATGGGGGTTCTCCCAATAAACATAGCACAATATACATTTGCAGTATTCTTAATTGGTGGATTTATAGATTGGATGATTCAACCCAGTATGTTAGCTTATTTATTTTTTTTATTAGCCTTTTTTTCATTAGTTATATGGATTTTAAAATATTTTTCGATACGATTTATTCTTAAAAAGTTTTCAAAATCTCTTGATGTTGATAGTAAATGGAATGATTAATTACCGGAACATGTCAGCTGCAACAAACAATATAATCAAAATAATGATTTATTCTTACAGTAAAACCTTTCAATTGAACTTGTACAGAGTCTAGTTTGCATAAAATTTAAACAATCAAACATATAAAAAATGAAAAAATTTAAAATAATTCTTTTTTTGCTGTTTATTACATTCTATCTTAATGGTCAGAGCATTATTGATACAGTTTTCCTTGATTCAAAATGGAAAGAGACAACTTATGAGCATTCCATTTATTACAGGACAATTTATAAGGATTCAGATGGATTATATACAGTTAAAGATTATTGGAAAACAGGTGAAATTCAAATGACAGGTAAATATAGCGCTTTACTTCCTGAGACTAGGCAAGGTAAATTTACCTGGTATTATAAAAGCGGAAACATTAAACAAATAATTAATTTTAAGAATAATAACATATTAGGTCTGGTTGAAAAATTCGATACAAAAGGAAATCTTGATTTACAATACATTGTTATTACTGACAGTCTTGACAATGCTAAAGAATTTCATACCCGGATTAATGATTTTAGATATTTTGTTGAACACAAAATTAGATATCCAAAAAATTCAAGAAATGACCTGATAGAAGGAGAAGTACTCACAAAGTTTTATATAAATAAAAAAGGAGATGTCGAAAGATTAACTATCTTAAAATCAAAAAATGAAGAACTCGACAATAAGGCAAAAAGAGTGATTTTGTCTTATAAAAAATGGCCAATACCAATATATAAAGGTGAAGCAACGTACATTGAATTTATATTCCCAGTTATCTTTGCTTTAAGATAAATGAGTAATTACCTTTCACTCGCAGATGTGGATTTGCAGCCCACATCCTGTTCTGTGGAATCCCGGATTCACGCAATATACCCGCTAACCGAAACAGTTGTTTTTTACAGGAATAACCGTTACATTAAGAATAGAAACGGCAACAGGAAGACGGGGAATGCAGGGGAGGGACTGAAACCAGATTATTATTCTTTATAGATCATCTCTATCGTATCGATAAAATCAGCGGCTTCCATCCGGCACAGATAAATTCCACTATGAAGACCTTCCACACTCCATTGCAACCGGTGTTCGCCCGCTGGGACTTCCCCCCGGATCAGTGTCTCGATCTCTTTCCCCGATATGTCATAAATCTTTAACGTCATGAATTCATTTCGCAGCAGATAGAATACTATCATAGTAGACGAACCGAACGGATTCGGGTAGTTTGCACATAATTTTAAATTCATAGTATTTCCGGAAGTTACATCGTGAATGGATGTACGTGTAATTAAATCCTTACCATCACCAACGATGTTGATCTCGTTCAACAGGTTTGTACCAACTTTCTTAGTATGGAGAAGGTCAAGGTAGTTATCGCATTCGGTATCACCATAATCATTTGTACCCGGCAACTGAAGTTTTTTCGCTTCACAATTCAATCCCATTAAGGTGGCACCAATGCTGTCGGTGGCAACGGGATCTTTCCCGGCCAGCAGAACATGGCTTTCGTATGGGGCAAAATTCGGGTTCCAGACTCCTTCACCACCTCTGGCATTTTTTATTCCGTCAACTATTGACAGATGGACAGGCCGTGCAGCATTCAGATCGCAGATTGATCCCGGTAAAAATGAAGCGGATGAGCCATTCACGGGACTGTGAAGAACTTGCCTGCGATATTGAATTTGCGTTGTTTCATAATGCGATTGTGGTACCGTACCAACCTGATTTTTGAGCGCGCCGGTGAAACCTGCTTCTGCATGCTGCTTCAGTTTGGGAATTGAAACATACACATCCGCATCTTTTAAAATTTGATTCATAGTTAGCGATGAAAAATTAAAATAGCCACTGCCTGTAGGAATATCAACAAACGTACCCTGGCTTAAATCAACAAGGTTGCAGCCCAAAGAATTCTGAATATCCACATATCCCTGAAAAGGAGAATTGTTAAAGGAGTCTCCACTCCCTAAACTATCTGCTATTATAATATCGCTTGCCTTAACACCTGCATCGATGATCAGTTGTGTTACGGCTTTAACTACCGAAGGATGAGTCCACATTGTTTCGGTGATGGGAACTCCATTAAGTTTTGAATTTGTGGCACTTCCTGAACCACCGGTCAGATTTATTTTTATAACTACTTTCTTACCCTGGCTGAATAAATCGGAAATTCCACCGATCTGGTCGAAAAGATATTGCACCTTTTGTTTAATACCGCCGTTAACATCATCATATATGTAACTGTCTGAGGGAGTGTTGGTAGTGTCGGTTATCGCTACCGTAGCTAAATAAGAGGGAACTTGCTGATAATTGTACGCAAAAACTCCTGATGATTGCATATAAGGCACAACTAATAAACCAGCCGCAGCAGTTCCTGCTATTTTGATAAATTCCCGGCGTGAAGAATTTGTGTCGTTACTGTGTTCTTTACCCTCTTTTTTCATCTGTTTAAAATTTTTTCCTGTTTGGTTAAATTAATACGATAATATCCGATTACCAAAACTAACCGATAAACGGAAGGGAAACAGAATGTTATTTAAAGATAACATTATTCATTCATGTTATACAATACTTTGAATTCTGAGTTTTAACTTCATTTTCTAAAATTTCCCGCAGATGTTGGTTTACAACCTACATCCTGTTCTTTGGATTCCCGGATTCAAGCAATATACCAGCTAACCGGAACAGTTGTTTTTTACGGGAATAACTGTTACATTTAGGACATAAACGGCCACCGGAAGATGGGGAAAGTTGGGTAAGGCAGAAAATATTTAAAGATTGGAAAAATGATTTATTCTTGCGGTAATACCATTCAATTGAACTTGTACAGACATTTTATAGTCAATTAAAAAAATCTGCTATGAGAAATTCAATATTACTATTTCTGATTCTGCTTTTATTTGGTTGTACAGACAATCGGTACGACAAATTAGAATTTCAGGCAATTCAGGATATAGCTAATGACTATTTAAAAATTAAAGACTTAAATCAAAGACGAATTAAACCTCCACCGCCAATTGAAAACGATGATATCCAGTTTACCGCTGACACTATCGAAAAACAAGACACTTATAAGGTTTTCGTATCTGACGCTTTGTTACCAATTTCACAAGTCAAAGAAGATAATCAATGGATGTTTGACGGAATTTATGAAAACCCGATTCTCGACAGCATTGCTAATTCAATAATTTATTCAAAGAACTTTAAAAAACTAAAATATCGGGAGTTTAATAAAAGCAGGTTGAAATTTGTCAAACCCTATCGACAGTTTGTTGACCGAAAGAAGGAAGTAAGAAACAACGAAGAGTATATAATTTTAAGCTTTTCCAGAGTTTGTTTCAGTGCTGACTACAAATACGGTTTAGTGGTGATTGACTATGAGCATGGATGGCCAAATGGAACCGGTGGCGGCTTCAATCGTCCATATCTTATTGAAAAAAAGAACAACGAATGGAAAGTAATAGATGAATAATAACTAACTATAATATTTGGTAAATTGCGTTGCAGGATTCGTACGATGCGTTGTCTCCCACCTCGTCGTAGAATGTTTCAACGACGTATTATTTATAAAGGCAGGGCCTCACTGACAAACGATTAAGAACATGAATTATCAGAAAATATATAAAAAGAACATGAAGGACTTTGAGAAGAGTATTACAACTAAAAGTTCAAATCCCGGAACTGTACGAGGATTTATTACAGCTATCCCGGTCATTATAATTGGTTCATTCTTTGAATGGTTATTCAAATTAATATTTAGAAAAAAATAATTAATTCCCATCTGATCCAAGTTTGCAGTAAAAAACGAAAAACCGGTTCAAGCTTAACGTAGTGTAGCTTGGACCTTTTTTTGTATTTGGGCCAAACAGGAATGGCTTCCTCTGCCGGCACGACAAGCAAGCCTGAATAATCGGGGGTATTTTTTTAGTTATATGTTAATATAATTCATAACTTATACCGAATTTTGTCATTTGAAAACAAACAACCAGAAAACTATTCTTATGATCAGACGGGAAGACAAATCATATTCGATTTTTTCATTTGATAATATTAAACGCATCAACATAAAAAATGCAAACCGGGTAAAATTTAAAGTGCTGCGGGCGATTGCCAACCCTAAAAACACAACTGTTATTATTGACCTGAAGGGTCTTGAATTTATGGATACATACGCAGCACAGGTGCTGGTTACGTTACGGAAGTTTGCCTTTAAAAAGAAAAAGAAGTTTTTATTAAAAAATCTATCGCCCGATTTCAAAGAGATCATAGACCTTTTGAAACTGGAGCAGGATTTTAAAATAATAGAAGACTGATTCTCATACTATTCAGAATACAGTTGAACCCGGACTTTCTTACCCCACATATTAGCCGGCGTGTTCCCGATAATTTCCGGGACACAGTCTGCCCCCGTTCCTGAATTAGTAATAAAACAAATTTTCAACCTCCCTGATAGTTTACTCTTCTGACATGCAACGAAATTTTAAGTTATGTAACTATTTTATTGTAAGAACACCCACCCTATCATTTACTAAATCATTTAAAACAAAAATTTTATAAAATCTTGTTAATTCCGTGATCCTTCTGTGATTTTTATGGAGGAACTTGTCATCCATAAACCATAAAAAATTATTGTTATGAAAAATTTACGTTTAATGATTCTATTAATGTTGATGACAACCTTGTTCTATCAGTGCAGCAAAGATTACCCGTTTGAGGGTAATAAAGTTCAGCCAACCGACAAAACCACAAGTGGTGATCTTAAAAGTACAAGTCACTACAATGGGAAACCAGGGGGTAATTTTACAGTTAAGATTGAAAATGTATCAACACCGTACGCTTATTTCGCTGCCGGTGCCCAATATATCCCCGATGGAGAAAGTTCCGCCGGCCCTGCTTTTCCCGGACACTCCTTTACTATCAGATTCCATGCAGGTAAAGGTCACAAGCTTTCCTTTGCGACCATGTACGGCGCTTCCAACGATTTGTTTTATGCCCCTTCGGGCGAAGGAATTGACCTGTTTGATAATAACGGCAATCCAACCACCGGAAATATAACGGGATTGATCAGTTTGTGGGATGCCGGTACTGAAGTGAACCATGCACCTGCTTCGGGTGAAGACGGAGCCAATGAATCGGTTCCCATTGAAAGTGTCCGGAACACAGATAATGTGATGGACGGATTCACTTATAATACGGTTGAGGAAAATATTGATGTTTCCCTGGCTTACGATGGCGTGAGCGAGTTCACATTAACCATTAAGGATCTTCCCGGATCAGGCACCCCGCTTTCTCCTGTAGCCTGGGTGGTTCATTACGCCATGCAAAATCCCATTTTTACAGAAGGTAAAAAGGATTATGGCAAGGGACTTGAAGCCCTGGCAGAAACCGGCAATGCAACACCCCTGAGTGAATACCTGGCAAAGCACAGTGGTTATGTTTCCCCCATAGCGCCCGGAGTTTGGGTACTTCACAAAAAAGGCCAAAAACCCATCTTTACTGAAGGTAAGCCGGATTACGGCCAGGGACTGGAAATGCTTTCGGAAGTCGGTGACCCCACCACAGAATACAACTCCTTGTTTGCCGAAGGTTATGAAACAGGTGTATACAATATTCCTGACGGCGCCACCGATCCGGCCCCGATATTCCCCGGAGAATCTTATACATTTACTGTTCAGGCTAATCCAGGCGACTATCTCAGCTTTGCTTCCATGTTGGGTAAATCGAATGACTTGTTTTTGGCACCCGGCGATATGGGTATCCGTTTATTTGATGGAAGATTTCCCGTTAGCGGCAATATAACCCGTCAAATCACACTATGGGATGCAGGTACCGAATTGAATGAGTATCCGGGGGCCGGTATACATGAAGGTCCCGGAGGTATAGCTGAAAGCGAAAATGTAATGCCTGTAAACGATGGATTCATGTGGCCGAATGCTTCCCAGGTTATTAAAGTTACCATCAGCGCTGGCCGGCATGATGACCATGATGGTGATGATTTTCACCATGGACATGGCGGACATCACGCACATGACTGGCACAATGGACACAGGTAAAAAGTGATATCTGTCCTGAAAACAAAATCCTTCCATTCGTCCCTGTTATCTGACAGGGACGAATATCCAACCTGGTCCCAGATTATATTAAAAAACAAAAAACCGGTTCATCTACCTAAGACAGATGGACCTTTTTTCTTTTTAGGGCTATTCCAACCTTCCTGCTGATATGAATTTACAACCCCCACTCCTGCTTTCAGGAAATGGTGCAAATGCATTATCTTTGCAGGCAATGGATCCGTTTTTTTCAATACATAAGTTTACTGCAGCCGATGCACTCGAAGTTGCAGCATCAGACAATCAGCCTCATCAGCACGATTTCGAGGAACTGCTTATTGGCATTGACGGAGCTCTGGAGCATTTCATTGATTTTAATTCCGAAGAACTCACATGCTCCTTTTATAAGTTTTGTTGCCAAAGGTAAAATACACCGCGTTAATCCAAAAATAATTGACAACAAATGCAACGTATGGGTGATCCGGTTCAGAAGTGAATTTATTCCGGAGGTCACCTTTCAATTGTATGCCTGGTATCATGCTTCTGCCAATATCCAAATGCAGGCTGGTACCTGTTTCAACCGTATGCCGGCCTTGTGTGAGATGATGTATAACGAGGCACAGCAGGCAGGTCCGGATTATGCCGTTATCCAGCATCTGCTGAGCGCACTTTTTATTATGATTGAATCGGAAAGAAAAAAATTATATCCCACGGATGATGGCATGCTGAAAACACAAAACATTACCTTCAGAAACTTTTTGCAGATACTGGAAGAAAACTTCCGCAGACCGGAAGGGGTTGAATTTTATGCGGAAAAACTGTTCATGTCGTCACGTAACCTGAACCTGATCTGTCAGAATATTATGCAGCAAAGCGTTTCAGAGATCATTGAAACCCGAAAACTCATTGAGGCCAAAAATCTGCTGATAAGCACGGATAAAACAATCTCAGAGATTGGCTATGAACTCGGTTACAAAGAAAAATCGCATTTCACCCACGTTTTTAAGAGAAAATCCGGACAGACACCGTCAGATTTCCGGGGGGAAATGGTTAAGCTCTTCTGATCTATATTTTCCATCCAAAGCTTAATAATAGTCAGATAATTCAATCTGAAAATATTCCCGGGAATAACTAACCGAACAATCCGATGCCTTTCCTTCCCCTGTTAAAGGAGAATTGTTTCACAATTAAAGAATTTTCCACCTTAGAAAAAGGAAACACTGCTTGCGTAAATAATAAAAGATGTTAATTTCTTAAATACACAACATCTTTTCCGAAATCTATAACCTGCTGCACGATCAATTGTCCCAACTTTGTAATGTAATTGAAAGTAATAATAATCAAATGCCGGATGGCAGAAAATAAAATGAACAATATGGAAACAAAAACAACAACAACGACAATGACAAAATGGGTTTCAGATCATGCACACAGTGAATTGATGTTCAGGGTGAAACACATGATGATAACCAATGTAAAAGGCGAGTTTACCAAGTTTCAGGCAGAGATAGGCGGAGAAGATTTTACAAAATCACCGGTAAGAGTGGTTGTTGACGCTTCTTCAATATATACCAACGATGAAACGCGCGATGGTCACCTGAAGAGTCCTGATTTTTTTGATGTGGAAAAATACAAAGAACTTGTGTTTGAAGGAAAATCAATGAAAAAGGTGGATGATGAGAATTATAAACTTACAGGATTACTTACCATTAAAGATAAAACCAATGAAGTAACTCTGGATGTTGAATATGGTGGTATTAACAAAGATCCTTGGGGAAATGAGAAAGCCGGATTTTCCATCAGTGGAAAAATTAACCGGAAAGACTGGGGCCTGAACTGGAATGCAGCCCTTGAAACCGGTGGTGTACTTGTAAGTGATGAAGTACGTATTAGCGCTGAAGTTCAGTTCACAAGACAACAACAATAATTTTATAAATTGTTTTTGTGATGATTTATTCCGGATTAAAATTTTATACGAATGAATCTGAAAGGGCTTAATAAAATAGCTGCCTCACTAAACAGCACGGCACGAATGCCGGTGCTGTTTATCGGGCATGGCAGTCCGATGAATGCTATTGAAGACAATGAATTTGTGAGAGAATGGCAGAAAATGGGAAGTACATTGCCAAAACCCACTGCCATTCTTTGTATCTCAGCGCACTGGGAGACACGGGGAACTTTTGTTACCGCTATGGAAAGACCAATCACTATACATGATTTTGGCGGATTTCCCAGGTCATTGTTTGAGGTACAATACCCGGCACCGGGTAGTCCTGAGCTTGCGCATAAAACAAAAGAACTGATAAGAAAAACGGAGGTAAGCCTGGATAATAAATGGGGCCTCGACCACGGAGCATGGAGTGTGATCAAAAATCTATACCCGCAGGCTGACGTGCCGGTAATAGAAATGAGCCTTGACTATTGTCAGCCTGCCCGTTATCATTACGAACTGGCAAAAGAGCTGGCATCGTTGCGTAATAAAGGTATCCTGATCATTGGAAGCGGAAATATGGTTCATAATCTGAGGCAGGTGGCATGGTCGCGGCTTAATGATATTGACTTCGGCTACGACTGGGCAGTGGAAGCAAATACTAAAATGAAAGAACTGATAACCACTGGAGATCACGAAAAACTTATCCAATACACTTCACTTGGAAAAGCCTTTGAACTGGCCATTCCCACTCCCGAACATTACCTGCCCCTCCTATATGTGCTGGCTTTACAGGAAAAAGATGAGCATACCGAGCTCTTTAATGACAAAGCCATTGCCGGTTCACTCACCATGACAAGTGTGAAACTGGCCGGCTAACTTACATTGCATCCATTATACAACTTTACAGCCCTAAACCGTCTATTAAATACTCCCCTCAGGGGCCTTGTAACATTGTAACTTTGTTTCCGGTAAATTTAGCTATCTTTGCAACCTGTAAACATGCAAGACATTCCTATAATAAATCCGGGGAAAATTTTCTTATTCCAATGCCTGGTGCTTTAATCAATGTATTTATTTTACAGAAAGGAAGGGGATTCAAAAACGGTGGCACTTAATGCATCGGGACCATTATTATGAATTAAAAGTCCGTCCCCATCCCGAACAGACAGAATTATACATTTAATCACAAAAATCGAATATGCAATTTCAATCCTTAGATATTATAGAACCTATTTTAAAAGCTGTGCGGGAAGAAGGGTATACCACCCCAACACCCATCCAGGTACAATCCATTCCCATTGTCCTTCAGGGCTCCGACCTGCTTGGCTGTGCACAAACAGGAACGGGAAAAACGGCAGCATTTGCCATTCCTATCCTGCAATTATTAAGTGCAAACAAAACCTACGACCGGAAAAGAAAAGTGCGAAGCCTTATCGTTACCCCTACGCGGGAGCTGGCTATTCAAATCGGGGAAAGTTTCAAAGCGTATGGCCGGCATACCGGTTTAACCTGCACCGTAATTTTCGGCGGCGTGAATCAAAATCCTCAGACATCGGCATTACGTGGTGGTGTTGACATTGTCGTTGCAACACCGGGCCGGTTACTGGACCTCATGAACCAGGGATACCTGAGTCTGCAAAATGTAGAATATTTTGTCCTCGACGAGGCGGACCGTATGCTGGACATGGGATTTATTCACGATATCAAAAAACTACTGGCCGTACTTCCGAAAAAAAGGCAATCGCTGTTCTTTTCGGCGACCATGCCCCCGGAAATAACCAAGCTGGCAGGCAGCATTCTTATCAACCCTTTACAAGTCTCCGTAACACCCGTCTCCTCCACTGTAGATATTATCAAACAATACGTTTACTTTGTAGATAAGGGGAATAAAAATGCCTTGCTGATCGAAATTCTGAAAGATGTCAACATCAAAACTGCCCTGGTATTCACCCGTACCAAGTATGGCGCCGACAAGGTGGTGAAAATTTTGTTACGGCATAATATCAAAGCCGAGGCAATACACGGTAATAAAGCCCAGAATGCCCGGCAGCGTGCCTTAAACAACTTTAAAGCACAAACTACCCGTGTGCTGGTGGCCACCGATATTGCAGCACGGGGGATCGATGTGGACGACCTGGAATATGTGATCAATTACGAAATATCCAATATTGCGGAAACCTATGTTCACCGTATAGGAAGGACAGGAAGAGCAGGCGCAAAAGGAACCGCCTATTCGTTTTGTGATGCTGAAGAAAAAGCCTACCTGCACGATGTCGAAAGACTGATTGGAAAAAAGATATCGATCATCGATAATCATCCTTTCCCACTTATGGACCACAATCCGGTAAAAGCTCCATCGCAACAACATGGCAGAGGAAATCCGGGACATTCACGACCGGGACCATCAAGTAACAATAAACAAGCCCGATGGGGAAGCAAACCGCAATACCCGCGGTAGTTTTATCTGATCGTTTTATTTTACCAGGAGCTTTTACCCCTGTTCGGTTAAGGCTCCGGCATTAACTGAATATATTCTGAAAAACCTGGTTACCAGCAGACTTTGTCTGCCACAAGGTTAATTCCATACAATTTCCAAAAACAAAACCCACTTTACATTTGCATCCTAATCCGTTAACATTTCTACTTGATGAAACCTGAAAATTGCCTTACTTTAGTACATGAAAAAGAATCTGCAAAGTCAAGTATAAATTAAAATTCAACTACCGTGAAAAGAATATTTTTAGGAAATAAACCGTCAGGAATTCCGGCATTATTTATTATCAGTATATTTCTCAGTTTGTCGGCCAGCGCTCAGAACACGGCAAAAAAACAACTGCAGTCCGAGCCTTATACCTGGAAAAGTGTACAGATTGTAGGAGCTGGTTTTGTGGATGGTATCGTTTTCCATCCAACTGTTAAAGATTTACGATATGCCCGTACCGATATGGGCGGCGCCTACCGGTGGGACGCTGATAAAAACCGCTGGATACCTTTACTTGATTGGGTACCTTACAAAGATGTGAACCTGATGGGAATCGAAAGTATTGCACTTGACCCATCCGATCCCGACCGCCTGTATCTGGCCTGCGGTACCTATACCAACCCGACAACCCCCGATGGGGCCATTCTGCGTTCTGACGATCGCGGAAAAACATTTCAGCGAACCAATGTTCCTTTTAAAATGGGTGGAAACGAAAACGGACGCGGAAATGGTGAACGGATGGCGGTGGATCCGAATGACGGAAAAATACTTTACCTGGGTACCCGGCATAACGGTTTATGGAAAAGCGCTGACCGCGGAACAACATGGAGCCAGGTAAAAAGTTTCCCTGATGTTACCGAGAAACTCCCTGAGAATGTAAAAAACATGAACCCTTATTTTCGTGCGAAATACACGGGAAGCGGTGTGGTTTTTGTTGTTTTCGACCCTGCAAGCGGAAAACCCGGTAAAGGGAGCTCAACCATTTATGCAGGCGTATCGCTAATGAACCGTGCTAATTTATTCCGCAGTACCGATGGTGGAAAAACATGGCAACCGATACCCGGCGAGCCTGTACAGTACCGTCCCAACCACGGGGTTCTGGCATCCAACGGTGTGTTGTATCTTTCTTATGGCACCAATCCAGGCCCCTGGCAAATGAAAGACGGCGGAGTATGGAAACTGAATACACAGACCGGTGATTGGACAGATATTACACCGGATAAACCGGATTCCATGCAGGACAAAAATTTCGGTTATGCAGCCGTGGCTGTCGATGCACATAATCCCAATGTTATTATAGCCAGTTCATTCGGCCGTCCATGGAAATCGGGAGGAGAAGATATATTCCGAAGTACCGATGGGGGGAATACCTGGAAACCTGTTTTCGGAGGCGGTGGCACGTATGATTTTTCACTGGCACCCTATGTATCGCATACGCCCATCCACTGGCTTTTCGATATCGAGATCGACCCGTTTAATTCGGATCATGCCCTTTTTACGACCGGCTATGGTGGATACGAAACCTTCGATCTTACTGACGTGGACAAAGATAAACCTACTAAGTGGAGCGTGATGAGCACAGGTATTGAAGAATCGGTAGCGCTCGACCTGCTTAGCCCGCCAAAAGGGGCACATCTTATTTCAGCCATTGGCGACTACGGCGGTTTTGTACACTGGGACCTGGATAAACCGGCCCCGGAAGGAAATTTCGACAACCCGCATTTTGGTAATACGAACGGGCTGGCTTGCGCAGAGAATGATCCCGGCATGATCGTAAGGGTAGGTATAGCTTCTCATCAACGTGGAGGGGGTAATATCGGTTACTCACTGGATGAAGGGAAAACATGGCAACCTACCAAATCCAGTCCACAACCGGATAGTAAACTTGGCCATATTGCCGTTTCTTCCGATGGCACTTATTGGATATGGACACCGGAAAGAAGTGCAGTTTATTACACCCGGGATAAAGGGGATACATGGGACAAGTCTGAGGGCATTCCTGATAATACACGCGTAATAGCTGACAAGGTCAACCCAAAGATATTTTATGGAATGGACCTTTTCGATGGAAAACTCTTTATCAGCAACGACGGTGGAAAAACATTTACCACACAGCCTCTGAATCTTCCCGACGGGTTACCGGAAAAAAGCAGAAACCGGGGAGACAACCGTGGTGGTCAGGACCGTATTTATGCTGCACCCGGCAGAGAAGGTGACCTCTGGCTGGCAGCCTTCAACGGACTGTATCACTCCGTTAACTCCGGTAACAGTTTCGATCGGTTACAAGGAGTGGAAGAAATTCATGCTTTCGGTTTTGGAAAAGAAGCCCCGGGTAAATATTATCCGGCACTCTATCTGATTGGCACTATTGACGGCATACGAGGAATATTCCGTTCCGATGATATTGCACAAAGCTGGGTAAGGATTAACGACGATCAGCACCAGTGGGGATTATTGCTGCACATTACCGGCGACCCGAAACAATACGGAAGGGTTTACGTAGGAACCCATGGCCGTGGAATTGTGTACGGTGATCCGAAATCGCAGACAGAATAAAACCTGAAATTGCCAGAAAAATTTACTTTTTAAAACCAATTAGCGGGATTAAGCTCATGCATGAGCTTAATCCCGCTAATTGGTTAAAAATCTATATCAAATATCTTTTCAAGTACTAAACATGCTCAGTCCCCCACGACTTGCAAATCCATAGAGAACTTAAATTAAACTATAAATTTATTATTGGCTTAATCCAGCTTAATTACAAAACCTCCATGTGCTTTCATCGTAATCGGTAATTCCAATTGAGGTCCGGCTTCAAATTCATTCTTATCAAAGGTCAGATCAGCCTGTCCGTCAGTGATCAGTAAACCTTTCTTCTGATCTTTCAGGAAAGAAAAAGGCAACATAAACTTTCGCGGAGTATTATCCCCGTTAATGCCGGCAATATACCAGGTATCCCCTGCCCTGCGCGCCATAACTACCCATTTTCCGGGAAAACCATCAATAAACTTCGTATCATCCCATATCGACGGAACATTTTTCATATAAGTTTTTACATAATCAGGCATGTGAGACATTCCTTCCGGTATTTCAGCATAATGCTGTATTCCAGAAAGAAATAAAACAGATAATGCCAGCTCAAAGCCATCGGTGGTTGTCCGTTTTATATTGGGAATTTTATATAAGAATACCGGCGTGAAATCCATCGGGTCGAAGGCATTGCGGGTAAATGGCAATATGCAGCTATGGTGTGGAAGGGAATCAGCATTATCCTGTGCGAAGGTTACAAACTCGCCTCCACGAACCGCCTCCATGCTCATCAGGTTGGGATAGGTACGTGCCCACCCCCTGGGATATGTTGACCCGTGACAATTCACCAGCAAGCCATATTTTGCGGCATCTTCGAAAATATCCTGGTAATAACTGATCATGGATTGTCCGTCACCACCAAAAAAGTCTACTTTTATTCCTTTAATACCCATTTCTTTCAGCTTACTGAATTCTTCCACTCTTTTCTCGTGTGTCAGCAGTTTGTTTCTCGGATGATAGGGTACGGTATTCCAACTGCCTGCCGAATTATACCAGAGAATAAGATTTACATTTTTTCCTTTAGCATAATCAGCAAGTTCTTTTATTTTATCATAACCAATGGTAGTATCCCAGTCTGCATCCACCAGGCAATAACGCCAGTCCATATCGGAAGCATAGTCAACGAACTTTTTCTGTACACTGTATATTACCGAAGGGTCTTTTAAAAGCACCCAGCTCCACGAAGCTTTTCCGGGTTTAATAAAGGAACTGTCCATCTTCACGGCAGGAGCTGCCAGATCAGTACCAATTGTTGATTCTGCAATGGTTTTCAGACTTCCCATAGCAATAACACGCCAGGGAGTATACCAGGGTAATTTCGATTGGGGATAAACCGGTCCGCCCGGAAATGATTCCTGTGGTTCAGGAAAACCGATAAAATATTCATTTTGTGGGGATTCTTGTTGCAAACGACTTCCACAATAATTCCGAAGTAGTCCCGTCTCTGTTATCAGCATCCAGGTATCCCCGTAATGAAATAGTGCAGGCAAGACCCACCCTGCTTTGTAGGGTGAAGGTGTACCGGTAGGGATATTCTGAAAATAATGTTGTTCATACGAAGGCTGGTCGTGGTGCCATCCGGTTTTTGCATCTGTCATTGGCTGTATCCATGTTTTAGTACCATTCCTGAAATGAAAAGAAGTGGTTTCTTCTTTTATTTTCTTCAGGCTGTCCGATTTCTCCGGAAAATAATACCTGAAAGCCACTCCATCATCAGAAACCTGGAAGATGATATCCATTTTCTGTCCGGTTGCATTTTCGAGATGAAAAACCCGCTTTATCCCGGCATATGTACAATGACGACGTTTCCCATTCAGCAATTCATAATCATCCTTTACATTCTCTTCATCAGAAGCTGAAAGCAGTTTAAGTCCGGTTGAAAAATCACCGTCATCCCTGATCAGTCCGAGTTCAGAATTTAACAATACGGTTGAATCATCGTACTTAACATTATAAACCGCTTTATTAGAATCTGAAATTTGAAAATTAACAGCAATTTTTTTATCAGGACTACTTATTGTATAGTCCGTTTTCTTTGTGGAACATGATTGTACTACAACAGCAATTACAGATAAAATAATGATGTTGTAAACAGGTCGCATGATTAAATTTGTTGTTTTCATCAGGATTAAATTGATTAAAAATTTGAAGATAGTAAAAATATCAATAGTTTGTTTATACTTCTTTTGCTATCCTTAGTCTGTTCATGTTTCTTATATCATCCAGAATCTGCCCGAAACAAATTAGGTACAGCGAATGATTCGTCATAAGCATGAGCATACTGTCAAAGAGATGTTTTACTTTCCTAATAATGGATTTTAAACATTACAAATATTCTGAAATTTTCCCACTGATCTGTTTGAGGGAGATCTCAGCCACTTTGGCCTGGTATTGGGCTACCAGCAACCGTTCTTCTGCATCGAGATAGACTCGTTGTACATCACGCATCTCTAACCCCGAAAAAGTACCCAGCCGGAACCTTTCCATGGCAATGATAAAATTCTCATGAGCTGTTCTAAGATTTGATTTTTCAAGATCAACAAGCTTCAACCCATTCTGATAAGTATTATAAATTTGAGAAAGGTCGGCAGTAACACTTTGTTCTACCTGCTTATAACGGAGTTCGGCATTCATTATCTCTACCTTTGCATTCTTCGCCTGTCTGTTCAGGTCCATCCCGTTAAAAATATTGACAGAAACTGTAGCGCCGTAATTCCATCCCGCATTACGACTTTCCAATGCAAAGCCGGATTGAGCCTGGCTTTTGTTAAAAGTATATCCGCCATTCAGGCTCAATGTCGGATATCGTTCCCCGTTAATAAGTTTCAGGTCCATTTCTGAAATATCCTGGTTTTTTGAAGCCAGAAGAATGCTGGTGTTATTTTTCAGTGTTTCCTGGTAGAGTTCATCAAAAGTAAGGCTGTAATCCACATTGATCGTATCTGAAATTTCAAGCCTGTGTGAAATATCAAATGCCAGTGTTTCATTTAACTTAATGTGTGAACTCATTACATTTTCCTGTTGTTTCAGATACTGCGACGAATCGGCATAAAAATCAACCTTGGCCTGCTGGTATTCCAGTTTGGATAAATTACCGATACGGTATCTTTCCAGTGCCACATTCATCCGTTCTTTCGAAAGGGCCATCACATATTTCAATGTCTCCAGACGTTTCTTCTGTTGCAGAAAATCAAAATAATCCGCCCCAATCTGTGCGATCAGGTTTTCAACATTCATTCGGGTAGTCAGCTGACCCATCTCCTGCAGTCTGTTTAATTTGTTATATCCGACGAACATCCTGAATCCGTCGAAAACAGTCCAGTCTAAATTTACTGCTCCTGAAAGCGAATTTGATTTGGCGTTATTTCGTTCCTGAGGTTGCGACGGGTTAATAAAATATACCTGCCTGGAATTCACATATACTGTATGATTGACGGGCGTTGGCATTCATATCGGGTAGAAAATTAGCAACAGCCATGTTATAATTGGTATTAGCAATTATTTCTTCATTTCTAATAATCTGCAACGAGTAATTTTGCTCCAGGCCTATCTGAACACAACTTTTAAAAGTAAGGGTGTCCTGTGCCATAACCGATACTGAGAAAATAAATGCAAACAAAGCTCCCGGGATTATCCGGAAATGGTATATACAATTTAATAAACGGTGTTTAATAAGCATATTACTGTTTATTTTCAGGGGTTTCTACTATTTCTTCCACATTGGATACGGATTTCGATTTTTCTGACAGGTAGGAATACATGGCCGGTACTATATAAAGTGTCAGGAATGTTGAAAGGAACATCCCTCCTACTACGGCAATTCCCATAGATACGCGGCTCTCCGATCCTGCTCCCAATGCCAGTGCAATGGGTAATGTTCCCAATATGGTAGAAAGACTCGTCATTAATATGGGCCTGAAACGTGAAGCAGCAGCATCCTGTATAGCTTCAATTTTTGATAAACCAGCTGCTTTGCGCTGGTTGGCAAATTCCACCAGTAGAATCCCGTTTTTCGAAACCAATCCGATAAGCATGATTATACCAATCTGGCTGAAAATATTCAATGTCTGACCAAAATACCAGAGAAAGATCAACGCTCCGGCCATGGCCAGCGGCACTGTAAACATTATGATCAGTGGATCGCGGAAACTTTCGAACTGTGCTGCCAGGATCAGATATATCAGAATAAGCGCCAACAGGAAGGCGTATGAAAGACTGGATGAGCTTTCTTCAAAATCCTTCGAATCTCCTGCCAGGGCAGTTGAAAACGATTCATCAAGCGTTTGATGTGCTATCCTGCGCATTTCGGCAATTCCATCGCTCAGCGTTTTTCCCTTAGCCAAACCCGCAGAAACAGTAGCTGCCATGTACCGGTTGTAATGATACAATTCCGGGGGGCTGCTTTCTTCTTTCAGCGATACAAGGTTATCAAGCTGCACCATTTCGCCGCTGTTATTCCTCACTGATATCGACTTCAGATCGAGGGGATCATTTCTGTTGGCACGGTCGAGCTGACCGATAACCTGGTACTGTTTTCCATTCATCACAAAATACCCGAAGCGTGATCCGCTTAAAGCCAATTGAAGGGTTTGTGCCACATTCCGCATAGAGACACCCATGGTTACCGCCTTATTCCGGTTAATTCTCACCCGGATCTCCGGTTTATTGAATTTCAGATCAAGGTCAACTACCTGGAATACATCGCTTTCATTTGCTTTAGCCATGAAATCAGGTAATACTTTTTTCAGCTTTTCAAGATCCTGTGCCTGTATTACAAACTGTACAGGTAAGCTGCTGCCTCGTGTCGCAAAAGTCTGTTGCTGCACAACAAATGAACGTGCAGCCGGTAATTTTTTAACATCAGCAGACAACTGATCGGCAATTTGCTGTTGTGAACGCTGACGTTCATTTCTCGGTTTCAATATCATGCGTGCATAACCATTATTTGCAGAACCCCTCCAGGTGGGAGAAATCAAAGTGATCATACCTTTATTCTCGGGAACCTTTTTCTGGATAAGCCGGATGAGTTCGGTCATGTATTTTTCCATAAATTCATAAGTGGCGCCTTCAGGGCCTTTGGTATTGATAGATAATGCCGAACGGTCTTCGAGTGGTGCTGTTTCAGAAGGGATGATTTTTAAAAACATAGCAATCAGACCGATGGTCACAAATATGATAACTATCGAAAGCCAACGGTGGCGCATAAATCCTTCCAATGAACGACGGTAGCCTGAGATCAGGCCGTTGAACATCGGTTCGGTTTTCCGGTAAAGCCAGTTCTGGGAATGTTGTTGTTTTAATATCCTTGTAGCAAGCATAGGGGTAAGTGTCAGCGCTACAAAAGCTGAGATAACAACAGCCCCGGTAATAACAATGGAAAATTCACGAAACAGCCTGCCTGTGGTTCCCTGCAGAAATACTATTGGTGTAAATACGGCAACCAGCGTAACAGTAGTAGCAATCACCGCGAAGAATATTTCTGCCGATCCCTTCACTCCTGCTTCACGCGGAGGCATGCCTTTTTCAACTTTGGCATAAATATTTTCAAGTACAATAATAGCATCATCCACCACAAGACCTATGGATAGTACAATTCCCAGCAACGTTAGTACATTAATGGTATAACCGGCAATGTACAACACAAAGAATGCCCCGATAAGTGAGACCGGGATGGCAATTACAGGTATTAAGGTTGTTCGCCATTCACGCAGGAAAAGAAAAATGATCAGTACCACCAGGAAAAAAGCGAGAAAGATCGTTTCCTCCACTTCTTTAATAGACTTACGGATATAAGTTGTGTTATCGAAACCGACTTCCACTTTAATATCGGGAGGAAGGTCCTTCAATATTTGATCGACCCGGCGGTAAACCTCATCTACAATATCGATATGATTGGAACCGGGTTGTGGAATTATGGCATTACCGACTGTTGGTACCCCGTCGCGCAATAAAGCTGTCTGATCGTTTTCAGGTGCAAGTTCGGCACGACCGATATCACGAAACCTCACCACATTATCGCCCTGTTGTTTAAGGATCAGGTTATTAAAGTCTTCAGGAGTAACGAGGCGTCCCATGGTCCGCACCGTCAGTTCTGTCTGATTGCCTTCGATCTTGCCCGACGGCAGTTCGATATTTTCACGGGTCAGTGCATTTTGAACATCGAGAGGTGTGAGTTCATAGGCAGTAAGCTTGGCCGGGTCCATCCACAACCGCATCGACGGCCGTTTGCTTCCCCATACGGCAATGCTGCTGACGCCGGGAATTGTCTGCAATTGCTCTTTAAAAACGTTTTCGGCAATATCGCTCAGTTCCATCAGGGAACGGCGTTTGCTGAGGATATTCAGAAATATGATCGGGCTGGCATCTGCATCTGCCTTAACAACGATGGGTGGCTCTGCATCTGACGGGAGCTGCCTTCTGGCAGAAGCTACTTTATCGCGAACATCATTAGCGGCTGTTTCAAGATCTACCTTTAAATCGAACTCTACGGTAATCCGGCTTGATCCGTCGCGACTGATACTGGAAATATTGTTAATACCGGCAATACCATTAACTGCCTGTTCAAGCGGCTCGGTTATCTGGGTTTCAATAACATCGGCACTGGCACCCACATAGGTAGTGCTGACTGTAACGATGGGACGATCAATATTCGGAAATTCGCGGACCCCGAGAAATGCCATCCCAATAACCCCGAATAACACAATGATGATCGTCATTACTGTTGCCAGGACAGGTCTCCGTATGCTTAAAGATGAAATGTTCATTATGCTTTTTCTAAATTAGTCCTGATTCTTTTCGATTGCAACCGGCATACTGTTCCTCAGTTGCATAATTCCACTGGTCACTACCGTATCACCGGGATGAAGTCCGTCAGTAATCTCAATCATGCTTTCAGTCCTTAATCCTGTTTTAATCTCAACAGACTGTGCCATTCCGTCTTTTACAACAAATACTTTTTCGCCGCCAAGTTCAGGAATGATCGACTGTGTGGGCACCTGTAACGCATTCTTTGTTTGCCGTATCACCAGTTGAATAGAAACAAACCTGCCAGCCTGTAATTCATCTCTCTGGTTATTGTATAAAGCACGAACAGCAATGGTACGTGTCTTGGGATCGATTTTAGGTTCTACTGCATACACGTGAGCTGTAAAATTCTTATCTATTCCCTCTACATTGAAAGTCAACTCAGCCCCGGGTTGAACCATGCCGGCGTAACGCTCGGGAATAGAAAAATCAATTTTCAGGGGCTGGTTCTTCACCAGCTTTGCAATCTGAACAGTAGGATCTACATAAGCACCCTCGCTCACGTACCGCAATCCAACTACGCCATCGAATGGCGCATGAATTTCGGTTTCAGCAATATGTGCCTTCAATATGTTGATCTCTGCCTCTGTCCCCTGTAGATCGGTTTTTACCTGGTCGTATGACTCCTGGCTTACAGCCTCCTTATCCAACAAAATTTTCTGTCGGGATTCCTTTTCCTGTGCCAGTTGCTCCTGAAACACCAGCTTTCCTAACTGCGCCTGCAAATCATCATCCTTAAGTTTTGCCAGTAATTGCCCTTTCTTTACCCGTGTACCCTCTTTGAAATAGATAGCTGTAATTTTACCGGTTGTTTCGAATGTCAGGTTAACTTCTTCGTCGGCCATGAGCGACCCTGAAGCATTTATGATTTCATTCAACAATCCGGGTTGAACTACTGTTACCTGAACACTGGCAGGATCCTGTCCGGCAGTTACCTGTTTGCTTTTATTCCTTTCCCTGAGGTCTTTTATTTTCGGATATGCTATTAATAGTATCACTATTAATCCAACAATTCCCCAGATAATTATTTTAGATTGTCTTTTCATTTTTAAAATATAAGTTATACCTGTCAGAACATTTATATGCCCGTTCTTTTAGGAATAAGATAAATAGTACCAGTTTTTGGATATTGAGAATTTTTGAAATTAATGCCCAAAAGTAAGAATAAATTGATTCGGGTATCCCATGCGATGGCAATAATTGATTATAATTCAAACGATGTAATCATAATATCCATTATATAAACTTATTAAAGGCATACTATTTTAATAATTTATTTTAGTTTTAGTTACTTTCAGCAAATTAATGACTTTTTTATTATTATATGCTATTACAAAATATTTTAACATAATTTTAAGTCCATTAACTTGACAAAACCCAAACATTTTCTTACCTTTATAATATTTCAGGGTATATTTAAATTCCTATTAACTACCTCAGATTTCTGTCCCTGGAATGTTTTTCCGATTCCGTGCTATTAGTCGTAATTCTATAGGTTGCATTTAATAATGCCTGTAATCAGGTGTGAAAGTTTATATATTTCCGTTAAGTAATTTAAATATGTTGATTGACTGATATGATACAAAAAATAATCATAATCATTTTAGGTGCCGCAGGATTTTTGCTTACCCAGTGCGAAAAAGAATCACGGATAAATAATTTCCAGCCGAATGAAACTTTAAAAGGGCAGAGCACAGTTTATGAAGGTGTGAAACTTCCTTATCATCACGAAGGTGTTTTATCACAGGGTGCTTTGTTTGTTTTGTCGGTTCCTGAAAAATGGAACGGCAGGCATTTACTGGTTTACGCTCATGGCTATGTCGATCCACAGCCTTATGAATCTCTAAAACTTCCGGATGACTCCGTTGATGATAAATCAATTGGTGAATTAATAAATAGCATGGGATGGGGGTTTGCCACTACCAGTTACCGGGATAACGGTCTTGTTGTATCAGATGCTGTGGAAGATCTTATTGAATTAAGGGATTCCATAATATCAGAAGTGAGACCCGAAAACCTTTACCTTGCAGGGACATCGGAAGGGGGATTAATCACGGTTCTCGCTATAGAAAGGTATCCTGATGCTTTTAGCGGCGGCCTGGTTATAGGCGGACCGATAGGCAATTTCTACCAGCAACTGCAATATCTCGGGGATTTTCATATTTTATTCAACTATTTTTTTAAGGATGAACTGGAAAAAGCAGCAATCGACCTGGGTGATCCAACAGGCGTTCCCGTGTCAACGATGACCGACTGGAAGAGCGGATCACTACAGCAGAAAATAGTTCGTATTTTAATCGGAAATGAAGATAAGATCGCCGATCTGCTGAATTGTACTAAAGTTCCGGCAGACCGTAATAACAGTGCAGAAACAGGCCAGACAATCCTTGATATTCTGAATTTCAACATCATGGCTACAAATGATGTAAACCAGCACCTGGAAGGATGTATTTTTAATAATAAATCCCCCCGGAGATGGTATTTAGGATCGGGAAATGATTGGCAGCTTAACAGAAATATACCGCGTATAAAAGCAAATGACTTTCCTGTTGCCGACAAAAATATCCAATCGTATGAAACTACCGGTAACCTGGCAAAACCATTGGTCACCCTTCATGCAACAGGTGATCCATTAACTTTGTACTGGCATGAAACTTTATACAGGTACAAAATATTAAGGAATCGTGCTGCGACCTTGCAAACGAATATAACTGTTGTAAAATATGGTCAGAGTGATTTCGACCAGGCCAGGATAATTTCAGCCCTGGCACTTCTGGTACATAAAGTCACATTAAATGATCTGATTGTACCTGCTGAGGCTTTTACTTCGAAACAGATGGAAAATGAATTTCTGCAAAAATCGAAAGAAATGGGAATCAGTCCTGAAATAGATGTTAACACCGGCGATGTTCCCGGTAAATAAAATATATGCTTAAAGAGGCTGTCAAAAAAAGTGGTATAGAAAAAATGAAATATTTAGGTTTATAGATAGAGGTTAAAATTACATTTATTCTATTGAAATAGCGTAGTTGATATTTTTGACAGTCTCTTTTTTATTTTACGATTATTCCTGATTTAAAAATTTATATAAAATTAAAACATAGAAATATTAATCTCGACAGAATAAAATGTTTTTAAAAACAGCAAATTATGGAACGGGAATATATTTGTCCGCATTGTGAAGGATATCTGAATGTTTGTGATTATATCGTTTTCAGTACAAAGAATAATAAAAAACAAAGAGGACTGATTATGCTGCATCCTGAGATTGGCAATTATACAAGCCTGAAACATGCCTCCTATCACTACGAACCTGGTGAAAATATGGAGTTTTACTGTCCCCTTTGCCATAAAGGCCTGGCTTCGGATATTGATCCTAATTTGATCCAGGTTATTCTGATAGAAGACAATAAGGAATATATGGTTTATTTTTCAAGAATAGCCGGAGAACAAAGCACCTATAAGGTTTCCGATAACCAGATTACTACTACCGGTATGAATGCCGACAGGTACACACATTTTAAATTGGCGGATGAACATAAAAGGTTTCTGTAAAATGAAGAATAATCATCCTGCCCGAAAATATAAGAAACCGGAAACCTAACATATCAGCAAAAGTTGACTGTAATTTACCACTATAATCCGGTCTACTTTTTTCTATATATCACGTATAAATTAAGTGATTGTTTTTCAGATAACACTGTTTAAAACAATTCTAAATTTTTTACAGCGCTTGGTGAAACAAATAATTAATTCTACTTTTATTTGTGAAAAATATAACAAATAACCATCAAAGCGTTTATTATCAATATGTTTACGGTTTCAACATGAAATAATGAGTTTATGAAGACTTACACACAACAAGTAATTGAGAAGTACGGAAAGGACAAAACCCGTCTTATGGATATTCTGATCTCCATTCGATCAGAAAAGGGGTATCTGCCGGATGAAGCAGTCAGTCAGATAGCCCGTGAATTGGATATGTCAAAAGTAGACGTTGAACAAACCATCTCTTTTTATCATTTCTTTTCACAAAAACCTACCGGAAAATATTCTGTGTATCTGAACAACAGTGCTGTTGCCAATATGAAGGGCAGGGAAGAGATTGCAGCTACTTTCGAAAGAGAAGCAGGCATTAAATTCGGTGAAGTTACTCCGGATGGTTTAATCGGATTATACGATACATCCTGTATTGGTATGAATGACCAGGAACCGGCAGCCATTATCAACAATGCTATTTTTACCAATCTTACTCCTTTCAGGGTAAAGGAAATTGTAAGAGATATAAAAGCTGGTAAAAAAATTGAAGATATGTATTCAGCCAGCTATGGTGACGGGAAGAATGCCTCGGATCTGATCCGTGCAGTCGTTCAGAACAATATCCGTAAAATAGGGCCGGTTCTGAGTGACGATTATAAAGTAGGGGAAGCCATTAAGAAAATAGTAAAAATGACCCCCGAAGAAGTTATAGATGAAATAAAATCATCCAATATAAGAGGCCGTGGCGGCGCCGGCTTTCCCACCGGTCTGAAATGGGAATTCTGCCGAAAAGCAGAAGGAGAAAAAAAATACATCTTTTGTAATGCCGACGAGGGTGAGCCCGGAACTTTCAAGGACAGGGTTATATTAACCGAGCGTCCACGACTAATTTTCGAAGGAATGGTAATTGCCGCCTATGCCGTCGGCGCTACCGAAGGAATTCTTTATGTACGTTATGAATATAAATACCTTGAAAAATACCTGGAAGACATTCTCAGGGTAGCCCGTGAAAAAAACTACCTGGGCAAAAATATTTTGGGTAAAAAAGGGTTCGATTTTGATATCCGTATACAGTTTGGTGCAGGGGCCTACGTCTGCGGCGAAGAATCGGCATTAATAGAATCAGCCGAAGGGAAACGTGGCGAACCACGCGACCGGCCTCCTTTTCCAGTTGAAAAAGGATACCATGATATGCCGACTATTGTGAATAATGTAGAAACCCTTTGTTCCGCAGTAAAAGTAATAGTCAACGGCGGTGAATGGTATAAATCATTTGGAACTGCTGAATCGACCGGGACTAAATTGATCAGCATTTCGGGAGATTGCAAATACCCGGGAGTATATGAAGTGGAATGGGGATTTAATGTGAACGATATTACTGAGATGGTTGGCGCCTCAGATGTACAGGCTGTACAGGTAGGCGGACCGAGCGGTTCGTTGATTGCTCCGAATGAATTTAACAGGATATTGGGCTACGAGGACCTGGCCACCGGTGGATCGATAATAATAATTGGTAAAAACCGTGATATTCTAAGTGAAGTTGTTCTGAATTTCACAGAGTTCTTTATCGATGAATCATGCGGAAGCTGTTCCACCTGCAGAACAGTACCTGTTATTCTAAAGAAAAAGCTTGAAAAAATACTCGACGCCCGTGGTGTTAAACAGGATATTGACGACATGGTGGAATGGGCTAAAATACTTAAAGTCAGTCGTTGCGGACTGGGTCAGACTGCTGCCAATCCAATTGTTACAAGTATCAAAAATTTCAGGCACTTATATGAAGAAAAAATACAAAAAGACAAGAGTTATGATCAGGGATTCGACTTACTGGCAGCAGTAAAAAATTCCTGCGAAGTAACTCACCGGATTCCGAATATTTAAATAAAATTTCAATATGAATACGATTGTAAAAATTACCATAGACGGAAAAGATTGCATGGCAGAAAAAGGTCAGTACCTGGTGGATGCCGCCCGTGAAAACGGAATCTATATTCCTACTCTATGTAATGTTGTAGGCGTAAAACCTAAAGGCGCCTGCCGTATGTGTACCGTCAGGGTAAATGGACGTTTAATGACATCCTGTACCACTCCTGTTGCCGAAGACATGGTGATAGAAAGTAATACCAGTGAAATTGCCGACCTTAAGGAAGTCCATTGTAGAACTTTTATTTGTGGAAGGTAATCATTTTTGTCCGGCATGCGAAAAAAGCGGTAGTTGTGAATTACAGGCTTTGGCCTACCGTTTCAATGTAATGGTACCGCGTTTCCCTTATATATTCCCTGTTCGTGAAGTGGATGCCCATAACCCTAAAATAATAAAGGATCATAACCGTTGTATTTTATGCAAACGCTGTATCCGAATTATAAAAGATGATTCAGGAAGAAGCTTTTTTGCCTTCAAAAAACGCGGACATAAAGTGGAAATCAACCTCGATCCGGAATTAGGAAAGGCATTTACAGATGAAAAAGCTAAGGAAGCCATGGAGACCTGTCCTGTAGGCGCCATCCTTCTCAAAGAAAAAGGATTTGACATACCTATCGGGCAACGAAAATTCGATTCCTCACCCATTGGCAGTGAAATAGAACATTTACAGTAATAATTTTTCAAAACTGAAAAGTAATGAGTAAACCAATATTAGCCACGACTTCGCTGGCAGGATGTTTCGGTTGTCATATGTCGATACTCGACATTGATGAACGTATCCTTGATTTGATAGAGCTGGTAGAATTTAATAAATCTCCCATCGATGACATTAAAAAGTTCACGAAAAAATGTGATATCGGAATTATTGAAGGTGGATGTTGCAATAGTGAAAACGTACATGTTTTGAAAGACTTCAGGGAAAATTGTAAAATCCTGATATCGCTTGGCGAATGTGCTATCATGGGTGGACTTCCGGCAATGCGTAACGGAATCCCCATTAAAGAATGTCTGGAAGAAGCTTATCTCAATGGCCCGTCGGTAAAGGCTAACACTGAGAAAATTATTCCCAACGATCCTGAATTACCCATGTTGCTGGATAGAGTATATCCCTGTCATGAAATTGTAAAGATCGATTATTATCTTCCGGGTTGCCCACCACGTGCCGATCTTATTTGGGATGCCCTGGTAGCCTTGCTTAATGGGAACGAAATGAATTTACCGTACGAAGTATTTAAATTTGATTAATTAACAGGATAAAATGGGACAGAAAATAACGATAGAACCCGTAACCCGGGTAGAAGGTCACGGAAAAGTTACTATCCACATAGACAATGATGGAAATATTGCCGAAACCCGGTTACATATTGTTGAGTTCAGAGGTTTTGAACGGTTTATACAGGGAAGACCTTACTGGGAGGCGCCTGTACTGGTACAGCGATTGTGCGGGATTTGCCCGGTAAGCCACCACCTGGCATCTGCAAAAGCCATGGATGTAATTGTAGGGGCAGGTACCGGTAACGGACTGACACCTACTGGTGAAAAAATGCGCAGGCTGATGCATTATGGCCAGATCTTCCAGTCGCACTCGCTTCATTTCTTTCACCTTGCTTCTCCCGATCTACTCTTTGGTCTGGAAAGCGATCCGCTGAAAAGGAATATTATCGGAGTTGCCCTCGATAATAAAGAATTAGCAGTTCAGGGTGTGATGATGCGTAAGTTCGGACAGGAAATTATACAGGCAACAGCAGGAAAAAAAATACACGGAACTGGTGCAATACCTGGGGGTATCAACAAACATCTTTCTGCCGAAGATAAAGAAAGATTCCTGAATGGTCCCGATCCAATGAATATCGATAAAATGATCAGTTGGTCGGAGTCGGCATTGGACTTCTTCAAAGAATTCCACAAAAAAAATAAATCATTGATCGACGAATTTGCTGCATTTCCATCAAGTTACCTCAGCCTGGTAAGAAAAGACGGGGCGCTGGATCTGTATCACGGAGTATTGCGGGCTGTTGATACGGAAGGGAATAAAATATTGCACGATGTGGATTACCAGGATTATCTGAAATATATCGACGAGGAAGTCAAATCGTGGAGTTACATGAAATTTCCCTATCTGAAAGAGTTTGGAAAAGAAAAGGGATGGTACACAGTAGGTCCGCTGGCCAGGATGAATACAGTCGATTTTATCGATACTCCCCTTGCTCAAAAAGAATTTGAACTATTCAAAGCATATACTAACGGAAAACCAAACAACATGCCGATGCATATGCATTGGGCCAGGTTAATTGAGATATTACATTCCGCAGAAAAAATGAAGGATTTACTAAACGATCCTGACCTGTTGGAAGGAGAACTGGTAATAAAAGGAACAAAGAAGTATGAAGGTGTTGGTTTGCTGGAAGCTCCAAGAGGAACGTTATTTCATCATTATAAAATTAATGAGAACGATCAGATTGAAATGGCAAACCTCATTGTTTCCACTACCAATAATAACCAACCGATGAATGAGGCGGTAAACAAGGTGGCCAGGGCGATCATGACCGGAAAAAAAGAAATAACAGAAGGCATGCTCAATTCGGTTGAAGTAGCTATCAGAGCTTACGACCCTTGTCTGAGTTGCGCAACACATGCAATGGGACAAATGCCCCTTGAGATCAGCCTGTTTGATAAATCGAACCGCCTGATTGACAAAAGAAGAAGCATGTAGATGATTGAGAATCGGAAAATGCTGATATATGGCTATGGTAATCCGGGCCGCCAGGATGACGGCCTGGGTCCGGCATTAGTATCAAAACTGGACCTCTGGCTAAAGGAGAATAATTATAATAATGTTATAACAGATTCCAATTACCAGCTTAATATCGAAGATGCTGCAGTTATTTTCGATAGGGACCCGGTAATATTTGTTGATGCCACACAAAATAATATTCCTTCTTATCAGTTCGATCCTCTGGAACCTTCACCAAAAAAAGAGTTTACTATGCATGCCGTATCACCTGCGTTTGTATTAAGCTTGTGTGAATCTATATACAGCCGCAAACCAGAGACTTACCTTCTCCAAATTAAAGGTTATGAGTGGAAGTTTTTGGAAGAAATTACCGAACAGGCAGCTAATAATCTCGAACAGGCATTTGAATTTATAAAAGAGTTTATCATCCGGCACTTTCAGAATAATTGTGAAACTTAGTAAAAAGTAATATCTTCAATCGATTAAATAAATATAATTTCAAAATATGGATCTTTCAACCAGTTACATGGGATTAAAAATTAAGAATCCCTTAGTGGTCAGCAGTTCGGGACTTACCAGCAGCATCGAAAATATAAAGAAATGTGAAGATAATGGCGCGGGTGCCGTGGTATTAAAATCCTTATTCGAAGAGCAACTTTTAACAGATAAAACCCGCTTGATGAACCAGGATGAAATGTATTTCTGGTATCCCGAATCGATGGATTATCTTGATATGTTTTCCAAAGAAGAGGGTGTTTCTGCCTATCTAAAACTGATTGAAGATGCGAAGAAAAAGGTGAATATACCGGTAATTGCCAGTATCAACTGCGTTTCGACCAATGAATGGCCGGCTTTTGCCAAAAAACTCGAAGAGGCAGGTGCGGATGGATTGGAGCTTAATATTTATATTCCTCCGACAAATATGGATGCCACCGGGTATAAAATAGAAGAGACATATATAGATATTATTCGTGAAGTACGAAAAAATGTTGATCTTCCCCTTGCCGTTAAAGTAGGGTATTTCTTCACTAATATTACCAGAACCCTGTTCAGGTTGGGGAATACCGAAATTCAGTCATTGGTTCTATTTAACAGGTACTATCGTCCGGATATCGATATCGAAAAATTACAACTTATTTCAAATAATGTGCTCAGTGCACCCGAAGAAATTACACAATCACTCCGATGGATTGCGTTAATGTACGAAAAAGTGGGCTGTGAATTAATAGCCGCCACAGGTATTCACGATTACAAAGGGGTTGTGAAACAACTTCTGGCAGGTGCTTCAGCAGTGCAACTTTGCTCCACCTTATACAAAAACGGAATTGAATACCTGCAAACCATTAATAGTGATCTTGAAAACTGGATGAAACAGAAAGGTTATACCTCCATATCCAATTTTCAGGGATTAATATCAAAACAGGAAGAAAGTAAGGAACACTTTGAACGTTTGCAATTCATGCAAAAAACAACAGGCAGGTTTTGATTATTAACTGCTATCATTTCCGTTGAAATTTTTATACCGTACTTTCCCTTTCATAAAAACCTCCTATCCAGGGTGGTAAAAAAACAAAAATGTTCAATATATTTTATTCCATGACATAAAGCAGGTTAAAATATTTTGTTATCGTCAAAACTATTATTAACTTTCTATCTAACAAAACTTTTACTTCTTTCCCTCATTAATGTTTTATCAGATACTTTCTAATGATAAACTGGTATTTCAAGACACAAAAAATTATTTCATCATGTTTTAAAACCCGTGAATTTCAGCCTGGTTCAGGTTTATCTTACTGGAGGGAAAAATTATTCTTAATTATTGTTTGCCCAGTTGCCTTATTGGGAACAATCGCTTATTTTACGGGACTCATAATCTCCCTGAACCAAAATGCCTGGAAAATTACCAGTTTAATAACGGTAATTTACATGCTTATCCTGATTGTTTTCATTTTTCGAAAAATATCCCTTAAAATCAGGATATCTGTTCTATTGTTTATAATCTATCTGTTAAGTGTTTTGTTTCTGATTTATCTCGGTCCTTATGGCGCAGGTTTTATTTGGCTACTGGCATTTTCTGTTGCATCCGCTTTTTTATTAGGTTTTAATGCAGCATTGTTAACTATTCTTATAAACCTTCTGACAGTAATGGTAATGGGCTTCGATATTCAATTCAATCTTTTTGGAGAATCGTTACTCAGGTTATATACTTCGGATATATGGTTGTTGAGCAGCCTGAATCTTCTGATTATAAATATTCTATCGGCAGTTCCGCTTTCAATAATCTTAAACGGACTGGATAATTCAATTGAAAAAGAGAAACGTCTACAATTTCTGCTCACCAGTGAGAAAGAGAAATTAATAATAGCAAAACAGAAAGCCGAAGAGGCGGATAATTTAAAAAGTCAGTTTTTGGCAAACATGTCACATGAGATTCGAACTCCCATGAATGGTATTATCGGTTTTTCACAACTACTTAAAGAAAATAAAATGACCTCTTTAGAACGTAAACACTACATCGATTTAATCTGTAGCCGGGGATATCATTTATTACAAATTATCAACGACATAATTGACATCTCAAAACTGGAAGCCGGACAATTACAGATAAGAAAAGAGACTATAAATATAAACCGGCTTTTACAGGACCTGTACTATGTTTTCCATACGCAAATGGAACAGGAAAAGCACACAGAAATAACCCTTATAATTGAAAACTATCCCGGGGATATCGATATAAACATTACCAGTGATTATACCAAATTGGAACAGGTACTGGTCAATCTGATAAATAATGCACTTAAATTTACTGATAAAGGGGAAGTTAAATACGGGTATTACCTGGATGATGAGTTTGTTACTTTTTACGTGTCCGATACGGGCATAGGGATTCCCGTTGAATTGCACCAAACTATTTTCGACCGTTTTATGAAAATAAATAAAAGAAGGGAAAAAATTCAGGAGGGTACGGGACTTGGTTTGGCAATATCAAAAGGTATTATTAACTTGCTTAATGGTAAGATCTGGGTGAAATCGGAACCAGAAAAAGGATCGGTTTTCTTTTTTACAGTTCCGTATAAACCGGCAAATGATTTACTATACCAATCAACTAGAATAACTCGAACAAAAATGGAAGCAAAAAACTGGGAAAATAAAACAATTCTGATTGTTGAGGATGATGAAGTAAGTAATGAATTTTTAAAAGTTTTATTATCTCCTTCAAAAGCAAGGTTGCTTTTTGCTACTGACGGAAAAACTGCCGTCGAACTATTTAAAAAATATACAACTATCAGCCTCGTTTTAATGGATGTACAATTACCAATATTAAGCGGCCAGGCTGCCATGGGAGAAATGAAAAAAATCCGGCCCGATGTACCTGTAATTGCCCAGACAGCATTTGCCATGGTTGGTGACAAGGAAAAATACCTCGATTCCGGTTTCAGTGGTTATATCGCTAAACCTATAAATCCAAATGACCTCCTAATGCTGATCGATAAATTTTTTAGCTGACAAACAACCTGTTGATTCTTTTTTAGCACTTTAAAAAGGTATTATATCAATATTTTAGTATACTTGCATAATAATATAGTCATTGAAAATATTACACAGAACTCTAAAATAAATCCTATGATGAACATGAGAACCTTATTACGATTATTTTCCCTGATTATTTTTGTTTTCATCCTGTCATGCAAATCGGGAACCAAAACCAAAAAAGAACAGTTAAATTACGACAGTATTGATTTATCAAAAAAAGGTGATTATGTTTCGATCCTGGATACCGCAGGTGAAGGACTCCCCATATTTTATAATATGTACCTTTCTGTTGAAATGTCAAGCCTTTTTCAGGCAGCAGGTACTGTTTTCGAACCAGATTTATTGAATCCGACCGAAAAAGTTTCTGAATATCTCACTAGTTCAAAACAAGCAATCAACCTGGGAATATATGCAGTAGATCTTAGTTATTCCCGTGTACTCAATCAGGTGGAAATTGCCGGTCAGTATTTTAATGCCATGGAAAAACTTTCTCAGGAACTTGGTATTCCCAGTGAATTTTTTCGCAATTCGGCCAAACGTTTTGACCGGAATATATCGGATAAAGATTCTCTGATTCAAATTGCCAATGAAGTATATGTCGCCACCGATAATTATTTAAAGGAGAATGAAAGAGGCGATGCAGCTGTTCTTATCATTATGGGTGGATGGACTGAAGCTATTCATATCGCCTGTAACGTAGCAATCGAAAGCGAAAATATAGATATCCTGGAGCGGTTAGCTGAACAGAAATTTTCGCTTCAGAATCTGATTACCATATTAACCCCGCATAAAAATGATGAAGTGGTTGCCGCATACCTGGCTAAACTGGAGAAACTACAAGCAAAATTCAATCGGTTTGTCGTAGATGTCAGTCCTGAATTCGACCCAACTTCCGATCAGGGGAAATCGAAGATTAACGAATACATAATGGAAGTAAAGGCTATTGACGAGACTGTAAATTCCATAAGAAACGATATGGTCAGTTAATTTTGCCTTTTTGAGTTTCATAAAAAGGGTTAAGTTTAGTTGAATTATCTTCACCCTTGTTCTTTTTATGATATACAATGCAAATAACTGTATTAAATGACAATCATGCAGGATTTGAATGCGCCGCAGAACATGGCTTATCTTACCTGATAGATGATGAATTTACCATCTTGTTCGATGCGGGCCCTTCGGATATTATACTCCGGAATTCAAAAAAACTCGGAATTGATCTGCTAACAGTTAAACACATCGTGTTAAGTCATGGGCACTGGGATCACGGTAACGGACTTAAATATCTCAGCAATACAGATCTTATTTGTCATCCAGGGTGCTTTATAAAAAGATACCGAAAGAAAAACCAGTCGTATATCGGTCTTAACATGTCGTTCGAGGATATTAAAAGAAATTTTAATTTAAAAACCACCAAAACCCCTTATTCAATAACTGACAGGATTACTTTCCTGGGAGAAATTCCCCGTAAAAATAAATTCGAATCCATTTTCACTTCTTATGTAGATGAAAGCGGAAATGATGATTTTACTATGGATGATTCAGGTCTGGCTATAATGACAGGGAATGGATTGGTCATCATTTCGGGATGCGCCCATTCCGGCATTTGCAACATGATTGAACACGCTAAAAGCGTAACCGGCATCTCCCGTATTCATGCCGTCATGGGAGGTTTCCATCTAAGAAAAATAAACCAGCAGTTATATGAAACCATTGATTATTTAAAAAAACAGGACATCGACCTGTTAATGCCGTCCCATTGCACATCGATTCCTGTAATTGCGGAATTCTACAATCATTTTTCATGTATTCCGGTTACTACAGGCAGCATTTATCAATTCTGATCAACTATCACTAAAAACATTTATCTGTTACTGTCATTCTCATAAACAGGTATTTCGTTTTTATCAGAAAGTACATTCAATAAGATTGTTATTTGAATAACTAAGACTCCGTATAAATAACGATTTCATTGTATATAACAGACTATTAGGAGATTGAATACCGATGTTTTTACCTATTTTTGCACCGTATATCTGAGATACGGATTTATCTGTTTCGAAGATGATAAAAAACGGTCCGATCCAAAAGAAAGATCCAATGGAAAAGAGAATAGGCGCTGCAATAATTCTGGTCGAAAGTAAGGAGAATATCCAACTTATAAATACCATCCTGAGCAATCATTCAGCTATCATTCTTGGACGTCAGGGAATACCTGTAAGGGAAAGGAATATCAGTGTTATTTCTTTGGTACTGGAAGGTACTACAGATGAACTAAGTTCCCTCACCGGCCAGTTAGGAAAGATTGAAGGCATTACCGTAAAATCGGTACTGGCAAAGCAATCCTGATCATCATCCCCATTTATCGAAACCGCATCTGACCCTGAATTTAAAATTTATTAATTATTTTAGTATGAAGTTCAAACCGGAAAGATATCGCATGAAAGATGAACGGATGGAACCGTTTATCGATGAAGGGGAAATATGGGATTTTATTAATTCTGCAGGAAACGATAAAACCCGTGTAAAAGAAATTATCGCAAAATCACTCGACAAGAACAGGTTGAGCCTTGCCGAAGTTGCATGCTTAATAAAAGCCGACGATCCCGAGCTAATTGAAGAAATAAAAGAAGGGGCACGTCAGTTAAAAGAGAAGGTTTATGGCAACAGAATCGTGCTTTTTGCCCCCTTGTATGTGGGAAATAAATGCATCAATAATTGTCAGTACTGTGGCTTCCGGTCAAGTAACAAATCAACCATAAGAAAAACACTTGAAAAACGGGAGTTGATACAGGAAGTGGAAGCGCTGGAGGACAACGGACAAAAACGATTAATACTTGTTTTTGGTGAACATCCCGATTATAATCCCGAATATATTGCCGATTGTGTTCGCACAGTTTATGCTGTTAAAAAGGCAAACGGCGAGATTCGCAGGGTCAACATTAATGCGGCTCCGCTAACCATCGACGGATTCCGGAAAGTGAAAGAAGCAGGTATTGGCACTTACCAGATTTTCCAGGAAACCTATCATCCCGATGCCTATAAACTGTTTCATCCGGGAGGTAAAAAAAGTGATTACAACTACCGGCTTACCTCACTCGACCGGGCTCAGGAAGCCGGTCTCGACGACGTGGGCATCGGCGCCCTGTTTGGATTATACGACTGGCGTTTCGAGGTTATGGCACTGGTTCGGCATGCCAATCATTTGGAAGCGTGCTACAATGTGGGGCCTCATACCATTTCCTTTCCCCGGCTTAAGGACGCCTCCACTGTCAATGTCGACCTGAAATACAATGTGAGTGATTACGATTTCTCAAGGTTAGTAGCTATTTTAAGACTGGCAGTACCTTATACCGGACTAATTCTCACAGCCCGTGAACCGGCCAGTTTACGAAAAGAGATCATGCGTTTTGGTATTTCTCAGATCGATGGCGGAACAAAAATTGAAATCGGTTCCTATGCAACTGAAAAAGCTGAATTACAAAACCTGGATAAAGAACAGTTTAAAATTAATGACGACCGTTCATTAAATGAAATAATTGATGAATTGCTGGATGAAGATTATCTTCCTTCGTTTTGTACGGCTTGTTACCGGCTGGGACGTACCGGCGAACATTTTATGGAATTTTCAGTGCCTGGCTTTATCAAACGTTTTTGTTCGCCCAATGCCATGCTAACACTATCTGAATACCTGGTTGACTACGCATCGGAAAAAACAGCGGCAAAAGGCTGGGAAATAATTGAAAAAAACCTTGCTTCGCTAAACGGCCATCAAAGTGTTCCGGAAATCCGTAACAGGATAGAACGTATTAAAAAAGGGGAAAGAGATCTGTATTTTTGATCTGTACCTTTCCCCTGATTTTATCTAATGGAGTTTTAGGTTCCTGTAAAGTTTTTGATTTTTTATTTATACCGAAAGTCAATTCTTAACTATTTCTACGCCTTTCCAGAATGCAACCCGGTTTTTGATATTACTTGCTTCTTTGCTTGGTTCCGGGTAATACCAGACTGCATCCGGATTTTCTTTGCCTTCTACCTCCAATGTATAATACGATGCTTCTCCTTTCCAGGGACAAGTCGTATGTGAATTGCTTTCCTTTAGGAATTCTTTTTTAACTGAACTTTCAGGAAAGTAATTATTGTTTTCTACAACCACAATATCATCACTTTCCGCGATTACTTTTCCATTCCAAATTGCTTTCATAGCTGTAAGATTTTAATGATCACTATTTATTTTTTTCTGTGATGACAATTTAAATTCATGTCAATACTACATTTGATATACTAACCATTAATGCCCCTGAAAGTTTATGATTGTCCTGAAAAAAAATATGCTAATCCATAAAAGCAATTGTTATAACAGTTATAAAGGATTAGACAAATAACAATGTAAGAAGCTAATATACTTCCGGTTCCAAACTCCTCAACCCAACTGCTGTCAGAGTCTGCAACCTCAGACCAGGGATTTATTTCCGTTTATAAATCAGGTATTTCTTTCTTTGTAGTGTTTTGAGTCTCCCCATTCACCAAATGCAATTTCGTTCTGACTCAATGCTATTCTGGCTTCCAGACAAGAAGTACAATCATCGGCATTTTCATCTGTACAGGGTTTATTTTCATACAGCTTGTAATCATCCCGGTAATGTCCCGGGGTAATATTTGGCATTATCACATTGGCTCCTATCTTAATAGCTTTTTCCCTGCCTATTTTGTCGATAGATTGTAAAGCGGTGGCAGCGGCAATATTTATGTCCTTCATCATTATCCGCAGAATAGCAATCATTTTCAAAGTAAGCTGAAAACGTTCTTCTTTTGGCAGGAGCATTTCCCTGAATTTATACAACGGTGTATTGGTATGTTCGATATAAGGCCCCATTCCAACCATATCGATATTAAATTCCTTCATAAATAATAAATCACCAGCCATATCCTCAAGAGTTTGAAAAGGCAGTCCTATCATAACACCGGTACCAGTCTGGTAACCTGTTCGCTGCAGGGTCCTGAGGGCCTCCAGTCGTTTCTCAAAACGATGGGATTCGTCATCCGGGTGAATCTTTTTATAAAGTTCGGGATTGGAAGACTCTATTCGTAACAGGTAACGGTGAGCCCCGCTGTTGAACCACTGCCGGTATGTTTCCTCGCTTTGTTCACCAACCGAAAGTGTCACCCTGAGTTTTCCATCAGAAAGATCACGAATTTTTTTGAGTAAATCATCTATTCTGCGTGTAAAAGCCGGGCTTTCGAGTTCCCCTGACTGTAATACCAGTGAACCGTACTTATTTTCAAACGCGAACCTGGCAGCATCGAGAATTTCCTTATCGCTCAGGTTATATCGTTTTGTCAATTCATTATCTTTCCGGATACCACAATAGAAACAATTTTTCGCACAAATATTGGAGAATTCGATCAGTCCGCGAAAATAGACTTTGTTTTCCACATATTTTTCCTTAACAGCAGCCGACCTTGTAAATAAAGCAGTTTTATCATCACCTTCTGCCTTTAGTAATTCAACAATATCCCCTTTCGTGAACGTTTCTTTATTCAAAATATGTTCAATCCGTTGCCGCATTCTTTCCCATTTAATTTGTTATTACAGGTAGTCTGTATTCGACTGGTTCATTTTCACAAACGGAGCCACTGCCCGGTTAAATATACCATGAATATACGCTATTGCCATGCCATAATTGGTAACCGGAATATTTTTATTTACAGCCGGCTTTAGCCGGTTTATCAATTGTTTGTGTGTTATCATGCAACCTCCGCACTGAATAACAAGCGCATAATCTTCTATTGCCCGGGGAAGGTTATCCAGCCCTGCCACCACATCGTAATCCAGTTTTTTGCCGGTGAAATTACTGATCCACCTGGGAATCTTCACCCGTCCTATATCGTCGCATGAGACGTGATGACTGCACGATTCCAGCAGTAATAAACGGTCTCCGTCTTCAAGTTCCGATATTTTGGGTGTTCCTTCCAGGTAATGGTCGAAATCCCCTTTATGCCTTGCCAGCATAATACTGAAACTGGTAAGGGGGATGTCTTTAGGGACTGAAGCATCTGCCTTTAAGAATACCTGGCTGTCAGTTATTGCCAGTTTGGGCCGGATACCTGTATTCTTAAGGAAAGTATCTACCTCGCGTTCTTTTAACACGATAGCTACGCAGTCGTTATCAAGAATATCGCGTATGGCCTGCACCTGAGGTAATATCATGCGACCTTCAGGCGCTTCAATATCGATAGGTGTTATCAGCAAGACAATGTCTCCATAGGAAAGCAAATCACCAAGTAATGAAGGTTTTTTATAAGCTGTATCCGGAATTTTACTTTTTATCAGATCAACCAGTTGTTCCAGCCCGGAAGGAAAACCGGCGGAAAAATCAAAAACCGGAACTTTCCATTTTTTATTGAGCTTATCTGCAATAACGGAATTCAATGACTGCAGGTCCGATTTATTATGTAAAATGAAATAAGGTATCTCATATTCATTGAACCGGTTCACCAGTTCTTCCTCATAATCACCGAACGTATTCGAGGTAATAACCAGCAAGGCCATATCAATGGTTCTCAGGGTATCCATAGTTTTCTTCATACGCAGGCTGCCCAGGTCTCCCTCATCATCAATACCTGCTGTGTCGACAAGTACAACTGGGCCAATCCCTGGAATTTCCATCGATTTTTTAACCGGATCGGTAGTTGTTCCGGGATGATCGGAAACAATTGCAATTTCCTGTTGTGTCAGCACATTGATCAGCGAACTTTTGCCATTATTCCTTCTACCAAAAATCCCGATATGTGGTTTATTCTCTCTTCCTTTACTCATCGTCTGTTACAATATCATGAACCGAAAAACCCTCTGAAAGCAATCGCTGTGGTTTTAAAATTTCTTTTAACTTATCCTCCGGTAAAAGTTTCAACACCTTGTTAGCTTCAAATATATCCGATTTGTTCTTTTTCATTTCTTCGGCCAGTAACGAGGATTTATGATAACCCAGGTAAGGTAATAAAGCTGTGGCCAGTGAAGCGCTATGTAATAAGCGGGTATGTGCAATTTCTTCACTTACTTCAAGACCTGTGATCAGATTTTCCCTGATTGTTTCATCACATGCTGCAAGAAGCTTCAAACTCTCGATAAGAGCATGCCCGATTACGGGAAGATATGCGTTGAGGTCGAGACATCCCTGTGCACTTAATGAACTGATGATGGCATCGTTTGCGTAAATCTTATGTGCTGCGCTGATCACAAATTCAGGTATGACCGGATTTACCTTGCCGGGCATAATGGAGCTTCCCACCTGTTTTTTAGGGATACTAATTTCATGCATTTGTACAAGATCGGAAGATAGCAGCCGCAAATCATTCACCATCTTCTCAAGATTTACGGCATGTGCTTTTAAAATAGCATGTACTTCAACCAGTGTATCCAGGTTAACAGTGGCATCGGAAAGGTTTTCACCACGTGTAACAGGCAATCCGGTAATTTGTTGAAGCACGGAAACAACATGCATAATAAAATATCGCGGTACTGTTAATCCCGTACCTAAAGCGCTACCGCCCAGGTTGACTACTTTTATCCGTTCAAAACATTTTGATACCCGCCACCAATCGCGTGAAAGAGCTTCGTTATATGTACTGAACAAGCGACCGTAAGAAGTCGGAACAGCCTCCTGCATCTGTGTGTAACCTATCCGTAATACATTTCTTGTTTTTCCTTCTAATTCCTCTATTGCCTGCCTCAGTCCGTTTATTTTTTCTTCAAGAATATTCAGTAAACGAATAGCTGTAACTTTCAAGGAGGTTGGGATAACATCATTTGTTGACTGAAAAAGATTGGCCTGCTCAACCGGATCGATGAAATTGTATTCACCGGGACGTCTGCCCAATGCAACAAGAGAAGCATTCGCAATAATTTCGTTTACATTCATGTTAATGCTTGTTCCGGCGCCCCCCTGTATTGCAGGAACTATGAACTGATCGAACCATTGCCCGTGTTCAACTTCTGAAGCAGTATTTATCATCGCTTCGATTATCTCATCGTCAATATACTCAAATGGTAATTTATGACTGGGAAATTGAGAATGAATTTCATTAAAGAATTGCTTTATTGTAAGATAACAGGCTTTTTTAACAATACCAACCGATTTATACCATTCAATATGAAAAGTGGTAGAATCAGGAAAATTTTCCCTGGCCCTGAGAGAATGAATGCCATAAAAAGCATTTTCAGGAATATTCCGTTCACCTATGAAATCGTGTTCCGTTCGCATTGTCTGTCTTGAATATGCGTGCAAAAATACGTAAAATTTTACGGATAACTGAACCGGTGAATTATAAAAGCATCATAAGATTGTCTCCCTGGAAAATCCTGATTTAATTAAGGATAATAATAATTTTTATACCCTGTTAAATGAAAATCATAATTGAACAAAAGTTGCCGTATTGTAGTTACATCTATGAAATTTAATTAAATTAGACAAGCAATAATTCCGGAACATTTAAAATTCTCAAAAATTTTTACCCCCCCATGTTAATAGACAAAATTCCGTTTTTCAATAAGATAGTAAATAGCGATTTAAAATATATTTTAATTGCCGCATTACTTTTTGCCGTACTCTTAATTCTATATTTTATTACTAATTACATTTTACGAAAAGTAGAAAAAAAACCGGAATTTGATATACTCGCCAAAGCCCGAAAAACCCTTAAAACTCCGGTTGTTTTTTTACTGATAGTACTATCATTAAGTCTGCCTCTTTTATTTATAGAAACTACACAGCCGGTATTTGGCCCAATTAAGAAAATACTGGTGATTTTAACTATCTCCGTTTTTACATGGATAGCAATACGCGCCGTCAGCCTTATTAAACACTTGGTACTTAAGCAATACGATATCGGACAAAAAGACAATCTGAAAGCGCGAAAAGTATATACACAATTCAGGATTATCGAACGGATACTGATCTTTGTTATTATTATAGTTGCCATTTCACTCATCCTGATGACATTCAACAGTATCCGGAAAATAGGGGTAAGTCTGATTGCCTCTGCCGGGGTAACCGGTATAATTCTGGGTTTGGCTGCCCAAAAAATTATTGGAACAGTGCTGGCCGGTTTTCAGCTGGCTATCACACAGCCTATTCGAATTGAAGATGTGGTAATTGTAGAAGATGAATGGGGCTGGATTGAAGAGATAAATCTCACTTACGTGGTAGTTAGAATATGGGATAAACGTCGGCTGATACTTCCTACTACCTATTTTATCGAAAAGCCTTTCCAGAACTGGACCCGCACAACAGCCGAAATACTGGGTACTGTCTTTATTTATACCGATTACAATGTCCCTTTTAATGAAATTAGGAACGAACTTACAAGACTGTTGGAAGATTGTGAAGACTGGGATGGTAATGTAAATGTGTTACAGGTCACCGATGCCAAAGAAAAAACTCTTGAAATCCGTGCCCTGATGAGTGCTGTTGATTCTCCTACAGCATGGAACTTGCGGGTTTATATAAGGGAAAAGCTGATTGAATTTCTGCAAAAAAATTATCCGGACAGCCTCCCCAGAACAAGGATTACAATTACAAAATCTACTGACAATTAAGCAAATATATTTTTTGATTATCAATTAATTAAATCTAATGCACATTTAAAACCAGCTCTGAAAATTTAATTGGTATTAAAAATCTAATCTTCTGTAATATATACTATCCAAATTGTTTTAAATAATATTGGTTAATATATAAAATGTCAATGTTTATCGACGAATTAGCCAATTCATACTTGATTAATATTAAACTAAAATTTTTAAATGAGCCTGAATTGTATAAATTTGTTGGTAATTATCTTAATCAAATGATTCTGATAACATAATCTCAACTTGAATGGATTCAGAAGAAATCAAACTTATAAAAAAGATTTCAGAAGGAGATGAATTCGCGTTTGAACATTTGTTTAGAACGTATCATGCCAGCTTATTTTATTATGCAAAAAGCCTTACACATAACGAAGAAATTTCAAAGGAAATTGTTAATGATGTTTTCCTGAAATTCTGGGATAAACGTGCTAGTTTAACCATTCGCACTTCCATTAAATCATACCTTTATATAAGTGTCAGAAACAGGTTTCTCAACTTGTTGCGACAAAAGAATGACTGGCTCGAATACCAGTCAGAAGAAGACTTAAAGATCAAAGAATATGAAATAAATCACGGATCTTTTGCCGATAGTATCCCCAGATATATTCTTGATAAAGAACTGGAAAGTAAAATCCATGAGATAATCGATTCCCTTCCCGAACAATGCAGTAAAATTTTTAAAATGAGTCGATTCGAAGATATGAAATCAGGAGAAATTGCTGAAAAACTGGGTTTATCTATCCGTACGATCGACAATCAAATCTACAAAGCTCTGAAAAAAATCAGGGAACTTCTCGAAAATCATTCATAGGATTTCAAAAAATAAATTTTTTTTACATACCTAATAAGTATATCTCTAAAAAAAAGTGTCTTTAATTATAGATGGATATAATATGAAAGAAGAAAAGAAATTTTCAAAAGATAAGATTATTCAATATCTTAATGGTGAATTGGAAGAATCCGGTAAATCTGAGTTATATAACTGGATACAGCAAAACGATCAGAATTTCCGGTATTACCTGGAACTAAAAGAATCCTGGGATTTTTCAGCATTGGGTAAAGGAAAGATTGGTGCCGATACGGATGCAAGCTGGAATAAAATATCAAATAAAATTAAAGTTACCTCCTCACCGGGTATTCATAATTTCAGTTATAAATTACTAAAATATGCTGCCGTATTTATTATAGGTTTCAGCATTGCCTTTGCCGGCACAGTTTTTATAAAGTCAAAATCATCAAATATCAGTACAGGATATAATCAGATCATTGTTCCAAAGGGACAAAAATCGCAGGTTATCCTTGAAGACGGTACAAAGATTTGGCTGAATTCGGAAACCATATTAAAATATCCAACTCACTTCACAAATAATCATCGTGAAGTTTATTTGAAAGGAGAAGCCTATTTCGATGTTCAAAAGAAAAAACACAGTGACTTCCAGGTTAAAATGGACGGATTAGATATAAAAGTTCTGGGAACAGCTTTTAATGTGAAATGCTATCCGGAAGAACAAACAATTGAAACAACGTTACTAAGAGGAATAGTTGCTATCCAACGTTCCACAGGTACACAAAAATCAACTGCTATAACTCTTCAACCTAATCAGAAAGCAACCTACTCAAAAGTTGATCAGCATATTTCTATTTCCAGACTGGAAGAAAAGAAGGTTGCTGCAAAAGAACCGGCTGAAGAACATCTGAAGCAAAAACCTGCTATTGAAGCTACTCCTGAAAATATTGTATCATGGAAGGACAATGTACTGGTATTCGACAATGAATCATTGAACGAAATAGTTACAAAGCTCGAACGCTGGTATGGTTTTAATGTCGAGGTTAAAAGCCCATCATTGTTAAGTCAGCGATATAAAGGAAAATTCTCAAACTATGAGACCATTTACCAGGTATTGGATGCTATTAAGATAACAACGCCATTGAAATATTCTGTAAAAGACAAAACAATAACTATTGAAAAATTAAACTGACTCTATCAGTATATAAAATATTAAAAGACTAACTATTAAACAATTAATTACAATTTCTATGTAAAACCCGACTAAAAACTAAACCTAACTTACCATGAAAGATCCATAATAACAGAATTCCCCAGAAAAGAAAACGGACGATGTGTACAAACATCCCCCGTTTTCAATCCATAAGTTAACAGCTATTGCTCAACATTTCCGAAACAATCCGGCAATAGCAATTTATTAACCTTTAATCTACAAAAATATGAGTAAAATTAACTCGAACGGGATTTTTTTGCAAAAAAATTCCAAATTCAAAATCATCCTAACTATGAAAATTACTTTATTATTGATTGTAGTTGCGTCGTTGAACGCAACAGCTGAAGTATATTCTCAGTATGCCAAATTAAACTTAAATGTAAAAGATGGCACTATTGAGGATGTATTTAAGGCGATTGAAAAGCAAAGTGACTTTAACATCTTCTACAAAGTCGACCAGATCGACGTAGAGCATCATGTTTCTGTAAATGCCAAGGATCAGTTATTAAGTGAAGTACTTGATAAAGTGCTGGCAGAAGTGGGTGCTACTTATACTGTGCTTGATAAAATCATTGTAATAAGAGGCAAAAATGATGCTAACAAGCAACAGGGGTATGAAATTTCAGGTACGGTGACTGCTACACAAACTGGAGAACCTCTTCCAGGTGTTAATATACTTGAAAAGGGAACAAGCAATGGTACTACAACCGATATAAACGGAAAATATACCCTATCTGTTTCCAGTGAGCAAAGTACACTGGTATTTTCCTATGTGGGATACTTATCAGAAACAGTACCTGTTGCAAATCAGACTACAATTAATATTAGCCTGAGTGAGGATATCGCATCCCTTGAACAGGTAGTGGTAATCGGTTACGGTGTACAAAAGAAAAGCCTGGTAACGGGTGCCATATCTTCAGTAAATTCGGAAGATATACAGGACCGTCCTGTATCACGTCCGGAACAAATACTACAGGGAAAAACTCCGGGAGTACAGGTAATTCCAGCTTCCGGTTCTCCGGGTGCAGGAATGCAGGTAAGGATCAGGGGATACGGTTCCAATGGCAATTCCAATCCTATCTACATTGTAGATGGTGTGAAAACAGGGGATATAAACTATCTTGATCCGAATGATATCGCCTCCATGGAAGTACTGAAAGATGCTGCATCATCGGCAATATACGGAGCTGAAGGTGGCAACGGAGTTGTTATCATTACTACAAAAAAGGGACAGGCTGGTAAGACCAGGGTTAGTTACGATTTTCAACATGCATTTCAAAGTGCCGGAAAATTACCAAAGCTGATGAATACGGCACAGTATGCACAATACATGAACGAAGCCGGATTGATTGCTAATGTTGATCAAACTTATAATACCGACTGGCTAAACGAGATCTTTGATAAAGGAAGCCTTACCAAACACAACCTGAGTTTTTCAGGTGGTAACGAAAAATCATCCTATTACTTATCATTGTCCTATTTGAATAATGATGGTATTATTGTGGGCAACCAGGATAAATTTGAACGGTACACCATTCGTTTAAATAGCGAACACAAATTGAACAAATGGTTAAAAGTTGGTAATAATTTAACTTACGCTAATTATACAAGATCAACAATCAATGAAAACAGCGGAGAATTTGGTGGTGTAATCAGTAGTGCATTACAAATAGATCCGGCTACACCGGTTGAATATACTTCAGCTATACCAAGTTCGGTTCAGTCCATTATAGATGCCAATCCAGGTGTACTCAAAGCGCCTGATGGTAACTACTACGGAATTTCCCAATATGTTAAGGGTGAAATTGTGAATCCTTTCGTAACAATGGCTATAACAAACGGAAATATTAATCGTGATAATATAAATGGGAATGTGTATGCCGACTTAACGCCCATTAAGGGTCTGACCATTACATCCAGAGTCGGCTTTGATATAGCCTATCAGAATAATCACTGGTGGAATCCGACTTATTATTATACTGCTGAAAGATCTAATCCAACTACCAAAGTACATGATGTTAACGACAAGTGGTATTTCTGGTCGTGGGAAAACTTTGCCAGCTATACCAAGTCTTTTGGAAATCATAATATTACTTTACTGGCAGGTATGGAAGCCCAGGACTGGAAACATAATTTTACAGATGCACAGGGTGGTCCCATGATACTGGAAGATCCTTCATTTGCACAGTTGAATTTCCTCTCAACTCAGACTGGTGACCTTATACAGGGAACTGTAGAGGAGAACAAACTGTTATCATATTTTGGCCGTGCATCCTACAACTACAAGGATAAATACCTGTTGCAAGGTAGTATACGTCGTGATGGAGGTGGACTTTCACAGGTTCCTGAATCAGGTCGCTGGGGTGTTTTCCCATCAGTTTCTGCAGGCTGGGTAATTTCTAATGAAGATTTCTTCCCGAAAACTTTCATTTCCAACCTGAAACTGCGCGGAAGTTATGGACAGAACGGTAGTCTTTCAAATCTGGGCGGTTATCGGTATGCTTCAAATATTACAGCTACCAGTTCTAATTTAACAATTCAGTATCCATTATCAGATGGTTCTTTTGCAATTGCTCTTGAACCTGCACAGACTTCTAACCCCTCCTTAAAATGGGAAACCAGTGTACAGACTGACTTTGGTATGGACTTAAGAGCGCTCAACGACAAGTTGTCTTTCTCAGTTGATTATTACAAGAAAACAACCAAAGACCTGATTACACCATTTAAAACTCCGCTTGAAGTAGGTAATACTAACCCCCCCATCAACGGCGGCGATGTAGAAAACAAAGGATTTGAATTTGCCCTGGGTTATAAAAATTACGAAAGCGCCCTGAAATATTCAGTCAACCTGAATCTTTCAACACTTCATAATGAAGTTACCTATATAAATCCGCAGGTAGGCAGATTAACAGGTGTACAGGTGGGTACCGGTTGGAATGCAACCATATTCGAACAGGGAGCTTCTGTATGGCATTTCTTCGGTTACAAAACCAACGGAATTGACCCCGCTACAGGTGACCCGATTTTCTTAAAATTAGACGGTACTGAAACTAATGCCGCTGGAGTTACTGCAAATGATATGCAGGATATCGGCAGCCCGATTCCTAAATTAATATTTGGAGGTAGTATCAATCTATCATATATGAATTTTGATCTTTCAGTTACGGCATCAGGTATGTCGGGGAACAAAGTTATGTTGGCCTGGATCAGGAATGACCGCAATACAGTAAACCGTCCTACTTACTTCTTTGATGACCGCTGGACTCCGTCGAATACTACTGGTTCTAAACCAGGCGCTGCTACCGATACAAAAACATGGAACAGCGACCAGATCGTTTTCGATGGTTCTTTCCTGAGAATCCAGCAGATTCAGCTCGGCTATACACTTCCGGCTTCTATTTTAAATTTAGCTAAGATAAGTAAGTTGAGACTATATATTTCAATGGATAATTATTTTACGTTTACCAAATACCCGGGAATGGATCCGCAAGCTAGTCCGGAGTATAATAATAATCCTAGCAAATAACAGGCAGAGTGTTGGAATTGACCGTGGTACTTATCCAATTCCAAAAGATATCATGGTGGGTGCTTCCATTTCTTTCTAATAACTTAAAAACGATTTGAAAAATGAAGACAAAAATAAATAAGCTGAGTATAATAGTTCTTGCATCCATATTACTATTATTTGGATGTTCAAAAGATTTTCTTGACACTAAACCAAAGGGTGTAATTCCCCAGCAAGATTTTTACAAAACAGATAAAGATGGAACCGAAGCTGTAATGGCTTGTTACAATATGCTTCAAGCCTTTTATTCCACACCGTGGCAAAATGTCTGGATGTTAAAGGCTCTTGCTTCCGGTGATCTATATTCTGGTGGCGCCAAGCAGGATGACCAGCCGGCTGCCGATGAGATAAATCAATTTAAGTATGAATCCAATAATGCCATCATAAGAGATACATACAGCCAGGCTTATTACATCATTTACAGGGCAAATATGATAATTGATAACCTTCCAGGCGATGATGCCTATCAAAAAGCGGTTATCGCTGAGGCTAAAACAATCAGAGCTTATATATATTTTGAGCTGACCACCCTTTGGGGCCCTGTTCCTTTGGTAATACATGCACTTTTACCTAATGAATACCAACAACCCAATGCTGCTGATGTCACTGCTCTTTGGGCACAGATCGAAAAAGATCTGACTGAAGCCATTCCTGATCTGCCTGTGAAAAGTAAGATGGCTGCCATGGGTATGGATATTTCCCGTGTTTCCAAGGGTACAGCTCAGTCACTTTTAGGCAAATCGTTACTTTTCGAGAAAAAGTATGCTGAAGCAGCTGCTGAATTGCAAAAGGTTATTGATTCAGCTGTAAATGACGGAGAGTATGGTTTGATCTCCGATTATTCCCAGATATTAAGAAAATCCAGTGAATTTGGTGAGGAATCAATATTCGAGATCAGCTTTTCAAGCGCCAAAAATAATGACTGGAGTACTCCTGCAATTTGGAATAATCCGGTAAGAACAGCAATGGACAATCGTATCTGGCAATTATTTGGTCCCCGTGGCGATGAGGGTTTTAACGGTGGCAATTCTGGTATAAACGGTGGATGGGGATTTGGTTACCCCACTTTTTCTCTCTATAATGACTATGTAGCCGCAGGTGATACTGTTCGCCGGAAGGCTACTATCATGACAGAAGACGAATTAATTGCAAAGGGTGGTTCATACAGGAATGCAGATGGTAACTATCCATGGGGTTGCACCGGCCTTGTACGATTGAAATATGGTACCTGGGCTGACGAAACAGTAAGTACTGGTGTAGCAGAATTAAACTATGGTACAAATGTAAGAGTTATCCGTTATGCAGATGTATTACTGATGGCTGCTGAGGCTTATAACCGTTCCCAGCAGGATGCAAAAGCATTACCTTTAATAAATGAAGTAAGGGCAAGGGTTAATTTACCCGCTTTATCTCTGGGTGGCGACGCCTTGTTTGCCGCTATTAAAACAGAACGTGAACTCGAACTATCTTACGAAGGCGTACGTTTCCAGGATTTGGTGCGCTGGGGTGATGCTGCTACTGTTCTGGGAGATTTTGCTAAAACAATACCAACCGGTCAGATTGTAAACGGCCAGTTGCAATGGAAGACCATTGACGGGGCAGGTTTCAAAGCCCGGAATGTATTGTTCCCTTTCCCATTTGACGAATTGACAACAAATTCAAAAATTACTCAGAATACCGGATATTAAAATTTAGAACTAATTGTAAGAATGTTTTTCTTCAATAGTTAGGTCGTTAGGATGAAGGGGACGGTGAATCAAGAGTAGCTGTCCCCTTTTCTGATTTAAAAAATTATACACTCTGGTAATTGTTATTGCTCTGTATGTATTTAATGATTTATAAATATGTAAAATAAATTTTCATATACTGGCCATGTAAAGATACATTGTATCTGTCCAGTCATTTTTATGAATATATAACTCATAAGATTTTTATTTTTTGTAAATTCAATATTTAAAAAACAAATATAATAACATAGCACAATTCTAAGGTGACCATAATTGGTCTATCTCTCAATCGTTAGGGTGTGGCTTATAGCCAGTTCAGGCACTCCGGTGTATTTTATCCGGAGTGCTTTTTTTATGATTTCATAGCCTGATTGTTATCAGTTCCTGACCAAAATCATGTATGCTTTTTCAAAATTTTGTTTCATTTATAGTAACTTTAAAAATCAGAATTTATCTCTCTCTGACAGAAAGTTAAGTGTTTATTATTTAATACATAAATCTGAAAAGAAATGAAGGTTGGTTGTGTAAAAGAAATTAAGCATCACGAATACAGGGTAGGTCTTATCCCTTCTGATGTTAAGTCGTATATATCACGCGGTCATGAGGTTATGATACAGTCAGACGCAGGTGAAGCGGCGGGTTTTGAAGATGCTGCCTACAAAGCAGCAGGTGCCATGATCGTTAGCGATCGAAGGGAAATTTTCGATAAATCGGAAATGATCGTAAAAGTGAAGGAACCGTTACCTGAGGAATACGATCTGTTTCACGAAAACCAGATTCTGTATACCTATCTGCATCTGGCAGCCAATAAACAGCTTACGGAAGCACTGATGGCAAAAAAAATTAAGGGAGTAGCTTATGAAACGATCGAAGAAGCCGACGGGCACCTCCCATGCCTGCAGCCAATGAGTGAAATAGCCGGAAGACTAAGTGTGCAGGAAGGAGCCAAATATCTTGAAAAGACGTTTGGTGGAAGAGGTGTTCTCCTCGGAGGAGTTCCTGGTGTATCACGCGGAAAAGTAGCAATTATCGGTGGTGGAGTTGTTGGTACAAATGCCTGCAAAATAGCTACAGGTATGGGTGCTGATGTAACTGTTCTGGATGTCAGTTCTAGAAGACTGGCTTATCTGGATGATATCTTCGGGTCGAGGGTGACTACTTTATACAGTACGGATGCCAATATTGAAAAAGTTTTGAAGGAAAGCGATTTACTGATTGGTGCCGTATTGCTTCCGGGAGCCAAAGCCCCCACACTGATAACAAGGGAACACCTGAAGTTGATGAAAAAAGGTTCTGTGATAGTGGATGTTGCTGTCGATCAGGGTGGGTGTGTGGAAACGATCCATCCTACTACACACGACGATCCTGTATATGTGGTAGAAGGAGTTGTTCATTACGGTGTTGCCAATATGCCAGGTGCTGTAGCTTTAAGTTCAACTCAGGCCCTTACCAGCGCTACCCTGCCTTACGGGTTGATGATCGCAGAATTGGGACTGGAAGCTACCTGCAAAGAATCGAATGCCGTTAAGCTCGGCGTAAATGTATACAAAGGAAAATGCGTTTATCCAAACGTTGCTAAGGCTTTTGATATGCCTTATTTTTTAATTGATGACCTGATTGGTTGATTATTTTTCAATGTGCTTCGGTTGATTTCCGGAGCACATTCATTTTATTCCTTTTGAATTACAACCCGGATTTGTCCTTGATAAAAAATCCTATTTCTTCCAGCGATGTTATAATATCATAATCTTTCAAATAAACATGTTTGGGAACATCGAGATGAACGGAAGTAAAATTCAGGATGCCTTTTACTCCAGCCTGCACAACTATATTGGTAACTTCTGCGGCTACTGCAGGAGGGACAGTCAGTACTGCCATACTTATTGAAAGCTCATTGACCATTTTATGGATTTCACCTATTGAATAACAAGGTACACCCGATTCTTCTGTGTGAATTTTAGTTGGATCAACATCAAAAGTAGCCACAATATGCAATTTGGTTTCCGCTTTATGAATAAATGCAGTAATAGCCCTGCCCAGGTTTCCCATACCTACTACAGCAATGTTTTGTCCCTGTTCATCATCAATCACTTTACCAATCAGCGATACCAGTTCTTTAATATTATATCCTTTACGGTGATTTCCCGACAATCCGAGCAACATAAGATCGCGGCGTACCTGAACGGGAGTAAGGTTCAGCAAGCGCGCCAGATCGTGCGAAAATATATGGGCCCCGTCAATGCTGTGATATTTGCTCAGCATACGCCGGTATTTGCTTAATCGTTCTACAGTTCGCGCCGGTAAATCCATTCGTTTTGAGAAAAGTAAATTATCATTAATTTAGTCGAATATAAAAATACGGGTTTTTCACAACAAGTCAAGTTAATATTTTTGAAGAACACTGAAAAAAATCATATTGCCCGAATGGTGGAAGTCAGGGGACTGGTACAAGGGGTTGGTTTCCGGCCTTTTATATACCGGCTGGCAAACCAGTTTCAACTAACAGGTTATGTTTTTAACCGTAGCGATGGTGTTGTAATTAAAATACAGGGAAGCCGGGATAATATCCAGCAATTTTTACATCAGCTGGAACCTGCATCTCCTCCGGGAGCTGAAATCAATAAAACTACAGTGAAAGAAGTACCACTGGAAGATTTTGACAATTTCGAAATTATTGAAAGCCACGATATAAGTGATGAAATCTCTGAAATAAGTCCGGACATCGCCGTATGCGAGGATTGTCTCGAAGATATGAAACATCAGTCTCACCGGCTTAATTATCCGTTTATCAACTGTACCAATTGTGGCCCAAGATTCACTATAATCAAGGATTTTCCATACGACAGGAAAAACACGACCATGAAAAAATTTACCATGTGCCGTGAATGCAATTCTGAATATTCCAATCCGCTCGATCGCCGGTTCCATGCACAACCTGTTGCTTGTAACAATTGCGGACCCGAATATACCTTACATACTCCGGATGCACCGATAAATGGAATAAATGAAATTATTTCATACATGGCTGACCGGATTGCAGAAGGTAAGATCATTGCCATAAAAGGACTGGGAGGCTTTCATCTGTTATGCAACGCACTTGATGACAATGCAGTGCAACATCTGCGATCGTCCAAAAAAAGGGAAGGAAAACCTTTTGCTGTCATGTTTAAGGATATGGATACTATCCGGCAATATGCCATGGTTAATTCCACAGAAGAAGTTTCCCTCACCTCATGGCGTCGTCCTGTTGTTTTATTAAATGCAAAAAAGAATCTCGCAGCAGGAGTCTGCAACGATTTTTCAACTATAGGGGCTTTCCTCCCCTACATGCCCTTGCATTATTTGCTTTTCGAAAAGCTTGCTACTCCTGCAATTGTGCTTACATCCGGTAATTTTTCGGATGAACCGATCATCATTGAAAATGAATTGGCATTGAAACAACTGGGGAAAATTACGGATGCTGTTTTAACTTATAACCGTGACATTTTCAACCGTACAGATGATTCAGTGGTTAGCATTATAAATAACCGCGAACGCATTATCAGGCGTTCACGCGGCTATGTGCCCAATCCGGTTCATGTAGCTTTTAATGCCGACGGTATATTTGCCACAGGTGCCGAACTGGTGAATACTTTCTGCATAGGAAAGGACCATCAGGCTATTTTAAGTCAGTATATCGGCGACCTGAAAAATTATGAAACCTATGAGTTTTTCATACAAACAGCCGAAAGATTTAAAAAATTATTCAGGGTAACCCCTTCCCTGGTTGCCTGTGATATGCATCCTGATTATTTGTCCACCGGATACGCAGAAAACACAGGATTACCTATCATACAGATACAGCATCATCATGCACATATCGCCTCCTGCATGGCTGAACACGGCCTTGATGAACCTGTAATCGGCGTCAGTTTCGATGGCACCGGTTTCGGGGACGACGGTCATATCTGGGGAAGTGAATTTCTGGTAGCTGATCTGAAAGCATACGAGCGGAAAGCACATTTCGAATACATCGAATTGCCGGGCGGTGATAAAGTGACTGAAGAACCCTGGCGTACTGCTGTTGCATATCTGTATAAAACTTTTGGAAAAGGATTCATGTCAATGAATTTACCCTTTTTGAAAAAAGTGCCTGAAGAAAAGCTTGAATTAATATTAGACGCTATTGACAAAAAAATAAATTGCCCGCTTTCTTGCAGTGCCGGACGTTTATTCGATGCGGTAGCTGCTTTAACTGAGATTTGTGTTACTACCGATTTTCATGCTGAAGCGCCCATGCGGCTGGAAGGGTTTGCCGACGGATCAACCAATGATGTCTATGAATATTCTTCAGGTACGGTCATTTCTTTTGATCCCATGTTCCGGCAGATTGTAGCGGATATAAATCAACAGTTGTCAGTAAACTATATATCCACCAAATTTCATAATACCATGGTGCAGGTAATCCTTGATAATGTCAAAAAACTGAACCTGGAAACGGGCATTTTAAAAATAGCTTTGTCGGGAGGAACTTTTCAAAATAAGTATTTACTGGAAAAAGTGGAGTCAACGTTAATTTCGGAAAAATTTGAAGTTTTTACACAGGATAAAATTCCCTGTAACGACGGGGGCATAGCACTGGGGCAATTAGCAATAGCAGCAAAGAATAGGGCCTTCTATTAAAACAAGTATCTTTTTCATAAAATGAACTTATTCTATTTAGTGATAATCATGTTGAAATTCATTGGCTTTTTGCCGGAAAAAGTATAGTTTTAACACCAACTATTAAAACAGAAAGATATGTGTTTGAGTATACCTGCGCAAGTTATTTCAATAGAAGGAGATGTTGCGCAAGCATCTGTCGGAGGGACTATTGTAACAGCAGGACTGCAACTGGTGGAAGATGTAAAAGTAGGAGACTATGTTCTGATACATACCGGTTTTGCCTTACAAAAGATAAGTGAGGAAGAAGCACGGGAAACACTTCAGACTATCAGGGAATACGAGGATTTCAATAAAAAGCTGGACCAGGAAGAAGGAAGAACATGAAATATGTTGATGAGTTCAGAAATAAAGCATTAGTACAGGACCTGGTTCACCGGATAAAGGAAATTTCACGTCATCCGGTATCCCTGATGGAAGTATGCGGTGGACATACGCTTTCTATCCGTAAATTCGGTATCCCTTCTCTACTGCCGGAAACTGTCGAATTGCTTTCGGGACCGGGATGTCCGGTGTGTGTTACCAGCCGGGAATATATCGACCGGGCAGTGGCATACAGCCGTTTGAACAATGTAATCATAGCCACTTACGGTGATCTTATACGTGTACCCGGTTCTTCCTCAAGCCTCGAAAAAGAGAAAGCTGCCGGAGCTGATGTGCGGATCGTATATTCCACTATCGATGCATTAAAAATTGCAGAAGAGAATCCTTCCAAAAAGATTGTTTTCCTGGGTATTGGTTTCGAAACTACCACCCCTTCCAGTGCAGTAGCAATAAAAACAGCTTCACAAAAACAGCTTGTCAATTTTTATGTTTACAGCGCCCATAAAGTAATGCCGCCGGCCATGAGCGCACTTATCGATGAAGGAATAAAAATAGACGGATACATTGGCCCCGGACATGTATGTACTGTTGCCGGGTCTGATATGTTTAAGGAACTGGCAGATAAATATAATCTGGCCATAGTTATCGCCGGTTTTGAACCAGTTGATCTACTCCAATCCATTTATTTGCTGGTACGTCAGTTTGAGACAGGAAATCATCACGTGGAAGTTCAATACAAACGGGTTGTAAAACCTCAGGGAAACTTAATTGCCCGGAAGCTGGTAAACGAAATATTCGAACCCCGCGATGACTGGTGGAGGGGACTGGGCATATTAAAAAACAGCGGGTTAGGAATAAGAAAAGAATTTGCAGCTCATGATGCTGAAAAGAATATCGAAGTTGAAACGGAACCGGTACGTGAACCAAAAGGATGCATCTGTGGTGAAGTATTAAAAGGAATCAAAAAACCTTATCAGTGTAAATTATTTGCAAACGGCTGCAACCCGGAAGATCCTGTAGGAGCATGTATGGTCTCTTCCGAGGGGGCATGCCAGGCATATTTCAGATACCAGACATATGAATAAAAATATATTACTGGCACACGGCAGTGGTGGAAAAATGACACAGGAACTGATCCGAAAAGTCTTCCTGAAACAGTTTAACAATCCAATACTCAGCACACAGTCAGATGCTTCCATATTATCTATCAATAGCCAGCTTCTTGCATTTACAACCGATTCGTACGTAATAGATCCCCTTTTTTTTCCGGGCGGAGATATCGGAAAACTGGCCGTTTGCGGTACGGTAAACGATTTATCCGTTTCCGGTGCAAAACCCTTGTATCTCAGTGCTTCCTTTATAATTGAAGAAGGTTTCCCGATAGATCAACTGGAGAAGATTGTGGAATCGATGCAGTTGACAGCTAGTGAAGCAAAAGTGTCAGTAGTGACTGGAGATACAAAAGTGGTGGAACGCGGGCAATGTGATAAACTGTTTATTAATACTGCCGGAGTGGGTTTACTTTCGAAGGAATATAAAGACATTTCAGGCGGCACAACTATTCAACCCGGTGATAAAATAATTGTGAATGGTTACCTGGGAGATCATGAAATGGCTATTCTCGGAGCACGTGAAAAGTTAAATTTCAAAACAATCATTGAATCAGATGTCGCTCCGTTAAATCATCTGATCCAGGAAGCATTGTCGGAAGGAAATATCAAATTTATGCGTGATATAACAAGGGGAGGTCTGGCTACTATATTGTCGGAAGTTACAGAAAGTAAATCCTTTGGCATACACATTAGAGAATCGGAAATACCTGTCAGGGAAGAAGTGAAAGGCATGTGTGAAATTTTTGGTTTTGATCCATTATTCCTGGCAAATGAAGGTAAAGTTCTCATTATTACCGGTCAGAAAGATGCTATGGCAATTGTTGAAAAACTTCATCAACATCCTTACGGCACCCATGCAAAAATTATCGGCGAAGTTGTAAGCGATCACCCCGGAAGGACCATCCTGGAATCCGAAATCGGGGGGACACGGATTATCGATAAACTTTCCGGAATGCAACTTCCGAGAATCTGTTAATTTTGCAAGGGATTCTCTTTTTTATGCCCTTCATCACCAAACAGTTTTTGCAGTGGATTTCCTGAATTTGTGAAATCCACGTAATGCTCTCTGCAGCCAACCCTCGAACAAATATGAATGTCCCCTCCCCCTTCAATTGAGAAATGTACCATCTTGGCCCTGCATTCCTCACATGGAAGATCGCTCATCAGTCTTTTGTAGCAATGTGGGCAGTACATTTTAGCCACTGCACCATCGGGTAAGGGTACCGAACCTTTTTTATCAAAGCTATCGTATTCGGCGGATAAATAAATTACCCCTCTCCGGCCGCTTATCTCTGCATCAAGACGGATAGCCGGCTTTCCTTTTACGGTGTTCTTTTCATCGATAAGGGACACCCCGCATTCGGGACAGGTTACTGATAAAATAATTGGATTTTCCATTGCGATGAATAGTTAGGTTTAATTTATAATTTAATGAACCCAAAGTGATTTTTGATAATAATTTTATCACTTCAGAAAAAAGTTCCCAAAATCAGAATACGGATGAGAAATTATTAGATGAAAGTTACGCCAATTATATAATTAATTCAAGTAAGCGAGACAAAAAATCTTTTTTATTCCTTTATCTTTACCCGAAACAGTATGAGGTAACAATATTATGCATGAATTTTCACTTGCTCTTAACATTATAGATATTGCTAGTGAAACTGCCAGTCAGGCAAATGCTGATACAATCAGCAGTATTGAAATTGAAGTGGGCAGTTTATCAGGAGTTATTATTGAAGCATTGGAATTTGCATTAGACACAGCTAAAGAAAAAACCATCCTGGAAAGGTCGGAAATACATATTACACCGCTACCTGCTAAAGCCATGTGCCTGCAATGTAAACATGAATTTATTCCGGAATCATTTTATGCCCCCTGTCCCCAATGCGGATCCTTTAATTTCGATATTATCAGAGGTAAGGAATTAAAAGTCAAATCCATTACTGTTGATAATGGATAAAGAAAACTTTTTACTGATTTTTTATTTGCCCAGGATGCTCTGAAATATTACAAGACTGAAAATTAATAGGGAATGTTGGAATTTCAGGCACTCTTTTTAAATAATAATTGCTCCATTTTTGAATGAGTATGAATAAAGATCCTGCCTTGTAGGATTCATATCTTTTATCTAATTTAGACATTCCGAAAAACAGAAGATCATGTGCGAAACTTGCGGTTGTAACGATCCTAATCAAAGCTACATAATTTCACGTCCCGGAGAAGAACTGTCCGGAAAACAGGATGCCGGTCATGTGCATTCCCACGATCACGAACATCATGAGCATTCTCATGTTCATCCACATGAACACGGGCATACACACACTCATGAACATGAACATTCCCATGAGAAAGAAATCGTTGTTGAACAGGATATTCTAGGTAAAAATAACTTACTGGCAGAACGAAACCGTGGCTATTTCGAGGCGCGGAAAATCCTTGCATTGAACCTGGTTAGTTCGCCTGGTTCGGGGAAAACTACCCTGCTGGAAAAAACTCTTACCGCCTTGTCTGGTAAAACAAATTTTTCTGTAATCGAAGGTGACCAACAGACACAACAGGATGCTTTACGGATTGAAAAAACAGGGGTGCCTGTAATTCAGGTAAATACCGGCAGCGGTTGCCACCTCGATTCCGAAATGATCAACCGCTCTGTTAAAGAATTAAATCCTCCGGAGAATTCTGTACTTATGATCGAAAATGTGGGAAACCTTGTATGCCCGGCATTATTCGACCTTGGAGAAAATGTCCGGGTTCTGATCATCAGCGTTACCGAAGGAGAAGACAAGCCCCTGAAATACCCCTACATGTTCGAAAGTTCTCAGCTTTGCCTGATTAATAAAACAGACTTATTGCCCTATCTTGATTTCGATATCGAAAAACTGAAGGAGTTTGCGACCCGGATAAATCCTCATCTTGAATTTATAGAAGTTTCTGCACGTACCGGCGAAGGACTCGATAATTGGTTTCAGTGGCTTGAAAATAAGAAAAATAACTATTAAATTCCACAACGGTTTTTACATCTAATTATTTAAACTAACTGTTATTTTTCCTCTTTAATCCGGATGTATAACATTATTTCCTTTTCTGACTTGACTGAATATTACTGCTATTCGACAAAGCCTTTCACATTCTCTTAATAAATTTACATATAAAAGAAATTTCGTCAGCACAACAAACAATCCGGGTACTTTTTATGGTTGATTTTATCCATCCATAAAATCAAATAAATTATTTAGAAACATTATATATTAAGCAATTCAAGATGTATTGTTATCCAAATAACAAATAGTTTTGTACTTTTGTCCCATATAATCTTGTTCGTTATATTATTCGTGCAAAGGATGAAAATAGCGCAAATTTCAGAGATCGTTAATGGCCGGATACTGTGTGGTGAGTGTTCAGAAGAAGATGTTTCTTGTGCATTTGCATCCGATTTGATGAGTGATGTGCTCACCCTTCATAGCAACCGGTTATTACTGATAACCGGGCTAAGTAATCTGCAAACCATACGTACAGCGGAAATGGCAGACATCAAATACATTCTGTTTGTGAGGAATAAAATGCCTTCAAAGGAAATGATTGAACTCGCAAAGGATAACAAAATAATAGTGCTTACATCACCGCTGTCTATGTACAAGACATGCGGAAACCTGTTTGGTTCGGGTCTTGAACCTGTATATTAACATATTACCGGAATGAAACTGGAATATTATATTCAGGGCGGAGATTTCATGAAGGCAGGAACTGCGTCGAGTGAGGCCAAGAAAGTATTTAAACAGTTAAATATTGATCCGGCGATTATCCGGCGATCGGCAGTAGCTATGTATGAAGCGGAGGTGAATGTAGTAGCTCATGCCTATAATGGTGAATTGAAAGTGAATATATCTACAGAAAAGATTGAAATTGAAGTAATTGATAAAGGTCCCGGGATTGAAGATATTGAACTGGCAATGCAGGAAGGTTACTCAACTGCATCCAAAGAAGTGAGGGAAATGGGGTTTGGCGCCGGAATGGGATTACCAAACATTAAAAAAAATGCCGACACATTTGAAATCGGCAGTAAATTAAAAAGTGGCACCCGGTTAAAGTTTTCTTTTTTATTAACAAAATAATGGCAGAAGCAACATTTCATCATGCGTTAAAAATAGTTGATGAGGCCTGTATCGGTTGCACTCATTGCATGCAGGCATGTCCTACAGATGCATTGCGTGTAAGCAACGGGAAAGCCGTATTATTTGCCAACCGCTGCGTAGATTGCGGTGAATGCATGCGTGTATGCCCGGTAAATGCCATTACCATTGAGCAGGACGACTTTGAAGATATCTTTAAATACGAAGCCCGCGTTGCCCTTGTTCCTTCGGTTTTCATAGGCCAGTTTCCCCGCAACATACCTACCCGTAAAATTTACAGCGGAATTCTTGAAGTTGGTTTTACACATGTATATGAGGCTGAACACGGAGTCGGATTGTTAATCAAATCGATTAACGAGAATATTTCACAGCCCGAAAGTCAGCATCCGGTAATTTCTTCATTTTGCCCGGCTATCGTCAGGTTGATACAGGTGCGTTTCCCCAGTCTGGTGGATAACATTATGTTATTAATGGCCCCACTTGATATAGCTGCACTATCGTACCGGAAAGTACTGAAAGAAAAAGGATATAGCGACGATCAGATTGGAATTTACTATGTAACACCGTGTGCCGCAAAAATAGCTGCAGTTAAAAGCCCGGTTGGCGAACAGCAGTCACCCATAAACGGTGTCATCCGTCAGGATACCCTTTTTAATAAAGTGTATTCCCATCTCAAAAAAGAAGAAAAAGCAAGCTGCATTTTACCTGAAAAAGAACAGCTCAAACCAAAGGAAATGGTGTGGAGCCTTACACGTGGGGAATCGAAACACATCAATGGACGTTGCCTGGCTATTGACAGCATTTCCAATGTAATCGATTTTCTGGGCAAAGTGGAAAATGGTAGTATATCAAATTTTGATTTTATCGAAGCAAGGGCCTGTGACGAAAGTTGTGCCGGCGGGATACTTTCACTTACAAATAGTTTTCTGGTGACAGAAAGACTGAAAGAAAGAGCAAGACAATATAAAGAAGATAAAAAGAAGGGTAAGATCATTAATAACAAATCCATTACTGAAAATTATGATTATCTGGAAAAAATGATCCGTTTGGATAAGATTAACCCCCGATCGGCTTTAAAGCTGGATGAAGACATGTACGAGGCAATGAAAAAAATAGAAAAGATAAAAAAGCTCATCGCCTATCTGCCCGGAATTGATTGTGCTGCCTGTGGGGCACCGGACTGTAAAACACTTGCCGAAGATATTGTACAGGGAACAGCAAATACATCCGATTGCATTTTTGTGCAACATTCGCTTTACAGGGCCGAATCCGGAAAAAGAAGAGGTGATAATATGGATAAGGTCTGGGGTGAAAAGCGATTTAATAAACTAATAGGTTCATAAAATACACAGATCTGATGAAATTGGATGAAGTAGTACAGAAATTGAAAATTAAGGTCCTTTCGGGAGAAACATTCCTCGATAAAAATGTATCGGGAGGGTATACGTCCGATCTGCTGAGTGATGTAATGGGAAATGCCAGGGAAGGCAATTTATGGGTGACCGTTCAGGTACATAAAAATATTGTCGCAGTGGCAACTTTAAAAGACCTGAGTGCAATTATACTGGTACGTAATCAGAAGCCAGGCATAGAAACATTGGAAGCAGCAGAAAAAGAAAATATTCCCATCCTGAGTACATCGATGGGAGCATTTCAGTGCAGTGGAGAAATTTATAAATTACTGGAAACCGATGAGATATTATAGAGCTGACCTTCATATTCACACTGTTTTATCGCCATGTGCCGATATTGACATGGGACCGGTGAATATAATTGAGGAAGCCGCTAAAAAAAATATTGATATCATTGGTATAACCGACCATAATACTACCCGGCAATGTGCCACTGTAAGTGCAATTGGAAGGGATAAAGGAGTGTTTGTCCTGCCCGGCGTGGAAGTAAACTCCAAAGAAGAAATTCATTGCCTCGCGTTCTTTGAAGATCTTTCTGTAGCAGCTGAATTTGAAAGTTACCTGGAAGAACATCGTACGGATGTTAAGAATGATGCGGATATTTTCGGTCAGCAGATGATCGTTGATGAGCAGGAAAATATTACAGGGTATATTGAGGAACTGCTTACTGCTGCATTGAATGTGGATATCGAAGACATTAGTAAAAAGGTGCATGAGCTGGATGGGATTTTTATTCCTGCCCATATCGACAGGGAATTTGGCGGAATAATTAACCAGTTGGGATTCATTCCTGAAAACCTGGAAACAGAGGCTTTAGAAGTAGTAGATACTGAAAAAGCAGCACGGCTTATAAAAAAGGATGATGATAACAGGAGTTATACATTTATTCGTAATTCTGATGCTCATTTCCCGGATAATATAGGTCAGAGGCTTACTAAATATTTTCTGAACTCCATATCCTTTAAAGAAATTAAGATGGCCCTGTCTAAAGTTGAAGGACGACATGTAAAATTAGTATGAAAGATATTTCATTACATATATTGGATATTGTACAAAACTCGCTGCATGCCGGAGCAACACAAATACATGTGTCTGTTACCGAAAGCCGGTTGAAGAATATACTAATACTCGAAATCAGGGACAATGGAAAAGGGATTGATGTTTCTTTACTGGATAAAATTATTGATCCTTTTTATACAACCGGTAAAAAGAAGGTGGGAATGGGACTTGCCCTGCTTAAACAAAATGCTGAAATGGCCGGTGGCAGCCTGGAGTTGAAATCTTTAAAAACCGGAGGTTTACTGGTAAAAGCTTCTTTCATGCTCAATCATATCGATTGTCCACCTATTGGTGAGATAAACGAGACTGTCAAAAATATTTTCTTTGCCAATCCTGATTTAAGGTTTATTTATGAGCAAATAATAGATAACAAAAAGATAAAGATTGATACAGACGAAATAAATGAGGCTGTTGATGGATTAGATATGCAAAATAAAGAAACCAGAGCTGCCATAAAAGAATATATTTATGAAACACTTAAAATAGTCGCAAATTGCTAAGAAAAGAAAAATAATCTGTAAAAGATATAAATAGTTTATTATGAAAAAAATAAAATCGCTTGCTGAACTCCGCAAGATGCGTGATCAGCTTTCCTCTAAGACCTCACTCCGTGAAAAGGGGGAACATCCCGAAAATCGTATCAGGGTGAAGGTGGCCATGGCTACCTGTTGTATTGCTTCCGGTTCGAGGGAGACAATGAATTATCTGTCGGATGAACTGGAAAAAAGAAACATCGATGCCATTGTTACGCAAACAGGTTGTATGGGCTATTGCTATGCCGAACCTACTGTTGAAGTAATCATTCCCGGAAAAGAACCGGTTGTTTTCGGTTATGTAGATGAGAAAAAGGCAGACGAGATCATTGAGAGGTACATCAAAGAAGGTACTCTCGTTGAGGGAATTATCCCTATGAACTATCAAAGTATTGACGAGTAATAATAAAGGAGATTAAAGTATGTCAAACTATAAAATACAAATATTGGTTTGCGGCGGAACAGGTTGTAAAGCTTCCCAAAGTCCGGCTGTTATCGAAAACCTTAAAAAGGGAATTCAGGCGCAGGGTCTCGGTGATTTCGCCCAGGTCGTTAAAACCGGTTGTTTTGGCTTTTGTGAAAAAGGGCCAATTGTTAAAATCGTCCCGGATAATACATTCTACGTTCAGGTTACCCCTGAGGATGCTGAGGAAATTGTGGAAGAGCATATAGTAAAGGGCCGGAGAGTAGAAAAACTTTTGTACAAAGATGCAGAAGGAAAAACGGTGGACAGTGCCAGGGGAATGAACTTTTATAAAAAACAGTTGCGCATTGCATTGCGCAATTGCGGTGTTATCGATCCTGAAAATATTGATGAGTACATTGCCAGAGACGGTTACGAAGCTCTTGGAAATGTCTTTGCCGGAATGTCACCGGTAGATACCATTGAATTAATAAAAAAATCGGGACTCAGGGGTCGCGGAGGTGGAGGATTTCCTACCGGACTGAAATGGGAAATTACACGGAATAGTGAGAGTTCCGAAAAGTACGTGGTTTGTAATGCCGATGAAGGCGACCCGGGAGCATTTATGGACAGGTCTATTTTGGAAGGAGATCCGCATTCAGTAATCGAGGCAATGATAATTTGTGGTTATTGTATTGGTGCTTCCAACGGGCTTGTATATATCCGGGCCGAATACCCGCTTGCTATCGAACGACTTAAAATAGCCATCGAACAGGCCAGAAATTATGGTTTGTTGGGTAACAACATCCTGAATTCAGGCTTTTCATTCGATATTGAACTGCGTTATGGCGCCGGAGCCTTTGTATGCGGAGAAGAAACGGCACTCATTCATTCTATGGAAGGTAACCGGGGCGAACCCACTCTGAAACCACCTTTTCCTTCCGTATCCGGTTACCTGGGAAAACCAACCAACGTGAACAATGTGGAAACCTTTGCCAATATACCGGTGATCCTGAATAAAGGAGCAGAATGGTTTAATAAAATAGGTACCGAAAAGTCGAAGGGAACCAAAGTTTTTGCACTGGCAGGAAAGGTCAATAACGTAGGCCTCATTGAAGTCCCAATGGGAATTACCTTACGGGAAGTGATCTTTGAGATAGGCGGTGGAATTAAAAACGGTAAAAAATTCAAGGCTGTCCAAACAGGTGGGCCTTCGGGAGGATGTCTTACCGAAAAACACCTGGATACTCCCATCGACTATGATAATTTGATTGCTGCAGGATCGATGATGGGATCGGGTGGAATGATTGTAATGGACGAGGACAATTGTATGGTGGATGTAGCTAAGTATTTCCTGGATTTTACCGTGGAAGAATCGTGTGGAAAATGTGCACCCTGCAGGATCGGTAATAAACGTCTTTACGAGGTTCTGGACAAAATCACTAAAGGGAATGGTACTGATTTCGACATTACCCGTTTAATCAACCTGGGAAATGTTATTAAAGATACTTCATTATGCGGCCTGGGGCAAACCTCTCCTAACCCGGTTCTGGCAACTCTCAATCATTTTATGGACGAATACCAGGCTCATATTCACGATAAAAAATGTCCGGCAGGAGTTTGTAAAGCACTTATGCAATACGAAATTGTTGCCGAGAATTGCGTGGGATGTACCGCCTGTGCAAGAGCCTGTCCGGTAGGAGCAATTACCGGCGAAAGGAAAGAAGTGCATTACATCGACTCTACACTGTGTATCAAGTGCGGAGCCTGTGTTGACAGATGTAAATTTAATGCTGTAATAATTAATTAATTTACCAGAAAATAATGGAAAAGATAAAACTCACTATAGATAACAAAACACTTGAGGTAGAAAAGGGAACATCTATTTACAAAGCGGCAAAAAAAATAGGTGTTGAAATTCCCGTGCTGTGTTATATGGATCTAGGCGATCTGAATATTGAACATAAACCGGGTGGTTGCCGGATGTGTTCGGTTGAGGTTGAAGGAAGAAAGAATCTTGCCCCTTCATGTTCAACAGATGTCGCTGACGGAATGGTTATACATACCCACAGTATGCGTGTTTTAAATGCCCGCCGAATAGTCATGGAACTCATACTTTCCGATCATCCGAAAGATTGCCTTTCATGTGCCAAATCGGGAAATTGCGACCTGCAAAGCCTGGCTAATAAACTGGGCATAAGGGATATCCCCAACCAGGACATTGCTGAAATGTCGACTTACCGAACTGACTTCTCTCCCTCCATCATCCGCGATATGGATAAGTGTATTTTATGCCGCAGGTGTGAGACCATGTGTAATGAAGTTCAAACTGTAGGAGCTCTTTCGGCTGTCAACCGCGGATTTATGTCGGTGGTGGCACCCGCTTTCGAAATGGACCTGGAAGATTCGGTTTGTACCTACTGTGGCCAGTGCGTGGCTGTTTGTCCCACCGGAGCCCTTACCGAAGTGGATCATACCAATAACCTGATCAGAGAACTTTCGAACCCGAATAAAACCGTGATTGTGCAGACTGCACCAGCAGTAAGGGCAGCCCTGGGAGAAGAATTCGGTTATCCCGCCGGCACACTTGTAACCGGTAAAATGGTAGCAGCCCTGCGCAGGTTAGGTTTCAATTATGTATTTGACACCGACTTTGCTGCCGATCTTACCATTATGGAAGAAGGTACAGAACTACTCGACAGGATCAGCCGACACCTGAGTGGAGACAAATCGGTAAAACTGCCAATTCTTACTTCCTGCTGTCCCGGATGGGTTAACTTTTTCGAGTCGCAGTTTACCGATATGCTCGATATTCCATCTACAGCACGTTCACCGCAGCAAATGTTCGGTTCAATCGCCAAAACCTATTTTGCCGATAAGATCGGTGTGAAACGGGAAGACATGGTGGTGGTTTCCATTATGCCTTGTCTTGCCAAGAAATATGAATGTCAGCGCGACGAATTTAAGGTAAACGGAAATCCCGATGTCGATTATTCCATTTCCACCCGTGAACTGGCACATCTTATCAAAAGGGCCAACATGGATATTAATACCCTTCCGGATGAAGAGTTTGATAATCCACTGGGTGAATCGACGGGTGCCGGAGTGATTTTCGGAACCACCGGTGGAGTGATCGAAGCTGCTGTAAGAACAGCTTATGAAATTTTTACAGGAAAAACACTAAATAATGTAGATTTCAAGCAACTCAGGGGAATGGATGGCATCCGTCATGCAACCATCGATTTCGACGGCACCCCTATCAACATCGGGATTGCACATGGCCTGGGGAATGCCCGGAGTCTGCTGGAATCTATACGCAACGGCGATAGTAACTTTCATGCTATTGAAATAATGGCCTGTCCGGGTGGTTGTATCGGTGGTGGCGGACAACCGCTTCACCATGGTGACTTCAGTATTTTGCAAAAAAGAATGGATGCTATTTACAAGGAAGATACAAACAAAGTCATCCGTAAATCACATGAAAATCCTTATATTCAAAAATTGTATGAAGAATTCCTTGGTAAACCAATGAGTGAAAAGGCTCATAAACTGCTTCATACACATTATGTGGATAAAAGCAAAAAAATAATTTATATTTAATTTTGTTCATTCCTGAAAATTAATATTAAGCTGTTTCGTCATGTCAAATATAAAAGTTGAATTAAAGAAAAAGGACGTTGAAAAGATCAAAGAAATTTGTCAATCGTTCGATAACAAATCCGGTGAATTAATTAACGTCCTGCACAAAGTTCAGGGTACTTTCGGTTACCTGCCGGCAGAGGTACAAGAGGTTGTGGCACAGGAACTGAATGTGTCGGTAGCCAAGGTATACGGGGTAGTTACATTTTACTCCTTTTTCTCCATGGTACCTAAAGGGCAGCACCCGATATCCATCTGCACAGGTACGGCCTGTTATGTAAGAGGTGCGGAAAATGTGCTGGAGGAGTTCAGGAAAGAATTGCACATCGATGTTGGAGAAACAACCTCCGACGGCAAATTTTCCATTAGTTGCCTGCGGTGTGTAGGCGCCTGTGGGCTGGCGCCTGTGGTTATGGTGGGCGATAAAACCTATGGCCGGGTTGCCCCCGAAATGGTAAAAGATATACTAAAAGAATTCGATTGATTAAGCGAGTGATTGTTAGCGCATTTGATTTTAGGTAATTGGTTAATAATATTCCATCCTTATTATTGGATGGAATATTTTTTTGTGAAGGAATAAATAATAAGTTTAGTGAATTGAATTAAACATATTTTATTTTCACCGCTTTCAAAAATTTATCTTCCAGTAACCGGGCTATACGCTTTACAACGGTTCTTCTTATTTCCAGTTCAACGGGCAGGCTTGGGTCCTGGTGGGCAATATTTATTCGTGTTCCGATGATGATCTGTATTTCATCACTCTCCCGTATCAGTTTTACCACCTTATCTGCTGGTCCGCTTCCCAACTGGTAATTTATATAATAATCCTTCAGTATCTTTTCCACTTTATTCAGGGTAAGTATTCCTTCGGTAAACAGATCGACACCCTGCATCGAAGAAACAGGTGGAAGTTCCGGATCTTCAAACTCAAACCCGTCCTGAATTTCGAGATTAAGCTCACGGGCAATAATATCCCCTGTGGTAGCGCCCATTATGATCCTTTTTCCTTCGAATTCACCTACAAAACCAGCAAACAGTTTATCATCCTTTTTCTCGTACGGTGGACCGGTGCATATTAAAAGTGTACGTGGTTCCCGAAAATATATAGTTCCACAGCTGATATCATCTCTGGCATGAAATCCGTCATTGCGATAAGCCATGTTCAGAACCCTCTCAGCAAGCTGGTGAGCCGATATTTTAGAGTTATGTTTTATCACATCAAGTGCGAACCGTCCGACATTATCCCCACCCCAGCCAAAAGGAAAGCGGGGCGAACCCATCCCCGATTGGGCCACTCCGTCGGAGAAGAAAACAATACGATCTCCTTTTTTTGCCTTGAAGGAACATACCCGTATCTCTTTCCCCTTGTTTTTCTCTCCGTCCACTGAAATAATTTTCCATCCGGGATCCCAGAAAGCTTTGCCCCGGATAAGAATGCACCCGGGATTCTCATATTCCACAATAGTAGTATCTCCGTTATATTCTACATCGATGATGGTAAAAGTGGAATAGCTCATTTTACGTACGCTGCAAACCGGGAGGGTTTTCATTATTATCTCGGCAGTTTTTTCAGGTCTTTTGTGTTCTTTGGTAAAATTGAGGGCCATTGTCGCCGTCATGGTTCCCAGCACGCTGGCTTTTACTCCGTGTCCCATTCCATCCGACAATACAATTACAATGCGATTCTCTTCCCTTACTTTTCCTGACAGAAATACATCGCCGCAAATTCGCTCTCCTTCATAATTTTTCTGCTGACAGTCAACTTCGATAAAAAATTTTTCCGTCGTCATTTATCTTCCCCCTTCTTATAGAACTCAACGATCGAGTTAAGCATCTTCTCAATTTCCGAAGCACTTTCCCCCATCAGAAAACCTACTTTCTGCACCATTTCCAGGTTCTTGTCAATTGCATCAGATATCCTGTTCAAAACTTCCGCTTTTTGTACCTCAGGAGCCTGCATATCGCGAATGATACCTCCTACTACCTGATGCCTGCTCACAGGAAACAAGGATACATTGATCAGTGAATTGCCCAGTTGAATATCACGCCCATCAATATTCTGATCGTCACTTAGAACATAGGAAAACATATTGGCAAGATTATGAGGCACCAGCTTATGAAGATCCGCACCCACCAATCCGGGTATAACCTCGTTGATTTCTTCCGCTTCCTGTCCCAGTATTCGAATAAAGCTTCCGTTGGCTTTTAAAACCTTCAGCGAATTATCCACCAGAACAACTCCTGCACGCAGTTTTTCAAATATAAAATCATTCAGTTCAAAAGCCAAATCTGCTGCTTCCTTTTCCTGTTGTGTTTTCTTCCGGGTTTCTTCCAGCAGGTTTTCTGTTTGCCTTAATCTTTCGGCTACCACTTCCACTTCTTCATTCCTGTTTTTCGAATGTTTTAATGAATAAGTAATGCACAATTCAGGTACCGCCAGGCCTTTGGCTATTGAAATGGCAAAATCCCTACAGGATTCATACCCGCATTCGGTGCAGCCAATTCTGTCAGTAGCTTTTCTTCCGATTAATTTCAGTACCTCTTTTATTTTTTCGTTAGATGGTGCCGGTCGCCGTTGATCATTGGCATTAAATGTATAACTAAAATCAAGGTCCAGGAATTCCTGAAGATTATTGTGCCACTCTATCCTGAAAAAATTTAATAACCGCTTATTGGCATATTTCACCACATAGTATTCGCGAAGCAATTTACCTGCCTTGTTAGTTGTTCCGGCGCCTTTTAATAAATTTCCGGTAACCACATAAAGATGATGCTGGATAACTTTCACATGCTTTTCAAACTCATCAATCGATTCCAGCATTGCTTTCCGTCCTTCTATACAAGATATATTGGATGTCAACAGGTTTGCATCCATATCGGCTGCCTGAATTAATCCATTACGAATCGGATAAAGTGATCCTTTATATCCAAGTGGGGGATCGAATTCAGAGAACTCGAGGGTACTTTCGTCGATGCCGAATTCCTCGAACAATTTTCGAAGTTCAACAAATGTCAGTACCACATCAATCCTGCGATCTCCCTCGAATCGTTTTGCTTCCTCTTTTACAGCAATATCGGGACCGATATATATGATTTTAACAGTTTCTTTATAAATATTCCGGATTACCTGGGTCATAGCTATGGCTGGGGACACAAGAGGAGTAAGATTGCCAACAAGGTTTGGATGAAACTTTTCGATGTATGATACCACCACCGGATCGTTCGAATTGATATAGTATTTTCCTTTAAAATGCTGTAAAAGATCAAGGTATTCGTATGCGATGAGATCAACGCCAAAAGATTCTTCATGTACATATTTTATTCCTAACGCTTTGATCATCTGAACAAACTTGCGGTAATCGGTAATATCATCGAACTCCGCTGAAATACCGGGAGAACAGATGGCCACCACTGTATCGGTTCCTTTCAATATTTCCCTGGCTTCAGCTATGGAGCTTCGGTAAGTCAATGCATCGGAATAACAACTCTCGATGCAGGCCCCACATCCGATACACCGGTTGTCATTCACCACCGGAAACATACTGTCGGGATTGATCTGAATCGCTTTTACCGGACAAACCCTCACGCAGGTGAAACAACCTGTACATTTCTTTTCAGTGAACCGGATCAAAGGATCTTTTTCCATAATATCATTATAATAAGTCGGCAAGCGTTTTTTCAAGAATGCCAGTTACGTTTTTCTCAGTTACTTTACTGAATAGTTTATTTCCTATTTTCAGATTAGCCCCTCCCTGGCAATTATCAAAACAATGATCGCCGTGAAAGTTAACCTTTTCAGTAAGTTTTTTCTCGATCAAAAATTTTTGAATTACCGGCAGCAATTTTTTATTTCCTCTTGCAAAACAGGAACTCCCTAAACATATTGTGATTTCTCTCTTGTAGTCCATCTAAATAAATTACTCTTTAAAAATACAAATTTTACGAATCAGGTAATACTATTTTTGAAGAATCATCACTGAACTTAACAATTATGACCATAAGAAAATGTAAAATCAATATTTCCTTTTTTTAAATATTCAGTTATACATATATTTGTAAATAATTCAAAAAGAATTTACCAGGTGACACTATTAAATTCAAGAAAAAGCAGTATCAAGATTTTACCTGAACGAACAGTTGAACGTTTAAGCCAATATAGAAGAACACTTCTGAAATGTATGAGCGATGGAAAAACGCATATCTTTTCGCATGAACTCGCTGATATTCACAACATAACAGCTGTTCAGGTAAGGAGGGATATTATGTTTATCGGCTTTACAAGTCCACAGCGTAAAGGTTATGTGGTAAAAGATCTTATTAAGGTTATCAGCCGGATAATCGATGCCAAAGATGCTCTGAATGTAGCTGTTATCGGACTTGGACATTTAGGGAAAGCTATTTCTTCCTACTTTGTAGGTAAAAGGCCAAACCTTAATCTTGTAGCTACATTTGATATCGATCCAAAAAAAATAGGTTCGGAAGTTGCCGGTGTAAGTTGTTTTCCTATTGCACGTTTGCGCGAAATAATAGCAGAAAAAGAAATATCCATTGCCATACTGACTGTCCCGCCCAATGCAGCTCAGGAGATGGCAAAAGCACTGATCAATTCCGGTATCAGAGGAATTCTGAACTTTACCAGTGTGACTATCAATGTACCCGAAAATGTATACCTGGAAGAGTATGATATGATTACTTCCATTGAGAAAGTTGCCTATTATGTAAAGAAAAGGAATAGTTAATCCAATTTTTTTATACATTCATCAAGAAGTCCGATTATTAATACGTTAACTCATTATTTAAAATAAATAGTTTCGTATATTTATTTCTTAATAATCCCAACATTTTAAGTTTTAAAAATCAAAGATTATTTTATATACTGTAACTCTCGCTATAACTTTCCGTATATAAGATCATATTAACCTAAAAATCAATTTATCAACGCACATTAAAAATATTAATTATGTACAGAAAAATTATTGTGTTTGCCATTCTTGGCTTTGCTGTTATGATGACAGCTTGTAAAAAGGACAAAACTACCGATCCTTATCAGTCTACATTCTCAGATCTGACGGTAGAACAAAACAAGACTAACCTCGAGAACAATGGTATAGACTTAATAAACGAGATGGAACAAATGAAATCCGGTAACGCTATTGAAGTCACCGCCAATCTCGCTAATCTGGCAGATAGTTCGGGCATGTTTAAATCCGCACCCTCAAGTGTTTTTATGCCGGTTACTTTTTCAAAGTCTATCAGCCAGAATAAGATTACTGCAACTGCTCTTTTAAACGCACTGAAATCGATGACCGTTAATAAGGGGCCTGCGAACTTACAAGAGGCATGGGATAGTATTGTTGGTAAATATACCTGGAACCCTCAAACAGCAGAATTCGACAAAACCCAATTAAGTGATGAGGTTATCATTGAATTTCCAGGGAAAAAGGAAGATCTAACAAACACTGCTGCTTATACGATTAATGGATTTCAGTATGCTACTATTACAGATCCAATGTTTGAAGTGAATACCAGTGCGGATTTTCAATTACCGACTGCTTTGCATATCGATCTGAAATATAATAGTGTTGTTGTTACTGCTCTTGATTTTTCAGCAAGTTACCAGAATACAGGACTACCTACCAACGTAAGCATAACCTGGACAGTTGACAATTTCAGCCTTAACTTCACAGCAACTCATTCTCCGTATACCAATGCAAGTGTCAGTTATACTTTAAAACATGCAGATCAAATTTTAATCGATACCAAATGGGAAGCTTCCGGTGACTGGAGCCAGGATAATATCGACAACAGTACAGTTACCGAATATGATACGAACTATTATCAGATGTATGATTACGGTACCAGTACCTGGGTCGACACTTTTTATGTGGATGAATGGCAAAGTGTGGATGTTGAAAAAATTATACGGAATGCAAATGCCTATTTTACTGTAATGAACATAAAAGTAATCGGACAGGTAAATATTAATGCTCTTGTTACTAAAGAAAAAGAACTTTGGGATCAATACGAAAAAGAAACCATTACCCAGAAGGAATATGCTGAACAATTAGCAGATGCAATAAATGCAAATGCAAAACTGGCTGTTATTTATGTGGACAGTAATACAAAAATAGCTGATGCCGAAGCATATGCTTATTAGGATGATTACTGGAACGAATGGTATACAGATTTAAGGTTCATTTTTGCGGATGGATCCAAATCCGATGCTGCCACTTATTTCGGTGAAGGTTTTGGTGACTTCTTCACTTCACTGAATAATTTTGTCGATGAAATTAACCAGGAATATGATACAAATATTGATCCTGTGGATTACTGAAAATAAAAAATTGTCATCCATCAAAAATCCTCCGGTAGAATTACCGGGGGATTTTTATTTTGCAATAATAGTATCGTAACTTACAGCATATCCGGCCCATATTCCGATACCACCGTTAATATTCGATTTTACCATTGCATTGCTCGATGCAAATGGATTGGCAGATGTGATGATCTGACTCTGAATGGTGTTCCAGAATTCGTAACTTGCCTGATCGATTGAACAAAATTTTAAAACAATGGTATCGCCAACCGAAAAATACCGGTTATTCTCCACATCCAAAATACTGCTGCTGCCCCTGGAAAGTGTCAGGTTTAAGTGTTTCACCATTGAATGTCTTATCATCGAATACAGAAGTATAGGTGGGAATATACCTTTTATCTTTACCCAACCGTTTTGTAAGCGTACGGTAATAATTATGTACTTCAGGATCGTCTTTCAGTCTGAAACCGATTATACCAAGACTATCAGATCCGTTTTGATGCTGAAACCATACACTATCAGTTTTGACAAGCGCAGGAATAGTTGTAATTGCAGTGATATTCTTATTTTTATATACAATACTCAATTGGTAAGTATTACCCGTTTCCCCATACATTTCTGTTCCAAAATACACGTAAGGCGGAAAATAAACATCATTGGGCTTAAAGGTAAGTATCTCACTCATACTATCATTTTCACATTTTACAGATACCTTTGCCACTGTAACAGCATAGTTTCTCAGATTGATCGAATCGATTTTATTAAAATAAGGTACTGTAAGTGTCAAAAGAATGTGTGGCGTTTTCCCTTGCTCAATCCAACCTTCAACCACCATTTCGCTTTCATGCGATGGAAGGTTTAGCTTCACTTCTTTCTCGCAACCTATTAATAAGAGTGAAGAAATTATAGTGAGTTGTGAAATAACAACAATCGCCGGGTTTCTGTCTTTATATTTATTTTTCCTAATTCTCATCTTTTACATACTCATCAGAATTTAAACGACCAGGAAACTGAAGGAAGTATCGGAAATAATGATATTTGTCTGGGTGTAATTTCCAGGTTATAATCATACACATTACCGGTAATCTCGAAATAAATATAAAACGGGTTTGCCCTGTTATATACATTGAAAACCGAGAAATTCCAGGATGATTCATATTTATCGGTTTTTTTAGCTGTATAGGTTGCTGATAAATCAAGACGATGATAAGCCGGCATCCTGAAAGCATTTGTAGGGCCATACCCGGTTATCACATTTCCTTCGATAATATATTTATACTCCGGCAATGTCATGGCATTTCCGGTTGCAAAAACAAATGTTCCGGAAAGCGTCCATTTTTTAGATAATTCATAAGTTGCTACCACATTTACATCATGCCTTCTGTCGTATTTGGCAGGATAAATTTTTCCCTCATTGATTTCATTGAATTGCCGGTCGGTACGCGACAGTGTATAACCTATCCATCCGGTAAGCTTACCGCGGAGCTTTCGTAACAATAATTCTGCGCCATAAGAGGTTCCCTTGCCAAATACCATGCTTTCCTCGAATGTATTGTCTGTGTAATCATTAATGATTCCATACAACAATTCTATTTGATTTCTCATTTCCTTATAGTAAAATTCAATGGAACTCTGATACATATTATTTTGCAGATTTCGGAAATAACCAAGTGAATATTGAATTCCTTTTTCCGGACGAATCCTATCTGTACTCGGCAGCCATACATCTGTTGGTAATGTTACAGATGAAGCAGATGCCAGGTGAAGATTCTGATAGTTTACAGTATAAGATGCTTTCAAAGAAGAAACTTCATCCAACAGAAACCGCATTGAGAATCGTGGTTCGAACTGATAATAAGATTTGATAGTCTTATTCCGCCTGTAACTTATCGTATCATATATATCCCCTATTTCATTACGAATATATTTCTGATAGGGACCAACCTGCATATAATCAGTAAATCGTAATCCGGCACTTATTCTTATCTTATCCGACACATCAAATATATGGTGATAATAAGCAGAGGTTTCGTTGGCATATAGGCTTCGATTCGACCCGAAGTTCAAGTCGAGGTCATTGGTAGTAGCATCTATATTATTGGGCTGGAACCGCCAAAAATGATATTCTAATCCGAATTTCACCTGATCATCGGTCCTGCCGGTTTTGGTAAATTCCAGTTTGCCGGCATAATCCTTAATAGCTGAATACAGGTTAATATTTATTTTATTCTGGCTGGCATCAAAGTTAAACTGGTAATTGGTATAACTTACCGTACTGTTTAGATACCAGTTGCGGTTAAAAATATGGTAATAATTGATTGCAGCCAGGGTATTTCCCCAGTACATCGTATTTTTATATTTCAATGACAACCGTTCCAGTTTGTAATTGTCAAGTCCGTTATAAAAACTGACAGATAAACGGTCGCGGTCGGTAAGTTTCAGATTCAGTTTACCGTTCAGATCGTAAAAATAATACCGGCTGTAATTGTAAAATGAGGATCCCCCTTTAATAAAAGGACGTATGATGGGCTTCAGCACTTCGTCGAGATACGACCGGCGGTAGGCAAGTACCAATGAAACTTTATTACTGATTACCGGCACCTCCACCGTCAACCTGGAAGAGATGAGCCCGATGCTTCCCTGTGCAATAAAGCGATTATAGCTTCCATCGATGGAGTTCACTTCGATTACAGAGGCAAGCTTCCCACCATAATATGCCGGAATACCCGATTTGGTGAGTTTTATATCGCGTACGATATCTCCATTAAATACAGAAAAAAATCCCAGAACATGGGAAGCATTGTAAACCGGGGCTTTGTCGAACAACACCAGGTTCTGGCCGGCATCCCCTCCCCTGACATAAATCCCGGAATTTCCTTCTGCAACCGTTTGTACTCCGGGCGATAGTTGTAATGCCCTCAAAGCATCTTTTTCTCCCATTAGTGCCGGTAATGCTTTTATTTCCTTCATCGACAGCCCCATCGTTCCGGTTTCGGTACTTCGGGTATTTTCTTCCGGGTTTTTAGCCGTAATTATTATCTCTTTTGCCTGTATGGAAGATAAAGTCAGGCTAAAGTTAACAACGGTATCTTTCCAAATGATTAATTCCTTCTGAATTGGTTTATATCCCAGATATGAAACCTTCAATTGATAAGTTCCCTTTTTCAGTTGAAAAGTATATTTACCATCCCGATCGGCCACAACCCCTTTTGTACTCCCTATAATATAAACAGTAGCACCAATTAACGGATCTCCCTGTCCTTCACCGGTAATTTTACCTTTAAGGATGAATGTATCCTGTGCCGTCAGACTGTGGCCTGTTATGAACAGAATTAAAAATACTGGAAAAATCCGGAACATGAACTTCTTGATGTATAAGTCAATTCTTATTTTTTTATCTATCAAAATTAGAGCAATTATAAGAAAAAAGTGTATCCCTGATTTTTAAGTTATCGACATCATAAAATATCATTCTTTTTCTCAAGTAACTGAAGTGCTGTAAAGATATTTGGGTGAATTAACCTGTCGGCACGAAATTTCAGAATTTTGTATCCTGCGAAATTAATTGCCAGCAACGCAATCGTAAATCCTTTCAATAAAAATAATCCATCCTTCCTCACTTAACCATATCGTCAATATGCCGGTAACAATGGAGACTATAAGAGATGCCACAAAGAACGAAAAAAAGCTGAACTGTAATTTTTACGACAAGGTCATGTTTTCCTTGTTTTATCCATATTTTGCCCCTATTAAAAAAATGCGGCTTTAAATTTAAAACAGTTGAAGAAGCTCCTTCAGATGAGCTTTTCCCTAGAAAAAACAAGTATATTCTCCCTCTTCTGAAATGAATAAAGTTGCATCACCAGATCATTCTCCAGCAAACGGAAAAACTTTTCCATGAAATTATTCATATCGCCGGTAAAATTGGTCTTATAGTTAAGTGTCATCAGTTTTTTTATTTCTCAGATCGTAAATTACATATCCGATACGGTAAAATAACCAAAATTATTTAATTATAGCTATATACCTGCCCAATGAAATGCTACTATTATTTAGCTGATAAATCTTAAAGCAATTCATTCAGTTAAATGCCCAAATTTTAGTATATTTTGAAAATATTAAAATTTCAGAATGTATCTAAAAATTGTTTTATAAAATCCTAAAAGTAATTTTTAAACACTATTAAATCCTTGTCATGCGAATATCCCAGATAGTTGCAGTTGCAAATAATAATGTAATAGGTCAAAACAACAGGTTACCCTGGCACATGCCAGCCGACATAGCTTATTTTAAAGCAATTACATGGGGGCATCATATTATTATGGGAAGGAAAAATTACCAATCGGAAGGGAAAGCTCTGCCGGGAAGAACCAATATCGTACTTTCGAGAAATGCATTTTACACTATTCCCGACGGAATAGTAGTACATAATCTGTCGGAAGGAATTGAAATTGCCCGGAGAAACAGCGAAACCGAACTGTTTATAATAGGTGGAAGTAAGATTTATGAACTAGCCATGTCTGTGACAGACAGAATTTATCTGACACGGATTCACGCCGATTACCAGGGAGATGTATTTTACCCGGCGCCGGATTTCAGTCTATGGAATGAAGTATCTTGCCAGTCTTTTAAAATGGATGGGAACAATCCGCACGATTATACTTTTTATGTTTATGAAAAGGCCCCATACATGTAAAAAAATATTAAAATTCAGGAAAGCATAAAATCAAATTATTCTATTTTTCAACTTTTAAGTTTTTTGATTGTTATAACCAAAAACCTAAAACGTTTATATTATGGCACTGGATTACAAAACGCCCATTGATGTAGTTGATAAAATAAGCGCAAAGGATTTTAAAGAGAAATATCTTTTACCGGAAAAACCCTTGGTTATCCGTAATCTGTGGAAAGATTACCCGGCACTGACCAAGTGGACTCTCGACTTCTTTAAGCAAACCTTAGGTGATATTAAGGTTGGACTCTTCAGTGAAAAGGAAACTTATCTCGATAGGTCTTTTAAAACCCCACACCAGTATATGAAATTCGGAGAGTACCTTGATCTGCTAAATACGAAACCCACTGATCTTCGTATCTTCCTGTTCAATATTTTTAAACATAAACCCGATCTGAAAAATGATTTCGGCTATCCCGAAATTTCTGATGGGTTTCTGAAAGGATTCCCATTTATGTTTTTTGGTGGTGCAGGTTCCAATGTCAGAATTCATCAGGATATGGATATGTCGAACGTCTTTCTGACACAGTTACATGGAAAAAAGAGGGTTGTTTTATTTTCTCCGGCATATTCCGATTTGTTATATCGCTATCCATTCTCTGTTCACAGTTCGGTGAACATTGATCACCCCGACTATGATAAATATCCGGGATTACAATATGTAAAGGGGTATGAATGTATTCTGGATCATGGCGATACGCTTTTTATCCCCAGTGGTTGGTGGCATTTCATTACATATCTTGAAGGAGGATATGCATTGTCGCAACGTGCCCTAAGTCCGCATTTCTCAAAAAGGCTTTATGGATTCTGGAAAGTATTTGTTTTGAGTAACATGGACGACCTGATGCGTTTACTATTCGGCAAGATGTGGTATGCTTATAAAGAAAAAGCACGGATCAAACATGCCAATAAAGCAATCGATAAGATAAACCGAAAACACAATCTTCAGAATGCAATGACCTGAAACTTACTTTGAGGGAAACACATCATTTCTTAAATTTTACCTATTTTAATTATTACATTCTAAGGGGAATGAAAGTTATTCCGCTAAGTGAAATTAATAATACTCGTAAGTATAAGTGTGATAGCTTATGATGTTACCATTATTATCATGATCGATAAAACCGGTTAATAAATTATTAGAATTGTAAGCATAAATGAATTTATTGGCAGTTGACTGATCGGGAAATATCGTTTCTACCCTGATATTGTTTCCGGAGTGATCATATATATATTTACGGCGAAACAGTTCCCTTCCCTTTGCATCAGAAATTATTTCCTGATCTCTTCTTACCGGATCACTCGACCAGTAAATTTTCCGGTCACTGTTAAGAGTATCTGCTAAATACAGCGATTCTCCGACCAATAAGCCGGGAATACCCTCTGAAAATGTATATTTGAATTTTTGTGAAATACTGTCGGGTGTAATGTATTTCATCCACAATATCTTACCGGCAACAGTATCCCTTATGGCAACCCATTTAAAATTGATTAGCCGGTTTTCATTATAACTGGTATACTCGTTTAAAAGCCTGTCATTGGAATACCTGTAATTCACCCGTGCTATAACCTGTCCTTCCGGTTTGTATGTAATTTCCTCAAATGGTAATCCATCCACTTCGTATTTTAAGATTACGATTGATAGAATATTCCCCTCCGGTGAATAATTTTCAATCTCGGCCAGTTTTCCCGACTTGTTGTACTTCAATAACCGCTCTTTGTATTTTTGTGCAGTCACCTTATCGTCAAAGATCTTATAATTCCAATCTGTTTTTGTCCTCAACCCGATATCGGCACGTTTCTTTATATTCTCAAAATACTCTTTCCTGCCACCGGGATCGATAAGAGTATAATTCTGTGCATACGATTTACCTGTCATCACCAGGATAATAACAAACAGTGAAAATTTACAGATTATTTTTTTCAATTGCATGACGATACAATTTACATATTAGTTTCTATCTGGGAAACCTTTCAACCATTAAAATCAATGAAACACCTGCTCCTGCACCTGAAATTACGAGGTTCCATTCTCTGTGTAATGCATGCAGGTATTTGATGAATAAATATGCCAGAGTGAGAATGCTCAGTACAATTACCAGTTGACCGATTTTTAGTCCCACATTAAAAGCAAACAATTGCGTAACAACATTATCTTCCTTACCCAACAGACTGCGCAGATAATTGGAGAATCCCAGGCCGTGTATTAACCCGAAAAACATGGCCGGTCCATATTTGAATGTTTGTAACGATGAAAAGAATGTGATCATAACTATATCAGGTTAGCAATATGATCGAAACCCGGGTGAAGATACATGTTGAAAATGGACATGGTATACTGAAAAAGTATTATTCATAAAAAATTCGTGTCACTTCAAGGACAAAAATTTTTAATCAGCCCTGCTCATCACCAGCCTACCGTGTTTTATTCCCTTCAGAGCAATGATCTTATCGGCCAGTTCTGTAAGCTCATGTGCTTTCCCTTTTACGGCAATTGATTCAAGGCACAGATCATGGTCGAGATGAATATGCTGGGTAGATAGTATCAGTGAATAATAATCGTGCTGCAATTCGTTCATCCTGTTATTGATATCGTTTTTATGATGGTCGTATACCACTACAACAGCGCCGGCGACAACATCATTTGATTGCCATTTCTTGGCTACCAGGTTATTCTCTATCAGATAACGGATTCCCTGCGACCGGTTTGGAAACCGGTTTTCATTTACAAATTTATCCAATTCATCAAGCAGATGATCTTCCAGTGAAACTCCAAAGCGCCTTACAGACATAGTGCTACTTTAACTTTTTTCGTGTAACAAATTTAAACGAATAAAGCAAAAAGTGTCATTTATTTTAAAAATAATTACAACGTGTTTTTAGGATGGGAATATTGAAAGACTGAATATATGCCCGGTTGTCCTGTTTATAAGACCAGAGCTATTTAGTCAGACTGCAGTTATAATATCCTGAAAATATCGCCCAGCCTTCGGAACCGAAAAAAGTGTTGTCATTTGTTCTTTCGATGCAATTAAATTGGCCCAGTTTTCCAATTGCCGGTCATTCATGATTTCCTGTCCGTGATATTTTTCGTCTTCCTGTCCACTGTAGTGGATAAGCTTCACTTCAGGAATTTTCAACTTTTTTAAAAATTCTGTTATGCTGAAAGTAAGCGTATTGATGTCTTTGTGTTCCTTAAGAAAAGTGTCTATATAGCCATGAATATCCCTGTCGAATTTCAGGCGGGAATGAGGTGCCAGCAAGTTAGACAAATAAGCTTTTTCTTTCCAACTGGTAAGAAAATTACTCTCTTCCATTGAATCTGGCCCATACTTCACAAAACTCTCGTGGTTACAACGCGGATATGGAAAACGGTTGTTACTGTCGATATACATCACGCGTGCATCACTAATTTTTTCATAATCTTCCCTGCGCAAAAGCGGACACAGCATGTCCCCTGTAAATACAATCTTGGCTGTTTTCTCCCCGTCCATGTATTCAAATAAGAGCATAGAAGCCCCGAAACCGCTTTCGCCATGAAATACCGGGAAAGGGGTAATGTAGAGATCATTTACCTGACGAATAGCCAACCTTACACCATACTTTAATTCATGAAATTCAATTACCGGTTCAAGTTGTGGATAAGACCTTTTTACAAATTCCCAGCAGGGCAAAGTAGCATATAGCGGGTACTTCTTTTTGTCGTTCTGGCGGTAATAACTTTGTGCCACCCAATCGACCCCAAGCGTATGGTCCATATGTGGATGCGTAAGTACAACAGCCTCTGGAATCCGGTTACCATGCTGTAACAGATACTGAACCGACAGATGGCCTGAATCGATCAGTATTTCCCATGATATATGGCTGGTTGAGTATTCCCTTGTTTCTGTACCCACTATCGAATAAGAAGCATTGGCCAGATCACTGAGATCATTGATATTATAAAACGGATGAGTTGAACCCAGGAAAACCGGCCATGCATTACCCCTTCCGTTGACCCTGGTGAAAACGGATTTTGTTTGTGCATCCATAAATTTTTATCGAATTACAGACATTTCTTCAATCAGGTTATGCGCTCCTGCAAATTTATCAATAATAAATAATACATACCGGATATCGACCGAGATGTTCCTGCACAATGCGGGATCGTAATAAAAATCGCTCACTGTTCCTTCCCAGTTACGGTCAAAATTAAGTCCGATAAGATTACCGTCAGCATCCAGTACCGGGCTGCCCGAATTCCCTCCAGAAGTATGATTCGATGCCAGGAAACAAACTTGCATCGTACTGTCGGTTGCATAATCTCCATAATCCTTTGATTCAAACAAAGTTTTAAGCTTATGTGGAACCCTGAATTCATGATCGGAAGAATCCTCTTTTTCCATGACCCCGCTCAAAGTGGTATAATACTTATAAATTACCCCATCACGTGGTTCAAATCCCTCTACCTTACCATAGGTTAGCCGCATGGTTCTGTTGGCGTCAGGATAGAAATGTTTATCGGGCAGCATACTTTTTAATCCCATAATATATTCCCCGTACAAGCTATTTATTTCCGTTTGGAGTCTTGAATAATCCGGTTGGATTTTACTGAAATACATGGTAGCAAAGCTTTTATACAAACGGAATCCGGGATCTTCTTTTAATATTATTGCCGAAGCTGGCGACAGATTTTTTAGAAATTTATCAAGACGATTTTTATTTGTAAATATGGATTTTTGAAACACGTATTCGCAGTATTTATCCAAATCTCCATTGAATTTTTTCTTTATAAGATGGTATTCAGCAGGGAAAAATTTCTCAGGTACATTCCTGAAATATTCATTCAACATAGTAACAAATATCTTCTGATCAATATCCCTGCTATAATCTTTAAAAAAAGAGGCGGTAGTTCCTTCCATCGATTTTTTCATCTTAGCAATCTCACTTGTTTCATATTCATCCGGAATATGTGTAATATCGACAAACCTGGAAATAAAAGCCATTAATTCAATATTCAATATCCCCTCCTGCAAATAGTCATTTGCCAGGTAAAGGGGTTTAAATTCATGATAGTCTTTACGGAATTGACCCAACAGATTACCATAAAGTGAAGACAGCGAGTCGTTGGATTGTGTCCATGTCTGAAATTCAGCTTCCAGCTTTTTCTTCGAACTAACAACATTGGCCTTATTAATGCCGGCTACAATTCCCTTCCACTTTTTCCATGAATTACCTGTGCCGGACTGTTTGGCAGCATATTTAATCCTGGTTTCGTCACTTTCATTCATGAATTTTTCCATGATCTTCAACCTTTCCTCCCGCAGTCTGATGTTGACAGGCAAACTTGATTCCGCAATTAAATTTATGGCTTCGGATGTAAGGTACTCTTCAGTCTGACCGGGATAACCAAGTATCATAGTAAAATCACCCTTCTTTGCTCCTTTTAAAGAAATATTCAGAAATTTTTTTGGTATGTAGGGAACATTATTGGGTGAGTAAGCTGCTGGTTGGTTCAACGTATCAGCATAAATCCTGAAAAGTGAGAAATCACCGGTTTGTCTTGGCCACATCCAGTTATCAGTATCTCCCCCGAATTTTCCGATTGCTGAAGGAGGTGCCCCGACTAACCTGACATCGTCGAATTGCTCATAAACGAACAGATAATACTGGTCGGCATAAAAGAACGGTTCTATTTCAGCTTTATAATGGGTATTTATAACAGCTTCCTGTTCCAGAAATTTGATACGATCGCGAATGATTTGCTTTTTTTGCATCTCATTCATTGTATCATTTACATAAGGTATAATTTGCGAAGTAACATCTTCCATCCGTACCAGGAATCGTACCCACAACCCCGGATTTGGTAATTCATCTGCCCCATTCATAGCCCAGAAACCATTGGTAATATAATCATTATCGAGCGTACTGTGTTGTTGAATCCGGCTCAAACCGCAATGATAATTTGTTAACAACAATCCCGATCCTGATATCAGTTCGGCTGTGCATCCTCCGCCGAACCAAACAACCGCGTCTTTGAGACAGGCTTTGTTAACGGAATAAATATCTTCTGCCGTTAGGTGAAAACCTTTTTGTTGCATCTCGTGGATAACTTCTTTCTCTATCAGCAAGGGTATCCACAAACCCTCCCCTGCCATTACGATGGAAATCCGGGATAAGAGCAGGATCACCAACACCACTCCACGTATTTTGATTCTGTTATAAAATAAATTTCGCATATCCTTTTATTATAAATTTGTAATAAACTCTGACAATTTCTGGTAAAGTTCCTGCACCGGAAGTCCCATCACATTGAAATAAGAACCTTCTATTTTTTCAATACCGGCATAACCGATCCATTCCTGGATACCATAAGCACCGGCTTTATCATATGGTCTGAAATTATCAATGTAATAGTTAATCTCATTATCGGATAAAGTTCGAAAATACACATCTGTCTTATTACAAAATGACACTTCCTTTCCTTCGGTTTTAATACAAATCCCGGTTAATACTTCATGCTTTTTCCCTGAAAGTTTTTTAAGAATAGCCACTGCATCTGCACGGTCTTTCGGCTTGTTTATAACCTCGTTATCGAGCCATACAATGGTATCGGCAGTAATAAGGATCGTTTTACGGTCGAGTAGGTTTGTGTAATGTTGTGCTTTATGGGTAGCCAGATATACCGGTATCTGATCGTAAAAAAGATTATCAGGATAAGATTCATCAATCCCGTTGAGAACCTCTACCGTGAATCCAATTCCCAGTTCTTTCAGCAGATACTGCCGCCGCGGAGATTGCGAACCCAGTATTATTTTGTAATTTTTAATTTTGTCCAACAACATTTCCGGTTCACGTCAAAATTTTGTGTTGATTATATAATCGGCAACCAATGCATATAATATTCCGGCCAACATAATTGCTTTTAACAAAGTACTTAATAGATGATAATTTTTTTTATTATTTGCTTTTATTGTGAGAATTACTCCTAAAATCATAGGAATGATAAGCGTAATTAACATATACCATAAAGTAATCCTGTCTGTAAGATAAATAAAATAAATGTAAAAAACAGCAATAATTGTCACAAATAATAACACGATAATGATCAGTTTTGTGAGGCGAACACCAATAACAACAGGCAGTGTTTGCCGTCCAAAGGCCTGATCGCCCTCAAAATCTTCCACATCTTTTATAATTTCTCGTGTCAGAGTGGTGATAAAAGCAAAACTTGAAAAACCAAGAATCCATCCTGTGAGGTAATGAAAACTGGCACCCATACCGGCAAGAATATTGCCATAGGTACGGTTCAATAAGGGTACCTCAAACAATAAGACTATAAGCGGCACTAATGCTACCAATATGGAAACTATCAGGTTGCCTATAAGCAACTGCCTTTTGTAAGTAGTGGAATAGAACCACAATATCCCGCTTATTATTATAAATATCAATCCCAGGTTAGGCAGACCTATCGAATACGCCAGGTAAAATCCGATAATTATCGCCAGGCCATTCAACACAATATGTATAGCCATTGCCGATCTTCTTTTAATAATGGTGCCGACAATTACCGTTTCAGGGCGATTCACCATATCGGTTTTACGATCGAAATAATCGTTAATCACATAACCTCCTGCAGATAAGAAAACAGTTGAAAGCACAAGTAAAAAAAACTGAAGATCACTAAACTGTAACTGAAATCCGTTCACCTTTAGGATAGGAAAGATTACTGCCCACCGCATAAGGTACATGGTGACAATAATGATCAGCAGGTTCGGATAGCGGATCAACCGAAAAAAAGCAGCTGTTATATTTTTTCTGTTTACCATGAAAAAGCATCTTCATTTAACCATTTGCCGTGCAGGCGAAGCACCTGTTCTATCACATCCCGCACACATCCTTCACCACCCTTTTTATCGGAAATATACTGCGATATCTGCCGAATTTCTTCGGCAGCATCGGCCGGACAGGTGGGGATCCCCACTTTCCGCATTATCTCATAATCAGGCAGGTCATCGCCCATGTAAAGGATATTTTTATGATCTAGCTGGTATTTATTCCGGTAGTCCTCGTAATCATCCCACTTATCAGATGATTTCAGGTAAATATCCGTTACCCCAAGATTTCTGAATCTCTTTTCCACCATTTGCGAGTTACCTCCGGTAATGACTGCTACAGGATATCCCTTTTTAATACAATATTGAATGGCATACCCGTCTTTTATATTCATGGTTCGCACAAATTCACCTCCCGGATACAGGATCACACTGCCATCGGTAAGCACGCCATCCACGTCGAAGGCAAACGCTTTAACATGCTGCAGATATTCTTTGAAGTTGGTCATTATTGAGGTATTTGATTTTTATCCCTGCAAAGATAAATTTATAATTAAAACGGAACTAATGCATATAATATTGAATTAAAAAGAACTCTCCGTATATGTTTTATTAATGGCGCGGGATAGTAATTCATATATTTTCTTTACCTGCGGATTTTCCTCCAGCATGTGAAGATGTTCTTCCATAATTTTCGTGTTATTTCTCATGGCTGGCCCGGTTTGCGCATTAAAAGGGGTAAGTTCACCGATCTTTTCTGCCGTTTCCATGATCAATGGTTTGAGTAAATCGAAAGATAACCGGTTCTCGGCCAGGTATTCGTCAGCCAGTTTATACATATAGTTTGTAAAATTACTGGCAATGACGGCTGCCAGGTGCAGTTTTTTTCTTTCAGCAGAATTGATGTTGTGAACATTGTCAGACAGCAATTGTGCCAGTTGAAATAATGTTTTCCTGTTTTCTTCATTGTTGGCTTCAACGCAAAAAGGGATATTCACCCATTCAAGCTTCCTTTTTTTTGTAAAAGTCTGTAACGGATAAAAAACCCCGTAATTTTTCAATTTACCTTCAAAAACTGATATCGATATACTTCCGGCTGTATGTACAGTCAGTTTCTCTTTAAAACTGATATTGTCCGGTATTTCCTGAATAATGTCATCGGTAACAGCAATAATATATAGATCGGCTGTCGGCTGAATTTCAGCAAAATCAGAAGTAAATTCTGCAGCAACTTTCAGCGCCAGTTCCTGTGCTTTTGCAGTTGTTCTGCTATACACCTGTTTTATAGGCATCCCTTTTTCATAAAAAGCACGGGCCAGGTGCCAGGCGACATTTCCGGCCCCGATAAAAGTGATGGATCTGATCTTGTCCGTCATTGCTTTTTCAGCATCTTTTTATACAAATCAATCCGATCGTAATTAATCTTATATAAATAAGCCGGTTCATCATTGTTGTCACCAATCTGCTGAACCAGTGTAAATATTCCCGGGTATTTCTGCTCGATAAAATACATATACCTCAAAATGGTATTGATCGTTCTGTCTGTTTTCATTGCAGGATTAATTCGGAGGCTGGCCCTTATAATATAATCCACACCGCCTTTTTTCAGAATATTAATAAGCGTGTCGGGTACTACCGCGTAAGATGATAAGCCACCCAGATCAACTGTTTTTTTCAATGAATCGAGACTCATATTGCAGTTTAATCCATCATTGTGAAGCGACTGACGGAATGTCGGATCGTTCGAATTCAGGTCATAAATGCCATAAACAATCTTTCCATCGTTTACGAAAGCCACATTCTGAACCATGAAGTAAAGTTTCAGATTATCAGAAATAGTATTACTGACCAATAGCCGGGGATCAACGATACAAAAATCTTTATTTTGTTCTTTTAACCTTAATATTACCGTATCGGGATTTTCAACCGGAAAACGGTATATTGAGTAAAATTCTTTTCCTTTTCCATATACAAATGACATAGAAGACTTACGAGAAGCAACGACCGCATTTTTCGGAAGATTTTCGCTCGCCCATTCACTCATCTTTAAAAAGTTTACCCAATCGGGCGTAAAACCATAGTAAAGATTTCCATGAATATTCCTTGCAAGAACCTTACTGTTTGATTTTGCTTTCTTTACGGATATTCCGAATGTATGGAACATAATGATCATTAAAAACAAAACCAATAGGAACTGGAGTATTCCCCAGTGTTTCTTTTTCGAAAGCTGATAGATTCCCCATGAAAAATAAAGTAATATCAGTGGAGTAAAAACCAGAATCAGTCGAAGCTGACCCCATTTCTGCTGGAGTGTAATAAAGGTGATAAAGATGGCAATGCCCAGGTACATTCCAACAAAGCGCATGACTTTACTTTTGCGGAAAGCATATATCAATACTACAATAAACAATACGTACATTATAATGGTCAGAAATCCGCTTGTCCCAGCTGTCATCTCGTTTTTGAAGCCGGTAATCACAAAAAAGTGCTTGGACAGGTATATTTTCGAATTTTCGATAAACCGGGTAATCATACCGGCAAAATCTTCGGTACCTGCAGCTGCATTATAAGGATCTTTATAGAAAATTTCATTTATTCTTCCCGAATTACCGCCACCTGGTCCGAATCCCCACACTATCCATTTATACAAGTTATAGGGTATGGCAAAAATCAGAAAGGAAAGTACGGAATACAGGGCTGCCCTGTATTTTCTGTCGATAAGGAAAAATATAATGATAGCTATCAGCATTCCATAACCAATATTCCTGGTTGTTCCCAGCAACAGGGAAAGCACACCGAAAGAAAGCCACCATCCCAGAGGCCGGAAACCTTTCATTTTTCCTTCTTCCACAGTATCCATCAAATGGAAGAAAACAAATATTACTATCGATTGTAAAAACAGAAACAGTGCCTCGCTATAGGTCTGACTGGCAAAATACAGAAGGTAGGAATTAACAGCAGTAATAATAACCACCAGGCTCAATAAAGTAGACGATATCCGGTTTTTAAAAGCAAGGTAGAAAAATACTAGGTGCCCGACTATCAATAAAAAAGATATGATCTTAAAAACAATCAGGTTGACACCGAAGATCAGCATGGGCAAACTAAGAAAAATTGGGTAAAACGATCCATGCCAGGTCGGAAAATTTACTCCTTCAAGAAATTTTTTGGCACTGACAATGTAACTCGAGTCATCACCTCCTTCGCTTATTTTCACGTCGAATAAGTATATTCCCAGCACAACTGTCAGTAATAATGAAATATACAATATCTTATCCTTGTTTTTATCAAAGAAAGTATCCATAATGGAAATAAAGTCTTTCTTAACAGGCTCCTGATTGGTTGGTTTGTTACTTTTTTTCTTTTTGTAACTTTTGAGATCTTTGGTTTTAGGCATTACCGTCAGTTTTTAGGAAAAAACATCTTTTTGATAAAATAAATGTCGCAAATTACAAAATTTCTTACAACTCTTACATGCGTTATTATTTAAGTTTATATTTTCACAAAAAAACAAATAACATTACTTTTGGAGATTTTAACAGCAACCATATTCAATGTACAACACCAGTAACTTAATCGAATACTATGACCGGCTGGCCCTGAAAAGGGACAAATGGAAAAAGAGAAACCGCTTATATCACAAGGTACTCGAAAAATATATTTCTTTTATAATTCCGCCCGATTCAAAGGTAATCGAACTGGGATGTGGTACCGGCAACCTGCTGAATGCAGTCAAACCCAGTAAAGGTACAGGTATCGATTTTTCACCTGTAATGATAGAGACTGCCCGTATGAAATATCCGGATCTTACTTTTATATGTGCCGATGCCGGGGATTTTGACCTGGGTGAAAAATTTGACTATATCATTTTATCCGATCTGCTAAGTTGCCTGGTGGACATTCAAAATGTTTTCAGTAACATAAAGAAGATATGCCACGCTCACACCAAAATCATTATATCGAATTACAACTATTTCTGGGAACCCTTTCTGAGGTTTGGGGAATGGATACGGCTTAAAGCAAAGCAGCCCAACCAAAACTGGATTTCCGTGAACGACATCAACAACCTGCTGTACCTGGAAGGTTTTGAGATGATAAAGCTCGAAAGAAAATTATTATTCCCAAAATATATTCCGTTGTTTCATTTTATTTTCAATAAGGTGCTGGCAAACCTGCCGCTCTTCAATTTGCTCAACCTCATCAATTTTATCACGGCAAGGCCTTTATTTCCCGAAGAACAGTCCTATTCCGTTTCCGTTCTTGTTCCTGCCCGTAACGAAAAAGGCAACATTGAAAATGCCGTGCTGCGCACTCCTAAATTCGGATACAACCAGCAGTTTATTTTTGTGGAGGGAAATTCATCTGACGGTACCTATGAGGAAATGCTGCGGGTAAAAGAAAAGTACAAAGAACTGGATATTCTGGTGATGAAACAATCGGGCAAAGGCAAGGGAAATGCTGTGCGTGAAGGTTTCGAAAAAGCCACGGGGGATATCCTGATGATCCTGGATGCCGACCTCACCACCCCTCCCGAGGACATGCCTAAATTTTACGAGGCAATCTCGAAAAACCGGGGTGAATTCATCAACGGTTGCCGGCTGGTATACCCCATGGAAAAGCAGGCTATGCGATTTTTAAATTACATGGGGAATAAATTTTTCGGCTTGTTCTTTTCATACCTGCTGGGACAACGCCTGAAAGACACGTTATGTGGTACAAAAGTGCTGTTCAGACAGGATTATATTAAAATAAAAGAAAACCGCAGCTATTTCGGTGACTTCGATCCTTTCGGCGATTTCGACCTGTTATTCGGAGCATCGAAACTAAACCTTAAAATTACGGAAGTGATTGTAAGGTACCGAGACCGGGAATACGGTTCCACTCAGATAAGCCGCTTCAGGCACGGATTGCTGCTATTACGGATGAGTTTTTTTGCTGCACTTAAACTGAAATTCAAATAATCGGTTAGAAAAGAGTACCGACATAGGAAATTTCAAAATAATTTCGAAAGGGGCTTTAGCCCAATTTTTAGCCACAGATAAGAAAGTTATTAACTTATCTGCTGAATTTTAACTACCCTGATTATTTGCATCCCCTCCAGTCAAAATAAAAGTACTTGACTCGTATGTAGTTTTTTCATAAATTTATTAAACATTAATCGAATTTATATTAACGGATTAATGTAAATACGCGGCTGGAGGATATTTCCGGAAAGCTGGCAAAGAAAACCAGATACGGCTTCCCGGAAAAAACGGAATTGGAATTGCATCCGCAAAAAATAAAATTTCATCCCAGGTATTTGTGTATCTATATATTTTCAACCAAAAATTAACCTGTTTGCCCGGTTCTATTGCATTACAGAAGTAAATCCAGAAACCAAAAATAACTACCCTGCTTATCTTTTTTTTCATTAACCCTAAAATTAAACCTATGAAAACTAATCTTTTTTACTATGCCAGGCTGGCTGTTCTGGCCGCTTTTGTATTTAATCTATCCTGCGAGAAAGATAAAAATAACACGGATCAATCCGGAAATACGGAAAACAATCCTCCGCAAATCACAATAACGAGTCCTACCGACAATTTTTCATTTTTATCCCCGTCGAATAACGTTACCATCAAAGGCTGTGCAAGCGATGATGGAACAATTACCAGTATTACCTGGAAAAGCGATCAGGGCCAAAGTGGTACGGCATCCGGTACAACTGACTGGCAGGCCGGGAATATTTCATTGAACAACGGGGACAATCTCTTCACCTTTGTGGCTACTGATGAAAGCAACCTAACTGATACAGCCACCTTACTGATTACTTTCGATCAATACCAAGTTTTTCTAAGCAAACCCCGGTTGTCTCCGGAAGGTGTACTTGTTGATCATTCAACAAATGTTAAGATCAATATATCCATCCTCAACAATACATACCTTGTTGATAACAGCATTAAACTTTTGCAGGTAGATCAGCAGGGAAATGTTATCAGAGAAATTTGTCAATTGTATGACGACGGATACCTTTACCATGGCGATGATATTTTAAATGACGGGATATATAGTAATATCGAAAATTTCACTGAAAATGATTCCAAAGATATTTTTGTCCGTGTTGTGGCTTCCCTGAATCTATCGGGATCTAACCTGGAAACATATTCCGAAATACGACCTTTGCATATTATAAGCGAACTGAGCCAGGATGAAGTACATGAAATGTTTGATATGCAGGAGACGGGTGATACAAAATTCTGGCAGTTGGTACAATCGATGAATAAGGACGAAGCTTTAAAAAACACTATCGATTATCTGAAGAGCCAATCGGTTGTTGAAGATGCAGGGATAACACCTTCGGGCGATATTTGGATAAAATACAATTATGGTACCCAGGGAATGATAATGACCACGGAAGAAGGAAATGAAGGAGGTGGCGCAATAATTCCAAAAAGGGATTCATTGCCGACAATACCGTTGAGCCAGCAGACCCGGGGGATCAATAATTTAGCACAGTCTGCTTTTAAGTCCGGGAAATCAACCTTTTCGTCCGGTGAAGATGAAAACATAGTACTGGACAAAGATGTTTTGCTTTTTGCACCCAACTGGACCCAGTTTAACGGTTGGGGCACTGAATTTCTTGATAATTTGTATACCATTATCGAAGATTCGGAATGTCCTAGTTTTACTATACATTATGTGAAAAATGCAAATGCCAACCTCACAGTTTTAAAAACCCTGTCGCAGTACGGACTGATTGTTATCCACACGCACGGAGGTGTCGATGAAGGCAATAATGTAATGTTTATGACAGGTCAGGAAGTAAACTATGTAAGTGCCGATGTTATTGACTGGTTACTGGACAGGATCATGTCAGTAACTGTACACGGTAAAACTTACTGGGCAGCTAAACCATCGTTTATTACAGCTTACAACAGTAATTTTCCGAATTCAATAGTTTATAATGGTTCCTGCGAAAGTGCGCATAACAACACCATGTCCAATGCATTTATTAATAATGGTGCAAATGTATATTATGGATTTTCAAAAACGGTACGTTCATGGTTCGACAGGGATATGGCTTATCAATTATTTCCAAAGCTTATCACACAGGGAAAAACTTCCCATGCAGCGTTCACTGCAAATCAACATGATGATAATACGCCTGCTGCCTATTTTGTAATGCAAAGTAATATTGAAACCCACTTTGCCTCTGATTTTACAAACGGTGATTTTGAGCAGGGAAATCTTTCAGGATGGAATGGGGATGGTGACGGAAGAGTGATTACACAATTGGGTTATTACTCTCCGGAAAACGGGAGTTACATGGGAATTATATCCACCGGACTGGGATATACCACCGCTACAGGATCTATCAGTCAGAATTTTTGTGTTCCCGCAGATGCAACTTCTTTAAGTTTAAGATGGAACTTTATCTCCGAAGAATTTATGGAATGGGTAGGGTCACTTTACCAGGATTATTTTCAGATTTCAATTATTGACGACATGGAAGTGGAACACATAATCCTATATAAAAGCATCGACATTATTAATGATCAGTACGGACTTGCATATGTGTCCCCCAACATAGCCTTTGACAAGGGAGGTGTGTACGCAACAGGATGGATAAATGCTACATTCGATGTTTCATCCTATGCGGGAAAAAATATAACACTTATCCTGGCAGCAGGGGATGTGGGTGACAGCAGTTACGATACTGCCATATTGCTGGATGATATTAAAGTTGAATAATTTATCAGGTTCCTATGCTTAAAGTAATTATTACCGTTTTACTTTTTAAAATAGTATGGCTTTCCGGGTGCAATCCGGCTCATCAGAAAGAGCCGGATGCATCCGTTATGAAGGTGTATTTAAACGACTCCATATTAAAGTTAACTGATGAAATGTATCCCAAATTAACCATTGTCATCGATGAGCTTTTCAAGGAGAGTAACGATTACTACGAATTGATTGTAACGGATAACTTTATCAGAACACTGAGAGAAAACGAAAAATATCTGGAAATTAAATATCCGGATAATAAGGTTATAGAAACCGGTAAATTCGGTAAAATAGAATACAGGCAAGTGTTCATCCCATTAAGTGGTAAGTATACATCAGCAGGACAGGTAACTCTCTTTTACGGTGTTGATGATTACTCTTCTACACCATTGATCAACCCTACAGGACAAAACAAACTGAAGCAATTAATAACAGAAATAAAGAAGTCCGGTTAAATTTTCTGTGCCAATTTGTGCGTGTCTACTTACCAGGATGAATGAGCCCTGAGTATATCAAGTTGTCCTTGTCTTCTTTATAAAAATCTACTTTTAATCCTGCGTAATTAAAATAACCTTCAGAGAGAGATCAATAGAAAGAGACAACTCCCATTTTGAATTTTCAAAATAATCTATTATATTGGGATGGTTTTATATCAATTGTTAATCAGTAAGATGGAGAATGGCGGCGATATGACAGAGACGGCGAAACTGTGGATAACATTGATTTTTTTATTGAAGTAGTAATTAGAATGTTTCTTTAATATGAATGAAATATTGTATACAACTATAAGATATATGTTCCAGTAAACCCTGATTTGGGGTATTGGTGTGAATTATATGTATTTATAAATATATTCAGTCCTCTAAAACACAAACCAATTAGTATTATATATTATCTAACCTTAACCATTAAAATTATTTACCAATGAAAAAACTATTAGTATCAGTTATTGTACTTAGCTTATTTGTATCTGCCTTTTCGCAGGACCTTGTGATACTGAAAAATGGCCATAAGTTTGAAAATTGCAGGATCATAAAGGAGGATAGTACCAATGTATATTTTGAATCAGAGAAAAACGGACATGCAATTAACACTTTTATTCCCAAAGAGAAAATACTGAGTTACCAGTACAATTATAAAAAGGGAAGTAATAATCTTCCCGATAGTATTTACAGTCTTGGACCAAAAGAAACAGGTAATGTTGGGATAGGACTGGGTCTGGATTATGGAGGTATAATAGGAGTCAATTTGCTTTTATATCCACAACAAAACATCGGCTTATTTGCTGGTGCGGGATTTGCATTTATCGGGATCGGGTATAATGCCGGTATTAAACTTCGATTTAATGCGAAACAGGTAAATCCTTATATTTTGGGTATGTATGGTTATAATACGGTTATAAAAATCGCCAATGCTTCGCAATTTGATAAATTTTTTTACGGTCCTACCCTGGGATTTGGATTTGATTTTGGATCATCGCGACATGATAGAAACGGTTATTTTACGTGTGCGTTGTTAATTCCAATACGCGGGCAGGAAGTTAGCGACTATATGGATGATTTGAAGAATAATCATGGTGTGGAATTTACAACAGGATTAGTACCCTTTGCCATTTCCCTGGGATATAGAATTAAGTTTCAATAAAAACACAACTATAAAACTCAGTTCTTTAAACATACAGGTAATAAAAGGAATAGGTGCAGAAATAAAGGTTTGGTCCTGTAATAACACGTGGAGGTTTGATAGTAATTTCTTATTTAATCAGACACTATTTACGCCATCAGCGTTCGATGAAAATGTTAAATAATACACTGAATAAATAATTTCGAACAAACAGAACGCAATTTCGATAAAACCACAGGTAATTTTGATCAAACAGAATTTAATTTGGAACAATCCGGAAGCAATTCCAATCAGACAAGGGATGATGCCGGATAGTTAGGAGGTGATGCCTGACATCCGGAAGAACACTTCATACATACTGAGATAAAAGAATACTAATTTTATTGTAATCTTTTTTTATTGTATATTCTTTGCTGAAAATATGTATTTTAGTAATCCAAATAATCCAACCAAACCATGAAAATAATCCTGTTTATTTTAACTGCAGCCCTTTTACAACTGAATGTTTTCGCACAAAACAGTTATCCCGAAATAAAGATTTCGGATAATGTTAAACTAATCAGAATAGCTGATAATGCTTATGTACATGTTTCCTATGCCGATTTACCCCAATACGGCAGAACACCTGCCAACGGACTGTTGTTGGTTAACGGAAACGAAGCTTTTCTTTTCGACTCTCCCTGGACGGATTCCGAAACCAAAGATCTGTTAAATTGGATAACCGATTCCATGAAGATTAAAGTTGTGGGATTTGTTCCCACCCACTGGCATGTCGACTGCATGGGCGGACTGGCATATATTCAAAATCAAAAAATCGATTCGTATGCGAACCAAATGACTATTGATATCGCACGGAACAAAAATCTGCCGGTTCCGGATCACGGGTTTAAAGATTCACTGCAATTAATGCTTGGTGATAAAACAATCAACTGTTATTACCTGGGAGCAGCCCATTCCATGGATAATATCGTAGTATGGATACCTTCAGAGAAAATACTGTTTGCCGGTTGTATGATAAAGAGTGTAAATGCACGAAATCTTGGAAATACCGCCGATGGTGACCTGAAAGCCTATCCCGGAACCATTGAAAAGGTACTGGCTAAATTTCCCGATGCTGAAATTGTCATTCCCGGTCACGGAAATTTTGGTGGAATGGAGCTGGTAGGGCATACTAAAGAATTGGCTGACACTTTTAAAGAATAAAAATCGATCATTCCTGTAAAATAGAAGATTCTGATTAAAATACAACTGTGAGAAATTTGCATGGCTTTAACCTGGGAATTATGTTATAACAGGTCAAACAATTCATCAGAGTGATAAGGCCGTAAGATCAAATTTTGTATATTGTCAGACAATAATCATATTCAGAAGAATGATATTTAACCCTAATAATAACTTTACACATTAATCCATGAACACAACCAGCACCCGCCTCCATGCAGTGGATGCCCTGCGCGGCTTTGCAATCGTATCGATCATGTTGTTACACAATATCGAGCACTTCGACTTTTATTTCACACCTGAAAATCTTCCTGCATGGATGCCGGCCCTTGACAAAGGAATCTGGGACAGCCTGTTTTTCCTGTTCGGCGGAAAATCGTATGCTATTTTTGCCCTGCTTTTCGGATTAACATTCTTTATCCAATCCAACAACCAGGAGAAAAGAGGAAAAGATTTCAGGGGACGGTTTGCCTGGAGGTTGGTTCTTTTAATGGTTTTTGGTTTTATTAATTCTGCCTTTTACGAGGGCGACATTCTATCCATATACGCCATCATAGGTTTTGTGCTGATTCCTGTGGCACGGCTTAATAATAAAACCGTATTCTGGATCGCCCTTATTCTGATGCTTCAGCCTTACGAGTGGATTAACTTTTTCAGGGGGCTACAGGATCCGGGTATGAAAATGGCCGACCCTGTTTCGTGGGCGTACTTTGGTAAAATTGGCGAATACATTACCGGCAATTCACTGGTAAAAATATGGGCAGGTAACCTTACCACTGGAAAAATCGCCGTGTATAACTGGAACTGGGAAAACGGACGTGTATTTCAAACCGCTTCCTTATTCATTTTCGGTATGCTGGCCGGCCGCAAATCCCTGTTTGCAATTTCTGATAAAAATAAAAAGTTCTGGACTAAAACGCTCATAATTGCCGCTATTATCTTCATCCCCCTGTTTATTATTAAAAAGGGACTGGGTAGCTGGATCAGCAGCGAGGCCATCCGCAGACCCTTGTCAACCATCGAGACTTCCTGGTCGAATATGGCATTTATGCTGGTATTGGTAGCTGGTTTTGTATTATTGTTTCAGTCCCGGGCATTTCACCGTATTTTAAATATATTCTCTCCCATCGGAAAAATGAGTTTGTCGAATTATATTATGCAATCCATAATCGGATCGATTATTTATTACGGTTTCGGATTAGGATTATACAAATATACGGGTGCAACCTATTGTTTGCTTATCGGTATTACCCTTGCCATATTACAGGGATATTTCAGTACCTGGTGGATGAATAATCACAAACGGGGGCCTCTTGAAACCTTGTGGCACAAGGCTACCTGGATGGGTACCAGGTAGGTTTTAACAGCTGAGCAAAATTTGTTGAATTTCAAATATCCCAATTGGTGCTTTGATCGATAATCCGAACTAAAAAATAAATTTAAGATGCGATTCTGATTATGGCTTCTGGTTATACAAATAAATGTTCTTCGCAATTAAAACACCTGAATAACCATGAAAAATTACATTAGAATTACCTGTTTTTTATTATTGTTTGTTTTCATTGCTTGCACTCATGAAAAGAAACAGGATAACCATATTATTATTACCGGAGAAATAAAGAATTACAATGAAGTGTCAGATGATCCGTCCATTCTGTTTTCTCTCTGGAAACCTCTTCAAACGGATATTGGCATTGAAAAATTTGCATACCTGGATTCCGGTAATAGATTCCAATGTGAGATACCTGTTCAATTTCCCCAGATATTTTTTAAAAGTATAATTATAACATTTTTGTATTTATGTTTCGCCCGGAGACAGCATACACCTTAAAATTGATGCAAGTATTCGTATATTTAAGGATAACCGGGATGCTTTTTTAAATGGTTATGTGTATGACTATATTCAACTCACTGGCAATAAAGAAGAGTTAAACAAAACCTGGTTTAAATTTGAAAAATTTATAAGCACCTTATATGATAGTCTATTCATCTGATGATTCGATAGCAAAAAAAAATCCGGAAGAATATAAAAATTATATTCATCAGAGTACAGAAAAAATTACTCAACTGTCAAATGATTTCTACAGACAGAATAAAACCTCCCGTGAATTCAGGAAAATTGTGTCAAACACAATAAAATATCAGGCGCTGAGTAAATTATTGAGATACCGGTGGATGTATCCGGTGAGGAACCATCTGAATCAGGATTCCTTCCGGCTTCCTGAAAATTATTTTGACTTTTTAAACAAAGTAAAATTCAATGATGAAAATCAAATGTTATCACAGGAATATTACCAATTTTTACATGAATATTATTGTTATCTGCTGGAATACAAAATACCTGAAGACTTGAAAAAAGAACGTAACCACCTGCGAAATATAAATGACTGGAAGAACTTATACAGTATGGAAAATAAGTATCTGATGTCTCAAACTACTGGTTTTATACGGGATGTTTTTCTGACAAAATCGTATTATAGTTTTTTACTGATAAAAGACAGTAAATTATTTGAATCTTCATACGATTCCACACAAATCCATCATGCAGCTTACCGGGAATTTTTGAACAGTAAGCTGGCTGAACTCAAACAAAACCAGAGAAGTCCGGAGTATTACTCCAACCTGATCTTAACGGATCTGAAAAATTCCGGTGTCGACATGTTGAATTCGCTGATCGAAAAATATCCGCACAAAGTTTTATACATTGATTTCTGGGCTCCCTGGTGCGGACCATGTATGGCTGAATTACCTTATTCCAACCAACTTTACAATAAATTCAAAGATAAAAATGTGGTTTTTATATACCTGGCAAGCAAATGCAGTGAAGATGCCTGGAAGGAAACCATTGCCGAAAAGCAGATCAAGGGCAAACATCTATTACTGACCGATAAACAATATAATATATTTGCCGATAAATTCAATATCGGTGGAATCCCACATTATATTTTAATCGACAAAAAAGGAATTATCCATAACAATGCCCCCGAACCGGGTGAAACAAAGATGATAACCGGGAAAATAGAAGCGTTACTAAAAGAATAAGAATCATCGTCGGTAAATAATATAAATAAAAGGAACTAATCCAGATGCAATTTTATATATTGCATTGGTACAATGAAAGACACCTAATAATTGATGTATGAAAAAACTGAAGTTTTTATCCGTATTTGTATTTTTCTATTTGTTCACAATTACTGCATTCCCCCAGGTAAAAATAATATTCGACACCGATATTGGCGGAGATGCAGACGATCTTGGGGCGCTGGTAATGCTCAATAACTTTATAGCCAAAGACGAATGTAACCTGCTGGCCGTTATGTGTTGGTCGACCGAAAAATATGCTGTATCGGCAATAGATGCTGTGGACCGTTTTTATCAACATCCGGATATACCTATCGGAACCCGAAAAGATAGTACCTATTATGAAAGCTGGAATTATACCAAATCCATTGCCGATAAATTCTATCATCAATTAAACTATAAAAATGTTCCCGATGCCACCGTTCTTTACCGGCAAATACTTTCGAAAAGCAAAGATAAAAGCATCACCATTGTAACAGTCGGGCCACTGAAAAATATTGAGAACCTTATCCGGTCACAAGCCGATTCCATATCAGACTTAAATGGGAAAGAACTCATCACGAAAAAAGTAAAAGAATTCGTAATGATGGGTGGTCAGTACCCAAAGGGAAAAAACGAATGGAATTTCAACGGAGATATGCCCGGAGTAACAAAATTCGTCATTGCAAACATAAGCGTGCCTATAACATTTTCCGGGTACGAAGTGGGCGCAGTGATAAAAACAGGGGCGGTTTTTAATAACATCGATCACGATACTCCACTTTATGTTGGATTCCTGCATTTCAGTGCAAATGCCCCCTGGATAAAAGATAATTTTAAAGGTAAGATCCTCGACAATGCGAGTTACGATCAGACCGCCGTACTTTATGCCGTTAGAAAAGGAACAGGGACATACTGGGATAAGGTATGGAGGACGTTGCATACCTGATGATACCGGAGGAAATACATGGGTGGAAGATAAAAATTCAAAACAAGCCTATCTGAAATTAAAGATGGACAAGGATAAAATGGCGAAACTGATCGAATCCATAATGTTGAATGAATTTTGAAATTAATGAGGGAGAAAGATATTTTTTAAATGAAAGATTTCCAAGAAATTTTAATACTATTATAATAAATAAACTGATTTAGGAATAAAATTTACAATACCTTATTAAATCACCGTTAGCTCCGTGATACGAAATATTTACTAAAAATAATGGACCTTATAACCATATACCGCTCAAATATTCCGGTAGATTGTCATATACTGAAAGGCAGGCTGGAAAGTGAAGGTATCGATGTTTATATTTTCGATGAGAACATTATTTCGGTACATCCCTTCTACGCAACAGCTGTAAGGGGAGTAAAACTCAGAGTTCCATCCGGTCAGGCAGATATGGCAAAGAAACTGATGAGCCTTATCCGACAGGATAAACTAATAGACTCAACAGGGGAATATGAGATAACACCAGTCTTTGAAAACGAACTGATCCGGCAAAATGAAATTCTTGAACTAAAATCACGTATCCGCAGGAATCCTTCATTAATAGATAAACCCCACAATATAAAGACTATATGGCTGGATCATGAGGAAATGGAGAAAGTGATAGAATATGAAAAAAGCTTTCAGGAAATATCCTCCCGAAAACTTGACTTTTCATGGAAACAGTTCTGGTATGAATTATTAGATCCTGACAGAAGTATATTCAAGTACCTACGGGTAAAACCGGCAGAATACTTCCTGGAAAAGGAACTGGTTGAAAATTATGAAAATCCGGTTGATTCAAAAAAACAGTATACCTGTCCCAATTGCGGATCACATGAAGTAAGCTATGGTTATGCTATTGACAACAGGTGGCATATATTGTACCTGATCCTGTCGCTGCTGATAGCCTTCCCTTTCCCTTGGATGAGAAAAAATCATCATTGTTTTCATTGTAAACACGATTTTTAACTGAATATACGGATGAGAAATATATCAAAAAGACAAAAGAACCAATACAAAAGAATATCCCTGCTTATTTTGAAAAAGTATCTGATAAACAATAATCCTAAAAACGTATAAAATGACAAAAAAGGTACTAATTATTTTAATACTCATTACAGGTATCAAAGGCTATTGTTCCACAATCGATACTACCATCTTCGATTCGGAACTTGAAAAATCAACTTTTTTGAAATTAGCCGGTTCATCGAATATAGATACAGTGGACCTGTTTATTTCATTAGGATACGACAATAATGAAGCCAATATTAAAAGTGAAATAAATAGTTATGTGCGAAAGTTGAAAGCATACTGCAAATACAACCAACACGAAGAGACTGCTAAAAACTATATACCAGTCTGTTCATTCCAATTTTTTCAGGAAATATACAGAAGACACTTATTTTGATAATATATTTTCAACCGGTGAATATAATTGTGTTACAGCAAGTGCATTATATGCGTTGATACTTAATCGCTTTGGAATTAAATATAACATAAAGGAAACACCTTCACATGTTTATCTGATTGCTGATCCACAACAAACCAGCTATAAAATTGAAACAACACTCCCTTCCGGTGGCCTGATCCGATATGATGATAAATTCAAAAAAAGTTTTATTGATTATTTACATGAAAATAAGATCATCTCGGATGAAGAATATAATGACGGAACCATCAATAATCTTTTTACCAGGTATTACGAGACCGACAAATCAATAAATCTAAAAGAACTGGCAGGTGTTCAATATTATAATAAAGCCATATCCCAGCTTAACGATAAAAAATATATGGAAGCCTCAAAGAACATAGAAAAAGCAGAATTTTTATATTCATCTGATTTTATCAGTTACTTGAAAAATATTATATATGCCAATATTCTGAATAATGAAATACTGGAAAAAAATTACAATGGTAAATATCTGGCAAACTATATAAACAGCAATCCTAAAAACTTTACTGCCATCCAGTATGGAAAGGATTACTTTAATAATATTTCAAATGAAATGGTTATTAATCATCCGGATATTGAAAATTATACCAGGTACTTTACCAATTTAATTACCTATTTAAATGATTCAATCCAACAGGAAGATTTTCAACAGGCATATTATACATTTATGGGATATCATCATTATTGCAAATACAATTATCAGTCTGCACTAAAAGACCTGGAAAAATCTTACAGGATTAATCCGGATAATATGCGTACAAAACAGTTGATTTCAGAAGCTTCGATTAAATATCTGATAGTCGATAACAAATATGAATCCAGAATTGATTCGGTTGAAGTATACTTCCAAAAATACGATTTCCTAAAGCATGACAAATCGTTGCAGCAATTTCTGATTTATTGCTACGCAAAAGTTATAAGTACTTATTTTCAAAATAACAATCTTTTCCTGGGAGACCGTTACTTAAACAGACTTGAACTATTTATCAAAGATAATCCGGATATAGAACTCAGTGAGGAATATATAGGTTCGGTGTATAGTGAAGCCGCAGCCTATTATGTTAGAAAACAAAAGTATAATACGGCTATGAATATTTTAAAGAAAGGCCTTAATCTGATTCCAAATTCAGGTATGCTGAAAAGTAGGCTCGAAACAATCGGGAATTCAAAAGGCAGCCTGTATGCTTATAAAAAAAGCAATGCTTCAAAATCCGATAATAGTAAATATTATAGTACTCTTTCCTATGTAAAAGCTAACAATGAAAAAATAAATAACAATATTGAAAAATATATATATGGTAAATGGACCACTTACAAAATCATTAAAAACGGAGTTCAGGTCAATTTTCCGGTAGAGGAAGGTTTCACCATGTATTTTATGAAAGCAAAAAAAATAAAATACGTGAGTGAAGGAGAAGTGCTAATAGGTAACTGGGATTATGATAAAACAACCTGTACACTTATATTAACAACGGATGATGATGATCTGGGAAATATTTATATAATGGTTACAGAAATCAATTCATCAATGATAAAAGGACTGATGTTTTTTGGTGGTGATACAGAAGATTCAAATGAAATACTGTTTAAGTCGGTAAAGGATTAAATAAACCTGGAAAAATGGAACCCCTTGAAAACTACCAAAAGGAAAAACTGACAATAGACCTGGTTAAAGCAAATGTATATGCCATTCTTATAATTGTTCCTGTTTTTGCAATTTATGGTTTTACTTATTACCTGATATGGCACAGTAAATATGCCGAATTAACATTCCGGGAGCTTTTAAAAATACCTGGAAAAGATAGTGTCAGAAATATAGGACTGTTTCTTGTGATTTTTATTGCCGGAATTATTTTACATGAATTTATTCACGGGATAACATGGGCAATATTTACTAAGAAGGGATTCCGGTCGATAAAATTCGGCGTGATGTGGAAAATGCTTACGCCCTATTGTCATTGTAAAGAGCCCTTGCTAATCAGGCATTATCTCCTGGGAGCCATTATGCCGGCAATAATCTTAGGCATTATTCCTTCTATCGTTTCGATGATAATTGGTAACCCCGGATTATTATTTTTCGGACTTATATTTACCGTTTCAGCCATTGGTGATTTTATGATTATCTATTTACTGAGAAAGGAGAAGATGGATACATTCGTGCTGGACCATCCGTCGGAAGCAGGATGTTACATTTTCAGGAAGATTGAAGAATAATTCACATTAAAAACAATTAAAAATGAAAAAAAGTAAGTTATTATCCAACATCGCACCGGTTCTGGTGCTTTTCATTTTATCACCGGTAATAGCAGAACTGTTGTTTGGCTCCACCCCTGTCAGCCGTGCATCCCAATTAATTCCGGAATCTCTGTTTTATGGCTCAGGCGCATTGCTGATACGCGAATTCGTGCGTCGTCGTAACCTGGGATGGTTTTCTGTAATTGTAATGGGAATTGCGTTTGGTATCATCGAGGAATGTATCACATTACAATCGGTATTTAATCCCGACTTCATGGGAAATGATTTAACTTATGGAAGGTTATGGGGAGTGAACTGGGTCTGGGGAATGTGTATTATCGGCTATCATGCTATCTGGAGTATAACGATACCTATATTTTTTACAGAATTACTTTTCCCTTCCCGGAAAAAGCAATCGTGGCTGAATATTAAAGGAATTATAATTTTTACCATTCTGTTTATCCTAAGCGCTGTGGCATTCTATACTTTTTTCCAAAAAACTTTTGGTTTTTCAGCATCCCCGATCCAGGTGCTGGTTGCAGCTGTTATAGCTGCTGGATTAATTTTTATATCCACACGTATTCCCGTTTTTCCGATATTAAAAAACAATCTCAAAGCCCCACCTGCATTTGTTGCCGGAATTATTTCCTTTGTGGCAAGTGCATTATGGTTTGGAATATTGTACCTGGTATTTAATACCTACTTAAATATATCTCCCTGGTTAGCTGTATTAGCCGGCCTGCTGCTTATACTAACGGTACTCTTCTGGGTTTCAAGCCGGACAATAGAGAACCGGACTGAAAGCCATCTGTTTTTTCTTGCAACAGGAAGTCTTTACGCAAGTATGTTGTTTGGGTTAAATACCCTTTGGTCTGCCAAAAATAAGATCGACATCATTTCCCAGCTGTGCTTTATTATTCTTGTAACTGTATTTTTGAGTGTTGATCAGGAAACGGCTATTGGGTAAAGAAGTTCAATAAATTACGTCAGAACGAGCTCTTGTTGCCTACCGGGAGAAGCTGCGTGGCATTTTATCGTTCCCATACGACTAGTTATTCGTTTATTTTACAGTTTATTCTTTTTTTAAACAACTTATTTCTTGTTTAATATTATTTATATTGCGTTAAATACGATATTTAATACGAATAGAATATGTAATATATTATTACAAAACACTTTTTGTATAATATACACCATTTATTTCTTTTTAAAGACGATTAACTTCCTAATTAAAAACCAATAACTGTCTATAAAAAAAGATATATTATATGATAAAAACCTGTTACTGATTATATAAAACTATATTTTCCGCGAAGCAAACCATAAATAATGTGAAGCAAACCATTAGTGATATGGTATAAAATATAAACATTGAGAAGTAAACTATAAACTATAGTATAAAAACGATAAACAAATAAATTTAAACGAATTTTTTTCTATATTTACACATAAGTAATAGTATAACCAAAAGAAAAATTTGATGTTAACGTACAATTTCGAACGGGTATTTAAAGCAAAAGGCATCGACAGGCCTTTTACATTTCTGCGGCAGGCAGGGTTTTCCGATAATTTTGCCACCAAAGTAAAAAACAACCGGGTGAGTCGTCTGGATCTTCGGTTATTGGAAAGGCTCTGTTTGAAATTAGGCTGCTCACCTAATGATTTTATGGAATGGACACCTGACAAAGACCAGGTAGTTGATAAAAATCACCCGATAAACGTCATCAAAAAGACGGATAAGATCATAGATATGACTAAGACACTGAATTCTGTTCCGTTATCAAAGCTGGAAGAGATTGAAAGGCTGATCAACGAACAATTAAACAAATAATTTATACTGAAATCGGTGTAATCCTTTCCACACAGGAACCTCATCAAATACTATCCGTTGATAAAAAATGAATTAATGATAATGGAAGCTTTAACCGGTACATCAAGCGAAATGAAATGACCGTAGGCATTATATTTCCTTAGTAAATCCTTCGTAACTTTAAAATAGAGTATAATTCCTGGCAACGCTCGTATTCCTCACGCTTCTTATGATAATCGATCATCTCCTCTATAAAGTTGAAGTCATTATAAAAAGGATGTTTTTCATCAAACGGAACAACGCGGCGAACAGTTAACTGAAATATTTCCTCGGGGTCAGTAATGGAATAAATGTCGATAATGGGTTTATCCTCATCAATTACCGGGGTATTGTGGTATTTTACAAAAAAATCTTCCAGGGTTGAAAGAACGGTTTCCAGATCCTGGTTTTCCTGTATCAGCCGGTCTACTGTCTCCATATACTCCTGGTAATCTTTTTCTGTAATTTTAGTAAGACCGTCGGCTTTTATCTTTTTCACCATCTCACTATGCTTGCTGATAATATCGCGGTTACTATGAACACGCAATTTCAGTTTGGCAATTATTTCCTGGATCAGCTTATGCATTTGTCAGATGTTTTTATTAATAAACCAATACAAAATTATAACTATTTAACTTTCTTTAAATCAGATTTTGATAAATGCCCTGATTTTTAATGCAAATAATCTGCTGACACACTTTAAAATAAATCTGCCGGTTTCTGATATTCCTAATTCAAAAACTGAATGTAATATATCGGAAAGGATAAAATGAAAAAAGCTCCCAAGAGGAGCTTTTTTTCAATATAATTATTTTATTATTCCTGTTTGAATTTTCCCAGGTCGTTGATGTTGGAGAACCGTATAAATTCAGATTCAGCTTTATTAGAAGCTCTGCTGTGCTTTAAGAATATTTCCAGCGATTTCCAGTAATTATGATCGCGATCGGCATCCAGTACCAAAAGGTACCCCATTATAATATTACCCGCCATTTCTACAAGTCTGCGGGCATGAAAATCGGTATACTCGGTATCATTTACTTGTAACACTTTATTCACAGCATCTTCATATTCTTCCGTCATCCCGATTAGTATCCGTCGGTAAGTATGTAACTCAGGCATGATTTCCGTAGTTTCGTATGCCCTGATTTGTTTCAGGTACGTTCCAGTTGTAACTCCCCTTACAGCAGCCACTACCTGAAGTTGTGTGGTACCTTCATAAATGGAAGTGATCCGGGCATCGCGATAAATTCGCTCGATGGGATAATCTTTCATAAATCCCGATCCACCATGTATCTGCAGGGCATCGTAAGCAATCTGGTTGCAATACTCTGAAGCCATTCCTTTAACAAGAGGTGTGAATACATCGGCAAGCCGCTGATAATGCTTCATTTCTTCTTTTTCTTCCTTTTCCAGATCGCGTTCTTCTGAAATATGTGAATAACACTTATAAACATCCACAAACCTTGCTGTTTCATATAATAATGAGCGGCTGGCATCGAGTTTTGACTTCATCTTTGAAATCATTTCATAAACAGCCGGAAATTTGATGATTGGCTTTCCAAACTGCTGTCTTTCCTTAGCATAACCGATAGCCTCGCGGTAAGCAGCTTCCGATATCCCTACTGATTGTGCTGCTATTCCCAACCTTGCACCGTTCATCAGCGACATTACGTACTTGATAAGTCCCAGTCTGCGCTGACCTACCAGTTCGGCCGGGGCATTTTTAAATACCAGCTCGCAGGTAGGTGAACCAATAATTCCAAGCTTATGTTCTATTCTTCTTACTTTAACCGCTTTGCTGCTGCGATCGTAAATGAACATTGATAATCCTCTTCCGTCGGCGGTTCCCTCTTCTGAACGTGCCAAAACAAGAGAAATATCGCCATCGCCGTTTGTAATAAAACGTTTAACCCCGTTCAGGTACCACTGATCTTCCTTTTCGTTGTAACTTGCTTTCAGTTGTACCGCTTGCAGATCCGATCCGGCATCTGGTTCAGTAAGATCCATTGCAGCCGTAGCCCCGTTCGATATCCGTGGCAGAAAATTTAATTTTTGCTCTTCGGAAGCAAATTCATGAATGGTTTCTGCACAGTCCTGCAATCCCCATATATTCACAAATCCTGCGTCGGCACGTGATACTATGTCGGCAGCCATGGTATAAGGAATAATAGAAAAATTAAGGCCTTCGTATTTCCGGGGTAGTGTAATGCCCATCAATCCTGCTTTTACAAGGGCATCCAGGTTCCTCTGAGTTCCCGAAGCATACGTCACTCCTTCTTCGGTCAGTTGCGGACCTTCGGCATCGACACCTTCCGCATTGGGTGAAATAATATTTCCGCAGATATCGCCTACGATCTCCAGCACCTTATCATAGTTGTCCATGGCATCTTCAAAATCCAGCGGAGCATAGTCGAATTTATCCTTATCGGCATAATCCCTTTCTTTCAAAGCAACGATCTTCTTCATCAACGGATGGGTAAGATGAAATTTTAATTCCGGATTATCTGTATAAAAATTGGCCATTGTTTTCTTATTTAAGTTTTAATCTTTTGCTCTAAAGTAAACCTGAAATTTACTTCGTATTTTTCTTATAATATTTTATCATTTTGGGAATGATGTCTTCCAGTTCACCGGTAATAACATAATCGGCAATCTTATTGATGGGCGCATACGGATCGTTATTGATGGCTATAATGATGGATGAATCCTGCATTCCGGCAACATGCTGTATCTGGCCCGAAATTCCGCAGGCAATATACAGTTTCGGACGTACAGTCACGCCGGTTTGTCCAATCTGCCTGTCGTGGCCGGCAAATCCTGCGTCGACGGCAGCACGTGAAGCTCCCACTTCAGCACCGATAACTTCAGCCAGTTGAAACAACAGATCGAAATTTTCCTTTGATCCTACTCCGTATCCGCCCGAAACGATGATCGATGAATTTTTAATATTCACTTTTGAAGTTTCCATATGACGGTCGATAATGCTCACCACAAAATCCTTATCGGTAACATATTTCGATACATCTATTTTTTTCACTTCGCCTTTGTGTGAAACAGAATAGATTTCTTTTTTCATCACTCCTTCACGTACCGTAGCCATTTGCGGACGATGATCGGGATTGATAATGGTAGCTACAATATTACCTCCGAAAGCCGGACGTATCTGGTAAAGCAATTGATCATATTTCTTATTCACTTTCTTGTCCTCATGGTCGCCAATAACCAGGCTGGTACAGTCGGCAGTGAGGCCGCTCTTTAGTGCAGATGAAACCCTGGGGCCCAGATCGCGTCCCATGCTGGTAGCTCCAAGCAATGCAATCTGTGGTTTTTCTTCCTGGAATAGTTTAACGATAATAGCGTTAAAAGGTAATGTGGTATAGGGATCCAGCCTGCTATCATCGGCAATCCACACTACGTCGGCGCCATAAGGAAATACCTGTTTCTCGATACCATCCAGCTTATGCCCGATCACCAATGCTTCTAACTTACATTTTAATTCGTTGGCAAGCGTTTTTCCTTTAGTCAGCAATTCCAGGCTAACATCGGCAATTTTGCCTTCATCGAGTTCACATATTACAAATAGATTGTTCACTTCTTTCTGTTTTAATTATTAAAATTCATCGTGAATAGACTGTGGAATATTCTATCCCAGTGTATGGTTTTCGATAAGTTCTTTCATCAGTTCCTCGATACCAGCATCATCTTTATTGATATTTCTGACCTCTTTCGCCTGAAAAACGATATTCTCAATTTTCTTTACCTTGGTTGGTGATCCTTTCAGCCCTAACTGTTCCACGTCGGTTTCAATATCGTTAATACTCCACTCCTCAATATTCAGATAAGGTCTGTCGTTATAAAGGGTGATATAATCTTCCGAAGTATCCTGCCTTTCCGTAATAGTAGCTGCATGTTTGAATTTCATCACCGCTTTGGCATTTCGTGGCCGGCATTCTGGAGCTGAGCTGTTTACGGTAACTACAAGAGGTATGGGACTTTCAACTAATTCCACTCCTCTTTCCAGTCGTCTTTTCACAGTAACTTTTCCATTTTTCACCTCTACAATTTCCTCTGCATAGGTTATCTGAGGTATCGACAGTTTTTCGGCCACCTGCGGGCCAACCTGGGCTGTGTCTCCATCGATTGCCTGCCTGCCTGAAATAATTAGGTCGTAGTCTTTTATTTTTTTTATGGCACATGCAAGCGCATAGGAAGTTGCCAGTGTATCGGCCCCGGCAAATGCCCGGTCGGTAAGCAGGTAGCCATTATCGGCTCCCCTGTAAAATCCTTCCCTGATAATCTCGGCAGCCCTTCCGGGACCCATTGTCAGCAGGGTCACTGTAGTACCTGGAAATTTATCCTTAAGTCGCAAGGCCTGTTCGAGTGCATTTAAATCTTCAGGATTAAAGATTGCGGCGAGCGCTGCCCTGTTGACAGTACCATCGGCTTTCATCGCATCTTTCCCTACATTACGCGTGTCGGGAACCTGCTTGGCCAGAACAATAATTTTTAAACCCTTCATAGTTATAACATTTCTACTTTAAAAAAATTGAGTTGACAAATATAAAACAAAATACCATATCGACAAGATAGACGGCTATTTTAGAAATATTATAAAAAAAGGATTTCTGAAAAATTCGTGGTTAACATTAGAAAAAAAGCCCCTTCTTTCGAAGAGGCTTTTTTCTATGCTTGTGCAGTAGGTCCGCCGAAATTCATTGGAATAGGCGAGCCCCCTGAACTGTCCGTGTTTTTAATTGGACCATGAACAGATTCAAATTTTGCAATATTATCCTTTAAAGCTAACAGTAATCTTTTGGCATGTTCCGGAGTAAGTATAATCCGCGATTTCACCTCGGCCTTCGGTATGCCAGGCATTACCCTTACGAAGTCGAGTACAAATTCCGAAGTGGAATGTGTAATTATCGCAAGATTCGAATATGTACCTTGTGCCACATCTTCTTTCAGTTCAATATTGATCTGATTTTGATTTTGATTCTTATTAGCATTATCATCCATGACAATATTAGTTTTGTTCGCTTAAAGCGGGTGCGTCTTCTTTTTCACCATCGGTTAATTGTTCGTATTCTTCTTTCGAACCTATTATCATATTATTATAGGAACGAAGACCCGTACCGGCAGGAATTAAATGACCAACAATCACATTTTCTTTAAGTCCTTCCAGATAGTCAATCTTTCCAAAGATTGCTGCTTCGTTAAGTACTTTGGTAGTTTCCTGGAATGAAGCTGCCGACATGAAGCTTTGTGTCTGCAAGGCTGCACGGGTAATACCCTGTAATTCCTGGCTCGATGTTGCCGGAACTGCTTCCCTTGCGGTTATTGGTTTCAAGTCTTTACGCTTAAGCATACTATTTTCATCCCGAAGTTTACGTGCAGTAATGATCTGGCCGGGTTTGATGTTCTGAGAATCACCGGAATCCTCTATTACTTTCTTTCCGTATATCCAATCGTTCTCGTCCATGAAATCCCATTTATCCACAATCTGTTTTTCCAGGAACTTTGTGTCACCCGGATCAACAATCTCAACTTTCCGCATCATCTGCCTTACAATCACTTCAAAGTGCTTGTCATTAATTTTCACACCCTGAAGCCTGTATACTTCCTGTACTTCATTTACAATATATTCCTGAACTTTTGTCGGTCCTTTAATTGCCAGGATATCTGACGGAGTAATCGCCCCGTCGGAAAGCGGAACGCCAGCTTTCACGTAATCATTTTCCTGTACCAGAATTTGTTTCGACAATGGTACCATGTATTTCTTAACCTGTCCGGATTTCGATGTAATTATAATCTCACGGTTTCCACGCTTAACTTTACCAAAGGCAACTTCTCCGTCGATTTCGGAAACAACAGCCGGATTCGAAGGATTCCTTGCTTCGAATAATTCGGTTACTCGCGGCAGACCACCGGTGATATCACCTGATTTACCAATAGCTCTTGGAATTTTCACAAGAATATCGCCGGATTTCACCATATCATCTTCATTAACTGCAATGTGTGCTCCAACCGGAAGGTTGTATGATTTCAGCACATCACTTTTGGGAGATAATATCCGTATCCCGGGGTTCTTTGTTTTATCCCTGGTTTCAATAATTACTTTTTCTTTAAATCCGGTTTGTTCATCCGATTCTTCCTTGAAAGTAATACCATCAATAAGATGTTCGAATGAAATTTTACCACCGGTTTCAGAAATAATCACGGCATTGTAAGGATCCCATTCACATATCAGTTTTCCTTTACTGATATCTTCGCCGTTTTTAACATACAATCTTGCTCCATAAGGAACATTGTGTGTTGAAAGTGCTATACCTGTTTTTTTATCGACAATTCTTAATTCAGCCAGACGGCCAATTACGATATCCACTTTCGATTTGTCAGGTTCAACTTTTTCAACGGTTCTCAACTCTTCTATTTCTACACGACCGTCATATTTGGTAGTAATATTCGATTCGGAGGTGATGTTTGAAGCGGTACCACCCACGTGGAAAGTACGCAATGTAAGCTGTGTTCCCGGTTCACCAATCGACTGTGCAGCAATAACACCTACAGCCTCGCCAATCTGAACCATTCGTCCTGTTGCCAGGTTTCTTCCGTAACATTTGGCACATACTCCTTTTTTCGATTCACAGGTCAGCACTGAACGTATTTCTACCTGTTCAATGGGTGAATTTTCAATCTCTCTGGCAATTTCTTCCGTAATTTCCTCACCGGAAGCAACGATCAGATTCACCGGTCAGCGGATGATAAACATCGTGTACTGACTGTACGTCCAAGGATTCTTTCATACAATGATTCAACAACTTCTTCATTGTTTTTAATAGCTGTTGCTATCAGGCCCCGTAATGTACCGCAGTCATCTTCGGAAATAATCACATCCTGGGAAACATCAACCAGACGACGGGTAAGATAACCAGCATCGGCAGTTTTAAGGCCGTATCGGCCAAACCTTTCCGGGCACCGTGAGTTGAAATAAAATATTCCAGAACGGACAAACCTTCTTTAAAGTTCGACAAAATCGGGTTTTCAATAATCTCTGATCCTGTTGCACCGGATTTCTGTGGTTTTGCCATCAATCCCCTCATACCGCAAAGCTGCCGGATCTGTTCTTTCGAACCACGGGCTCCGGAATCAAGCATCATGTAAACCGGGTTGAAACCCTGATTATCGGATGACTAACTGGTTTCATCAATGTTTGTGTAAGCCTTGCATTGGTATGTGTCCAAATATCGATAATCTGATTGTATCTTTCATTATTGGTTATAAAACCCATATTATAATTGTTCAGCACTTCATCTACCTGCTGGTAACCCTCATCTACCAAAATTTTCTTTTCGGGCGGAACAATAACATCATCCAGATTAAATGACAGACCACCCCTGAAGGCCATCTGATAACCCAGGCTCTTTATATCATCCAGAAAATCAGCTGTCTGTGCCGTACCAGTTTTCTTTAATACGTAGGTGATAATATCACGAAGTGACTTTTTGGTCAGAATTTCGTTGATATAACCAACTTCTCTGGGTACAACCTCATTGAACAATACCCTTCCTACTGTGGTTTCGATCATTCTTCTTACTGGTTCCCCTTTTCTCCATATCATCCACCTTTACCTGGATAATTGCATGAAGATCTATTTTACCTTCATTATAGGCAATATTCACTTCTTCTGGCGAATAGAACTTTAATCCCTCACCTCTTACCGGGAACTCAGGTGTGCTTTTTCTTGCTTTTGTAATATAATAAAGACCCAAAACCATATCCTGAGAAGGCACACTAATAGGTGCCCCGTTAGCCGGATTAAGTATATTGTGTGAAGCCAGCATTAATATTTGTGCTTCAAGAATAGCCGCATTACCCAAAGGTAAATGAACAGCCATCTGGTCACCGTCGAAGTCGGCATTAAATGCTGTACAAACCAGCGGGTGCAACTGAATAGCCTTACCCTCGATCAGCTTGGGCTGAAAAGACTGAATTCCTAAACGGTGCAGCGTGGGAGCTCGGTTTAATAATACCGGATGTCCCTTCAGTACATTTTCAAGAATATCCCATACAACCGGATCTTTACGGTCGACAATTTTCTTGGCCGATTTAACGGTTTTTACAATTCCTCTTTCTATCAGTTTACGGATAATAAAAGGTTTGTACAATTCGGCAGCCATATCTTTTGGCAATCCGCATTCGTGCAATTTCAACTCCGGTCCGACAACAATTACCGAACGTGCTGAATAGTCAACCCTTTTCCCCAACAGATTTTGACGGAAACGGCCTTGTTTCCCTTTTAAACTGTCGCTAAGAGATTTCAACGGACGATTAGCATCTGTTTTAACAGCATTTGCTTTCCTTGAATTATCAAATAATGAATCGACAGCTTCCTGAAGCATTCTTTTTTCATTTCTTAAAATTACCTCAGGGGCCTTGATCTCTATCAGTCTTTTCAACCGGTTATTTCTGATAATTACACGGCGGTATAGATCATTCAGATCAGAAGTTGCAAACCTGCCTCCATCTAATGGAACCAGTGGCCGCAACTCTGGTGGAATTACAGGTACTACTTTAACGATCATCCATTCGGGTCTGTTCACACCTTTAGATGCCCTGAATGCTTCTACAACCTGTAACCGTTTAAGAGCTTCATTTTTCCTCTGCTGCGATGTTTCCGTATTGGCTTTATGCCTTAAGGAATAGGACAAATCATCCAGAACAAGTCGTTCAAGCAGTCTGTAAAGTGCCACAGCACCCATATCAGCAATAAACTTATCAGGATCCTTATCATCAAGGTACTGATTTTCTTTCGGAAGTGAATCCAATATATCCAGATATTCCTCCTCGGTAAGAAAATCAAGGTAATTGATCCCGTCGGCAGCTTTTACTCCCGGGTTAATAACCACATACCTTTCGTAGTAAATGATAGAATCTAGTTTCTTGGTGGGCAAGCCCAGCAAATATCCTATTTTATTGGGAAGCGACTTAAAATACCAAATGTGGGCTACAGGCACCACCAGGGAAATGTGTCCCATTCTTTCCCGCCTGACCTTTTTCTCGGTAACTTCCACACCACACCGATCACATACAATCCCTTTGTATCTTATTCTTTTATATTTACCGCAATGGCACTCATAGTCTTTTACCGGACCGAATATACGCTCACAAAACAGTCCGTCGCGTTCAGGCTTATAAGTACGATAATTAATAGTTTCCGGCTTTAACACCTCTCCACTTGATCTTTCCAGAATTTCTTCAGGTGATGCCAGACCAATTGCAATTTTTGTGAAATTACTTTTTATTTTTGTATCTCTTCTGAATGACATATGCAGAATATTAAATTTTTTCTAAAACTCTTACCAAATTCACCGGTCATTTTTAACCGGTTTAAATCAGATTTACACTCAATCCAAGCCCTCTTAATTCATGCAGCAATACATTGAGTGATTCGGGAATACCCGGATTAGGCATAGGTTCTCCTTTTACAATCGATTCATAGGCTTTTGCCCTTCCGATAACATCGTCGGACTTAACCGTCAGAATTTCCTGTAAAATATTAGAAGCACCAAATGCTTCGAGTGCCCATACTTCCATCTCACCAAAACGCTGACCACCGAATTGTGCTTTACCGCCCAGTGGTTGTTGGGTAATTAAGGAGTATGGTCCGATTGAACGGGCATGCATCTTGTCATCAACCATGTGACCCAGCTTCAGCATGTAAATAATACCTACTGTTGCAGGCTGATCGAATCTTTGACCGGTACCACCATCATACAGATAAGTTTTCCCGTATTTTGGTATTCCGGCTTTTTCGGTGTATTCATTAATCTGGTCGATGGTAGCTCCGTCAAAAATCGGGGTTGCGAATTTCACGCCCAACTCTTTTCCGGCCCATCCCAGAACAGTTTCGTATATCTGTCCCAGGTTCATACGTGAAGGTACACCCAGCGGATTAAGAACAATATCAACAGGTGTTCCGTCTTCCAGGAATGGCATATCTTCAAACCGTACTATTTTAGCAACAATACCTTTATTACCATGTCGTCCGGCCATTTTATCCCCCACTTTAACCTTTCTCTTCTGGGCAATATATACTTTAGCCAACTGTATAATCCCTGCCGGCAGTTCGTCGCCTATGGTAATGTTGTACTTTTTCCGTTTATAAATACCATCCAGTTCTTTGTATTTTATCAGATAGTTATTTATTAAGGTATGAATTGTTTCGTTTTTATCCTTGTCGGTTGTCCACCTGTGGGGATTGATATTTGTGTAATCAAGATCCTGAAGCATACGTTGCGTAAATTTCACTCCTTTCGCAATCACATCTACATTCAGGTAATCTTTTACTCCCTGCGAGGTCTTACCATTTATCAGGATAAAAAGTTTATCTATCAGCTTCGCTTTTAATTCAACTGTATTTCTTTCGAATTCTTCTTCTATTTTATCTAAGATCGGCTTGGTAGCTGTTTTTATCTTTTTGTCTTTGATCGTACGTGAAAACAACTTTTTGTCGATAACCACACCGTACAGTGAGGGAGAAGCTTTTAATGAAGCATCCTTAACATCCCCCGCTTTATCACCGAAAATTGCACGAAGCAATTTTTCTTCCGGAGATGGGTCCGATTCACCTTTCGGAGTGATCTTCCCAATCAGAATATCACCCGGGTTAACACTGGCACCAATACGGATCAATCCGTGCTCATCAAGATTTTTGGTAGCCTCTTCACTTACATTGGGTATATCAGCAGTTAATTCTTCCAAACCACGTTTAGTATCGCGTACTTCAAGCAGGTATTCGTCGATATGAATAGATGTAAACACATCTTCGCGAACTACCCGTTCTGAAATAACTATAGCATCCTCAAAATTATATCCTTTCCATGGCATAAATGCCACCATCAGATTACGTCCAAGTGCCAGTTCGGCATTCTCTGTGGCATAACCTTCCGTAAGGATCTGACCTTTGTTTACCTTTTCACCTTTGCGTACAATAGGCTTGAGGTTAATACAAGTATTCTGATTGGTCTTACGATATTTCGGAAGTCTGTACCGTTTGGTTTCACCATCGAAACTTACAAATTTTTCATCTTCGGTAAGTGCATAACGAACAACAATCTCATTGGAATCAACGTATTCAATTACACCATCACTTTCGGCCATCACCAGCAAACGGGAATCGCGGACAACATTACCTTCAATCCCGGTACCTACTATTGGTGATTCGGGATTAATAAGAGGTACAGCCTGCCGCATCATATTCGATCCCATCAGGGCGCGGTTAGCATCGTCGTGTTCCAGAAATGGTATCAGCGATGCTGCTATGGAAGCAATCTGGTTTGGAGCAACGTCCATCATATCGATATCATTGGCATCCGATAGAGGAAAATCACCGTTAAACCGTGCTTTTACCTTCTGATTCACAAATTCACCATTTTCATTCAGCGGAGCATTTGCCTGTGCAATTACTTTCGATTCTTCTTCTTCTGCACTCAACAAAATAATTCCTTCAGGGCTCAGATCCACCTTTCCTTCAGTTACCTTGCGATAAGGTGTTTCGATAAAACCCAGGTCGTTGATCTTTGCATAAACACATAAGGAGGAAATAAGACCGATATTCGGACCTTCCGGTGTTTCTATCGGACATAATCTTCCGTAATGCGTATAGTGTACGTCACGAACTTCAAAACCGGCTCTTTCCCTTGACAAACCACCAGGCCCCAATGCAGACATCCTTCTTTTATGGGTCATCTCCGCAAGTGGATTGGTCTGATCCATAAATTGTGATAACTGGTTGGTACCGAAGAATGAGTTAATGACCGAAGAAAGTGTTTTGGAATTTATCAGATCGATGGGTGTAAACACTTCATTGTCGCGTACATTCATTCTTTCACGAATAGTACGGGCCATACGTGCCAGACCTACACCAAACTGATTGTATAATTGTTCACCAACTGTTCGTACCCTTCTGTTACTCAAATGATCGATATCATCCACATCGGTTTTAGAATTGATAAGCTCGATCAGGTATTTGATGATCTCAATAATATCTTCACGGGTTAATACCTTTACATCCATTTCGGTATTAAGACCCAGTTTTTTGTTAATCCTGTATCTTCCTACTTCACCAAGGTCGTAGCGTTTATCAGAGAAGAATAATTTCTCGATCACATCTCTGGCCGTTGCTTCGTCGGGTGGTTCCGAGTTTCTTAACTGTCGGTAAATATGAAGTACCGCTTCTTTTTCGGAGTTACACGGATCTTTATGTAATGTATTATATATTATCTCGAAATCGGTAAGGTTCTGATTCTCCTTATGCAACAAAATTGCTTTGACACCTGAATCGATGATTGCATCCACGTGATCATTTTCAAGAACTGTTTCCCGGTCGATAATAACTTCATTTCTTTCAATGGATACAACTTCTCCTGTATCTTCATCCACAAAGTCTTCTACCCAGGATTTCAGAACTCTGGCGGCAAGTTTTCTGCCAACCAGCTTTTTCAGGGCTGTTTTCGAAACTTTAATTTCATCAGCCAGTCCGAAAATTTCAAGGATATCTTTATCGCTTTCGTATCCGATAGCCCTTAATAATGTTGTTACGGGCAATTTTTTCTTGCGATCGATATACGCGTACATCACGTTATTAATATCGGTGGCAAACTCTATCCAGGATCCCTTGAAAGGGATGATTCTTGCAGAATAAAGCTTGGTTCCGTTAGCGTGCAGGCTCTGACCAAAGAATACACCTGGTGAGCGATGCAACTGGGATACTACTACCCGTTCGGCACCATTAATAACGAACAATCCGCGTTCGGTCATATAGGGCACTGTACCCAAATATACATCCTGGATCACGGTATCGAAATCCTCGTGCTCAGGGTCGGTACAGTATAGTTTCAATTTGGCTTTCAACGGCACACTATAGGTAAGTCCGCGTTCAATACATTCTTCTATTGAGTACCTGGGTGGATCGATGAAATAGTCGATGAACTCAAGTACAAAATTATTACGTGTGTCGGATATGGGAAAGTTTTCGTTGAAAACCTGGTATAATCCTTCTTTTCTTCTGTTTTCGGGTGTCGAATCCAGTTGAAAAAAATCTATAAAGGATTTTAACTGTATTTCCAAAAAATCAGGATATGACAACTGATTTTTAGAGGACGAAAAATTAATTCTAGTTTTATTGCTAACAGACATTATATATAAAATTTGTTGAACTTAATTTATTACAAACGACAAAAAGGCCTAATCCCTTTTCCTTAGTTTTTAAGGAAGGGATTAAACCTACATGCTATATATATAAGGCTATTTTATTTAAGTTCAACTTCTGCTCCTGCCTCTTCTAATTGTGCTTTTAATGACTCAGCTTCATCCTTAGTAACACCTTCTTTTATTGGGGCCGGTGCAGAATCAACTACCGCTTTAGCCTCTTTCAAACCTAAACCTGTCAGTTCTTTCACAAGTTTTACAATTTGTAATTTAGCCTGACCTGCTGCTTTAAGAATTACATCGAATTCGGTTTGTTCTGCAACTTCGGCTTCGCCGCCTGCAACAGGACCCGCAGCAGCAACTGCTGCTACAGCCGGTTCAATACCATATTCTTCTTTTAATATTTCAGCAAGTTCATTTACTTCTTTAACAGTTAAGTTCACTAATTGTTCTGCAAACGCTTTTAAATCTGCCATTTTTTTAAAAATTTATATAATTAATACTTTACTCCTTTTCTGATAATGTTTTAATAATACCAGCCAATTTGTTTCCGCCTGACTGTAAAGCAGAAAGAACATTTTTTGCCGGCGACTGCAACAGCATAATGATATCGCCAATGAGTTCTTCCTTAGACTTGATATTGGCAAGTGCCTCCAACTGGTTGTCGCCTATATACACTGATTCTTCAACAAAAGCAGCTTTCAATACGGGCTTCTCATGTTTTTTGCGAAACTCTTTAATGAGTTTGGCCGGTAAATTCCCGGTCGCGCTAAACATAATAGAAGTAGCGTTTTCCAGAACTCCATATAATTCCTGAAAATCACCGTCGATTTGCTCAAAAGCTTTTCTGAGCAGTGTATTCTTAACAACAATCAGTTTAATATCTTTTTCAAAACATTTTCTCCTTAATATTGAAGTATCTTCTGCATTCAACTCAGAGATATCGGCAAGGTAAAAATGATTCGATTCGCTAATTTTTTGAGCCAGGTCGCTAATAATTTGATTCTTTTCTTCCCTTTTCATAATAAATTTTTGGGTTTTTACATTGATAACGATTACTCAACAGCTTTCGTGTCGACCTTAATACCAGGACTCATTGTACTGGAGAGATAAATACTTTTAATATATGTACCTTTTGCTGCAGTTGGTTTCATTTTGACGATAGTCTGTACAAATTCCTTTGCATTTTCAGCAATTTTTACAGCATCAAAAGAGACTTTTCCTACAGAAGTATGTACAATACCGTATTTATCCACCTTAAAATCGATCTTACCCTGTTTTACATCACTCACGGCTTTTCCAACTTCCATGGTAACAGTACCACTTTTCGGATTAGGCATTAATCCCCGTGGTCCCAGGATACGACCCAGCTTTCCGATCTTAGCCATCACAGAAGGCATGGTAATGATTACGTCGACATCTGTCCAGCCTCCCTGAATTTTATCAATAAAATCATCGAGACCAACAAAGTCGGCACCAGCAGCTTTTGCTTCTTCTTCCTTATCAGGAGTACACAGCACAAGCACTTTTATTTCCTTACCAGTGCCATGGGGTAATGTTACAACCCCGCGTACCATCTGGTTAGCTTTTCGCGGATCAACACCCAGACGAATATCAATATCAACGGAGGCATCGAACTTAGAAGTAGTAACTTCTTTTACAAGCTGTGCGGCCTCTGATAAAGAATATTGTTTACCAGGCTCAATCTTCTCTAAAACTAATTTTCTATTTTTTGATAATTTCACCATTTTAATAAGAAGTATTAATTTATTTAGTTTGAAGGGAAGGAACCTTTAATGGTTATTCCCATACTTCTTGCTGTGCCGGCTACCATCTTCATTGCCGATTCGATAGTAAATGCGTTTAAATCCGGCATTTTCTCCTCAGCAATTGTCTTTACCTGATCCCAAGTTACCGCAGCAACCTTAATACGATTGGATTCGGCTGAACCCGACTTAAGTTTGGTAGCTTCGAGTAACTGAACAGCCACGGGTGGGGTTTTTACAATAAAATCAAACGACTTGTCAGAATATACCGTAATAACCACCGGTATTAATTTCCCCGCCTTATCCTGGGTCTTTGCATTGAACTGCTTGCAGAATTCCATAATATTCACTCCTTTTGCACCCAATGCAGGACCTACCGGAGGTGAAGGGTTAGCCGCACCTCCTCTAATTTGTAGCTTAATTAAACCAGCAACTTCTTTTGCCATTTTTTGGTTTCCAATTAAATTTATATATTGAATATGTACATCACTTTGACGATTATTCAGGAAGCATTAAGGTTATTATAATCATCAATGCGTTTACTTTTATACGTGTTTATTAACCCTCTTTTTCCACTTGCATGAAACTCAGTTCAAGTGGTGTTTTCCGGCCAAATATTTTGACCATTACTTTTAATTTTTTCTTTTCATCGTTCACTTCTTCAATGACACCGGTAAAGCTGTTAAATGGCCCGTCGATGACTTTTACAGCCTCACCAACATAGAAAGGCACATTCAGTTCTTCATCCCCGGCAGCTAACTCATCCACTTTGCCCAAAATACGGTTTACTTCGGAAAGACGAAGTGGTGTAGGTTCCTCATCTCCTTTTTCAGACAGGAAACCAATTACATTTGTAATATTTTTGAGAATATGTGGAATCTCCCCTACCAATGCCGCTTCAATTAAAATATATCCGGGGAAAAAATTCCGTTCTTTGCTTATCTTCTTTCCGTTTCTGATCTGATATACCTTTTCTGTAGGTATTAATACCTGTGAAACATATTCCTGAAGATTCAACCGTGATACTTCGCTTTCGATATATTCCTTGACCTTTTTCTCTTTACCACCGATAGCCCTGAGGACATACCATTTTTTTTCATTTTCTTCCATGGCTACCAACTTTCTGTTTAAAACATGCTATAAATAAACTGCATCAAATTCTTAAAAGCAACATCCATCAGTGCAATGATAATTGCAATTATTAAAGTAGCTATCATCACAATAATTGCGCTGCTTTGCAATTCATCCCATGAAGGCCATGTTACTTTATGAACAAGTTCAGTGTACGATTCTTTAAAATAATGTGTAATTTTCATATTATCTCTTTCTTTGCACGGGAGGAGCGACTCGAACGCCCGACACCTGGTTTTGGAGACCAGTGCTCTACCAACTGAGCTACACCCGTATACAAAGATAAATCCGTTACCTGTTGATAACGAATTTATCTGTGTAATATTTTAAGTGATTATATTACTCAACAATATCAATTACCTGACCTGCACCTACGGTTCTGCCACCTTCACGGATTGCAAAACGTAATCCTTTGTCCATAGCAACAGGAGTGATCAGGCTTACAGTGATTGTAACATTATCACCTGGCATTACCATTTCTGTTCCTTCAGGTAATTGAATTTCACCGGTAACATCCAGTGTTCTCAGATAGAACTGTGGTCTGTAATGATTATGAAATGGAGTGTGACGTCCACCTTCTTCTTTTTTCAGAATATAAACTTCGGCTTTAAATTTGGTGTGCGGGGTAATAGAACCGGGTTTTGCCAATACCATACCTCTTTTAATTTCTTTTTTATCCACACCACGCAGTAATAAACCAACGTTATCACCAGCTTCACCGCGGTCAAGTATTTTCCGGAACATTTCAACTCCTGTACAAACGGTTTTTCTTCCGTGAGCACCTAAACCAACAACTTCCAGTTCGTCGCCCGTAAGAACAACACCAGTTTCGATTCTACCTGTGGCAACTGTACCACGACCGGTAATTGAAAAAATATCTTCAACCGGCATCAGGAAGGGTTTTTCAACATCACGGGGAGGAATAGGAATGTATTCGTCAACAGCATCCATCAGTTCCATCACTTTATCTTCCCATTTTGCTTCACCATTCAGTGCGCCTAAAGCAGAACCATGAATAACAGGAGCATTGTCGCCATCGAACTCATAAAAATCGAGTAACTCACGAACTTCCATTTCCACCAGTTCCAGTAATTCAGGATCGTCTACCATATCCACTTTATTCAGGAAAACTACAATCCTGGGAACATTTACCTGGCGAGCCAACAGAATATGTTCACGTGTTTGTGGCATAGGACCATCGGTACCTGCAACAACCAGAATTGCACCATCCATCTGAGCAGCACCTGTAACCATGTTCTTTACATAGTCGGCATGACCCGGACAGTCAACATGAGCATAATGCCGCTTTTCGGTCTGGTATTCAACGTGTGCAGTATTAATGGTAATACCCCTTTCTTTTTCTTCAGGAGCATTATCAATTGAATCGAAGTCTCTGATCTCAGACAGACCTCTTTTTGCTAGCACCATTGTAATAGCAGCAGTAAGGGTAGTCTTGCCATGATCTACGTGACCAATTGTCCCTATGTTCACATGTGGCTTTGACCTATCAAATTTTTCTTTAGCCATAACTAGAATATTAGATAATTAAAATTTCAGTTTTATATTTTAGTATTAAGTAATTAACAACCTCGAGCCAATGATGGGAGTTGAACCCATGACCTCTTCCTTACCAAGGAAACGCTCTACCACTGAGCTACATCGGCTTTTTTGAGCGGGAAACGGGACTCGGACCCGCGGCCCCAACCTTGGAAGGGTTGTGCTCTACCAACTGAGCTACTCCCGCTTGGTTATGTGGGGAGAGCAGGATTCGAACCTACGAAGGCGTACGCCAGCAGATTTACAGTCTGCCCCAGTTGGCCACTTTGGTATCTCCCCAAATAAAATCATCACGAGCCGATGGAGGGAGTCGAACCCACGACCTGCTGATTACAAATCAGCTGCTCTGACCAACTGAGCTACATCGGCAATGTAAAAGAACTTGTACCCTCCGAATTGGGTTCGCAAATGTATAAATATTTTATTTATAACACAAAATTATTTATTTATTTTTTGAGCCTGTTTCTTATACCCTCCGAACCCTTTCTTTGTGTTTGGTTATCTGGCGTCTGAGTGCATCCACAGCATTATCGGTCGACTCTTCAAAGGATTTACTTTGCTTTTTTGCAAAAAGTTCGCTTCCGGGAAGTTCCAACTTTATCTCTGCCACTTTGTTATCAATGGTCTGAGTATTTGCAACTTTAAGAAATACTTCCGCCCCTATTATATCTTCATCAAACTGGATCAGCTTTCTGACTTTTCCTTCTATAAAATCTTCCAATTGTTTCGAAGCTGAAAACTTAACAGAATTAATTTTAATATTCATAGTAATATCCTCCTAAAAATTTTATGCTCGTGGATGAGCCTGTTTATATATTGATTTTAGCTTTTCAAATGTGTTATGCGTATAGATTTCGGTAGCCGAAAGATTGCTGTGACCCAGCAACTCTTTTACCGAATTCAGATCAGCACCGTTATTTAACATGTGTGTGGCAAATGTGTGCCTTAATACATGGGGACTTTTTTTATCAACTGTAGTAACCATGTTTAAATACTTATTCACAATTCGATACACCAGCCGCTTATATATTTTTTCTCCTTTTTCAGTAAGAAACAGAAATTCATTCTCCGGTTTGTTCATGAATTCCGCGATCCGAATTTCCATATATTTATCTATCGATATTTTAAGCTGTTGATTAAAAGGGATTATCCTTTCTTTATTCCGTTTTCCCAGTACTTTCATAGTCATTTCAATCCGATTAATACTAACCATTGTAAGGTTAATAAGTTCATTGATCCGCATCCCTGTATTGTAGAATATTTCCAGTATTAAACGGTCACGAACTCCTACATAATCATCCCCAAAATCAATCAGGTTAAATAACTGGTCCATTGACTGCATACTTACAAAAACAGGAAGTTTTTTCTCGGTTTTAGGAGATATTACCCTGTCTACTGGATTCTTACTGATATATCCTTCCCGCATCAGGAACTTAAAATATGATTTGAGTGTGGAAATCTTACGATTTACGGAGCGGTTCGAAATTTTATCATCAACTAAGTAAACCACCCATTTACGAATGCATTTAAAGTCGACGGTTTCATCATCGACCTCAGGAAAATGCTTAGAACAGAACAAAGAAAACTGACCTAAATCGTTGGCATACGATTTAATAGTATGGTAGGAATAACGTTTTTCGTTTTGCAGATATGTTAAAAAAGATTCTTTGTGTTTCATACTAAGGGATCGTTTGCAGAACTTATTGCCGGTACTCTAAAATTCCGGATCCCCCCAGGCATGAAATTATTCTTCTTTTAGCTGTAATTGTTGAATATATACTGCTTTTTTATATTCGTCCCGTTTTCTCTCTGAGGGTTTCTTAAATGCTTGTCTCGCTCTAAGTTCTTTTACTACCCCTGTTTTTTCAAATTTTCTCTTAAATTTCTTCAGAGCTCTTTCAATGTTTTCACCTTCTTTAATAGGAACAACTATCATAAACTTCAATTTTAAATGAGCGGCAAATGTATCACTTCAAAAATAAATTACCAAATTTTTATTTTAAATATTATAAGAAAATCAAATAAAAGTTATTAATCCAAAATTTTTTTACGCACCGACAACTTATTTGTTTAAATATCTTTTTAAATATAGCTAAAATTATTTTGATTTTAAAAGGTTTTACGGGGAAATAAATCATAAATAAAGTTAATTGTTATAAGTCAAGGTAGGGCCTTATTTTCTGGAAAACATCATGAGGAACAAGGCCGTTTTTCTCTATTTCCTTAACATCTTTAAAATTACCTATTATTTCTTTATAACTTATTATAGCTTTTGCCTGCCAGGGGCTTAAATAGGGATAATGGTACAGTGTTTTCAAATCGACACGGTTTAAATTTAATTTATTTACAAGCGTGGTATCTATTAGAATTTTATCCATGAAGGAAATAAACAGAACTTTATCAATGCCATATACTTCCAGTAATTGTTCTTTATCGACGTAGCCTCCCAGAAGATCGCGGTATTTTATTATACGGGAAGCCAATACAGGTCCTACCCCATATATTTTCAGCAAGTCAAGAGAATCAGCACGGTTAATATCTATCCATTCGTCAGCTTCCTTATACAATTGGGTACTTTCCTGTCTTCCGGATTCAGTATTTTTCTGAATAATATTTATATAAGGCTCTAATTTATTATAAAATTCAGGAGTGAGATCATATATTTTTTGCAGATCTTCTTTCACCCAAAAGTGACCTCCACTCGAACGGTATTTGAGCATGTTGTGCATAACATTCTCAGGAAATCCCATCTTCAGTAATTGTTCTCTTGATACAGTATTCGGATCAAAGTTTTCCGGTTTAAGTTCATGCAACGTAGGTATTTCATGCATGGCAGTGGAATTTTCTACCTCATTAAACTGCGAATTATAATACTCCAATGAATTCCGGAAACTGTCCAGTTCATTATCCATTGAAATATTATGGGGTAAGCGAAAATGAACTATACGTGGTAAAAACAGGGTGATAGAAATTACCAGAATGATTAAAAATACCAGTACGACAATCCCGTTACGTTCACGCCCGGTAAATGAAAAATATTCTTTAAGGTTTTTCATAAACATGGTAACAAATTAAAAAATGTATCTGGTATTTAAAAATATTACCGGAATTTTTTACTGTTCCATTTTCAAAATCGTCTATATATCAAATTCTTGCATTGATTCAGAATAGAATATAAACCTTCCGACTATAAACACCTGAAATCGGATAGATTATTTGAAATATTTATTAATGTTAAATTCCACCAGACCTATACACATAAAAAAACCCTCGTAAACAAATGTTCAGAGGGTTTTCTAAAAATATAATTGAATGTACTAATTTCTGTCTATACAGTTAAGGTCTTCGAAAGCAACTTTAAGTCTTTCCATGATCGACTTCTCACCTTCCCTTAACCAGGCACGGGGATCGTATTTTTTCTTATTCGGTTTGTCAGGTCCTTCGGGGTTCCCAATTTGTCCCTGCAAATAATCATGGTTTGCAGCTTCATATTTTCTTACTCCGTCCCAGAATGCCCATTGAGTATCTGTATCAATATTCATTTTAATTACTCCATAGCTGATGGCTTCACGAATTTCTTTACGGCTTGAACCGGAACCGCCATGAAATACAAAATCCACAGGCTTTTCGGCAGTACCATATTTTTTCTGTATATATTTCTGAGAATTATCCAGAATTACAGGGGTTAGTTTAACATTTCCGGGTTTATATACCCCATGCACATTACCAAATGAAGCAGCAATGGTAAACTGGTTGCTTATTTTTCCCAATTCTTCGTATGCATAGGCTACATCTTCGGGTTGGGTATAAAGCAATGCATTATCAATGCTTGTATTATCCACACCATCTTCTTCACCACCGGTAACACCCAGTTCAATTTCGAGGGTCATACCCATTTTGCTCATTCTTTCGAGGTATTTTTTGCATATCTCTATGTTTTCTTTCAGGGGTTCTTCCGACAAATCAAGCATGTGGGAGCTAAAAAGGGGTTTTCCGTATCTTTGAAAATGTTTTTCACCGGCATCAAGCAAACCGTCTATCCAGGGAAGAAGTTTTTTAGCGGCGTGGTCAGTATGAATCAATACAGGAATACCATACATTTCAGCCAGGTGATGTATGTGTTTGGCGCCAATGGTTGCACCTGCTATTGCCGCTTGCTGGCTATCGTTTGATATGCCCTTTCCTGCGTAAAATATGGAACCTCCGTTGGAAAACTGGATCATTATCGGGGAATTGACAACTTTGGCAGCTTCCATAACTGCATTAACAGTATCTGTTCCAACCACATTAACGGCAGGAATGGCAAAACCGTTTTCTTTTGCAATTTTAAACAACTCCTGAACATCGGTTCCTGTAACGACGCCAGGTTTTATTTTATCAAAAACTTTCATGTTATATTATTTTAATGATTAACTAATTATCACTGAAAAATTTCCGCAAAGTTATAAAATTTAACTTTATGCACCCGTATCCTGGATTAAATTCTTTGTTGAGAATGTTCCTGTACATACTCCACAAGTATAATCAGAACGGATAACCGAGTCCGAATTGTACGGTAAAATCACTTAACCGTAAGGGCCGGTTGGCAATGATCCATTTATTATCCCCCTGAATAGCCGGATCCCTTAGTTTAATCCCAAAATCGAACCGGATCAGTAAATAGGAGAAATCGAACCGTGTACCGAAGCCACTGCCTACGGCAATATCTTTATAAAACTTATTCCACTTGAATTCGGCCCCCGGACGACTGGGCTCGTTCCGTACCGACCAGATATTTCCGGCATCAATAAACAAAGCACCTTCCAGTTTCCAAATTAAATGAAAACGATACTCAAGATTTGCTTCCAGTTTCATATCTGCCAATGAATTTGGATAACCTACCGTATCCCCCTGATAAGATCCGGGACCCAGACTCCGGGTACTCCAGGCACGAATACCATTTGGTCCGCCGGCAAAATATTTCTTTTCAAACGGTAGTGAAATGGAATTTCCGTAAGGATATCCCACTCCGATAAAAATTCTGGATACGACCTTATTACCCTGATTAATTACATTATAATGCCGGAAATCGATATCCGTTTTGAAATACTGAAAAAAAGGCACTCCAAAATATTGATAACTGCTATCATTTGTTGATTTTGTCCCGTTGGTAACCTTGCTGTATGCATATAGAAGATTCCCTGCCGATTCTAGTGTTGCCTTTAAATATATAAAATTATGTTTCTTTTCAAGGTCCTGATTGGAATATTCAAAACCATACCGCATATCAGATACCAGGTGATTAATATAACTTGCCTTCAGATAATTATTGGGTTCAATATATGTAGCGTAATAAGCGCTATCAATCTGAGACAGTTTTACATAATTCAGTTCAAAAGGTAACAAAGTGTGTGTTATATAGCTGTTGCCTTTCCATTGATACCCGAATGATCCGTTGACAATGGTCCGTAAATATTCGGGGCGGTTTTGATAGTTGTATGCTACTGTCACCGTTGTTTTTGGATTAAATTTTTTTACAAATCCCCTGGAACGGATCGGCAGAAGAAACTTGGGAAACTGTATGTTTGTCTGTACACCGAGTTCGTGCATATTCGACAGTACATTGGTTATAGGATTTCTTATACCTTCGATTGCCCCGGTAAATCTGATCTGAAAAACCTCAGCTCCTCTGAATAAATTCCAATTGTAATACGAAAAGTTTTCACGGATTCCCAAGTCCCCCGATGAATTGGTGCCCAGTGTCTCGAATTGGAAGGACTGTACTTTGCGACGTGTTAGTTCAATATTACAATTGAGCGGATAATGGCCGAGCGAATCACTTTTATCGTTTTTGGGTTCATTGAAATTAATATTGACCATCTTATAGATTCCCAATGAAGACAAATGCAAATATGTCTTATTGACATTATCCTGTCTGTATAATTCACCCGGAAGTATGTAATTGGACTGAGAAATCACGTTTGGTTTGATTCTTAACTTTCCGGAATGCAAGAAATCAATATTTTCATAAATTAATGTATCACTGGAAACATTCTTTGAAGTAGTATCGTTGAATGATAAAGCTGAATTAAAATTCAGATTTACAAATACATGGCTGATTTTGTATTGACGATGTTCCATCGGTTTTCCAGGGTTCTCCTGTGTTCCTTCCATAAATTCTTTTATCCCCAGTGTCAGGTCAATCTTATTTACACCAGGAAGTTTTACTGCATCAAAATAAATGTATTCTTTAGAAAATTTATAATATCCTTTGTTTCTGAGGTAATTTTCTATTCTTATGCGCTCGCGTTGCAGGCGTTCTTTATCAAAAATCTGCCCGGAGTGAATCAACGAATTTACCGTATCCGCGAATATCAGCGGACGTAAGCTGGTATCCTCGAAGAAATAATTAATTTTATTAATGATATAGGGTTTGTTCAATTTGATATTGTAGGTAACTTTTGCCTTTCGTTTTTTTATTTTGACACTATCGGTTACTACAGCATGATAATATCCCTTACTTTTGAGGTATTCTATAAACATCTCCTTCGTATCATTGGTCCTGTATTTATCGTAAATCACAGGTTCCTCACCAATCTTTCGCAACCAGTTATTGGGCCATCCCTTTTTTTTGATATTTGAAAGATTATACAATCCCAAATGAAATTTTACGCCAAGAATGGTTTTATTTGGTCTCTGTTTTTCATAACCTTTTAATGTATTCGGATCTATTCCTTTTTTACTGTCTATCAGTATTTCATTTTTAACCAGTAGGTTTTTTTCTTTCGGAACATATTTTGTTGAAGAACAAGATGTTATATTAATAAACACAACAATTGCCAGAGCCAACTTGATAAAAGTTGCTTTATTGTATTTTATATTTTGTTTTTTCAACTGGAAGAAACTGCTATTTTTACTACTTTCGCGCAAAGATAATCTTTTTAATTATATTGAAATCAGAAGTATTAAGTAAGAATAAGATCAAATATCTTCATTCTTTACAGCAAAAAAAATACCGTTCTGTTCATAAAGCTTACCTGATTGAGGGTGACAAGCTTGTGAAAGAAGCTATATCTCAACCGCATCAACAAATTTCATGCCTGGTAGCCACTGAAAAATGGTTGAAAAATTCAGATATTTATCAGCAAAATAATATTGATGAACTCATTATAGTTAAAGAACAAGAACTTTCTAAGATCAGTAGTTTTGTAACTCCCGGCCAGGCCATCGCTGTATTACCGGTCATCGAAAATATTCCTGAAAAAAAAGTTATACAAAACGATCTCTCATTGGTCCTCGACACAGTTCAGGATCCGGGAAATCTGGGTACGATCCTTCGAATAGCCGACTGGTTTGGAATACGTCATGTATTCTGCTCGAATGACTGTGTGGACTGTTACAACCCCAAGGTAGTGCAGTCCAGCATGGGGGCAATTTTAAGAACAACCGTTATTTATGACAGGCTTGAAAATGTATTTGAAGTCTATCAGCCAGACAACCATTTCATCCGTTACGGAACTTTCCTTGAAGGTAAGAATATTTATGATGAACCACTCGGAAAAAAAGGTTTTATTGTGCTGGGAAATGAATCGAAGGGTATTTCCGGAAATTTATGGAAACACATCGACATCAAACTGCATATTCCCGGTTATGCCTCCGGAAATACAAAATCGGAATCGCTTAATGTGTCGATAGCTGCAGCCATAGTCTGCTCTGAATTCAGAAGAAGAAGTTAAAACTGTCTTATTCAAAGTGAAATGAGATCATCACCAATGATGAAGTTATACGGTCAATAGCATTTGTAAAAACAGCAATATCACCTGGAGGAGGTTCCCCTTTTCTGTTTGTAGTTGAAAAGATATTTCGCAGGCCAGCCGAATATTTTACTTCAATCGAAAATTTGAAATATGTCAGATAAAAATCCACTCCCATACCAATTTCATAATAATAATCAACCGGTTTGATCATAATAAGCTGATCGATCGGATCGTATTGCTTTTTAGAAGCCAGATCGACCCGCACATTAGCGCCACCAATCAGGTATGGCCTGAAATTATTGAGCCGCTTTGATTTGTATTTGATCAGTAAAGGGAATTCAAGGTACGAAGCTTCGATCTTGTATGGTTTATTATCCGGTGTCATAATCGCCCCTGAGCTGTCTGTAAATTCAAGCAACCTGTCACCGAATGAAATTCCGGGTAAAAAACGCAGATCCCAATATTCAGCCAGTCTTAAATTCGAAATGGCATGTACATGGAATCCGGGATCGAGGTTTGCCACGTCAACAAAGATAGAATGATCCCTGGCATATTTCGATTGCCGGATATTGTAATCCATTGTATTTAATCCCAGTGAAAAACCGAAATGCAGGAGCCTGTCATCGTGTGTGGGATCATTTTTGACCTTTGGTTTCTGTGCCGCCAGATTAAAAGATGCCAAAATAAATATGAGAAATATGAAATGCTTCAATCGTTCTATTTTAGTATGAGAATTAATCGTAAAACGAAAATGCCCCTAAAATAGTATTTTTAATTAAATTGAGACGAATAATCTTTGTAGTTATCGTTTGATATATAAAGATATGTTCCGGAAACATTATTAAAAATAAATTCTTCAGATCATGAATTATCAACTTTCTTCGGGTAAAATCAATTCTTATGAAATAACCGTTCCGGAAAATGTTACTTTAATTCAAATGCTTTTTTATATTTTTACCCACTTCAAATAAAAATTAAAAGTCATTAGCATGTATACATACGATTATTTATTGAATTTCACTGTTAAGGTTTTCAAAAAAATGGGATGTACCGAAACGGATGCAATGAAAGCAGCCAAAGTGTTTCTGGCAGCCGAACTGCGCGGACTTTCCTCCCACGGGATGATACGGATAAAAGATTATTTCCAGTTATGGGAAGCCGACCGCATTAACGTTAATCCCAATATCAGGATAGTACATGAAACTCCCAGCACAGCCGTAGTGGATGGTGATGGTGCCATTGGGATGATCGCTGCCACACGTTCGATGGAAGTTGCTATCGAGAAAGCCAGAACAGCCGGATCGGGATGGGTATCCACACGCGGATCGAACCATTTCGGTATTGCCGGTTACTATGCCATGATGGCCCTGGAACACGACATGATAGGAATTACCATGACCAATGCCAATCCGCTGGTAGCGCCTACATTTTCGATCAGCCGTTTGCTCGGAACCAATCCGATTGCCGTTGCCATTCCGGCCGGAAAACAACCCCCGTTTGTTGCCGATTTCGCTACCACTCCCATTGCAAGGGGTAAATTAGCCGTAGCTGAAAAAAAAGGTGAGAAAACACATTTCGGATATGTTCAGGACAAAAACGGAAATCCTTGCGACGAACCTTCAATATTAAAAGAAGGCGGTTCGATGCTGACCCTTGGCGGCGACTACGAACATGGCAGCCACAAAGGTTATTGCATGAGTGCTGTGGTGGATATATTTTCAGCCGTTTTTTCCGGAGCTAATTTCGGACCTTTCGTACCTCCTTCGGTTGCTTACCTGCCGGTACTTGATAAAAAAGTGGGTGAAGGAACAGGTCACTTTTTCGGTGCCATGCGCATTGATGCCTTTCAACCGGCCGATGCCTTTAAATCGAAGATGGACGAGTGGATCGAAACTTTCCGCAACGCCAAAAGCGCCCCCGGTAAACCGAAAGTGCTTATTCCTGGAGATATCGAACGTGAAAAAGAAGAAAAGATCAGAAAGGAAGGAATTTCTATAATCCCTGCTATTGCCAGTGATCTGAAAGAAATTGCCGGAAAACTGGATGTTCCTTTTGAGATAATGTAAATCAAGCTTTTCGTTGTTTACCTATGGATGTACTTCGTGTCCCTTTGTTGTAAAAGTTTACTAAAATAGTACCCAAAGAACTTGTAAAAAGTCTCCTGTTTTTATTCGTTATTCATAAATCCCTGCTTTTCGATGGTTTTCAGAAATTCCTTCGAAAAGAAAACATTATCTTTTTTTGAATAGCGGTTATCCGTGAAAATCTGTGCAAGGGTCTCTTTCCCGTTTTCCTTTAACAGATCCACAGTTTGTTCGAGGGCTTCTTTATCGGCATAAATAAGGTCGATATCTTCGGAAGTGTAATCATTATACTTTTCATAATGAATCACACCATTGAGCGGCAATCGGTCCGTCAGTTCCGGATTTTCATCGGGATATCCGATGGTAAGGGTGGTAATGGGAACCACACTTTCCGGCAGTTCAAGAATGTCGATAATCTTCCCGGACATGTATGTAGTTGTACCCAAATAACAAATTCCCATTCCAAGATTTTCTGCTGCAACGGCAACATTCTGTGCAACCAGCAACGCATCGATGGCAGCTGTGAAAAACGAAAGGAAATTATCGTAGCCAGGCTCCGCCTTCCGCTGACGGCACCACTTGTTAAACCGGTTGAAGTCGGCGCAAAATGTTACAACCACAGGAGCCTGCAGCACCATGTCCTGCTTGAAATGTGCTTCCCACAATTGTTCTTTTAATTTCCTGTCGCGTGTTACCACCATACTGTAAACCTGCATATTTCCGGTGGTGGAGGCTCGTGTTCCTGCTGCAAGTATTTCTTCGAGTACGATATCTTCTATCGGATCGCTTTTATATTTCCGGATAGAACGGTGATTAAAAATTGTATCAAGCATAATCAGATATATTTTTTGCAAAGAAACGAAGAATCGACATTTTATGAAAATTGAATATCATAAACTTTTTTAAATTAGAGCTGACCGTTTATTTTTGTGTTAGTATTAAATGTCAACAGACTCTCTCAGAGATGGGGAAACTAAGATTAAAAATGATGCGTTATTTTCTTGGTTGCAGGTTGCAGGTTGCTGACTACTAAATTCTGAATTCTAACTACTTACTACAAATAAAAATTCATGAAAAAAATAAATTACTACATCACAGATGTTTTTACAGATAAGCAATTCGGTGGAAACCAACTGGCAGTGATACCCGATGGAAAAGGACTGAACGGCGAACTGATGCAAAAAATCGCCCGTGAATTTAATTTTTCGGAAACCACATTTGTTACACCTCCCGATAACCCGGAAAATGATTGTAAAGTAAGGATATTCACACCCGGTAACGAAGTGCCCACAGCAGGACATCCAACCATTGGAACTACTTTTATATTAATGAGCGAAGAATTATTGTCCCCGAAAAAATCGGGCCGGATTATTATGGAACAAAAGGTAGGCGACATACTCGTAAATTTTAAAAAGGAAGGCAACGCATATAATTCCATTACCATGTTTCAGCCTTTACCGGAATTCGGTCGGGTACATGAAAACATAAGTCTTATTGCAGAAATTTTATCAGTCGATCCGGGTGATATTATGCAGGGATATCCAATACAAAGTATATCGTGCGGAAATAATTTTCTTTATATTCCGGTAAACTCGATCAAAACTCTTGAAAAAATAAAAGTACGCACCGACCTGCTCGAAAAGCATGAAAAAGAGCTGGATACCACAGAGCTTTATGTTTTTTCAACGGAAACCATAAATAAAAATGCCACTACCCATGGACGGATGTTTGCTCCCATGTTCGGTATAACTGAAGATCCAGTAACAGGAAGCGCCAGTGGCCCGCTGGGTTGTTACCTGGTAAAATATGGTTTGTCGGACGGGAAAAAAATTATTTGTGAGCAGGGCTATGAAATGGGAAGACCCGGAACCGTTCATGTAACTATTGAACATGAACAGAACCGGATCTCAGCAGTGAAGGTTGGCGGTGTAGGTGTACTTGTAGGGAAAGGGCAATTATTTATTGATGAAACTTAATAAGCTGCTTGTTTATTCCGGCAGGTGATCAGGTAAGATGAATATTCCTGATTATCTCCGTATTGTTAATCTTTAGTTTGATAATATAGATGCCGGGTTCGAAACGGGATTCTCTTATCCGGGAACCATTAACCAGGTTTCTGATCCTTTTTATAACCCTGCCCGACAGATCCATAATTTCCAACGATTGAATAATACCTGAATTTGGTTCAACAGTAACAATGATCTCATCCCGTCTTTCCATGTTTTGCGAAATCCGTGTTATATAACTTTCATACATTGGCATTGTCATGCGTTTTTCATATGTGGGATTCATTAGTAAAGCTTCCATCTTTCTCTCCGTTTTTTAAGTGAAAAAGAAAGAGTGTCATAAGTCCAGCATGAATTCCGACACCCTTCCTTTCAGCATTAACCCATAACCTAAATTATTTTTTAATTACTTCCCGGAACTAACCTTTTTAACCGGGTTTCTGAAATAATAAGTCGGAATGCAGGTAAAAATGTCAATGGAAATTGTATAATTTCTTTTGATTCTTAAAAAAAGAAAAATGAAAGGGAAATGAATAGATTTCAATTACGTTGATTATCAGTTGTTTTTTTAAACAACTGTTTCTTTCTAACAAGGAAAATAATTACTGTCAACAACAGGAATGAAACAACAGGTACCAATATTTTTGAAGAAAGGAGACTTTTTTCAACCGGTAAATTATCCCCGATAAGAACAAAAGTTGCCCAGTAAAAGGGATGCGAATGGTCGGAAGATTCGAGGTATTTGAGCTTTGCCCTTTGCAGCGCCTCATCCTTGGGCATACCTTTTTTCAGGTTTTTACAGAAATCGTACATGATCCCGGAAGTGGTTTTGTCATTGGCTTTCCACAGGCTCATTACTATATTCCTGCATCCGGCATATTTAAAAGCCCGGGCTAGGCTGATGATCCCCTCTCCTCTTGCAATTTTTCCGATACCGGTCTCGCAGGCGCTTAAAAGCACCAGGTCGGAATTTAAATTCAGGTTATATATTTCATGTGCATATAAAATACCGTCATCTTTGTCCTCAGTTTCCCTGCCTGTATAATCGGAAAAAGTAATGCCCGAGAATTCCGGATGCAGGTTGTTTAAAACAGTATGAGCTGCCAGATGAAGAATCCGTGAACGGATTGTGTCCGATTTAAAATTGCTTTCGCTTGCCCGTTTCCCTGAGAAAACAATGCCGTGAAACAGTTTTGCCGCCCTGGTAATTTCCTCTTTATTATATTTTAGCAGACTTGCAAAACCGACTCCTCCGGCTTTGTATATTTTAGTTGATTTATTTGTATCCGGGACTGATCCGGAAACTGAGTAGCCGGGAGCAAAACCGGTATATTCATTATCGTATGAATTACCGGGCAGATGCGCCAGCCTGATATTCTCATTGAGCAACGAAGTGGAATAATCGTAACGGATGATATATTTTTTCACCAGATAATCCAGATTTCTATAGTCAACCTGAACTGGATTTTCTGGCAGTTTGCTGATCAACAATTCAAAGGGCAGGTAGCCCAGTTGCCCATCGGGAATGATGATCATGTCCCTGAAGTTTTCATTCAACTGATCAAGAACCGAACCTACCAGTTGATTATAAAGATTAAACCCCGAATGTATAAATGTTCTGTATTGTTCGGGACTGTATTCTTCATCATAGATATGATCCCCGCTGACAATGTTCCGGATGGAATCCAGTTCTTTATAAACCTCATTAAACAGCGGATCAGATGCAGCAATAGAATGAAATGCCAGTTTCGACCTCGATATGCCCAGCACAACAATACTGCTGTCGCCCATAAAATATTCGAGTAGAACAGTATGTGCGGGAACCAGTTTCTTCTGAACATCGTCCATGCTCATAATTTTCGTATTGTACTGCAGAGCGTGATACCTCGGATATTTCACCTTCAGACTGTCGAGAAAAAAAGCATATTGCTGGCGGGCAGCTGCCAGCTCCACTTCCAATGAAGAATAATCAGAGGTATTTCTTGCGGCTCCCTGTTTTTTAAATAATTGCTCATTTAAATATGATATCGTTGCTTTTAATTCGGTTTCCTTTTTCAATACATTTTCCGGCACCGTGAAAAAATGCTGAATGTTGGCATTCCGCACAGCTTCGTATAATATCCGGTTTTTGCTTTTTTCAAGAAAATAATACGCATCTTCCATATTTCTTTTTGATGGATCCAACGCTATTAACCGGGTAACTGCCTTCATGGCATTCTCATAAAGCTGCCTGCCGTTTTGCGCCACGAATTCTTTAATTTCATTGGTCTCAATGGAAAACCGTAATAAATCAAGGTAATCCGATGCCAGTTTGTAAGTTTCTATTGCATGTTGCAATAGCTCCGTATTGGCTGGATTTGCATTGTACCAGTTAAATAAGATATTGGCTTTTATTGTGAGCAGTTCGACCATGTTTTTACCGGCAAACTTTTCATTATAGGGCGGATTGCTGTAACTGCCTGTTTCTGAAACATTGGCTGAATCTGACTGAACAGCCAGGGCTTTATTAATATATTGGAGGGCCTTTGTATGATCCTGCATTTGGTTATAAACTTCGGCAATGCTTTTTAACAATTGTACTCCAAAGTATACTTCCATATAGTTGTTCGAATTTAGAAGATTTTTACACCTTAATAAATATTTTAATGCACTTTTATAATCCTTAAAATATAAATAGGTGTTCCCCAATAAATAGTAAGTATCCTTTTTTGAAACTTGTTCTTGGGGCTGAAGTGCTACTGATTGATTAAGAAAATAAATTGCACTGTCTTTTTGATTAAGTTCTTTATATATTATGCCCCCTAAAACATTATTGAAATCAATCAAATAAGATCTCCATTGTTCTGAGTAAGAAACTTTTTTAAAAGCTTTAATTATTTTAATATAAGTATATTTTGCCTTTTGATAGTCTTTAATTCTACAATAGTACGCTCCAATGTATGAATCGAAAAGCATTGAATAAAATTGAAAATTTTGATCTCTTGGAATATATTTCTCTGCCAATAAGTAATTATTATAGGCCATATCAAATTGCCCAAGTCGTATATAATTTATTGCCATAGACACAAAAGTGTGCAGCAACAAGTATGAATCATCTGTGATTGGGGTACTACTTGGCCTTATAATTTTAAGATAATATGAATTACTAAGTTGGATATCCCCAATTTCCGCATAAAAGGAACCTGCAGTATTTAACAAATTTGCCAGATATTCATTATTTGTATCTAAATATACTTTGAGGGTATCAGAATAAACTGAATAATAATTAAATGCAAATTGAAGAAACTTTTTAGCATCGTTCAATTTATTTTGATATCTTGCGCATCTAGTTAGATGATAAAAAGCTTCGACTAGCCTTTCTGGTTTATTAGTTTTTTGAGCTATTTTTATAATTTTATTTACATAGTACACAACTGAATCATAATTATTATAAAAAAAATTTCTTTTTTCAATATACTCATAAATATCATTTATTGAAGATTCTTTATAATTGATTTGGCTTTCTGAGTGCGCAATGTGGCTAGTAAAAATTGATAATAGAACCAAAATGGTTTTTATACTTCTTCTAAAGAAATGTAGAATCGAAATAAACTTGGCTTTATAGTGAAGTACTTCAAACTTATTGTTAAAAATCATGAAAAGACTAATAACTATTATAAATACCAAATAACATGTTATTTTAATCTTCAAATTGTTAATTTTCCCAAATACTATATAACCAATATTGCTGTCCATTTTTATTAAAAACTGGTAGCAAAACTTTATAATTTTCTATATTAGTTTGAGATAAAGAGTTAATTATAAAGGAAGCCTTAACAAAAATAAGTGAATCAGACTTAAACAAGTTAATGCTATCTTTTTTTGAATTTAATGTTGAAGCAATTGTTTCACCTTTATCGTTAAGTATCAATCCATATATTTTACTATTAACATCAAATTTACTTTCAGTGACATAATAAAAGTTAATTCTATTCTCTTTATCAGGTTTTAATAAAGTCAATCGAATTGTATCGGGCCCAGGTAGAGGATTGGGAAATTTTGTAACTAACCTTGAAAAATTCTTAATATTATTACCAATTCTGTTTGCGGATATTTGTCTAATAGTATCGGGCCCAGGTAAAGGATTAGGAAATTTTAAATTTTTTATATTCCCATAAGTTTCATTAGATATACTATCAGTTAATGAAACAATAGTTGTAATAGTATCAGGTCCTGGAAGAGGATTAGGAAAACTTAAATAGTAGCTCCGGGTGGTACAAGAAGAAGCAAATATTAAAACTAAAATAAGTATCCCGAATAAATTTCTTGTTAGTTTGGTTGATTCAGGTTTTGATTTCATATTAATGGTTTTACGGTTTATATTGTAAATGTCGAAAAAACTATCATCTAAGTCAATTATTTTTAGTATTTTTTTCCTGAAATTTAACGCATGAAAAAAAATGTAATCATAGCCGATATAAAAGCAGGCGGAATACGGCAGGAAAAGTGTCTGACTTATATTTACCGGAACAACTTTGTACTGGTATACGGGATGCTGAAAAAACACGTGATCAGCCGCGAAGAGGTTATGGATGCATATGCGGAAACAGTTATCCTGTTCAGGGACCATGTGATCAATAATGTTTTTAAAGGGACTGCAAAATATTCTACTTACCTCTACAGCATTTTAAATAATAAATGCATTGACATTATCCGGAATAAGTCGACTAATAAGAGCAGACAACGTGAAATGCAAATTAGTATGGAACTTTTGGAAGATCAAATGAGTGAAAATGAAAACGTAATTGAATTACTTTCGTTTAAAGTTCAATGGGATCGTTTGGAAGAGCTCATGGACACCCTTGCTGAAAAATGCAAAGAGATACTGATGGACTGGAACGACGGGTATTCCATGGCAGAAATTGCAAACAGAAACGGATTGCTGAATGAACATACGGCACGTACAAAACGGTACAACTGCATGCAAAAATTAATGGAACTGGTTAAAAAAGAAAAAATTTTTCAATAAATAAACAAGTTAAGGTTATTAAAACAAAGTTATAAGGTTAATTAATTTATGAAAGACTTATTTAAACATATCGAAAGGTATTACGCACACAAACTCACCAAAAGGGAACAGGAAGAGTTTGAGAAAAGAGTGAAGGAAGATAAAGAGTTCCGTTATGAAGTAAAAGCTTATCTCACTGCACGCAAAGCTATTGAAATGAAAGCCGACGAACGGCTTAAAAACCGGTTAAACCAGATCGGTAATGAACTGTTCGAAAAACAAAAACCCGCTGGCAGATTAATAAAAATGCACCAGTGGAAATATGTTGCTGCCGCTGTTTTTATCGGGATTGTTGCATCTGTATTTATTATTTATATAGCGGGTAACAACCGGTTATCATCCGATAAGATCATTGCCGAATATTATGCCAAACCCGATCCCGCAGGATATGTCACACGGGATGTTCCGCTTCACCCTGACAAAACAAGTCTACTGTGGGATTCTGCATTATCAGAAATTACGAAACAGCAATACAACGACGCTTTAGCTCTTATCGATACACTTCTGCAACAAAAGGCCCCGAATGCAGGACCATCTACTTTGTATTATTTCCAGGGATATTGTTACTTCGAAACCCAACAGTATGAAAAAGCTATTCAGGCATATTCCGTTATAAAACCTGCCAGCCGTTTTTATTTCGAATGCGCAACTGAACAGCAGTCTGGCTTATCTGAAAAAGGACGATAAACCGGCAGCTAAAGAAATCCTGTCTTCTTTAATAAACGGCAATACTGTTAGCCCGGATAAAAAAGACAGGGCCGCCGGACTTTTAAAAAAGATCGATAAAATGAAATGATCCCGGAAAAAAGAAATTTCCCTGAATATTTTCAGATGATTATAGTTTAGCCGGTTCTACCGGCTAATTTCCGTTGTGCATATATGAATTTTTATCGCGATATTTCATGACTACTTGCATATTTAGTATTTTCGTCATAACTTGCCTGAGAATAAAATACCATAGTATCCATTAAAAAATGTTAGTAAGAAATCGGGTTTTCAAATCAGGTAAAAAAATATGAGAAACACTTTTAGCCCTGTCACAAAAAATTCAGTAAAACATAAAATATTCGCCGGTCTCGGTTTGATTATTATTTTATTTACTCTTTCGACCTGCCAGTCAGATAAAAGAAATTTCAAAGGTATCACCGACACGCAAGTCTTACCTTTGCTAAAACATCTTCCTTACCGGTACGGTGGTATGAATATACCCGCCAAAGACGGTCGGTTTTTATACGATCTGATCCTGGAACATCATTATAAAAGAGGCCTGGAAATAGGGACATCAAACGGTTATTCAACTTTATGGCTTGGGCTGGCTTTTAAACAAACAGGAGGAAAAGTTATTACCATTGAAATAAATGTGAACCGCGGACGCGAAGCCGAAAAAAACTTTAAAAAAGCAGGCCTTGATAATGTTATCGATTCAAGAATCAATGATGCGCTGGCCGAGATTCCCCAGCTGAAGGGGGACTTTGATTTTGTTTTTATTGACGCGTGGGAACCCGATTATATTAAATATTTCAATATGCTGAAGGATCGTATCGTCCCGGGAGGTGTTATAACCGCTCATAATGTTATTGGCTATTCCGATTCCATGCAGGATTTCCTGATAGCTATTAAATCCGATAAAGATTTTGATACAAGTGTGAATCATGCCAGTCGCGAAGGAATTTCAGTAAGTTACCGGAAATAACAATTGTTTTTACAATTCAGTAAAAAATTCACATTAACACTATTTTTATTTTATCTAAATTACAATCATAATTAATTGTTATTATGATTATTAATGACTGTTGTGAAATTTGTACTAAAATATTTTTATTAAAACTGGTGATACTTTTATGCCATGTGGTATTAATAATTGTTATTCGTAATTAAAACTTACAAATTTCTGTTGTATGTACCACAAAAATTATCGTTACAAAGATCTGGACATGCTTATGGCATCACAGGTAATTACCGAAAGTTTCCAATCCAATTTATCAGCGTTATCTACTGTTCAACCGGGGTTTACAAGGCAATATGCCCATTCGCTTTCCGAGAGAATCAATAAAGGATTCGAGTACTTTCTGGGATTAGGTACCTCAAGAGAACTACAACGAATTAAGAACACCCTGAATTCCGTTCAGGCGCAATCGTTAAGGGCAATTGCATTTCTTAAAACCCTCATTGAACTCAGAACTGGAAATGACATTACCAGAAAAGAACAAATACTGGAAACGCTTGGATTCAGAAAATATCTGAAAGCCGTGCAAAACAACGATACAATGGCCTTACTCGGTTTATTAAGCAGTATTCGCGATAAAATGAACGTTTCATTAAAAGATGAGTTAATTAAAAATAAAAGTGATGCTGCCTTTATCGAGAGAATCAGTGAATATGCGAAAAAACTTAATAAAATCAACCGTTCAAAAGAATCATTAAACGCCACCAGAAAAGCTATTGAAGAAGAAGCTCAGCAAACATTTAATGCTATTTATTCGGATATTATTAACATTTGTAAGATAGCTGCCCGTTTTTACAGTAATGATCCGGAAAAGCATGAATTATTTGTCTTCTCAAAAGTAGTAACCCATATAAAATCTTCTGTGGCTTTATCCTGAAAATCTTTTATCCAATCTTCACCGGTTTTCTCTTAGCTTACAGATTAATCATTGAAAATCTGCCAATAAGAAGTTTGTATCCAGAATTTCTAATTAGAATATATAATTGCTATCAATACTCAGTATTATTCAGGGTTCATTAAACTAAGAATAACCGGATTTGCTTTCATCAATTTCCAATAAAAATACGTACTTCGTCAAAATATGTCGGGGATTTACCAATTGAATGTAACCATTGGTTAATCATAACGTAATAAAACTTGAATTTTCTAATTTTACATTAACAAAGCAATATATTATTTATATAAGCAGTTTTAAATATAAATTATTTCTGTTTTTTTTAAAGGATTATTGCTAATTAATTAGATTCAGAACTATTAATTTTTGGGATTATAAACTTAATATTAAAATGAAGAGATTGGCCTTAATTATTGCAATTGTTTTTTTTGCATCAATATTATTATCAGCATGTAATGAACATGTTTGTCCGGCTTATGCCAAAGGACAACAAACTGAACAGGTTGAAAATAACAGTTAAAGCTTTTTTCGTTTGATATTTTGTCTATTTTTACCCGGAAGTACCACTTAAAAATTAAATTATGAAAAGATTCTTAGCCCTGTTGGCTCTGGTTGTGTTCTTGGGAGCTATGATTATTTCTTGCGGAAGTTCAAAAACCTGCCCGGCGTATAGTAAAGCAGACACAGAGCAATCCAGCCAAAACAACAGCTAAAACCCCGTTCGCTATACAATTATTCCCACATATTTTGTAATTTAGCATTTCCTTGGCTATCATAAAAATTAGAATTTAAGGAAAGGAAATGTTTATATGAAAAAAATTATAGCATACTGTATTATTTTTTTTTCGTGCAGTTATGTCTATAGTCAGGGGGAATTAGATACCCAGAATAAAATTTTTTACCGGAATGAAAGTACGGTTGCGGGATTGTTAAATTCTACGGGTTTTGGCATTAACTACCGTTATGCCAAACGAATAGATGCATTCAGGAAAACAACTTACGAAGGAGGCCTGGCATTTATAAAACATCCGAAAGAAGTTAAGATCAGTACTAATACCTATCCTACAAGCAGAAGCTATGTATACGGTAAGATTAACCAATTTTACGCTTTACGCGGCGGGATTGGATTCCAGAAAGAACTTTTCCAGAAATTAGATAAAGGAGGCATATCAATACGATATTTCTATAACGCAGGTTTATCTGTCGGAATACTCAAACCTATCTACTACCAGGTAGAATATTACTCTGCTTATCCTAATCCATCATCACAGGTAAAAATCGAGAAATTTGACCCCGGACAACATACTTCTGCTACCGTTATAGACGGAAAAGCGTCTTTTTTCAAAGGTTTCAATGAAATAAAAGTAATTCCCGGAATCTATGGAAAAATTGGCGCTACATTTGAATTCGGAAATTTAGATCAGGTTTTCCATGCTATTGAGACCGGGATTATAATAGATGCCTTTCCCAAAAAAATCCAGATAATGGCCACTGAAAATAACAACCGTATCTTCTTCTCATTATTTCTTAGTTACCGCTTTGGTAAAATTATCAATGCCCAGTTTAAAGATAATAAATCGACCAAACTCGATAAGATTATTGACAGTAATAAATAATTAACGAGCTATCATAATTTCTGTTTTTTTATTTTTTCCAGCAAACGTCCCTTTTTTGCTACATATTATTGTTAGAAAAATAACAGAATACTTAAAAGTAACCCGTATTTTTTGATGGTTTGAATTTATTTTGCTATTTTTGCATGCTGCTTTTCAAGCGTATTTAATATTCGTAAATCAATAAAATATTTAAAGAATTATGGGAAAAATTAAAGTAGGTATCAATGGTTTTGGACGTATAGGCAGACTTGTTTTTCGTGTAGCCATGAATAATGATAATGTGGAAATTGTAGGAATCAATGACATCATCGATGTGGAATATATGGCATATATGCTGAGATACGATTCTGTTCATGGTCAGTTTAAAGGAACCATTGATATTAAAGATGGTAAACTTGTTGTTAACGGGCATGCAATTCGCGTTACAGCCATTCTCGATCCTGCCGATTTAAAATGGGATGAAGTAGGTGCCGAATATGTTGTTGAATCTACAGGTTTGTTTCTGACAAAAGAAAAAGCTCAGGCACATATTAAAGCCGGAGCCAAAAGAGTGATCATGTCTGCTCCTTCAAAAGATGATACTCCAATGTTTGTAATGGGAGTTAACAACAAAAGTTACAAAGCGGATATGTCAATTGTATCGAATGCATCCTGTACTACGAACTGTCTGGCCCCGATAGCTAAAGTGCTGAACGATAAATTCGGAATTGCCGAAGGTTTGATGACTACAGTACATGCTACTACAGCTACTCAAAAAACCGTTGACGGTCCTTCGAAAAAAGACTGGAGAGGTGGACGTGGTGCTGGTCAGAATATTATCCCTTCGTCAACAGGAGCTGCAAAAGCTGTTGGAAAAGTTATTCCCGAATTAAATGGAAAACTTACCGGAATGTCTTTCAGGGTGCCTACTGCCGATGTTTCAGTTGTTGACCTTACGTGCCGTTTGTCAAAACCCGCCTCTTACGAAGATATCAAGAAAGCTATGAAAGATGCTTCGGAAGGTGAACTGAAAGGTATACTTGGTTATACGGAAGATTCCGTTGTATCAACCGATTTTCTGGGCGATGCAAGAACTTCTATTTTCGATGCCGGTGCAGGAATATCGCTGAATGATAACTTTGTAAAAGTAGTATCCTGGTACGACAATGAATGGGGTTATTCAACCAAAGTTCTTGAACTCCTGATTTATATGGATACAGTGAAATAATTAATTTTATCAATTAAGACATAAAAAAAGCTGCAATGAATTAATTTGCAGCTTTTTTTATGTCTTCTATATTTTATAAAATCAAATGTACTCCACCAGGTTGAATGGTATTTTAATAGTTGATTTGTAATGTTCACCCAGACTTAAGATAGCTTCATCATCTTCCTCATAATACCAGTTGATGATACAATCATGCCCCTGATCATATTTCTTCTTGATCAGCCTGAACATTCCAAGCAGGTATTTTGAAGATCCACTGTTTACATATTCCAGGTTAAGATCGACCTTAGTAAATTGAGCTGGTTTTTTATAATATTTATCAATCCAACTAATCAGATGCTCAAAAAAATCACCCGGGTTTTCAGGTATCGACCGACCCTCTAATTTAAGTTGGCCTGTATCAGGATCAAAATCAATACCGGGAGTATTTGCAGTTTTCTTTATAAAGAGTCTTTCCATAAAAGATATATTACTTTTAATATATTTTATTCATACCTCAAAGCAACAATGGGATCTAGTCGTGATGCCCTTGTAGCTGGATAAATACCTGATATTAATCCCACGAAAAAACACAATGCCAACCCTGCAAATATCCATTCCCATGGGACCATAAATGGTGATTTTAAAATTAAAGATACAATATTTCCTACTAAAATTCCTAATATTATTCCCAAAATGCCACCATAGATACAAATGAGAACGGCTTCATATAAAAATTGTTGCTTGATAAGTTTACTTTTAGCGCCAATAGCTTTTCGAACACCTATTTCCCGTGTACGTTCCGTTACAGATACAAGCAGAATGTTCATTAATCCGATGGCAGCACCGAAAAGTGTTACAAAACCAATAATAGTTGCTGCAATTGTCACATACTTCATATTTTCAATCAGTATTTTGGCCAGATTATCGCTTTTGGTGATATTGAAATCCGACTCATCTTTCACATTTAATCCCCTAACGATCCGAAACAGGCTTTCGGCCTGACTAGCTGCCATATCGTACATCTCACTGCTATTTGGAGTGATACTGATGGAATAACCCTGCTCTGGCCTCGAAAAGTATTGACGGACTACTGTATAAGGCAAAATACAAATATTATCATTTTCCATCATATTGGCACCTTTTTTCTTCAATACACCAATAACTTTAAATTTACTCCCCCCTATTGTAATTACCTTGCCAACAGGAGATTCGGATTTATCAAATAATTTATTGGCTATATCTTTTCCTATAATCACAAAAGTTCTGTTTTGCTCAATCTCCTGAGGTATAAAATTTCTTCCTTTATCGATCTCATAACCTGCCGTGAAAAGATAATTCTCGTCCGATCCTACAACAGATACATTCGGATTGGTTTTCTTCGATTTGTATTTAATAGTAGCAATGCTGGTAGCATTGGTACTAATGGATGTAACAGCAGGAAATTTATACCTGTCTTTAAACTCTTTTGCCTGCCTGAATGAAATGTACCTGTGATTTTTCTTTCTGTATTGTTTTCCCCCCACATGAATATTCATACTACGGCTTTCAATGGTAAATGTGTTGGCTCCCATTGTTGCGAACTGGCTGCTTATCGATCCTTTTATCGAGTCGATAGCCGTGAGTATCCCTACCAATGCCATTATACCGAATGCTATAATTAAAATAGTAAGAATTGCCCGTAGCAAGTTGGCACGAATAGAATCATGTGAGACTTTAAAATTTTCATATTGAAGGGCTAACCTATTCATTTGTCACTCTGATATTTTTTTATTTTTTTAAAATTAAACAAATAATTCAATCTACCTGTTACCATAATATAAATTTTGTCGGATTTAGTTATAAAAAACTCTTTTAAAAATAGCATTGTTTTCACTAAATTGTGCCCCATTTTAAAATTAAAATTTACAAATTATGGCTTTCGATATAGAAATGATAAACCGCGTGTACAAAATATACAGTGACAAAATAGGCGCTACACGAAAACTATTGAATAAACAGTTATCATTAACGGAAAAGATACTTTATGCCCATCTTTTTGATGAATTACCGGATAAAGGACATGTAAGAGGTAAAGATTATGTAAACTTTCACCCCGACCGGGTAGCCATGCAGGATGCAACTGCCCAGATGGCTTTATTACAATTTATGCAAGCTGGTAAAGATAAAGTAGCCGTTCCCTCCACCGTACATTGCGACCATTTAATACAAGCCAAAACCGGTGCAGTACAGGATCTGAAGACCGCCACAACCACCAATAAAGAAGTTTATGATTTTCTTGCTTCTGTTTCAAACAAATATGGTATTGGTTTCTGGAAACCAGGGGCCGGTATTATTCACCAGGTGATTCTTGAAAATTATGCATTCCCCGGCGGTATGATGATAGGTACCGATTCACATACTGTGAACGCCGGAGGACTTGGGATGATAGCCATAGGTGTTGGCGGCGCTGATGCCGTAGATGTGATGGCTGGTATGCCCTGGGAACTTAAATTCCCAAAACTGATAGGTGTAAAGCTCACGGGAAAACTTAGTGGCTGGGCATCTGCAAAAGATGTTATTCTTAAAGTTGCCGGGATACTGACAGTGAAAGGCGGAACAGGTTGTATCCTCGAGTATTTCGGAGAAGGCGCCAAAAATATTTCCTGCACGGGGAAAGGAACCATTTGCAATATGGGAGCAGAAATCGGGGCCACTACTTCTGTTTTCGGTTATGACGAAAAAATGGCACAATACCTGCGCGGTACCGGCCGGACAGAAATTGCAGAATTAGCCGATGCCATGCAAGATGACCTGACGGGAGATAAAGAAGTGTATGCTTCCCCCGAAAAATATTTCGACCAGGTAATCGAGATTAACCTGTCTGAACTCGAACCACATATCAACGGACCTTTTACTCCCGACCTGGCCACGCCTGTTTCTGAATTTGCAAAAAAGGTGAAAGAAAACGGATGGCCCGAAAAACTCGAAGTCGGATTGATAGGTTCCTGTACCAATTCTTCGTATGAAGACCTTACCCGTGCAGCTTCTGTAGCACAACAGGCAAAAGACAAAAATTTAAAAGTGAAATCGGAATTTACGGTCACCCCGGGTTCCGAACAGGTACGATATACTGCCGAACGCGACGGATTGCTTGATGTATTTACCGGTATCGGCGGAGTAGTACTTGCCAATGCCTGTGGTCCCTGCATCGGTCAATGGGCCAGACATGGAGCGGAAAAACAGGAAAAAAATTCAATCATGACTTCCTTTAACCGGAATTTTGCAAAGCGGAACGATGGTAATCCAAATACTCATGGTTTTGTGGCATCTCCGGAACTGACTACGGCTTTTGCCATTGCCGGAACCCTGAATTTTAATCCCCAGACAGATTACCTTGAAAATGAGAAAGGGGAAAAAGTAAAACTGGAAGAGCCTAAAGGTATTGAAATGCCTCCACAGGGTTTTGCCGTGGAAGACAGCGGATACCAGGAACCCTCAAAAGACGGAAGCGGGATAGAAGTTGTTGTCAAACCGGAATCTCACAGGCTTCAGCTCCTGACCCCTTTTAATTCATGGGATGGTGAAGATATGAAAGGCCTCCGTTTGCTGATTAAGGCCAAAGGGAAATGTACCACCGATCATATATCTATGGCAGGACCATGGCTCAAATACAGGGGGCATCTGGATAATATTTCCAATAATATGCTGATAGGCGCTGTTAATTATTTCAATAATAAAACCAATGAAGTAAAAAATGCCCTTACCGGAAAATATGGTGAAGTGCCTGCCACAGCAAGATCTTACAAGGAAAAAAACATCGGAACTGTTGTAGTGGGAGATGAAAATTACGGCGAAGGATCGTCGAGGGAACATGCGGCCATGGAACCCAGACATCTGGGAGTGAAAGCCGTTTTGGTCAGATCTTTTGCAAGAATACACGAATCCAACTTAAAAAAACAGGGCATGCTGGCGCTCACTTTTGCCGATAAATCGGATTATGAAAAAATTCTGGAAGGTGATGTCATTGATATTACCGGATTAAAAACTTTTGCTCCTGATAAACCACTTACAGTTGTCCTGCACCATGCCGATGGCACTGCAGAAGAAATTGCTGTAAACCATACTTACAATGCAAACCAGATAGAATGGTTTAAAGCAGGTTCAGCGCTTAACCTGATCAGGCAACAAATAGGTAAGTAAAAAATGCTAACTTACCAAACCGGAAGAATGAGATAAATACAAAAAATGCCAAAACGGAATATCTCTTGTCCGCCTGTGAGTAAAAAAACTTTAATTATTGTTCTCGGCCCTACCGGTGTTGGAAAAACCGCTGTAGGGATTGAACTGGCAAAATATTTCGATACGGAAATTATTTCTTCCGATTCCCGTCAGTTATTCAAAGAACTGAAGACAGGAACTGCGGTTCCTTCCGATGAAGAACTGGCAGCGGTTAAGCACCATCTGATCCACACAATTTCCATACACGATTATTACAATGTCAGCCGGTTTGAATCGGATGCAACCGAAATCCTCGAAAATCTTTTTCAAACAAAAGACAAGGTAATTATGGCAGGCGGCTCAGGTTTATATATCGATGCCGTGTGTTATGGGATCGACGAACTGCCATCTGCAGATCATTCATTACGAGAACAATTGAAAAACCAGTTGCAGGAAGAGGGGATCGAAAAAATGCGGTTGCAACTGAAAGAAGCCGACCCCGAATATTACGGTCGTGCAGACCTGAATAATCCCAAACGCATTTTGAAAGCGCTTGAGATTTCAATAATAACTGGTAAACCTTATTCATCCTTACTCACGAACAAACCAAAACAAAGAGACTTTGCCTTTTTGAAAATCGGCCTGAATATGGACCGCCGGAAATTGTATGAAAATATCGATAAAAGAGTAGATTGGATGATTGCAAACGGGCTGGTTGAAGAGGCACGGAAATTCTACCCTTACCGCCACTTAAATGCCCTCAACACGGTAGGATATAAAGAAATTTATCAATTTCTCGACCAAAAGACCGATCTCGGGGAAGCTGTCAGGCTTATTAAACGTAATACGAGGCATTACGCCCGAAGACAACTTACATGGTTCAGAAGGTATAACGATATCGAATGGTTCGATCCGGGGGATACGGAAGAAATGATCCGGTTTATCGAACATTCTGTATAATATTGCAACTCAATAATTTTTCGGCTCCTGAAAAGTTGTATGAAAATTGGTTATATTTAACATTGCTTTTACAACATTAAATCTATTAAGGAAAGAATTATTGAATCACCGATAATGTCAGTAAAATTTTTCAAATATTACTTCCTGCTTCTTATTGTCTTCTCCGGATATACGCCACTATTTTCTCAAAATTTTGAAGTTGCCAAAAGTGATTTCCAATATAATTACGGAAGCACCTCCCTGCAAAAAATAATCGGGTATGATTCCACCAATTACTTTGTTCTGAAATTCGAAGCTAACCGTTACTACATTGAAAAACTCGATAAAAATCTCAATTTCGTAAAAAAGGAACCGATTAAATTAAACGAAGGCCTTAAACAGTATTATTTTGAAGATATTGTACATTTTCACGGTGAATTATACATATTTCTTACCAAGTACCGGTTAAAAGACATTACATTATATTATCAGAAGATAGATAAGTCTTCACTCTTACCTTCAACTGATTACATAGAAATTACCACCATTAAAAATGTCAAGGGTAACTGGGCCGATATTCATTTTGCCCTTTCAAGAAAAGAAACGAAACTGCTGATTGTATCCAGGATTAAATTAAACTGGTCGAAAGTACAATTTAATGAATATTACGTTTTTAGCGACAATATGGATCTTTTGTGGAAACAAAAAGATTTGTTTGACTTTACAGGACAGGGGCCGCGTAATAATCAATACCTGGTTGATGATTATGGAAATGTTTCTATTGCAAGTTTAGTGAAACGGGAAAATATATTTTCAATCGGTAAACTGGTTAAAAATGCATATACTCTTTACCGGTTTACCGATAATGGCGCTAATTTCAGAAAATACCCCATTACCCTGCCTGACAAATATATCAGGGGACTGAAAATCGTTGCCGCTGATGATGGCGGACTTATCTGTGCCGGTCTTTACTCCGAAATGTTCCGGTTTGGTGTTAAAGGCACCTTCTTCTTCAGGATTGATGCCAATAACGGAAATATTTATAATAACCGCTCTGTAGAATTTACCAGCGACTTATTATTGAAACTGACAACGAACAACGAACCGATAACAGGAAACAATGAATTACTGGATTATAGCCTGAATGATCTTGTAGTTCGGGAAGACGGAAAAGTAATTCTCATAGCTGAACAATTTTTTAATCAGACATTTGATACATATAATAATATTATTGTAACCTGCTTTAATGAAGACGGTCAGGTATACTGGAACCAGGTAATACAAAAACAACAAGGTTTTAACGTGAACGGGATCAACACGAGTGTAACAGAACCTGTCGACTATCGCGAATATATCCGGGAAACCGGGAACCTTTTCCTAAATAATCCCAACTATTGTTCTTATGCCCTTATGGCGCCCATCAATAAGAATTACATTGTTATTTTCTATAACGATAACATAAAGAACATTGATAATACCGGAAAAACGAAAGGCCTCAGCCGTATGAAAAAATCATATATTGCCGCGGTAATAATAGATGCGTACGGAAATCTAAAAAAGGAAGAGATGATACCCTGGAAACGGAAAGCGCTGTATCCCCTGCCAATAAGATATTACGATACGAAATACAACACCACTATTATTCCCGCTTTTCGAGGCAGAAAATATAATTATTATAAAATTATAGCTGATTTTTAATGATCTCAACCTTATTTCATGAAGAAAAACAATATCCGGCAGTTTAATATCAGGGTTTACGGATTGATTATTAACGATAAAAAAGAAGTCCTTCTCTCTGATGAATTTCAGATTGACATGAAGATGACAAAATTCCCGGGTGGGGGCCTTGATTTCGGTGAAGGCCCTGCAGACTGTATCCGGCGTGAATGCCTGGAAGAACTCGGGCAGGAAGTGGAAATCATCGATCACTTTTATACCACTCATTTTTTCCAGCAGGCTTTATTTTATCCCGATCAGCAGTTGATCAGCATTTACTACAGAATACGGATCAAAGATGCTATCAAATTCAAAATCTCTGAAAAAGCATTTGATTTTGCGGAAATGAAAAACGGAAACCAGTCATTCCGGTGGCTTTCTATCGATAAATTATCTGCCGATGAACTTACGTTTCCTGTCGACAGGCATGTGGCCAATCTTTTAAAAGAAAAATTTTCTTAACGGATATTTTTACTTTTCTTTGCTTTTCAAATACCAAAACTCAAGGATTCGGAACAACGCATGAAAGCGGTAATATTAGCGGGCGGAAAAGGCACAAGAATGGGGCATCATACACAACTGATGCCGAAACCTATGTTAAAGGTTGGAAATAAACCAATCCTGGAGCACCAGGTAGAACTTCTTAAAAAATATGGTATTCGTGAAATTATTATCCTGGTGAACTATTTCACAGATAAGATCGTGGAGTATTTCGGGCAAGGAGAAAAATGGGGAGTTGACATCTCTTATTATGAAGAAAAAGAGCCGCTGGGAACTGTAGGCGGTATTAAAGCTATTGAGGATCGTCTTGAAGATGATTTCATCGTTTTCTATGGTGATGTAATGATCAATATGCAACTGCAATACCTGATCGATTTTCATTATTCGCACAAAAGCGACTGTACCCTTGTATTGCATCCCAATAACCATCCGTACGACAGCGACCTGGCAGACATCAGTAAAACGGGAAAAGTAACGGCTATTCATTCCAAACCACACAAACCAGGGAAATATTACCGAAACCTGGTGAATGCCGGCGCTTATGTTTTTCACCCAAAAATTCTGACATATCTCGAAAAAAATAAAAAAGCCGACTTCGGACGGGATATCTTCCCGGAATTGTACGATAAGATCAATATGTTCGGGTACCGTACATCCGAATACCTGAAGGATATGGGAACGCCTTCGCGCTGGGAAGAAGTGGAAAACGACTACCAATCGGGAAAAATTACACGAGCCGGTTACGAATTTCCTCAAAAAGCCATCTTTCTCGACCGTGACGGAGTTATTAATGTGGAACAAAGTTATATCCACCTTCCCGAAGACATGACATTGTATCCATTTACTGCAGAAGCGGTAAAAAAAATCAACCTGTCGGAATACCTGTCAGTAGTTGTCACCAATCAATCAGTGATCGCGCGTAACTTGTGTACCATCGAAGAACTGGAAAACATTCATAACAAAATGGAAACAGATCTGGGAAGTGAAAATGCTTACCTGGATGCTATCTATTACTGTCCGCACCATCCTGATAAAGGTTACCCGGAAGAAAATGCGGAATATAAAATCGATTGCAATTGCCGGAAACCAAAAACCGGAATGTTCGAGGATGCTGCCCGTGATTTTCATATCGACCTGAAACAGTCGTATATGATCGGCGATTCGGAACGCGATGTGCAGGCCGGCAAAAATGCAGGTTGCACTACCATAGGTGTTATGACCGGATATGGTATGCGAAAAACCAGTGTACGCCCCGATTACTTTTTCAAGAACCTGCTTGAAGCTGTTGATTTTATTATGGAAGAACCTTACCATGATTTATTTCAACAGATCACTGAAATATTCAAACCGGATGTTAAAAAACCTTTTGTGATCAGTATTGCAGGTAATGCACGGAACGGTAAAAGTACCATGGCTGCTTATTTTTCCAGGCAATTTCAGCAACAGGGATTACGTACATTAACAATTGAACTGGACAACTGGATACTCCCGGAAGATCAGCGTGAGCATTGTAAATCGGTTTACGACCGCTTTAACCTTGATAAGCTGGAAAAGGATATTGAGAGCCTGTTCAAAGGTGAAAAAATTCAACTTTCGTCCTATCCGAATCATCCCGAACGTGATGTAGAATCCGTGGAATATTTCTATAAGGATGAAGAGGTGGTAATAATAGAAGGTGTAGTGGCCCTGAGTTCCGAAAAGATCCGTAACCTGGCCCATACCAAAATATTTATCAAAACGGATACAGCACTTCAGAAAGAAAGGATATACGATTATTACAACTGGAGAGGCAAAGAAAAGGCTGATATTGAACAGCTTTTTGAAAAAAGAACACAGGATGAATATTCAATAATAGAAAAAGAAAGTAAATTAGCTGATTTTATAATAAACCCGAAAAACACATGATCATTACCCGAACACCGTTCCGGATAAGTTTTGTCGGCGGCGGTTCCGATATGGAAACATTTTACGCGAAGAGCCAGGGAGCTGTGCTGAGCACTACCATTGACAAATACATGTATATTTCATCACATAAATTCTTTTTCCCCGACGAGATAAGGGTAAAATATTCACAAACCGAAACTGTCAGTTCCATCGACGAACTGGAACACCCCCTATTAAGAGAAGCCTTACGGAAATCGGGGATTACAGGTGGCGTGGAAGTAAGTTCCATTGCCGATATACCAGCCGGAACAGGAATGGGATCGTCTTCTTCTTTTACTGTGGGTTTATTGCACAATCTATACGCTATCCGCCGAAAATACGTATCGCACGAACAGCTAGCCAGGGAAGCCTGCGAAATTGAGATCGATATCCTGGGAGAACCCATCGGTAAACAGGACCAGTATGCTGCGGCATTCGGCGGGCTGAACATATTATATTTCAATCCCGACGGCAGTGTGAAAGTGGAGCCTCTTTACATTAAAAATGAAGTATATACGGCGCTTCAGGACAACCTCCTGATGTTTTATACCGGCAACCAACGTAAAGCTTCCGACATTCTCAGCGAACAGAAGAAAAATGCCGGAAACGAAGATAAATTCAACATACTGAAATCGATGGTTTCACTGGTCTTTGATTTGCGTGATTGTCTTTACCAGGAACGACTGGAAGATTTCGGGAAAATCCTTCATGAGAACTGGATACTGAAACAACGGCTGGCATCACAAATCAGCAATAACGAGATTTCGGATATATACCAGCTTGCCCTGAAAAACGGCGCTACAGGCGGGAAATTACTTGGCGCCGGCGGCGGCGGTTTTATGCTTTTTTACTGTGAGAAAAACAACCAGGCAAAATTAAAAGAAGCTTTATCTTCTTTAAGAAACTTTGATTTTAACTTTGAACGTGAAGGTTCAAAACTAATTTACTTTGCTGATGAAAACATCTGATTTTAAGAATTATTTCAACCGGGTATCCGATACCCTGGTTCAACTCGATATAAATGCCCTTGAAAAAGTGGCCGATTTGTTATTGACCTGCCGTGAAAATGGCAATACCGTTTATATTTTTGGGAACGGCGGCAGTGCTTCTACTGCATCACATGTTACGGGAGACTTTCTGAAAGGTATTTCCTACCAGCTTGAAAAACGTTTCCGGATAATTTGTCTGAACGATAATATTGCAGCCCTGACTGCCATTACTAACGATCTTTCCTATGAAGAAGTTTTTGTTGAACAACTACAGACTTTCATGAAAAAGGACGACGTGGTGATTGGTATTTCGGGTAGCGGAAATTCAGCAAATGTGGTTAAAGCTATGGAATATGCCCGGGATAACAAGGCTGTAACTATTGCTCTTACAGGATATACCGGGGGGAAACTCAAGGATATTGTTGATATTATGATCAATGCCCCGATAAAGGATATGGAAGTCACCGAGGATATTCATATTATTACTTTTCCATGCTATTAAACAGGAGCTCATCCGTAAAATAAAAGGAGAAAATTACTCGATGGGATACAATTACGACCAGCGGGTGAAACAGTAAACGGATTATTCTTTTAGTATCACAGCCCGTTTGATCTCTTCGCGGTTTCCGAAAACAATTCTCCTGAAAAAGTTATAGATAATCCCCAATCCGTAACCTGTCAGGAATTCGTAAGCGGCAAATGCTGACATCAGGCCTACTCCTATACTTTTATTGTGTAATGATGAATCGATAAAAACGGCAAGCGCATAAAAAATAAGCGTGGCCAGAAAAATATAAAAGACAGGTATCACGAAAAATGCTGAAGCAATACCGGCCAGTAAATACAAAATAAAAAACAAGGGCGCCAGGTAAGTGATCCTGAGCGCTTCGCGATGACGAAGGATCAGGTCGATACGGGCTTTTCCATACATGAACATCTGCACATAAAATTTATACAGTGAAGTTTTACGCTTATGATAAACATAGGCATCGGGAATCAGGGCTGTAGTATAACCGCCTTTATGAATACGCATGCTAAGGTCGACATCTTCGGCAACTTTCATCCCGCTGTAACCACCTATATCCATAAAAACTTTTCGTGATATTCCCATATTAAATCCCCTTGGCTGAAATTTACTCACCCTTTTTTTTCTCCCGCGAATGCCGCCCGTGGTTAAAAAGGATGTCATTACATAATTAATGGATTTTTGAACCGGCGTGAAAGTTTCGCTTGCAGCATCGGGACCTCCGAAAGCATCGGCTTTATTCGATGCAAGAAAACTTTCAATTTCTGTAAAATATTGGGGAGGAACGATACAGTCGGAATCGATAAATACCACATAGTCCCCTTTGGCATGGTCCACTCCCAGGTTGCGCGATTCGCTTATCCCCAGGCCTTTCCTGTAAATATACTGAAGACTGAGTGTGTTGTTGTATTTTCCGGCTACCTGACCCACTGAATCGTTAAAAGTAGCATCGACAATGATCACCTCAAAATCTTTAAACTCCTGTTGCGACAGGCTGGCAAGAAACTCGTCTACATCGCCGGGACGTCCGAAAGTGGGTAAAACAACCGAATAGAAATTCACTATAATTCTTTTATGGATTAATTAAAAGGCAGCAAATTTTACAAAAAAAACAGAATAAAAAAATGAGGCTGTCTAAAAATAATAATCAATCTTAACTTTTTTTGACAGCCTTAGATAAATTAAATCAACAATCTATTATTTAATCAGATCAGATCTCCTTATCAATCTGGTAATTATTCCTGTCGGCAGAACTACGCGAAATCAGTTCTCCGAGGAAACCGGCAAGGAAAAGCTGCGTTCCAAGGATCATTGCCGCAAGCGCAATATAAAAATAGGGGCTGGAAGTTACAAGCGCTTCTTTTATACCATGTGAAACTGCCAGCAGCTTTTTTATTCCCAGAACAAGAGCCATGATAAAACCCAGGATGAACATCAGCGTTCCCAGGGTTCCGAACAGGTGCATGGGTCGTTTCCCAAACCGCGAAATAAACGAAATGGAAATCAGGTCGAGGTAACCGTTCACAAAACGTTCGAGGCCGTACTTGGTAGTACCGTATTTCCGTTTCTGGTGATGAACTACTTTCTCTCCTATTTTTGTAAAACCGGCTTTTTTGGCAATTACCGGAATAAAGCGGTGCATTTCACCATATACTTCAATACTTTTAGCTACCTGACCGGCATACGCCTTCAGCCCACAATTGAAATCGTGCAGTTTTATGCCTGTTATAATCCGGGCTGTCCAGTTAAATAATTTACTGGGAAGGTTCTTGGATAAAACCGGATCATGACGCTTCTTTTTCCAGCCCGATACCAGGTCGAATCCCTGGTTTTTTACCATATCGTACAATTCGGGAATTTCCTCAGGACTGTCCTGCAAATCGGCATCCATGGTAATAACCACATCGCCTTGCGAAGCTTTAAACCCGCAATGCAGGGCCGCCGATTTACCATAGTTTCTTCTGAACTTAATACCTCTTACCGACTTATTCTTCTTACTATTCTCTTCGATAACTTTCCAGGAACCGTCGTTACTGCCATCGTCTACCAGGATCACTTCGTAGAGAAACCCGTTCTCTTCCATTATTTTTTTGATCCATTCAATCAATTCAGGCAACGATTCTTCCTCGTTGTACAGAGGTATTACTATAGATATATCCATTGTTAATTTAATTCCCTTTTTCTTTTACTCAATTTATCTTTTTACTCAGTTCCCTCCATCAGGGGATTTTTTTCTTTTTTAAGAATAGCCGCAGTAATTAAAGAGATGATGGTACCTATTACAGCTGATCCAATTATTCCATAGAGCAATGTTTTTATTGTTGAGGCATTTTCTCTTGCACGGTTCATGATCATTTCCACCTGATCTTCGGACATACCCCGACTCAGAAACTTCTCCTCCATTACTTTAAAACCTTTTTCTACCATTCCGGGATCAATCCATGTAGTTAAAATATATGAAAACAATGCCGATAATATCCCTGCAAAAACAGCAATAAGGATACCCACAACCAATGCATTTCCATAGGTAATAGCGCCGTCCAGCACCTTATCTCTATATGATTTGGTGCCCAAAAAGATACCACCAATAATAATAACATAACTCAATAAACCCAGACTTAAATTAAAAGTCAGATTGGTAATATACAGCAGGACTGTATATATTATTAATACGAGACCGAGTATAACTCCATTGGTTAATGTGTGTTTCCAGATACTAGTGTTTTTTTCCATGGTTTTAATATTTGGTTAAAAAAAACAAATATATCAGGTTTTTTTAATTGTCGGAATTAATAAGTACGATTTCTTTTGCAAGTACCGATAAAAGTTAATAGTTTTGCTGCCGGGTAAGTCTTATACGGCCAGCTCCTGCTGAATCCCCCAGGTCCGGAAGGAAGCAAGGGTAGGTGGTCGTAGCGGCGCGATATAAGTAGCTTACCCCTTTTTTATTTTCTTTTTTAGTACTCGCTTAAAATAAAAAGGAAATATCTCTTTAACGCATTTCACTATCAATTCAATCTTCCTTTCTTCACTTACCACCCAAATCCGGTTATATTATACGTTTATCCCAATGCATCAATCACTTCTTTGGGGGCCTGCACCAGCTCTACCAGCACACCTTCGCTGCAAAGCGGAAATTCTTCATTCCCCTTCGGATGAATAAAACATACATCGTAACCACTTGCTCCTTTACGAATTCCTCCCGGGGTAAACCGCACACCTTCGGCAGTAAGCCATTCTACAGCTTTTTCGAGGTCATCGATCCACAACCCGATATGATTCAACCGCGGTTCATGTACTTTAGGTTTTTTTTCAACGTCGAGGGGTTGCATGATGTCAACCTCAACCGCTGTTGGCCCATTACCAATAGATAGTACATCTTCATCCACATTTTCCTTTTCACTCTGAAAATCAGATTTTTTCTCCAGTCCCATTATATCTATCCAGAATTTAGCACAGCTTCGATTTGTCTTCTCCGCCGATAGCCACTTGTTGTATGCCCAAAACTCTAAAAGGTCTCATCTTAAAATATTTTAATAGTAAACTCCAATATAAAATTCAGGCCGTGAAGGTAATTATTTTTCCATTTAGTCAGACAGAAGAACCCCGGTATAAATTCATATATTATAAAATTTGGTTACATTTGAACCCTTAAAATTTTAATTAGTAAAATGAGAAGATTTATCCCATTTATCCTGAAAATCATACCCCGGAAATACCTTATACGGCTGAGTTATATTTTTATGAAATTTAGCGCCTTATGGTATAAAGGAGATAACGTGGAATGTCCGGTTTGCGGGGGCAGGTTCAAAAAGTTTTTACCGTACGGGCATAACATAGTCCGTAAAAATGTATTGTGCCCTAAATGTTTATCTTTGGAAAGACACCGGTTACTATGGCTTTTTTTAAAAAACAAAACGAATTTTTTTTCTGAAAAACAGAAAGTACTGCATATAGCTCCCGAGCAATGTTTCGTGGACAGGTTTAAGAACCAGAATAATCTTGATTATACAACTGCTGATATGGAATCGCCCATTGCCGATGTAAAGCTCGATATTCAGGCCATCCCCTTTAAAGATGATACTTTCGACGTGATTATCTGTAATCATGTACTCGAACACGTGGAAGACGACAGCCGGGCGATGACAGAAATTCTGCGCGTATTGAAACCGGGTGGATATGCAATTCTTCATGTTCCTATTAATTATAGTATGCACGAATCGTACGAAGACGCTTCTATTACCAATCCCAGGGAACGGGAAAAACACTTTCGTCAGCGGGACCATCACCGTTTATACGGAATGGATTACCCGGAAAGGTTAACAAAAATAGGCTTCAAAATACTCGAACATAATTATCTCGATGAATTGGATGACGCCACCAAAGAGCGATACAGGTTACCTTACAAAGAATTTATGTATGCTTATTTTAAATAAAAAAATATTTATACATGATTTTTTTAAAAAATACGACCATAATCTAATTTTATTCTCTATATTTGTCACTCAAAATTATAAAACATGAGAAATATCATAGTTGTTGTCCTTATTCTAGTGGTCGGCCTTCTTAGAATGCTAAGGTAAGGATGGTGTAAACTGTGATTAAAGATATTAAAAGCCATTCTTACAAAGAATGGCTTTTTAATTTATGTTAAACCGAGCTTAATTTCAATATTATGAAGATTACATTAAGAAGTGCAACAACAACAGAAGGCCGTCGCATGGCGGGGGCCAGAAGTCTATGGAGAGCCAATGGCATGAAAGAAGAGCAAATCGGGAAACCTATTATTGCAATTGTCAACTCATTTACGCAATTTGTACCAGGTCATACACATCTGCATAAAATCGGGCAGGAAATAAAAAGTCAGATTGAAGCCAAAGGATATTTTGCTGCCGAGTTCAATACCATTGCCATTGACGACGGTATTGCCATGGGTCATGATGGTATGTTATATTCACTTCCTTCACGTGATCTGATAGCTGACAGTGTTGAATATATGGTAAACGCTCACCGGGTAGATGCCATGATATGTATCAGCAATTGCGACAAAATTACTCCGGGTATGTTACTTGCTGCCATGCGTTTGAATATTCCAACCATCTTTGTTTCAGGAGGGCCAATGGAAGCCGGTGTAGTGGGCAACAAACATTTCGACCTGGTTGATGCCATGGTAATGGCAGCCGATGATTCGGTAAGCGATAATGACCTTTCGGTAATCGAAAGAGAGGCCTGCCCCACTTGCGGATCGTGTTCCGGAATGTTTACCGCCAATTCCATGAACTGTCTGAACGAGGCGTTAGGACTTGCATTGCCTGGCAACGGTACCATCGTTGCCACTCACAAAAACCGAAAAAAACTTTTCGAAAAGGCAGCCGGAAAAATAATTGAACTTACCAACAAATACTATAACGACGGTGATGAGTCTGTTCTTCCACGCTCTATAGCCACCAAAGAAGCTTTTAACAATGCCATGTCGCTTGACATTGCCATGGGAGGTTCCACCAATACTATTCTTCACATCCTGGCAATAGCACACGAGGCTGGTGTTGATTTCACCATGAAGGATATCGATGCCCTTTCAAGACGTATCCCGGTATTGTGCAAGGTTGCCCCCAGTTCACATTATCATGTACAGGATGTAAACCGTGCAGGAGGAATTCTGGGTATTATGGCAGAACTTTCAAGAGGAAAGCTGATAGATACTTCGGTAAAACGTGTTGACATGCTGACCCTTGGAGAGGCAATTGAAAAATATGATCTCACCAGCGAAACAGTTATTGAAGATGCAACCACTATTTACAGCAGCGCTCCTGCCGGAATCCGCAGTATTGAAATGGGCTCACAGGGAGTTACCTATAAAGAATTCGATCTCGACCGTGAAAGTGGATGTATCCGCGATATTGAACATGCATATGATAAAGAAGGAGGACTGGTGGTATTATTCGGCAACATTGCCAGTAAAGGAAGTGTTGTAAAAACTGCCGGTGTAGATCCGTCAATTTTTAAATTTAAAGGACCTGCTAAAGTTTACGAATCCCAGGAAGCGGCATGTGATGCCATTCTTGGGGGCAAAGTCTCCGCCGGCGATGTGGTCGTCATTCGGTATGAAGGGCCCAAGGGTGGCCCCGGAATGCAGGAAATGCTTTATCCCACTTCATACATCAAATCGAAAAAGCTGGGAGATAAGTGTGCCCTGATCACTGATGGCAGGTTTTCCGGCGGAACGTCGGGACTGTCAATCGGTCATATTTCTCCCGAAGCTGCTGCCGGTGGTGAATTGGCCCTGGTAAACGAAGGTGATATGATCGAAATCGATATTCGCGAAAGGAAAATAAATGTTTTATTATCCGACGAAGAGCTGGCATCCCGTAAAAAAACAGAAGAAGAAAGAGGGAAAAATGCCTTCACCCCGAAATCGAGGAACAGGCAGATCTCAAATGCCCTTAAAGCATATGCATTATTGGTAACTTCTGCCGATACGGGAGCTGTAAGAAAAATTTAATTTCTATTTATTTTGAACATAATTACACAAAAAATATGAGCACAGAAACCACAAAAAAAATAACAACTACCGGATCTGAAGCGGTACTCTTATCTTTAATAGAAGAAGGAGTAGACTTGATTTTTGGTTATCCGGGAGGTGCAATTATGCCTGTATACGATTCGTTGATGAATCACCAGGATAAATTAAAGCATATCTTAACCCGTCATGAGCAGGGTGCAATACATGCAGCACAAGGATATGCCCGCGTATCGGGAAAAGTAGGTGTTTGCCTGGCCACTTCAGGTCCGGGTGCAACTAACCTCATCACAGGGATTGCCGACGCCATGATCGATTCCACACCACTTGTTTGTATAACCGGACAAGTAGCATCCCCGTTGCTTGGGTCCGATGCTTTCCAGGAAACCGATGTGGTTGGTATCTCCATGCCGGTTACCAAATGGAATTGTCTTATTACCAAACCCGAAGAGATTCCTGACGCCATAGCCAAGGCTTTTTATATTGCCCGTACCGGACGTCCCGGACCGGTATTGATAGATATATCCAAAGATGCACAATTTGGTAAATTAGACTATGAATATAACAAGTGTAAATATATCAGAAGCTATGTTCCCAAACCAAAAATTGAAGTATCTAAAATTCAGGAAGCAGCCGATCTGATCAACAAAGCAAAAAAACCTTATATTGTTTTCGGGCAGGGGATCATTCTGGGAGGCGCAGAAAATGAATTTAAAGCTTTCGTGGAAAAATCAGGGATTCCTGCTGCATGGACTATACTCGGTGTTGCAGCGCTTCCAAGCAATCATCCGCTTAACATGGGCATGCTGGGTATGCATGGGAATTACGGCCCGAATATCAAAACCAATGAATGCGATGTATTGATCGCAATCGGCATGCGTTTTGACGACCGTGTAACGGGTGATCTTAGTCGTTATGCCAAACAGGCTAAGGTCATTCATCTTGAGATTGATCCGTCAGAAGTAGATAAAAATGTGAAAACTGAAGTTGCTGTTCTGGGTGATGTAAAAGATACGTTGCCGATCCTTACGGAAAAAATAGAAAAAAGAACACATGACAAATGGATTGGAGAATTTAAAGAATGTGAAAGAATCGAATATGAAAAGGTAGTGAAATCCGATCAGTATCCTACTAAAGAAGGCCTGACCATGGGCGAAGTTATTCGTATCATTGCCGAAAAAACCAAAGGCGACGCTATCATTGTTACAGATGTTGGCCAGCACCAAATGGTAGCTTCACGGTATTCCAAATTTAATAAAACCCGTAGTTTTGTAACTTCCGGTGGATTAGGAACAATGGGATTTGGCCTGCCTTCGGGATTTGGAGCCAAAATGGGGGCACCCGAGCGTGAAGTAATTACAGTAATCGGCGATGGCGGATTTCAAATGACCATCCAGGAACTTGGAACTATTAACCAGACACAGGCAGCTTTGAAGATCGTGTTGTTGAACAACAAGTATCTTGGAATGGTTAGGCAATGGCAACAGTTATTCTTTGATAAACGCTATTCGGAAACATACCTGATGAATCCAGACTTTATAAAGGTAGCTGAAGGATTCGGTATCAAAGGCCGGAAAATTCTCGAAAGACCCCAATTGGAGGAAGGTATCCAGGAAATGTTGGATCACAAGGGAGCCTACCTGCTTGAGGTTTCCATTGAAAAAGAAGATAATGTTTTCCCCATGGTACCTACCGGGGCATCCGTATCGGAAATAATTCTGGAAATGGTTAAATCAAAATAAATGACAACAATGATGAATCAGACATATACAATAACCGCCTTTTCCGAAAATCATATCGGATTACTCAACCGTATCACTATTATATTCACACGGAGACATGTAAACATTGAAAGCCTTACGGTTTCCGAGTCATCTATAAAAGGGATCCACAAATTTACCATCGTGGTAAATGAAACCCCGGAAAAGGTTGAGAAAGTAGTAAAACAGATAGAAAAACTGGTGGAAGTTTTACGGGCATTTTATCATCCCGAAGAAGATGTAATCCACCAGGAAATTGCTCTCTATAAAGTTCCCACAGAAGCCTTGCTCGAAAGTAATACACTGGAAGCAACCATCCGTAAGCACAATGCACGTATTCTTGAAGTTACCCCCGGTTACACGGTTATTGAAAAGACCGGGCATAAGGAAGAAACCCAGGAACTTTTCGAACAGTTGAGCAAGTATGGTGTTATGCAATTTACCCGTTCGGGTAGAATTGCAATTACCAAATTGAATAAAGAATTGCTTTCATCTTACCTCAAAGAAATAGATCAGGAGAACGGAAACAGAAATTAAAACTAAATAATTAATAATTTATAAATTAAAAACTATGGCAAAAATAAATTTTGGCGGTGTGGAAGAAACCGTCATAACCCGGAATGAATTTCCATTATCGAAGGCACAGGAAGTACTAAAAAATGAGGTCGTAGCTGTAATAGGTTACGGCGTTCAGGGACCTGCACAGGCAATGAACATGAAAGACAACGGCATTAATGTAATCATTGGTCAGGCTAAAGAATATAAAGCCGACTGGGACAGGGCTGTGAAGGACGGATGGGTCCCGGGAAAAACCTTATTTTCCATAGAAGAAGCAGCTAAAAAAGGAACCATTATCCAGTACCTGGTATCTGATGCTGCACAGCGTACAGTATGGCCCATATTGAAACCCTGTCTGAATGAAGGAGATGCCCTGTATTTTTCGCATGGCTTTTCGATAACTTACAAGGATCAGACCACTGTTATCCCTCCCGATAATGTAGACGTTATCCTGGTAGCACCCAAAGGTTCCGGTACCAGCGTAAGAAGGAATTTTCTTGCAGGAGCAGGTATCAATTCCAGCTTTGCAGTATTTCAGGATTATACAGGTAAAGCCGAAGAACGCACGATGGCTCTCGGAATAGCAATTGGTTCGGGCTATTTATTCCCTACAACTTTTGAGAACGAAGTTTTTTCCGACTTAACCGGGGAACGTGGCGTATTGATGGGGGCACTTGCCGGAATTATGGAAGCTCAGTATCAGGTTTTACGTGAACACGGGCACAGCCCCAGTGAAGCATTCAACGAAACTGTGGAAGAACTGACTCAGAGTCTGATTCGTCTGGTTGATGAGAATGGCATGGACTGGATGTATTCAAACTGTAGCGCTACTGCACAACGCGGCGCTCTCGACTGGCTACCCAAATTTAAAGAAGCTACGCTTCCGGTATTCAAGGAACTATACCAACGGGTTAAAACAGGTGAAGAAACCAAAGTTGTCCTTGCACGCACAGGGCATCCCAATTACAAAGCCGAACTCGATTCGGAATTGAAAACAATGCATGATTCCGAATTATGGCAGACAGGCGCCCAGGTGAGAAAACTTCGTCCTAATAAATAACTGTTCACCGACACCTGAATTTAATATATACAAATAAGTGATCCGGAGTTCCGGGTCACTTATTTCTATAATATCATTCCCCTCTTAAAAGATTATCGAATTTTTTTACCTTTGTTATCAGGTAAAACAGCTGCTATTGACATCAAATACCTCCACAGAGGAAAAAAGAAAATTATTACTCAGCCTGGTATTTCCTGCATTTTTCCTGGTCCTGATATGGATGGTTAAAATCGCAGAGATAACCCTGCATCTCGACTTCAGTCAACTGGGAATATACCCGCTACACCCGAAAGGATTGATTGGAATTATAACCGCTCCATTGGTGCATGCTAATTTTAATCATCTTATCAATAATTCCGTACCTCTTTTTCTCCTGAGTTGGGGACTTTTTTACTTTTATAATAAAATTGCCTATAACATTTTCTTTTTAATTTATTTCATGACCGGTCTCTGGGTCTGGTTCGGGGCAAGGATTGCCTATCATATCGGCGCCAGCGGACTGGTTTACGGGTTAGGTTCCTTTTTATTTTTCAGTGGAATTATTCGCCGTAATATTAACCTGCTGGCAATTTCTCTGCTGGTAGCATTTCTATATGGAGGTATGGTATGGGGGATATTCCCCTATAAACCTGAAATATCCTGGGAATCTCATTTATATGGGGGAATTGCCGGCCTGATTCTTTCCGCTTATTACAGAAAAGAAGGGCCGGGAACAACAAGTAAGAAATGGGAAGATGATGATGATGATGATGAACTTTCAGATGAAAATAAATACTGGGAAATAAATGATGAACCCGGTACCGATATCTTCGAAAAGAAAAATGAAAAAAATGATGAATAATCCTTCGGACATTTTAATTTTATTGAATTCTTTTCTAACTTTTACAGGGTTTTTGAATCCTATTACAAATATTCACGTTAAATAGAATCTTAAATCAGAACTTATATATGAAAGCAACACTTGTATTATCGATTTTAACATTAGCATTTCAGGTAGCGGCACAACCGGGATTGGACAAGAAGAATACAGAAACTATCATTCAGAATAAGATTAAAAGCAGAACGCAGTACGATGATAGCTACATAGACGGGAAACAAATCTCAAAAAATGCCAGGACTTCTTATTTAAAATATAATAAGTTCGGAAATGTAATCGAACAGATCACATACAAATCGAAAGATACGCTTACATTAGAAGTATATGAATACAATAGCATTGGAAATCGTATTGAATATACCAAACACAGCGGAGGTAGCTTTATTATTGCTTATAAAAAGCTTTCAACCTATGATAAAAATAATAACCTGATTCTTGAGGCAGGTTACAACGGAACAGAGAATTTTAAAAACGCTTATGAATACGATAAAAAGAACAGGCTGATCAATATCGAATACTACCTGGAAGGCAACCAGCTCGATGAAAAAAGAACGTTTATCAATGTTGGAAACAAAACAACTGTAAATGTATACAATGCTGCCGGCAGCCTTACTTCCAAAATTGGTCTTACGCATGACAAGAATGATAACCTGATAGAAGAACTGACATATGGACAGAACAACCAGGTACTTGAAAAAAAGAATTATACTTACAATGCTGACAATAACCTGGTGGAAGAGGTGAAATACAGGCTTGATAAGTTTTATTATAAAATTACTTACAAGTACGATAACCGGGGTAACATCATCGAAATAAATGAAGAAAATCCAAATGACGGTTCCTATGTGAAAAAAACGTACAAATATGATAGCAATGGAAACCTGACAGAATTTTCATGGCGCCGCAGGCCCTCCGATGATTTCTCTACCAAGACTTTTACCTATAACAATAAAAATATTTGTACCGAAGTTGTTACCTACTATCCCGGTACAAAATTTAAGGTTCTTACCAGGTATACCTACGAGTTTTATTAATACCTGACAACTTTTTATTTCCTACCTTATTATTATCATCGGGATACTTTTACAATTATTATCCGGGGACTGAAAAATATTTAATCGGGAAAGACAAGTGGTTAATTTGAGTTAAAAAGCTTACCTGTTCAGGTATATCGCTATTGAATCACTAATTTTACATTTTATTTTTAAACAAAAAATAAATGCTTGTAAGGATACATCCCGTTAATCCGGATCAACGGCAGATACTTAAGGTAGTGGAAATCCTGAAAAAAGGAGGCATAATTATTTATCCAACCGATACTATATACGGGCTTGGATGCGACATTTTTAATCAGAAAGCCGTGGAGCGGGTTGCCAGAATAAAAGGTCTTAAACTCGAAAAAACAAATTTTTCCTTTATTTTTAACGATCTCAGCCATCTTTCGGATTATACCAGACATATTGATAATACGGTTTTTAAACTGATGAAGAAATACCTACCTGGTCCATATACATTTATTCTTCCGGCCAGTAGCAAAGTACCTAAAATTTTCAAAAACAAGAAAAAAACCGTTGGGATAAGAATTCCCGATAACCTGATACCTCTTGAAATTGTTAATGAACTGGGCAATCCTATTCTAACCACTTCCATTCACGATGAGGATGAAATACTGGAGTATACAACCGATCCGGAACTCATTCACGAAAAGTACGAAGCACTGGTGGATTTAGTGATAGATGGCGGTTATGGCAACAATATGCCTTCAACCGTAATAGACTGTACAGGGGAAGAACCGGAAGTAATACGCCCGGGTATTGGCACCTTCGAGTTTTGATTACTACCTGTTATCTTTTCCAGAAATGACGTGTGAATAATGCAAAGAAAGTCACAAGTTCCAGTCTTCCCGCAAGCATAATAAACGAAAGAAACCATTTACCAAATACCGGGAAATGTGCATATGTTTGGAAAGGCCCCACATCACCAATTCCGGGACCTATATTGGCAAGATTTGCCAGTAATGCCCCGATTGAAGTCTCCAGATTATATCCCATGAACGAGACAATGATAACTCCCAGCATCACTGTTAACAGATAAAGCGCTACAAAAGACAGTACATTGTTGAGTGAATCCAGTTCCACCACCTGGTTATTGATACGAACAGGTATAACAGCACTGGGGTGAATTAGCCGTTTCAGCTCCAACTGGCTGTTTTTTAATAACAAAATAATGCGTGCAATTTTTATTCCTCCCCCGGTAGAACCGGTCATCGCACCAAAAAACATGAGTAACAGGACCAGAAGTGTGCCCACCGGTATCCAGTGATCGTAAGATGTAATGTAATATCCCGTTGTACTGATGGTTGAAACTGCCCGAAACAATGCCAGCCGGAAAGAATGTTCAACGGGCTGTTTGATCGTTATTATTTTTATAAGTAAAAACAAAGCTGTAAAAAGCAAAGTGAAGAACAGGTAATACTTGAATTCTTCGTTACGGAAAGCCTGTTTGAATTTACGATTCACTGTAAAATAAAGCAGGGTGAAATTGGTACCACCAAGAAACATGAAAATTATAAATATATATTGCAGGTAAGGTGATCCAAAAGCAGCAATATTCCCGGAACTGGTTGAAAAACCACCGGTTGACAACGTTGAAAAAGAATGACATAATGCATCAAAAAAATGCATCCCCCCGATATAGAGTAATATTATCTCAACGACTGTCAATAAAAGATAAATACCCCACAACCTTATTGCCGTTTCTTTTATTCTTGGATGAAGCATATCGGGAGAATTAGCGGCTCCTTCGGTTATATATACCTGCATCCCTCCTACCCCCAGAACCTGGAAAATAATCAACGATATCAGGATTATCCCGAGCCCGCCTATCCACTGTGTGAGGCTTCGCCAGTACAACAGGGAATGTGGAACAACACTGAGATCGGTTATAATGCTGGAACCCGTTGTTGTAAACCCAGACATGCTTTCAAAGAAAGCATCTGTAAATGAAGGTATGGCATGTGTAAGGTAATAAGGCAATGCTCCGAATACGGCAAAAAGTATCCAACCTGCCGATACGACAATATATACTTCCCGTTTGCCAATATTCATTCTTGCTTTTCTGAATATCATCCAAATTATAGCTCCCACAAACATTGTAACAGGAGCTAAAAGAAGCAACCAGGAAAACGTATCTTCTCTGTAAATAAGGGCAACCGGAATGGCTGTAGACAGAAAAAACCCCTCAATAATTAATAATAAACCCAGAATATAACCTACAATCTTGAAGTTTATCATTGGTATAATCCTCAGTTAAAAAATTTCCCTACTTTTTTAATAGCGGAAGGTAAGGCAAAAACTACCACCCTGTCATCGGGCTTAATAAGGGTATATCCGTTGGCAATAAAACTCGTTTTGCCCCGCACAACTCCACCTACAATGGAATCATCCGGAAAACCTATCTGGTTAAGTGTTCCCTTTGTTATCTTGGAATCGGGCTTTGCAATAAATTCCATTACTTCCGCGTCTGTACCCGTAAGACACCTAATAGAAGATACAGCTTCACTGGTGGTAAATCTGAATATCCGGCTGGCTGTAATTATTTTTTTGTTTATAATGGTATCGATTCCCATATTTTCTGCAAGGGCAATATAATCCATATTTTCAATCTCGGCTACTGTTTTTTTCACGCCCATATTCCTGGCCAGCATGCATGATAGAATGTTTGTTTCTGAGTCACCGGTAACAGCTATAAACGCATCCATATTTTTAAGCCCCTCTCCTAATAAAAGCTGCATATCTCGCCCGTCGCCATTAATTACCAGGGTATTGTTCAACATGTTGGATAGCCTGTAACTTTTCTCCCTATCTAATTCAATAAGCTTCACATTGTGTTGTGTCCCAAGATCCTTGGCAGTAAGCATTCCAATCCTGCTTCCCCCGAGGATCATGATATTCCGGATATCGAATTTCTTTTTCCCTGAATATTCCAGCAAGTCACCGGCCCCCGCCTGATTTGAAATAACATAGACAACATCACCCGCCATAAATTTATTATCCCCGCGTGGTATAATGGTTTCATTATTCCGGTTTATGGCTACCGCTCTGTATTCGTGATTTTCAGTACTGTTTGAGACCTCTTCCAATGTGCGGTTAATAATCGGTGCATCCTCTTCGAGCTTGATAGCCATAAAAGAAAGCATTCCCCCTGAAAAATCTACCAGGTCGCTACCGCCGGTCTGCTCCAGTAATCCTACAATTTCCCTGGATGCTATCTTTTCAGGATAGATCATGTAATCGATCCCCATACTTGTAAAATATTCTTTGTATTTGGCGTACAAATACTCCTGGTTGTCAATACGGGCAATGGTTTTTGCTGCCCCCAGTTTTTTTCCCAATATGGCTGCGGTAATATTTGTTTCTTCTGAAGTAGCAACGGCTATAAATAAATCGGCTCTTTTAATATCAGCATCTATCAGCATACTTATGGAGGTAGCCGACCCTACACGAGTAAGCACATCAAGGTTTGCTCCTACCTGTTTTAGTTTTTCCTCGTCAGGATCAATAACAACAATATCATGATTTTCCTGGCTCAACATTTTCGCTAAATGCGACCCTACAGCTCCAGCTCCTGCAACAATAATTCTCATCCTTCACAAAAATAAATACAAATAATTGACAAAATAAGTTAATATATAAATATAAATCCAAATCTTTTCATAAATTTTAAGGGTTATCTTCGATGGGATAATTTACCGGACTTCAATCATTTAATTGAAATCCACCGTATTATTCGACAATTTATTATTCATAGAATGAATATCTATATCTACAGCTCCCTCTGAACCCGTAAGATAAACATTTTTTAATATATCCGCGGATTTAGTAATATAGTGCTGTTTTGCAACAAATGTATTCGATCCGTCCAATACGATCTTATCTACCTTAAATAACGTTTGTAAGTTTTGTTTGTTTAACCTGATGTCCTGTGTAATGATCATATAATCGAGCTTTAATCTGTGGGAGGACCGGCAATAATTAAGTGAATCATTAATTACTATAAGTAAATTATATCCGTTAAAGCAGTAGTAAGGGTTTCCTTTGATTTTAGTTTCAAATAAATCCATGTCACCAAAGTTGGTATCATTTGCCTTTACAGGAATACTATAAGGATTAATTAATGATGACCGATGAAAAAGACCGGACTTTATCCAGTTGTTTTTGACGGCATAATCCAATCTCTGATTGTTCATACTATCAATATGATCTGTAAAAAATACATGTTTCTTTCCTTTAATGAAATCGATAGCTGTACCGTGGGAAATATGATATACCACCAACCTGCACTGTTTTTGAAGCAGGAATTGTTTGTACAGATTATTACCTGTCAACAGAAGTATAACCGACAACAAATAGAAAATCCATTTCTTTTGCCGGGTAACAATGAAAATACTAAAAACAATGATCAGTGAGTAGCACAAAATAATATCGGAAATATTACTATTTATATTATGTATCACCGAACCGGGCAAGTCTTCAATAAAAGAAGCCCAGTTATTGGCTCCCCGTAGCAGAAACAGAAGTATTTTCGAAAGTACTGCAGGTATAAATGGAATAAAGGAAACCATAAAAAGAAGGAACGCAAGATACAGGATTAATGTAATCATGGGTATCATCAGCAGGTTGGATAACCAGAAATATACAGGAAACTGGTTGAAATAATAAATTGTCAGCGGAAAAGTTCCGATTTGTGCAGCGACAGAAAGTGTAAACAATGCCCAGATTTTATCAACAAACCAGGATTTAACAACCACCGACCGGTAAAGTGCCGGCTGGATAAATACAATACTTATTACTGCAAGATATGATAACTGAAATCCTACATTAGTTAGTTCATATGGATTTATCAGCAATAATATAAATGCCGAAACCGCGATAATATTGTAAATGTTCACCGGACGACGTAATGACGATCCGACCAGCAGAAGACTGAACATGGAGGAAGCCCTTACTACCGATGCAGAGAGCCCTGTGATTAATGCGTAGAACCACAGGAGTATAAGAATGGTCAGCACTTTTAATATTCTGCCTGTCGTTTTACGTTCGAGTGGTCTGAACAGAAAATTCAGAACCAGAAAGATTATTCCGACATGCAGACCTGATACTGCCAATACATGAATGGTTCCCGAGGAAGCAAATGATTTTTTTGTCGCCGTATCCAGTTCCTCCCGGTAACCAAGCGTTAGGGCTGATAACACCGCGTATTCCTTTCCCTTAATTCCGTTTTTGATATATACATTTAATAAATTTCTTCTTAACCGAAGTGCGGTTTCTTTCAGCATGTTCCCTTTATGACTGGAAATTTTAACAAAATCACCCGGCTTCAGAAAAACCTGGTAAAAGATCTCACTGTTGGCCATATATCTTTTATAATCGAATGCGAATGGATTACCAGGCGGATTTATTTCAGACAAACGGGCCCGGAACAAAATCCGGTCACCATATTCCGGTATACCGGCAAGACTGTCTTTGGGGAAATAGGCCAGTAACTTATAATTGAGTGGGAAGAATACTTTATTTTTATAATAGCCCTGTAACTTTACAATTGTGCTGACCGAATTATTTTTAAGTTCCGGCTCCTCCAGGATAATTCCAGTAAACTCATTGGAATCATTTAATGAAATTTTCATCCCCAGATCAGGATGATCACGGATGGAGGCAACTGTGAAACCAGCCAGCAACATGAAAATGTATATTAATGTTCCTGATAGCCAGCGTACCTTATATATTTTAAAATATCCGGTAAAACGATTTATGAAAATATATGCCAGGCCTGTTACTATAACAATAACACCTGTTACTTCTGATATGATGTACTTCGTAAATAACTGAAGTAATATACCTGTTGTAAAAGGGATCAGTAACCGGATAAACGGAACTTTCCTTAACTCATAGTAAATATCCATCATAAGATATCTCTGTGAACATCTGAATTTCAATTTATTAAAATATTTTTAAAAAATACCGACGATATACATAAAACATTTAAATTTATAATTGTTATAAATAACTGACATGCATACTTAGTGCACAGAAATAATCCGATATAATTAATAAATTTGTGTTTTCGTTCGAATGACCTGCAACTGAATATGAATAAATAAAATATAAGAAAATGGCAGATTTAAAAACCGAATATTTAGGGATCAAACTGAAAAATCCCGTGATTATAGGCGCAAGTAATATGGTAGTTCACCTCGATAATATTAAGAGAGCCGAGGAAGCCGGAGCTGCCGCTATTGTTTACAAATCACTGTTCGAAGAACAGATACAGCTGGAAAACGCTCAGCTGGACGATGAACTGGAAGAATACAATGAGAGGAATGCTGAGATGATCAAGCTTTTCCCAAGTATTGAACATGCCGGCCCGGAAGAACACCTGCTCAATTTAAGAAAAGCGAAAGAAAGTGTCAGTATCCCTGTAATTGGCAGTCTGAATGCTATTTATAATGAAAGCTGGCTGGAATACGCCAAATTAATTGAAGAAACAGGTGTCGACGCCCTTGAACTCAACTTTTATGCAGTTCCCAGGGAAATGGCAACAGACGGGGCTTTGATAATCGAACAGCAAACAGAGATACTGCAGGAAATAAAATCCAAAGTTAAGATTCCGGTAAGTGTTAAACTTAGCCCATTCTATGCTAATTCGTTAAATGTCATCGCAGAGATGGACAAAACCGGTGTAAACGGATTTGTATTGTTTAACCGCCTTTTCCAACCCGATATCAATGTTGAAAAAGAAGAACATTTTACACCTTTCAATCTAAGCGGTCCGGAAGATTACCGTTTATCTTTGCGCTTTGCAGGACTTATTATACAATAATATCAAAGCGGATATCTGCAGCAGTAATGGAATTTTTTCCGGACTCGATGTAGTGAAAATGATCCTTGCCGGAGCAAATTGCGTACAGGTAGTGAGCACTATCTACAAAAACAAGATTGAATACATAAAAACCATACTTGCTGACCTGGAGTCGTGGATGGATTCGAAAAATTACAAATCACTGAAAGATTTCAGGGGAAAACTTTCGAATAAAACCATCAACGATCCTTTTGTTTATAAAAGAGCACAATATATCGATCTGTTACTGAAATCGGAAGATGTATTGAAAAAATATCCGGTCAGATAAAAGAAATTTCAGGATCGAATATGTGTCTGACAAAGAAATAACTTTATAAAATAAAAAAGGTCTCCTCACTGGAGACCTTTTTTATTTCATTACTTTTATCTTATAGGCAACATCCACCTTCAGTTTAGTAATTGCACTCAGTTTTCCCTTTAGAAGTTTTCTGCGCAACGGGGGAAGACGATCGGGAAATAATATTCCTTCCAAATGATCATATTCATGTTGTATGATCCGGGCTTTCACCCCATCATACCGTTCATCGTAATATTCAAAATTCTCATCATAATATTGAATACGGATCTTTGATTCTCTGTCTACATCTTCATGTAAAGTTGGTAAACTCAGACATCCTTCGTTGAACGTCCAAATTTCGCCGCTTTTTTCTATAATTTTCGGATTAATAAATGCCTTTTTAAAATCCTTTAATGAGGGATCGTCTTCTTCAAGGGAAGTAGCATCTATGATAAATATCCGGATGGATTTTCCTATCTGGGGTGCAGCTAAACCCAGACCATCGGCTTTATACATAGTCTCGAACATATCGTCGACCAGTTGTTTTAATTCCGGGTTATCCTTTTCTATATCAACTGCTTTTCTCCTTAATATTGGTGAACCATATACAACTATCGGGTATACCATATACTTTTATTTATTTCTAATATTTTCAATGTATTCCATGTATGATTGTAAAATTATCGTAGCACTGATTGTATCAATCAAACCTTTATCTCTTCTCTGTTTTTTTTTCAATCCTCCATCAATCATTGTTTGAAAGGCCATTTTAGAGGTGAACCTTTCGTCCATCAAAAAATATTCCATTCCGGGAAATACCGATTCAAATTTTTTCAAAAATTGCTGGATATAAACAACAGCTTCGGATGGTAAATTGTTCATTGTCTTTGGGTAGCCAACTACTACCAGATCAACTCCTTCCCTATTGAAGTAATCTGTCAAAAAAGTGAAGATCTCATGAGTGGCGATCGTTTTCAGTCCATTTGCAATAATCTGCTGTGGATCGGTTACGGCTACCCCGGTTCTTTTTCTCCCGTAATCTAAAGCGAGGATTCTCCCCAAAACAGTAATTCTTAATTAAATCAATACGGGCAAAATTATTAAAAAATTCGAGACAATTAAAAAAGGGCAACTAAATGCTGCCCTTTCTTTAATTTGCGTTTTGTATTTCTATTTTACAGAATAATCCATCGCTGCCATACGAAGGTAGCTGTTATACCGCCAGAGTGCATTTTTCTCGGCTGCCACAAACAGTTGTGCGGCTTCTTTAGGGAATGCTTTTTTCAATGACGTATACCTGACTTCTCCGTTCAGGAATTCCTGGAAATTTTCCCATTTTGGTTCCCGTGAATCGAGCTGGAACGGATTTTTGCCTTCCTCTTCCAACAACGGATTGAAGCGGTATAAATGCCAGTAGCCAGCTTCAACTGCCTGCTTTTCTTCCCATTGTGTCTTTTCCATTCCTGCCCTCAGGCCGTGATTAATACACGGTGCATAAGCAATAATCATAGATGGTCCGGGATATTCCTCAGCTTCACGCAGTGCTTTGAGATACTGATTCATATTGGCTCCCATTGCCACCTGTGCAACATATACATATCCGTATGTCATGGCCATAGCGCCCAGGTCTTTTTTCCTGATCTTTTTACCGGAGGCAGCAAATTTTGCAACTGCACCGATTGGAGTAGATTTTGATGCCTGACCACCTGTGTTGGAATATACTTCGGTATCCATCACCAGTACATTCACATCGGCACCTGATGCCAGTACATGATCCAGTCCTCCATAACCGATGTCATATGCCCATCCGTCACCGCCAAATATCCATACTGATTTCTTTACTAAGTATTGTTTCAGATTGAGCAATTCTTCAGCCAGGGGATCCTTTTCATTCTTTAATCCTGCAATTACCTTATCTGAAGCAACTTTCGAGAGCTGTGCATTATTCATACCTTCCAGCCACTCTTTAAAGGCTGTTTTTGTAGCTTCGGAAAATTTACCTTCACCTGCCAGTACACGTTCCATCCGGTCGGCTATTCTTGCCCTCATTTTTTCAACACCTACAGCCATTCCGTAACCATATTCCGCATTATCTTCGAAAAGCGAATTGGCCCATGCCGGTCCCTGACCGTCTTTGTTGGTACAATAAGGAGTAGATGGTGCCGATCCTCCGTAAATAGAAGAACACCCTGTAGCATTTGCCACTATCATCCGGTCGCCATATAACTGGGTTACCAGTTTGACATAGGGTGTTTCACCGCATCCTGCACAGGCACCTGAAAATTCAAATAATGGTTGTGCAAACTGACTGTTCTTTAAATTCTTTGTCAGATCAATATTATCGGTTTTATAAGTAACATTGCTGATCATATAATCCCACTTCGGCGCTTCGTCCATCATGTTCCCCAATGGTTCCATTACGAGTGATTTTTCCTTTGAGGGACAAACTTCGGCACATACTCCACAACCAGTACAATCGAGTGGACTTAACTGGATGCGGTATTGTAAGCCTTCAAAATCCTTCCCGGTAGCTTTAAGTACCTGTGTTCCTTCAGGCATTGCTTTCGTTTCTTTCTCATCAAGTAAGAAGGGACGGATACATGCATGCGGGCAAACATAAGCACACTGGTTACACTGTATACAATTTTCAGGAATCCATTGAGGTACATTCACGGCAATACCCCGTTTTTCATAAGCAGTTGTTCCGGCAGGAAAAGTTCCGTCTTCGCGACCCAGAAATGCACTTACTTTCAGGTCGTCTCCTTTGAGTGAATTAATAGGATTAACAACATCCTGAATGAATTCGGGTAGATTACTTACTTTTTTCTCTTCCTTCAATTTAATATTAGCCCATTCTGCCTGTACATCTATTTTCACTACATCGCCTCCGCGTTCAACCGCTGCATGATTCATTCGAACGATATCTTCTCCCTTTCTGCCAAAGGATTTGATAATGGCTTTTTTCATTTCGCTTACAGCTTCATCGTAAGGAATTACATTGGCAATTTTGAAGAAAGCCGATTGCATGATCGTATTGGTGCGGTTGCCCAGACCAATTTCTTCTGCTATCAGCGTTGCATTAATGATATAGAACTGTATCTGCTTTTCAGCCATGGTCTTTTTCATACTGTCGGGCAGCCTGTTAATGGTTTCATCTTTATCCCATATACTGTTCAGAAGAAATGTGCCACCTTTTTTCATACCTTTCAGCATATCGTATTTTCCAAGATAGGAAGGTACATGACAGGCAACAAAATCCGGGGTATTAACCAGGTAAGGCGAACGAATTGGCTGATCTCCAAAACGCAGATGCGAGGTAGTAATACCTCCCGATTTTTTCGAGTCGTAGGCAAAATAAGCCTGTGCATATTTATCGGTTGTATCACCAATTATTTTAATGGAGTTTTTATTGGCGCCAACTGTTCCATCAGAACCCAATCCGTAAAATTTAGCTTCGAATGTACCTGCATGGGAGGTATTGATCTCTTCTTTCATCGGGAGCGATGTAAAAGTTACATCGTCAACTATACCGATGGTAAAGCGATTTTTCGGTTCGGATTGTTGCAGGTTTTCGAATACGGTAACGATCTGTGCCGGCGTGGTGTCTTTCGAACTGAGTCCGTAGCGTCCGCCTACCACAATGGGAGCATCTTTCTGTCCGTAAAATGTATCTCTTATGTCAAGGTATAATGGTTCTCCGTTTGCTCCCGGTTCCTTGGTCCTGTCGAGTACAGCGATCCGTTTTATCGATTTGGGCGCTACTTTCATGAAATACTTCATGGAAAAAGGCCTGTATAAATGTACAGTAATAAGTCCGGTTTTCTTTCCCTGTGCATTTAAGAAATCCACAACTTCTTTAATGGTTTCCGTTACCGAACCCATAGCCACAATCACATGCTCTGCATCAGCGGCGCCGTAATAGGTAAACGGATGATATTCACGACCGGTAACTTTGGCTAATTCCTGCATATATTCTTCCACCATGTCGGGAACTGCATCGTAAAAACGGTTAGCAGATTCGCGGGCCTGGAAATAAATATCTGGATTCTGGGCAGTACCACGTGTTACAGGGTGTTCCGGATTTAAAGCACGATCCCTGAATTCCTGTAATGATTTATAATCGAGAAACTGTGCCAATTCTTCTGTAGAAGGAGCTTCTACTTTCTGAATTTCATGAGAAGTTCTGAAACCATCGAAAAAATGAAGGAACGGAACTCTTGATTTGATTGCTGCAAGGTGCGCCACACCTGCAATATCCATTATCTGTTGCACACTTCCTGTTGCCAGCATGGCAAAACCGGTTTGACGTGCACTCATAACATCGCTGTGATCGCCAAAAATAGAAAGCGCTTGTGCAGCTAAGCTTCGTGCTGATACATGAAAAACTCCCGGCAGTAATTCACCGGAAATCTTGTACATATTTGGTATCATGAGCAATAATCCCTGTGAAGCGGTATAGGTGGTAGTAAGCGCCCCCGACTGAAGCGAACCATGAACTGCTCCGGAAGCTCCTCCCTCCGATTGCATTTCGGTTACTTTCACCACTTCTCCAAAAATATTTTTTCTCCCATTTGCCGACCACTCATCAATGTATTCAGCCATCGTGGAAGATGGTGTAATCGGATATATTGCAGCAACTTCACTGAACATATAGGCTATATGAGAGGCTGCGTAATTCCCGTCACATGTAATAAAATTTTTCTTTTTAGCCATTTCAATAAGCTTATTATTAATTGTTTATAACCCTTTTTTTTAAGAAAGTACAAAATTAAAATAAATCACCGACTTTTAGCATGCTTTTCATCCATTTGCAGTTATTCAATTTCATTTTAAATAAGGCAGTTCAGGATGTTTATCTAATTAATTATCAGTAAATTCAAATTAAAACAAACAAAAAATGCGGGCAGACCCGCATTTTTATATTGTTACTGAAAATTATTCCCCGTTCATTGAGATCAGGAATTCTTGGTTCGATTCCGTCTTGGCTAACCTGTCGCGCAGGAATTCCATAGCTTCAACGGAGTTCATATCCGTGAGATATTTTCTGAGTATCCATATTTTAGTCAGCATATTTTTATCGAGAAGCAAATCTTCACGACGCGTGCTGGAAGCTGTAATATCAACAGCCGGGTAAACCCTGCGGTTCGATAATTTACGGTCTAACTGAAGTTCCATGTTACCGGTACCCTTGAATTCTTCAAAGATCACATCATCCATTTTCGAACCGGTATCAGTAAGGGCTGTGGAAATGATCGTGAGCGAACCACCGTCCTCGATATTCCTGGCTGCACCGAAGAAACGTTTGGGCTTGTGCAGTGCATTGGCATCCACACCACCGGAAAGTACTTTTCCTGAAGCCGGTGAAACCGTGTTGTAAGCCCGGGCAAGACGGGTAATCGAATCCAGCAGTATCACTACATCGTGACCACATTCTACCATTCTTTTGGCTTTTTCCAATACAATATTGGCAACGCGAACATGCCTTTCGGCCGGCTCATCAAAAGTTGATGAAATTACTTCTCCGTTCACATTACGGGCCATATCGGTAACTTCTTCCGGCCTTTCATCAATCAATAGAATGATAAGGTATACTTCGGGATGATTTGCTGCAATCGCGTTTGCTATATCCTGTAGTAATATTGTTTTCCCGGTTTTAGGCTGTGCTACAATTAATCCGCGCTGACCTTTACCGATGGGAGAAAACATATCGATGATCCTTACCGAAAGTGAACCTCTGTCGCTTGGGCTGATAAGTGTAAACTTCTCATTAGGAAACAAGGGGGTAAGGTAATCGAAAGGTACTCTGTCACGGATAAAATCGGGATCTCTGCCATTAATTTCTTCTACCTTGATCAATGGAAAATATTTTTCACCTTCTTTGGGCGGACGAATGGTCCCTTTCACTGTATCACCGGTTTTAAGACCAAATAATTTAATTTGTGATTGTGATACATAAATATCATCGGGTGAATTCAGGAAATTATAATCTGCCGAACGTAAAAATCCGTAACCATCAGGCATAATTTCAAGCACGCCTGAACTGCTTATAATCCCGTCGAATTCAAAGGGACGATCCGGAACAGGCCTGCTTTCTAAAAATTTTGCCCTTCTGTCATTTTCTTTTGCCGATATCGGAATTTCTTTGTTTTCCCGGTTTTCCCTAATATCCGGATTTTCCCGATTCTCCCTAATATCAGAACTTTCCCGGTTTTCCCTAATATCAGAAATTCCCCGGTTTTCTCTTATATCCCGGTTTTCTTTTCTTATCGGTATGTGTTCCGGTTCTTTTACCGGTGGTGTTCCATTATATTTTGCGGGTTCTTTTTCTGTGATAGAATTTATTTCAACAGGTGCTTTCACTTCTTCCGGTTTCTTATTCACCTTTATCACTTCTACTTTTTTATCAACCCTTCTCCTCCTTCCGGGTGTTTTTCTCGATTCGGATACTTTCTTTTCCGTTACATTTGAAGAGTCGTGTTTCCGGCTGTTTTCTACCGATTTTTTGTCGGCTTCCACCGGTTTTTTGTCGCTTTTTTTCGACTCGGTTGCGCTTATCGCCTGTTGATCGAGAATCTTATAAACAAGATCCTGTTTGCGTTGAGAATCAACCTTCTTAATCTTTAACTCTTTAGCAATCTCACGTAACTCCGTAAGAAGCTTTTGATTCAATTCAAGAATATCATACATTTTTTTAATGGAAATTAAAATTAATTACGGTCCAATCATTAATTTCAAAAACTATACAGCACTATTATTATTCATGGATTCAAATAAATTCCGGATATAAGGAATCTTTCTATTGAAATCTTGCTGGAATATCACAAGTTGGAAATTCACTGCAATAATAAGTATTTCATAACAATTACCAAAAAAAAAGATTAATTATTTCTTCATAAATATATTTATGAAAATTTTTTTTAACTTTAAAGATTGATTGATAAAATAGTTATTGTCCTGTAACCTAAGTAAATAGTGTAAAAAGAATATTAATGAAGGACAGACAAAGATATAAATTATAAATTAAAATACCTAATACAGTTTAGAAAACCTTGAAAAGAAACACTATCACTAAAGCTATCACACTAATTCCCTACCAAAATGAGACAACTGAAAATCATCAAACAGGTCACCAACAGAGACACACCTTCACTTGATAAATACCTTCATGAAATAGGAAAGGTCGATCTCATAAGTGCTGAAGAAGAGGTTGAACTTGCACGTCGTATAAAATTAGGAGATGACAAAGCACTGGATAAACTGATAAAAGCAAATCTGAGGTTTGTTGTCTCTGTTTCGAAGCAATACCAGAACCAGGGATTAAGTCTTCCTGATGTGATAAACGAGGGAAACCTTGGACTGATAAAAGCTGCCCAGCGATTCGACGAAACCCGTGGGTTTAAATTCATTTCTTATGCAGTGTGGTGGATCCGTCAATCAATATTGCAGGCCCTGGCAGAGCAGGCACGTATTGTCAGGCTGCCGTTAAACAAGATAGGTTCGATCAACAAGATAAACAAAACCCTGATTGAACTGGAACAGCGGTTTGAAAGGGAACCCTCTTTTCAGGAGGTAGCTCAGGTGCTGGAATTAGCCCCTGAAGATGTAAAAGAATCGCTGAAAAGCGCCCACCGCCATGTTTCCATGGATGCTCCCCTGGCGCAGGGTGAGGACGGAACCATGTACGATGTGATGCTTAATAAAGATACACCCAGTCCCGATAAAGGACTGTTGACCGATTCACTTAGAAAAGAAATCGAACGGGCGCTTTCCACACTTACTTTCCGGGAAGCCAACATTATCAGGTTATATTACGGTCTAAACGGAAAACTCCCACACACACTAGAGGAAATAGGAGAAGAATTTAACCTCACCAGGGAACGTGTTCGGCAGATAAAAGAAAAAGCCATAAAGCGATTAAAAAATGTGACCCGTTGTAAAAACTTAAAAGTATATCTAGGTTAGTATATCAATAAAATCAATATTTAAAAGAGGAAATTGGCTATTTCCTCTTTTTTCTTTTTTTATTATTTTATTTTTGCCTACAATAATGACAAAATTATGAATCGAATAGTTGCCCCTTCCCTGTTAGCTGCCGATTTCAGCAATCTGGGTGCTGAAATTGAGATGATCAACAAAAGTGAAGCCGACTGGCTCCACCTTGATATTATGGATGGTGTGTTTGTCCCCAATATCTCTTTTGGCTTTCCTGTGATCAAATTCGTTAATGAATTGTCACAGAAACCCCTTGATGTTCATTTGATGATCATCCAACCGGAACGTTACCTGGAACGGTTCAAAGAAGCAGGAGCTTACAGGCTTACTGTACATTACGAAGCCTGCACACATTTGCACCGCGTTGTAGAAGAAATTAAAGACCTGGGCATGAAAGCAGGAGTAACTCTTAATCCGCATACTCCTGTACATTTGCTGGAGGATATTATCGGTGAACTTGACCTGGTGCTAATTATGTCAGTAAATCCGGGATTCGGCGGTCAGCATTTTATTGAAAATACCTATTCGAAAATAGAAAACCTGAAAAAGCTCATTGAACGTAAAAATGCTTCTACACTGATAGAAGTGGACGGGGGCATCGATATCTCTAACGCAGGCCGGTTATACAAAACCGGGGCAAATGCTCTTGTGACCGGAACAACCGTATTCGGCTCTGATGATCCGGCAGCCACCATTACTGCACTGAAAAATGCCTGAAAGATTATTCTTTTCCGGCCAGATAATCTTCTAAATAACTAAAGGACTCTGTCAGCTTACCGTTCTTTAAAATGGTAGCCCGCCGGATGATCCCCTGATCGTCATTTCCAAGCAATGCCGGTAAAACGGAATGCAGTAAGGCTTCCCCGAAATCACGCGATGAATCCCTGGGTAATTCACCCGGTAAATTATCAACAGCCATTACCGTCACCGATCTTTCCGAGAAGGAATGTACTTCTTTTCCCGCAAACGGATCGTATCCGTACAACGGATTGTCGATGGTGGAAGCCCTGATGGTAGAAGCGATGGGGCCGTTCAGATCGCAACTGATATCAGCTATCACCTTTATGTTAAAATTCGGTGTCGTCATATCTTCTTTTGTGATAAATACCGGTGAGGCAGGATCCCAGAAATGACAGGCCATAAACAAGTCGGTTACCCGTGTGTAAGGCAAAAAAGTGGATTGATAGGCTTCGGGATGTTTTATAAAATGCCCAAAATCGAAAGGATTGCCATCTTTTCTGCTGGTGTAATGCTGCGGTTCGATGCGGGTATAAACTGCTTCATTGAAATTTTTCGATAAAAATTCCTCCGCTGTCACCTGCCTTATCCCTGCATGATCCAGTATTTCTTTTGCTCCTCCGGCTACCCTTCCGCCTCCGGTTATCAGAATTTTTATGGCTGGCAATTTTACTTTTTTAAGTTCCTGTTTCACTTCTCCGATATCAAAACAATTATGTGCAGGCTTCAGATCATAGGTTCCAAATCGTTTGCCGTATGCCAGCAAACCGTTATAGGAACCCACCACTCCTGCCCAGTAGCCGAATGCCACCAGACGTATATTGTTCGAATCGGTCAAATATTCATAATCGATAAGGGTATTGCCTGATATGGCCATTTTTTGCAATAGCCCCCTGTTATAGGGCTGTTTTTTTGCTGAATGCGAGAACAGCACATAGGTTTTATTTTTTAGTATAGTCCCCGGATCCGTTTCCTTTAATCCTATCAATACCGAACAATCGTTAATGTTTTCATTTACGGTCAATCCTGCGTCCCTGTATTCAGTATCGCTGTAACACCTGTTATCTCCCGGCTGGACGATTATTTCCAGGTGCGGATAATTCTTTTTCAAACGGACAAGCTGTTCCGGTGTCAGCGCCACGCGGTATACAGGTGGAACTTTTGTTTCACAAAGGATCCCTAATTTCAAAATTATCTGGTTCATCACAGGTTTTATTTTAAAACATATTAAATCTTCTAAAGTTAACTAAAGATTTCTTAATTTTACATGACTTATCAGGGGCTGTTTTGGTTTTGACAGCAAGGTAAATTGGTAAGTAAGCATGCCGGGCTATGCATTTTATCCCGTAAAACTGAAGTGCACCTTTATAAATGGCGAATCAAATTTTGCGCTCGCTGCCTAATCGAAGTTTAGTAGATAAGGCGTAATCCCGACACCAGGTGCCGGGACGGGCTGTTTCTCCGAGACCTTTCCTTCCGGTTTAGGATCAAAGGGACACATCGTGAGTGGAGGATAGCCGGGATGGCTCCCTGGAGTTCCGGCGAAAATTAAAAGGGATAAGTTTCAGGTCGGGTGCCAGTCTCCAGCCTGTTTCCGACAATTAATGGCAGGATAAGCATGTAGAAAGCTTATGGGTTTCTTGTTTGGACGAGGGTTCGAGTCCCTCCAGCTCCACAAAACAGTTTGGGGTTTGAGTTTTGAGCAAGTGCGAAGAACTTGAACACCAAAGTGTTTTGTTCCTCAAGACTCTAACTCAAACTAATTATCAAATGTTTGATTTTGAAGAACTTGAAGTATAGAATAAAGTCAAAGCTTTCCAATATGGAAAATACCTGAAGTCAGGCTTTGGTATGGTTTTCCGTAATTACAGACTGATCTGATACATTGACATATTTTTCTTTGTAGCTGATGCTATGCCGGCAGACCAAATGATAGTACCAATATTCATTCATATTATAGGCATAATCCGGCTAAAACAACGGCAACCGGTATTGCATGTTAATCCCTCTATACAGTTTTCCGAACTGGCCATTTACCTGGAATTTTCGGTATTCCACTCCTATGTTGAACAGAGGTTTCAAACCATTCCTGTCGTACGAATAAAATCCTGTTCCGGCAACTATACAAAAGGGCCGCACATCATACAGGGTTTTTAAATCCGAATACATTTTTTTATACCCATTGTATAGGCTGTCGGCCAGAATGATCATTTTCTCCTGTACTACAATATGACTGTCGGCTTTTGCTTCGTAATTATCATACGATGTGATCAATCTGTCTTTCGCTTTGATGATACTGTCAAGACGTTCTGCTTTCATTTCGGCAAGCCGGGCTCTTTTGTAAAGCTCGATATACTGACTGTAGTTAACAGTTATAAGAGTATCTTCCGTGTCCTGAAATAACCAGTTTCCGGCTTGTACTTCTTTGCCCTGAATGGTTTTACCTTTTACGGTGATGCTTTCCTGGGCTCCAGCATGAAAGATACACGCGATACTTGAAAGGATGATTATTATCGTTTTCATTTTTATTTACTTAAATACTTATTTACCTCTTGTATCATATCTTCCGGGGAGGCTTCCTTTATTTGCTTCTCCAGTTTTGAAGCATCCTCAGCATATTTTTCATCGGCTTTCAGAATGTCGATAGCTGTTTTCTTTTTCATTTCCCCGAGTTCTTTTTTAGCCATTTCGTAATTTTCGCGACTTATCGCATGTTCTTTTGCCTGCAGTTCGTATTTCTCTTCCAGGATATCGAGTTCTTTTTCCCGTTTTGCCAGTTCTTCCAATAAGCGTTTATTTCTTTTTGACTTAAATATGGCGATTGCCCCCACTGCAAACAATCCAAAAAGCAACAGCCACGACCGTATGCTGGTTAACTTAAAATCGCGGATAAAGAACACGAGGGCAATGACCAATAATAACCCGATCACCCAGTAATCAATACTGTTATGAAAAAAGTTGATTAGTTTCATAGCGTTACTTTTTTTTCGATTTACCGATGTTTTCGACTCTTACAAATAACTGGTGCATGGGTTCCGAACCCGCTGTCATTATACCGGCAGTAATTAATATTTTAATTATTACAGGTGTTTTCACGCTCAGCGACTCATTCATGTTTCCCACGTTTACCAGGATAGCTACCAGGTCGAGTTTATATTTCTGATATACCCATACCGAGAAAAGCAGCGAAAGTAGAAAGGCAAATACACGGCTGATGATCCGGTAATTATGTGTGCGGATGGATTTGGCAGCTATCACTTCCTTCCCCCCTATGTAAGGTTTATCCGATACAAACCGCCATAATATCCATTTATACAGCAGTTTTTTATCTTCGGCATCGCTTCCCTGGTTACGGTACAGGCGGTCGAGACGTATCTTCAGCTTTTCTGCCTGCCTGTTCCAGTATTTATATCCGCCCACTTTGAAATCGGCATATTTGACAATGCTAACAAAAACTTCTGCGGTACGTTCTACAAAGATGGCCAGTATAAGAAATAAAAACAGCAGGTAGGTGATGCGTGTAATAACGCTTAAGGTGGTTACTTCTTCCATGATTATGAATTTTTGGGGTATACCATTGGTTTTTCTTTAAAACGACCGAGTGCTTCCTTGAAAGAAACATCGGCTTTCCATTTGGCATGATATTGCCTGATCAGGTCTTCGAATTGCGATTGCGGAAAGTTACTTCCCGGACAAGCTTTTGCGGCAATGTACTTATGAGGAATTATTCCTGCCGGCTTGCCGGAAGTTATTTTTGAAGTATGAAATTTCAACGTTTTCATATCGTGCAGGAGCGCATACATAGCTGTTACCCTTGCAGCAGCCTGCAACTGGGCTGGTTTCGGTGTAAGGATACCCAGTTTCCCGTCTACATTAGAACTTGGAATATTTGGATTAGGCTCGAAATTACCCTGGAAAGCAATACCGAATGAGTGAAAGTTATGGGGAGATGCATGATTCCCTACCCTGTCCCACCGACATAGTACCCGTATGGTCCCGTCCTGAAAAACCACACAATGATATCCGGTAAGCCATCCTTTACGGTCGAATTCCTTTACCACCTCGGCAAAGGGGGCGTCGCTATGCTGAGTAGTGTGATGGTAAACAATCAGATCGATATCGCCGGTGTATTTGTGTACATTCTCCAGCCGCTGTGGCCGGTCGCCTCCATCGTATTCAAATCCTACCAGTTCCTCTATGAAAACAGGTTGTAAGGCCAGGGTAACAGGCTGTATTGCAGGAACGGGCGCCGTTACTTTGGTCTTTTCAACTATTTCCGAACCGGGTGTTTCTTTTATCTCTTCCTGTACTTCTTGGATGTCGACATGTATTTTCCGGTTTACCAGAAAGTTCATCAGGAAGTTGATGGGTTTTGATCCCGAACCGATGATGATACCTGTAAAAACATATTCCCACATAAAATGGGATGCTGGCCAGGTTCCGGTGAGTGAATACGAAAAGAATTCCCAGATGGAAAATTTCATGCTAATGCAGAAAGTAATAGCAATAAGGCTGCCCAATATCTGCATCCAGAATTCTTTCATGATCACATTGTTTTCCTTATACGTCTCATACCGCTTTTCATCCTCCAAAATCTCTTTTACCGGCCTCAGGTACAGGATATCGAAGCCGGAGATTACTTTTCTTTTTTCTTCGATGGCAGGGTTGAAAGCAACTTCACCGGGATTGTTGTCTTCTGTTACCTCTTCATCTGCTTCTTTTAGCGCCATATCTTCCTTCGCGGCCTCCATATCGCGGTCTATCCGCAGTTTTGTTTTTTCCGACAGGATAAAGCGGTTGGAGTACTTAAAAATGAAAAGACGGTTCATGGCCATGTTCAGGAATGTAAGGAGACGCTCTATCAGCAGGGAGGCTCCCAGCAGGGCCATGAGTTTAACGATCAGTTGATCGAGTAGAATGTACTCTTTCATGGTTTCATGGTATTTGGTTTGATATTCAACTATTTTTATAATTTTTATGAATCCTGTTATATTTTGATTTCTGTCTTTTCGCCTGTCACGAAATAAATATATGGGATAATTCAGAAAAAAGCAAGCTTAGTCTGCTTATATATTTTCGGTTAAGACAGGAGCTTACCTGATGGAAGGAGGCCATAGCTGAACAGGGGATACTGGTAATATTTTATTCATTTAGTCTTAGTACGCTATTAAATCTTTCCCGATAGCTCATGCCTATAGGGATATGCTGTTCTCCAATCGTTATTATGTTACGTTCTATGTTTTCAATTTTATTAATTGCCACAATAAACGATTTATGTACACGTATGAAATTGTTGGCAGGTAATAATTTTTCCATATTTTGAAAACTCTGTAAGGTCATTATTTTCGTATGATATGTAATAATTCTTAAATAAGCACCTTGTCCCTCTATGTATAATATGTCAGAGAAATTGATTCGCTCCATACGATATTCTGTTTTTACAAACATATAATCCTTTTGTTGTTTGACATCCAATTCATTTTGCACCTTATCAATTGCTTTTAAAAATCGCTCAAATGAATAAGGCTTTAACAAATAATCTGCAACGGAATAATCAAATCCATTGACCGCATATTGACTATAAGCTGACACTATTATAATTTTAGGACAATTCTGCAATGATTCAATAAATTGTAAACCTGAGAATTGTTCCATCTGAATGTCGAGAAAAACTAAATCGACTAGGTTAGTTTTCATGAATGTAATTGCTTCAATTCCTTTATTGAAGGACATTAATAGATTCAATAACGGAATTTGTTTAATAAACCCCTCCAATTTTTCCACAGCCAGGGGGGTGTCGTCAACAACTATACAATTAATTCTCATTGGTATTTAAAGATAATATTACCTTAAAAGTACTATTTTCTTCATTAATCTTTAAGGTATGTTTACCTGGATAGATTATCTCAAGTCTGCGTTTGATAATGGCAAGGCCAATACCGCTTGCATTATCTTTTGTAATTTTCCGGGTTCTGTCAAATAAATTAACACACTCAAAATTAACTCTATTGTCATCAATTGAAAATGCAATACTGATTGCATTTTGAATACTTTTATCGGTGCAATGTTTAAAAGCATTTTCCACAAATGGGATAAATAACATGGGTGCAATTCGGATGTTATCACAATTCCCTTTTAATGAAAATTTGATTAGATTTTCATTTGAATATTGTATTTTCTGTAAATCAATATAACTTTCAATGTGCCTGATTTCATTGCATAAATCGACTTTATCAATATTTGTATCATAAATCATATACCTCATAATCTCCGAAAGCTTCACCAATATTTCGGAGGCCTGATCAGTATTGCTCTTGATCAAACTATCAATATTATTGAGCGTATTAAAAAAGAAATGAGGGCTGACTTGATTTTTAAGTAATGCCAGCTCGCTTTGAAGATTTTGTTTTTCGAGCTGGTTTTTAATTTTCAGATTTTTAAACCATTCAGTTAAAATACGAAATAAACAGCCTAAAAAGACTACAAAAACAATTAGAATAATTGTAATTGCTGAATCAAAATATTTATATGTGTTGTTGCCTTCAGATATAACTGTGAAAAAATAAGATATTATCAAAAGAGCTATGGGCAAAATAATCAACTTTTTTTTCCTTATAAAAAGAGGCATCAAAAAATATGAAATGTAAAATGGAACAGACATGATTCCAACACCCAATAATGCCGCTTTATATAGTTTAATATCTAAAAATGGATTATATTCTTGTGCTTTTGGAGCTAAAAAAGTTAGAAGGGACGAAACCATATATACAAGGAAGAACGCGATAAAGCTGATAATTAGCCAAAAAACCAGGTGAATTAATATAACTGCTGATTTTTTCATGGTTTTAATTTTTTTAATTAAACATGAGGCAAAGATCAGTCTAAGTATCATAAGTTAAAAATCTATTAAACAAACATCAATATTCTATTTACAAACAGTCAAATTTTACGCATAATGTTAGTGTTAAGTGTCTCTTTTGACTGCACTTTAAAGTATTAAGTTTGCCATCAATATAGTTTAACAATTAAAAATGGTTCATCTGCATCAGACAGATGAACCGAAATTTTATTTTTATATCCATCAAATTTCAGAAGCAGATTTCTCACTTCTGATTTCGAAGTTACAGGAAATAAATATATAGGATAATTCCATAAAAAGCAAGCTTAGTCTGCTTACAGATTTTCGGTTAAGAGAGGAACTTGCCTGCTTCCATCAGGTCTATCTGCTGTAAGCAGGTCTTAGCCGAACCGGGAAACATATTTTAAGTTGAACGGGGATAGTTATATTGTTTCCTGCCGGCTATTATCCATAGTCATTTGTTTATTATAAATTTCCTGTTCAGTTGTCTGTCGCCATTTTGCAGTACTATAACATAAAGACCATTTGACAAGTCAAGGGTTTCAATTCTTATGTTTCTGTTGTTAATATTGGAGATTCTTTTTTTAATTTGTCCCAACTGATTGTAAATTTTTATCTCAGCATTTTCTAAATCAAACGACATTTGAATATGCAATATATTTTTTACGGGATTTGGGAATAAAGCAATAGGATTATTTTCGTTGTTACTTAATTCTGTAATTCCAGTTGTGCAATTGATGTTTAAATTATTGTAACCTCTTTGCTTCGTCTCACATTCTAATTCTTTATAAGCTTGTTTATCTGTCCCATTTCCATTCCAGTTTCTTAATCCTATGGAACCAAGAAAACCTAAAAATGCAGTATCTGAAATTCCGTAATAAGTACTCCAATAATTTACCGTTGCTGAACTCCAGTCGTGAAGCCAGGTAAAATCAATCATTTTAATATTTGAAGAATACGTATCCCAGCTTTGAAAAACCTGATCTACAAATTGCGCTTGTTTGTTTTCTGAACTATTGCAAGACGAACTTGACGGATACCCTAATTGATAAAAATAAATAGGTTTGGAAGGATATAAACTCACTACGTTTGAAAAATCTATTGTTACAACAGATGCAGGCTTTACTGTAAAATTGCTATTAAGAGGATAATAAGATACGCCGATATAATCCGAATAAGAATTAAGTGTTTGAAGGTAAATTGACGAAGCTCCTGTAAGTCCGGGATACATTGCTTCGCAGGCAACTTTTAAACCTGGCCTTAAAGTTTTTGCATAAGCCGATACGGCTGAATAAAAAGTTGTGTATTGTGCCCATTTTGCGGAATCCGTACCAAGGTATCCATCCACTTCTGAACCGATAACCAAAGAAGATAGTTGAAGATCAGGAATGTGATTAAAAACGCTGTCGAGTAAAATTTTAAAACGGTTAATAACAATCGTATCACTAAAAACATAAGAAGTAAGATCCGATGGCAGTTCAAGAACATTGGTTTCAATGGGGTCGATGTTCAGGTCAACGAGAACATGAAAATAAGGATAATAGAGATTTGCAATATCAAGTGTAGAGAGACTATAAATGCCTGGAGTTGCTTCTAAGTTTGATTTCCATAAAAAGTGAAGACCGATTTGACGCATCCCAATATTATAACAATTAATGAAAGCTGAATCATACGTGTAACTTGCACTTTGAGGCAAAGTGATGTCAATGGAAATAATATTATTTGTCGGAGTGATTTGTGCTTTAACTGTTGTTGATATAAAAAGTATTACAAGAGCAATTATTTTAAAAATTGATTTTGTTGTCATATTGTCTTTTTTATTAATTGCGGTGTCTTATTTTATGCTTGCGGGTACCCATAAACACACCTGTTCTTTTTATGCCTGTTATAGCGTATGTTTTATATATTTGTAACTGCAATATGTTACTTTTAAATAACTTTCTCCAACTTCCCATTACCGTTCAGGAAATAAATGTAAAAGATATTCCGGGAAAAAGCAAATTTGTATAGATACCCCTGCTGAGAAAAAAGGCATAGAAAGCATTTTGACGCCAGTAATACCCTTTTTACAATTATCGATATATCTGTCCGTGGCAAAGCTTATTCCTCCTCATTTTGAATGAATGTTATTCAAAAAACAAATAAAACTTATTCATAAAAGGAATTTAATTATTTTCGCACTCACAAACACTTTTAAACAAACATTTATGAAAAATGCTTTTAAGGTAGAAAATCCGGACCTTGATTTAAGCCCGTTTACCGGGATGACAAAAAAACATTATATTGAATTAGCCAAATATTTACTGGAAAGGGCATTTAAACATGTCGACTCCCTTGAAACACCCATTACTTTCCCGATTGTTCCTGGTAAAACCTATCCGCAACCCAATGCACCTGACTGGCGTTACCGTTCAGCAGAATTCGAAGCCCTCGAACGGACATTTACCCTTGCCGGGCCACTTATTCATGTTGACCCTGAAACCAAAATAAACAATATTAACCTGCGGGATTATTACAGTTTGCAAATTTACAATGCATTTACACCGGGACACCCTAATTCACTTCCGTTGCCGGAAGAATTACCTGACTCTACCTATCAGTATACCTGCGAATTTGGCGGGTTATTCAAGACATTCCTGCTTATGCCCGATACCATCTGGTCTACCTATACCCAGAAACAAAAGGATGAAATGGCAGTATGCATTTCGAAATGGGCGCATCACAGGACCACACAAAACAACTGGCGGATTTTTAATATTATTACTCTTTCCTTCCTTAAAAAATACGGGTACGAAATTGATGATGAATTGCTGAAAAGCCATCTTTTATGGGTTGCTTCCTATCATTCAGGTAATGGCTGGTACCTGGAGCAAACCTATAATTATTATACTATCAGCTTGTTTGTTGTATACACTACCATCTGGAACAGGACTTTCGGAGACGAATTCTATCCGGAAATTGCCGAAGCCATTGAAAGATCGGCACAGGAATTAATGAAAACCTATACGAACTTTTTCGGAAAGGACGGGTATATCAACATGTGGGCAAGAAGCATCTGTTACAGGACATGGATATCCGGAGGGTTCCCTGTATCATTTATGTTCAGGGACAAATCCCCGTTGGATCCCGGTTTTGCCAGAAAACTTTGTTCGGGATCGTTATTACAGTTTGTAACACGCGAAGAATTTTTTGAAAACGATATTCCCAGCCTTGGGTTTTACGGACACACAGAATATGTCCTGCAAAATTACAGTTGCGCAGGAAGCCCGTTCCTGATGTTTTTACCATTTATCTGCCTGGCATTACCAGATGATTCACCCTTCTGGACTGCTACAGAAAATGAAGGATTCTGGGAAGACCTGGGCAACGAATCAAATGTTGAAGTACTTGAAAAACCGGGCCTTGTGCTGGTCAATCATGGCAAAACGGGAACTTCAGAGATTATCCCGGGAAAAGTATATTACGATGACCACAATTATTCGAAACTCACTTATAACACGCACTTTCCATGGGAAGACCACAATCCGCAGGGTGGAACATCCATGGAATATAGTTTCCGGAGCCTCGATCCACGCGATGTCCGTGGCGATGATATAAATTTTTACCTCACGGGACTGACCGTGCAAAATACATCTGAGCAAAACCAGGTGTACACCACATCGCAAAGTATGCTTTATAACGGGGTACGTAATGACGTTTGCTACCGACAGGCAATCATGCGGAAACCTCCCAATAATGGTGTTGGGTATATCATCGATCTGGCTGAGATCATTATCCCCGGGGGAATTATCCGGGTGGACCGCTCGCGGCTGGCCTTTGAATACGAACTTACACTCGGGCACTACGGAATGCCTCATATCGGAGGCGTGAAAGCAAAGATCAATAAATTTGAAAAAGATAATAAAAAAGTAATAACAGCATCTATCCCGGGCAGGCAACTCGCTTTGATTACCTATAGCGGCTGGGACGAAGTGGACAGCCTGGTACATTCCGGTAGAAACGCCGAAGCTAAGGAAAGTACCGTGTTGTATTGCCATAAAAAAAGGCTGCAAAAAAATCCGCCCATAGAACTGATGATTACCGTACTACTTCATAAAATGGATGACAGTGAATGGACCGAAGAAGAGTTATCTCCAATAAAACAATTGGAGATTATGGACATAACACCGGCTTATTCTCCATTGGGGGCAAACATAACCCTTTACAACAACAAAAAATACATGGTGGATTTCGGTGAAATTGACGGGTATCGCTCCTGTTAAAAACAGCATTATTTCAGAAAGTCCTCACGGATGGGATTGAAACTGTCTATTATCCTCACCCTTTCCGTGAGGACTTTAACCGTGTGTTTTTTTCCGGAAGGAACGGCAAATACATCCCCTTCCTTCAGATGTTTGTCCGGCTGGCCTTCGCAATAAAAAATAAGCTCTCCGCCGGCAATATAGGAAATCTGTTCATGCGGATGTGAATGGTAAGGTTCGGCTTCGTCCCACGGCCCGTTGGTGAAGTCGATTACTGTCAGCATCAGGTTTTTCATGTATATCATGCTTCTGAATACTCCTTTTCTTATTTCTACAGCCGGTTCCTGAACATACTGGTTATCTTTTACAGACATTGGTTTTCTCCCTTTTGGTTAATAATGTTCAAAATTATTAAAATTATTTACTAAGTTAAAATCTTCCTTTCAGACTTCACTGGCACGGACATTTTTCACTTGCCCGATCTGGTAAATAATCATACAAAAAGTTTAAACTACCTACTAATTGACCTGCAAAGTGTACCAAGTATTTAGTAATTTTATATTGTAAAAACAAAACACCGGATATGAAAACCAACAGAAGGAAATTCATTATGCAGGCCGGATTAGGAAGTTTAGCAGCTTTCAATATTCCCGGGATATTAGCAGATTCAAACAAAGAAAATTTCCAAATTAACAAATCAAATGACAAAGAACTGGTTTTTCTGTTCCAGGGCGATTCGATAACCGACGGTGGCCGTTCTCACGATAACGACTGGAACCATGTTATGGGACAAAGTTATCCGTACCTTATTGCCAGCCGGATGTGGTATGATTACCGGAATAAAAACCTGATGTTTTATAACCGCGGTATCAGCGGAAACAGGGTAAAAGACCTGGAAGCCCGCTGGCAAAAGGATACACTCGACCTTCAACCGGATGTATTGACCATATTAATAGGAGTAAACGATATAATTGCTATTATTGATAATACGGATCCGGTTACAACTGAACAGCTTGAAGGTTCTTACAGGCGAATTCTTGATAAAACAAAAGCATCTTTACCCAATACATTAATTGTATTGTGCGAACCATTTATTTTACCCCTGGGAAGAGTAGATAAAAAACCCGAAGTATGGATGACCGAAATTAAAAAACAACAAGCGATTGTAAAAAACCTGTCGAAAATTTACAATACATTATTTGTGGAACTTCAGAAACCTTTTAACGATGCCTGCCGGAACCTGCCTGCAAATTATTGGATATGGGACGGAGTACATCCCATGCCTGCCGGGCACGAACTAATCACAAGGCTATGGATGAATGAAGTGAAAAAAAAGATTACTTTTATAAAATAGGACATACTTAACATAATTAATTTGATAATTCTGTAAATTTCAACAAGATGAAACAACTACCAATTATTTTTTCTTTTTTTACCCTTTTACTATTTGTATCGTGTTCAAAAGAAACGAAAGTTGCCTGTGTGGGCGATAGTATTACGGAAGGTTACGGGCTTGCCTGGCAGAGTAAAACAAGTTACCCGGTGGATCTCGACAGCATTCTGGGCCCTGAATATACCGTACTGAATTTTGGACGGAGCGCTACTACCCTGCAAAAGAAAGGTGATTTTCCTTACTGGATCTGTAAAGAATTTTCGAACGTATTTGCTTCTGAACCCGACATTATCATTATTATGCTTGGAACAAACGATACTAAGCCTTACAACTGGCATGCCGATGGTTTTGAAAAAGACTACCAGGCAATGATCGATACCTTTGAAACCATCAAAACACACCCGAAGATTTACTTATGCCTGCCGGTACCGGTATTCAAAACAAAATGGGGAATAAACGATTCAACGGTTGTGCACGGTGTTATTCCCATTGTTGAAAATATCGCCAAGACAAATAGCCTGCCCCTGATCGATTTATACCATCCGATGCTGGACCAGGGCGCCAGTTTCTTCGACAGCATACACCCCGACCCACATGGAGCAAAAGTAATGGCCGGATTAATAGCAAAGGAAATTAAAAAATAAAATTCATAGTAATGAAACAGTTATTAATAATCGCAGCAGTTTGTCTGTTAATGATCACCGGTAAAGTTACCGGTCAGGTAAAAACGATTGATTTGTGGAATGGAAAGGTTCCCGGCGCTATCCCCGCTCCTTCATCCTATAAACTCATTGCCGATTCGAGCGGTTCTTGGACGTACATGCGTCATATTACCGATCCGGTAATGGATATGTATCCTGCTCCTGCAGGTAAAGCTACCGGAACGGCCGTAATTATTTGCCCGGGAGGCGGATATTGGGCGCTCGCCTACAAACACGAAGGTTCGCAGGTTGCCGCCTGGTTAAATAGTATTGGCATAACTGCTTTTGTACTGAAATACCGGTTGCCTGATGATACTATTATGAAGAATAAATCCATAGGGCCGATGCAGGACGGACAGCGGGCAATACGCATTGTTCGTCGTCATGCCAAAGAATGGAACATCGATCCAAACAAAATAGGAATTATGGGTTTTTCGGCTGGCGGACACCTGGCCTCCACCCTCTCCACCCACTATTCCGAGAAAGTATATGAAGTAAAGGATTCGACCAGCGCCCGGCCTGATTTCTCATTGCTCATTTATCCGGTGATTTCAATGGATTCTTCGATCACCCACATGGGATCGCGGGAAAATTTACTGGGGAAACATCCTTCTCCTGAGATGGTACGACACTTTTCGAACGAACTCCAGGTAAACAAACACACACCGCCTGCATTCCTGGTCCAGTCGTTTGATGATACTACTGTTCCGGTTGAAAATAGTATTGTGTATGCGTTAGCACTAAAAAAGTACCATATTCCTGTTGAATTGCATATCTATGAATCGGGTGGACATGGTTACGGACTGGGCCGCACAAATGATACGGAATCATCGTGGCCCGAAGCCTGCCGGAAATGGCTGAAGGCAAGAGGTTTTTTGTAAACCTTAACAGAATATTTCTTACTATTTGTAAACACTGACAATATCTTGTGAAAAAGGTTCATCCGTCTGTGACAGATGAACCTTCAATAATGAAATTATGCAAAATCTAAATGAACGCGACACTGTAGCGTTTCGATAATAAAAATATGGAATAATTCTGATAAATGCAAATTAAATGCAGGCAGGTTGGAGCCTTAGCCGAACGGAGGGGGAATATTTTTAATTATCGATTAACTTACTTCCCAGTTCTTTTGTCCAGGCTATGATATCGGACCTGTTCCAGTTATTATATCTCGTTATTTCCTTTTTGATTACTTTACCACCAAATGCGGCTTTACTTACAGGACTGAATTTAAATTTTCCCAAATATTTATCGATGTATTTCACAACGGCTTCGTTAGTAGCTTCCGTTTTCGTTATTCCATACTTTTTCACCTTGTTCATCGTACCTCCGGCTGTTACAAACACGGCAACATTTTTTCCTTCAAACAGGTTTTTTCGTGCAAAGGATAAAATACTACTCTTCCAACGGCCTGAAACAATTGATGTACCGATAATAATATTGTCAAATTCGTTTATCCGCTTTTTATAAAGCTTTATTTTGCCAGATTCGCATATATCAACTTCATGACTGTGATCTGACTTCAATACTTCTGCTATCGTATTTACAGTATCGGTGGTAGTACCTTTTCTGGTTCCGTAAACAATTAATGTTTTGTTCATAATCGTTGTTTCTCTTGTTAAAATCCATTTCAATAAATATATCTGAAATAGGGAATAAATTTAAAAGATCGTGCGGTAAAAAACAAATTATATACAGGTAGAACTTGCCTGTATCAAGCAGGCCTGCAAGGATATTTTCGGCTAAGGCCTGCTTGCATTAGGCCTACCTGCTGTAGGCAGGCAAACTGGAGCTTCAGCCGAACGGAAGTTCACATTAACCACCCCCGTCAGCCTATGACTGACACCCCCGCCAGCGGGACAGCTTTGAACAGAATTTTTGCAGAATTGATGTGGCAAGAGTTCTGGCGAAGGAGGAGAATATTAATTTTTTCTTCTTTTAGGGGTTATTCTTTTCCATAAATATTCTGCAAGGGAAATAATCAAATGAACTTCCTCGCAGCAAGCCTTCGAGGTATCCATATAGGAATTTATTTATCTTCGATGCAAGCATCGGAGTATTAAACTCATTTATCCCGATACGCTCCGCTATTGGGATTCGTTCGACTTACAAATTTCATCCTGCTTGTAGCAGGCAAGTGCGCTATGCTTCTGAAATTTGAGTCTCGTGAATAAATATGATATAAGGACCAATAATGCCCTAGAAGCCTCATTTGCATCTGAGTGCATTGTCCACGGCTATCAGTAAATTCCTTCAGCCGGGAATTGAATATTCCACTGTATTTATATTTGTCACTCATTCAACCGATGTCCCAGTATATTTTTTATAATATATTGTTTTATTTTTGAATTTTTATAATTGTAGACTTTGTTATATACGGATAAAGTTCATCAACATCCTTATTTTTCATGGATATACAACCCAATGTCCAGTTGTACCCGATATCGATAAGATAGTCCATCCCCTTTGGTACCCCATGAATACCTACTTCCCCACCGATTTTGGCATCTTCGGGTATTGTACCATTTTTAACTGCTTCATTATGTTTTCGCCACGAATCTTTATTCGGATAATTAATCCATATAAATTTTGACCATTTCTTGTGGGGATATTTTGATATCATTGTGAATGTTCCTTCAGGTGTACATCTGTCTCCCCGCATCAACTTATCATCAAAAGGATTATTTCCGAAAACCACAGGATATTCTTTCAGAATTACTTTGTCCGTTCTGACTGTCAGTTTATATTCGGATTTATCAATGAGAATGAAAATATCTTCTTTGGCAACATTTTTCGATTTGATCATTTCCGAAAGTGACCGCCGGTAATTTACATATTTCTTATCCTGTGCATTGCAGGAAAAGGAAATCATTAACAATAATACCAGTATAAGATTCTTCATTGTAAAACCTGAGATAGAATTAATAAATCGAGGTTATATTCTTATTCCTTGTTCTTATATGTTCATATAATCTATGAATAACAGTTTTTCTTCTCTGACTATTCAACTACCGGTTTGACAATAAATGTAAAGGATATTCGGGGGAAAAGCAAATTATTTTTTTAAATGCGTTCCGGAATATAAAGTCAACTAACCACCCTGGCCAGCGGGGGATAGCTTTGAACGAGCTTTGTGCAGGATTTGATATGGCCGGGCCCTGACTGAACAAGGAAATAAAAAAGGTACACTTCCTTAAAAGTGTACCTCTTAATTTATTATTAATGTTTAATTACCTGTTTATTCGGCAGTAATTTTTACGGTAGCGCTTTTCAGACTGTCGGAGGTCGCAGTAAGGGTAATATCCCCTGCTTTTCCGGTTGACTGGATCACGGCCAGGCATTTCCCGTTGAATGCTTTCCGGTAATCGGCTTTAAACGGTTCGTGACTGATCTGACTTCCGTTATCCACACCGGCAATAAATCCTGCGCCGTCAATTTTGAAGTTCACCAGGTTGTCGGCGTGTGGTACCAGTGTGCTGTCCTTATCGAGGATATTCACTGTTACAAAAGAAAGGTCCTTCCCGTCGGCATTAATATTTTTTCTGTCGGCAATTACCTGAATAATAGCAGGCTTGCCGGCAGTTTTAACTTCCTGAGTCATTAATTCTTTTCCGTTTTTATAACCCACAGCCTTCAGGGTACCCGGTTCGAAAACAGTCCTCCACCATACGTGCAGGTCGTCGGGTGTTTTAACTTTCATTCCCAATGACTTTCCGTTCAGGAACAGTTCCACCGAATCGCAATTGGTGTATGCCCAAACATCTACTGTTTCGCCTTTATTCCAGTTCCAGTGTGGGAAAAGATGCAATACATTCTTATTTGTCCATTCGCTCTGGTACATGTAATAGGCATCTTTTGGAAATCCGGCCAGGTCGATAATACCGAAATAGGAACTCCGGGCAGGCCACCAGTAAGGAGTGGGTTCACCCAGGTAGTCGAAACCGGTCCATATAAACATTCCCGAAAGGAATTTGTACTTTTTGATTATTCTCCAGGTTTCTTCATGCGTGGAACCCCAGGGAGCCGAGCAATTATCGTAGGAAGAGCAGGTGTAGTCGGCATTTCCTGTTGTAAAAGGCAAATCCCACCTGATCGGCCACCGGCGGATACTGTCGGATGGCATATCGTAAGCTCCCCGTGTTGCCAGGGCCGATGTAGTTTCGGTAGCTATGAATTTCTTCCCGGGAAACGTTTCAGGAAATTTTGCAAAATCTTTCCGGTGATAGTTAAATCCGATCAGATCGAGCGCTCCTGACTTGATTATATTATTATAGGGTTGGGGATCATTAAGGGCTGATGTTATTGGTCGTGTATTATCAATATTTTTAACAATCCCAGCCAATTCCCTTGCAATTCTTATTCCTGACGTATCCCATTGCTCAGGGATCTCGTTTCCGATGCTCCAGATGATCACACTGGGGTGGTTCCTGTCGCGAAGCACCATGTCCTGCAAATCACGTTTATGCCATTTATCCCAATGCAAATGATAATCATACGGGGTTTTTTGCTTTTTCCACATATCAAATGCCTCATCCATTACCAGGAAACCCATCTTATCGCACAGATCAAGCAGTTCAGGTGTCGGGGGATTATGAGAAGTGCGGATGCCGTTACAACCCATATCTTTTAAGATTTCCAGTTGCCGCTGTAATGCTCTTGTGTTGACAGCAGCACCCAGGCACCCCAGATCGTGATGATCGCAAACTCCCAGGATTTTCAATGGCTCACCGTTTAAATAAAAACCTCTCAGGCTGTCGAAACTGAAATACCGCAATCCGAAGCTGGTTTCATAATCATCAATCGTTTTGCCATTCTGAATAATCTGCGATACAGCTTTGTACAAAACAGGATTATCAACATACCATAGTTTGGGAGAGGAAAGGGAAATGTTTTGTTCAAATTCAACCACGGAATCTTTCGGAACACTGAATTCAGACGAGTAGGTTGCCATTTCCTTTCCTTCGGGACCAATAATACGTGTTAAAAGCTTCACAGGTTGATCTGCCTGTAATGTATTTCTGATCTTCGTAGTAAGGTTCACTACTGTCTTAGCCTTGTTAATTTTAGGTGTTGTTACGAATGTTCCCCAATGATCGACATATACTTTCCCGGTCTTCACAAGCCATACATTCCGGTAAATTCCCGATCCGGAGTACCACCTGGAATTTGGCTGTTGCGAATTGTCAACTTTTACAGCAATTACATTTTTTTTATTTCCGTATTTCAGGTACGGAGTAAGTTCATACCTGAAAGAACTGTAACCGTAAGGCCTAATTCCCAGGTAATGTCCGTTAATCCATACTTCACTGTTTTCATAAACCCCGTCGAAATCGATAAAAACCAGCTTACTGGTATCTTCCACAGGAACAGTAAATGTTTTACGGTACCATCCGATACCCCCGGGTAAGGCACCACCTCCGGGCGTAGCAGGATTATCCTTGCTGAATTTTCCTTCGATACTCCAGTCGTGTGGCAAATTGAGCACCCGCCAGGATGAATCATTAAATGCGGGACCGGAGGCTTCCGGTACGTCGCCGAGGTTGAATTTCCAGTTCTGATCGAAATCCGAGATATCTCTTACTTTCTGTTCAGAAGAGCTGCAGGAAACCATCATAATTCCTGCAACCATTAAGTTTAAAACATTTTTAAATATTGTCCTGGTTTTCATAAGCATGTATTTATTTTATTATGAAAGGTTAACAGTTTCCGGATAAGGGCATGATATATATATCATCAACCTGTATGTTTATCTTCTGATATTTGGAAAAGTTATAAAAAATAAAACAATTTCTAAATTAAGAAATTAAATATCCATTATTAAAATTTCCAGAATGTGGAGTCAGTAAACCCAACATTCTGGAAATCTGGTTACTTAATTGAAAGAATTCTAATCCTATAATTTAATTTTTCGAAATTGTGTGTCAATTTAATTGTATGGTTTGTGACTGGCCGTCATACGCTACCGTTTTACCTTCTTTTTCAAAATTCAATGCCTCCGGGCTATTCTTATTAACAGAAATAATCCGGAAAGTCCTTTTCTCATGCATACCGGGGAATGTTCCCTTGCGTTCACCAATAGTCAGGGTATGGGCAGATTCATTATAGGAAATCGGAATAGTAGAATAAATGCCTTTCTCATAATCATAATTCACATTTTCGTCCTCGTATAATGTAAAGACACCATCAGCCCCTTCATATACATATAATATAACAGAACCGTCGGTAGGTTCGTCGGCATACTGAATAGCTGGTCCGAAAGGAATGATCGATCCTTCCTTTACATATACCGGAATTCGTTCGATGGGCGCTTCTGCATCAAGCGTCTGACCTCCATTATAATGCTTACCGGTATAAAGATCGTACCAGCCGGAAGTTTCGGGCAGGTATACCTTTCTGCTTCTGGCTTTGTATTCGGTTACCGGACATACCATGAGTGCCGGTCCGTACATATATTGATCGGCTATATTGTACACGTTGGTATCCGCTTCAAAATCCATAACCAGTCCACGCATAATGGTGTAATTATTGAAATAGGTTTTACCGGCCAGTGAGTAGATATATGGCATTAACCGGTAGCGCAGGTTATCATAATAAAGCATGGATTTATAAACAGGATTATCAGAAGGAGCAATGTTATAAATCTCACGTAAAGGAAATTGTCCGTGAACCCTGAAAAGCGGGCAGAAAGCGCCAAACTGGTACCAACGGTCGTTCAGTTCCCTCCATTCTTTCAGGTCCTCACCCTTGGCTTTTTCATACCTTCTTTCGAGTGCAAATCCACCAATATCTGTTGTCCAGTAGGGTATTCCCGAAAGACAGAAGTTCAGTCCTGCCGGGATTTGAGCTTTCAGATCGTACCAGCGTGATGCAACATCACCACTCCAGGTAGCAGCTGCATAACGCTGTTGACCCGCATATGCGGAACGTGTTAGGATAAACACACGTTTATTAGGGTCAACACTGCGTTGTCCGTCGTATACTGCTTCGCAATTCATTAATGAAAATGCATTGAAATATTCTGCTGATGGGCCGAGGGCAGTTGGATCCATTAGAAGTTTTCTTTCTTCGATGGAATTATTCGATTCGATATCGGGCTCTGTGGCATCGAGCCACCAGGCATCGATCCCTTTGCTAAAAAGCTTTTTATCCATTTGTTCCCAGAAATATTTCCTTGCCTGCGGATTAAAAGCATCGTAGAAAGTGGAAACATATCCGACCCAGTCTTTATTATTCTTTTCGATATTTCTCTTGTATAACCATCCCCTTTTATACATGTAGTCGTAATTCTTAGTGCCTTCATAAAACTTCGGCCATACCGAGATCATTATGTGTGCATTTAGTTCATGAACTTTTTTTATCATACCAACAGGGTCAGGGAATCGGGTAGAATCGAAATTATGATCACCCCATTTGTTTGCCGGCCAGTAAAACCAGTCAAGCACGATATTATCGAGGGGAATGTCATCTTTCCTGAACTTTTCGACTGTTGAAAGAAGTTCATCCTGGGTTTTATAGCGTTCTCTGCTTTGCCACAATCCCATTGCCCACTTCGGCATGATCGGAGCTTTTCCGGTAATCTCGCGGTATCCGCTTATAACACTGTCCAGATTGTTACCTTTGATGAAGTAATAATCGATCTGATTTCCCACTTCGGAATACAGAGAAAGCTCATTTTGTTTTTCCGCCGTTAACGGGCTTAACCATTTCAATGCTATGTATCCGCCGTCAGGAATCCATTCTATCCGAACCGGGTACTTTTTCCCTTTTTCGAGGTTTACATAAAACTTCCGGTACCAGGGATTCCAGTTCTGCCGCCAGTCATCGATTACCTTTTTTCCATCAACCCAGATTTTTGTATAACCTGATGAGTAAGCAACAAATTTATGTCTGCCTGTAAAATCTGACCCTATATATCCTTTCCATTCTACTTTCCCAAGCTGTGGTTTAATTTCCGGAAGATCCTTTATATTCTGCAGATACTGGTAATCAATTACAGAATCGGTCCGTTTTATAAAATTTTTACCCGGATTGACAGTTGAACTGTAAACAGCCGTTAACCCTCCGGGTTTTTCATTCTCATCATAGAGCTTAAGGCTGGAGATATTCTGGTAATCACGCGGATCACCAAATTTGGTAATGGAATAATTATCCCACAGAATGCCGTATTTTTTACTGGATACCAGGAATGGTACTACTGAAACGATATTATGCTGTGTAAGATCGATATCGAGCCCTTTGTAGTTCATCTCGTCGTTCTGGTGTTGTCCCAACCCATAAAATGCTTCATTGGCAGGTGAATTAAATTCCTGACGGATGTTATAATACAATTTCCCTTCGATAGAATCAGGAACAAAGGTTTTTCCGCCACCTTCGTTTTCCTTTAGAATGACATTCCCGTCTTTGTTGGTAAAGTTTACTTCACCGGTAGTTAAAGAAACATTGGCATTCAGTTTAGAAGTGCTGACAGTGATATGATCATCACTTTTCACCATGTTCCATTTCACCGGAGGCAAATTATTATCTGCAATCATCAGGCTTTTCTTAGTGGAAAAGCTGTCAACCGGAGATGCAGTTACCCGGATAATATCGTCGGTAATTACCTGTAACCTGACTAAAGAAGCATCGGTTGCTGTTTTTTTATTCAAATGAATAATAACGCCATCACTCAGTTTTTCAATATTTCCTGACTGGCATGAGGTCAGCACCAGCAATGCCAGCAGAATGTAAACTAATTTGTTTTTCATAATTTGGTTTTATAATTGTTCAGATTATTGCTTATAAATTTACAAATTTCTTTATTAGGTAATTGGCCTCAAATGGCACATAAAAAGTTTTTGGTTGATAGTATTCTGACGAAAGTAATGGATGCAGGCCACATGCGACAGGAGAAATGTTTCTAAAAACGGTGTGAAATGTTAAACTGGTAAAAAACTCCTCGTGATGACTCTGTTTAAGAATGGGTAGACAATGTTATTTGGAAAATCGGAATGTAACTTATTCATCAACGATTTTATCATTGTCAGTTTTTGCAGGAATATACCGTGAAGGCAAAACATTAAATTCAGCCTTAAAATACTTGGTAAAATACTTGGGATCGTTGAATCCGACCCGGTAGGCAACTTCGGAAACATTTAGCTGACTTTTTTCGAGTAACTGGGCAGCCCTTTTCATACGCATGGTACGAATAAATTCGATGGGAGTTTTCCCGGTTAAGGCAACCAGTTTTTTATAAAGATGAACCCTGCTGACTGCCAGTTCACGGCTTAATTCCTCAACAGAGAATTCGGTATTGGAAATATTCTTTTCTACAATTTCAAGCGCTTTTTTAATAAATTTCTCATCCATCGATGTTATGCTTATATCATCGGGCCTGATCTCTATATGGTTTTTGGATTTCTTAATTTGTTCACGCTTGTTGATAAGGTATTTAATACGGGATTCAAGAATCTCGAAGTTAAAGGGTTTGGTAATATATTCATCTGCCCCTATATTTAACCCCTCCAGTTTTTGCTGGTCGGATGCCCTGGCAGTTAATAATATGATGGGTATATTTAAGGTACGTTTATCGGCTTTGACCTTTTGGCACATTTCAATACCGTCCATTACCGGCATCTTTATATCACTGATTACCAGGTCGGGGATATGTTTCATTATCTGATCCCAGCCATCCTGGCCATTCACTGCTTCTTTCACAATGTATTTATACTTAAGATTATCTTTCAGGTAAAACCTGAAATCTTCATTATCTTCAATCAATAAAATAACCGGTTTGTTTTTATAACCCCGACCCACTCCTTTAATTGAATCCGATGCAATTGTTTCGGCAGTTTGCGGAACTATTATTTCAGTAATTATCTTATCATGGGAGGGTTTTTGAGTTGTATGGTCCACAGGCAGTAAAACAGTAAAACAACTACCCTTACCCGGTTCACTGTCAACCTCAATACTTCCTCCGTGCAGTTTTACAAATTCATAGGTAAGCGATAATCCTATTCCGCTCCCGTTATTGACAAAAGTACCGGGAGATTCACTCTGGAAAAAACGCTCGAAGATCTTTTTATGTTTTGATACGGGAATGCCAATTCCACTGTCAATAACTTTTATTTCCAGCCAGTCAGATTTATTACTTTTTGTAAGAGAATTACGGATTTCCTTGTCCGACTCCTTCACGCCGATATTTACTGATATCTTTCCCTTATCCTGTGTGAATTTAAAAGCATTAGACAATAAATTAAAGAGTATTTTTTCAAGTTTATCGTGGTCAAATTGAATTTGCAACTGATCGATACTAGTATGAAATGAATACTGAATTTCCTTTTTCTCGGACAGATCAGAAAAAGAAATGACAATCTCGCGGATAAATTCTATGACATTGCCCGGTGAAAGATTAAGCCGGAGTTCTTGTACGTCCATTCTTCTGAAATCGAGCAACTGGTTTACCAGGTTCAATAACCGTCGTGAATTACGCTGAACCAGCAATAAAAGCTTTTGCTGTTCCGGATCGCTGGTTCGTTGAAGTATTTTATCGAGAGGACTGAGTATTAAAGATATTGGGGTACGGAATTCATGACTGATATTGGTGAAAAATTTTATTTTCATCATATCCATTTCATGGTTACGGATTGCCGTTTGTCTTTCCTGTTCGGTCCTGAACTTCAGCCTTTCTCTTTCCAATACCAAATGCCGGAGTAGAAGCAAAGCTCCAATCAACATAATAATATAAATCACAAATGCTGCAGAAGTTCTCCATAACGGGGGCAATACCTTAATATTTAAGCTTGTTCCCTTTTCGTTCCATAATCCATCGCTGTTGGAAGCCTTTACCCTGAATGTATATTCTCCCGGATCGAGATTTGTATAGGTTACTCGTCTCTGATGGCCATCTGTTGTTAACCATTTATTATTAAATCCCTCCAGCCTGTATTTGTACTTATTTTTTTCAGGATGAAAATAGTTGAGGGCTGCAAAGCCGATGGAAAACATGTTCTCATTATGTTTCAATGTAATCTCCCGTGTACTCGAAAATGATTTTTTTAACAGTACCCTTCCGTCAATTTTCTCGTTAATTTTTATGTCTTTATTAAACAGCTGAAAATTTGTCAATACAACATCAGGCCTGATGGTATCAGACTTTATTTCATCGGGACGAAAAATGTTAAATCCGTTACTACCCCCAAAAATAAGTTCTCCACGATGTGTTTTACAGGCAGAATTTACATTAAACTCCTTTCCCTGAAGCCCATCCGACTTATCGTAATTTCTAAACCTGTAACGAAGCTTGTTTGTATTTTTATCTTTACTTATAATAAGATTACTCAATCCTTTTGTGGTGCTCATCCAGAGATTGCCTGAATTGTCTTCCAGAATGGTGAGAATAACATTGTCCGGTAAACCGTCTTTCTGACGGAACACCCGGAAGTTATTATTTCCAGGGTTATACAGATCCAATCCGTCACTTGTGCCTATCCAGATATTACCTTTACTGTCTATAGTTATTACATTTATATTATTATTGCTCAGGCTTGCAGTATCATCCTGGCTGTGCAGATAATATCTGAAGCTTCCCGTTTTTTTATCGAGCACGTTTATTCCAAATGCTGTACCAAACCAAAGATTTCCAGATTTATCTTCCGTAATATCAAGGATGAATCCGGAGTTGACGGAATTAACATCCCCCGGTTCATAATGATAAAACACCTGCTTCTGACGATCGAACCGGTCCAGCCCGCCACCCAATGTACCAATCCAAAGATTATTTTCCGAATCTTCGAATATTTTCCAAACCCTGTTGTCGGAAATACTTGTGGAATTATTAGGATCGTTTTTATAATGATAAAACCGTTTGCCATCAAAATAGTCTAATCCGCCGTAAAAAGTACCAATCCACAGCTTTCCTTCATGATCTTCCAATAAACTTACAATAACATCATTACTCAAACTTGCCGGATCGTTGTTATGATGATGATAATGATGAAAAATATTTCCGGCCCGGTCGAAATATTCCAGTCCTCCTCCATTGGTCCCTATCCAGAGATTACCTTTTTCATCTTCATTAAAACAATTTACATCGTTATATCCCAGGCTGTTGGGATTGGAAGGCTGATGTTTATATAAACGAAATTTTAATAAACCTTCGTGATAATAATTAATACCATTTTTAAATGTTCCTGCCCATATAATTCCATTATTATCTTTGTATAAACAGGTAATGCTATTTTGACTCAGACTTCTTTCATCCTCTTCATTATGTAGCAGGTAACTTATAGAAAAATCTTTTTTATCCAGCAGATTGATACCCCCGTGATCTGTTCCGATCCAGATCAGACCGCTCATATCCTGGGCCATACTTGTTACAATATCATTATCTAACCTGCTTTTCCCGGAATTCCTGGTAATATGGGCAATCTTTCCCGAAACCGGATTATAGTAAAACAGACCCTGATCATCACTCTGTGAATATATCCATAAATCGTTATCTGCATCCAGGAATAAGTTAAAATTCTGATGGTTACTCCTTAGAAGATTGACTAATTTTCCGGTTCGGAATATAATTTTGTTCTTTTTACCATCCAATTTCTCAATAATCCCATTGTAATTGATAAGCCAGTAATTTCCTTCATCGTCTTCAGCCAAACCAGATATTTCATTTGATACGGGTGTTGTACTATCAGCCTGATCATGTGAAATTTCAATAATTGAATCTTTTTCCACCAAATACTTACATAATCCCTTATCCTGATCAACAAACCAAATGTCTTTACTTTTATCGCCGAAAATCATATTGATATGATAATCATTCCCAGGTTTACTTTTTCTGAATAATTCAGCACCTGTACAAAAAGTCTCGGTTTGCGGATCGAAAACAGAAGGTCCGTTTCGGGTAAAAGCCCAGATTCTTCCTGCTTTATCCTCTGCCAGATACTGAATATAATTATCGCTGAGTGATTTCGAATCATCAGGATTGTGAGTGAAAACCTTAAAATCATACCCATCAAAGCGGTTTAATCCTAACATGGTACCAAACCACATGAATCCCCTGCTGTCTTTTAGAATACTGCGAACCTGATTGTGTGATAAACCCTCTGAAATGTCGAGGTGCATGAATTTGTAATTGCTGTTCTGGGCAGCAGCAGAAAACACATTTAGAAATACTAAAAATATCAGAAATAACCTGATCCTGAAATTCATAGAAATAACCATTGAATTATCCCATTCCTTCAAAAATGCATAAAATCACAAATGAAATTTACAAAAAGTGCGCTGCAAAATACAGTAATTATCTTTAATATTCTATAATCATGCGGAAAGAATTCATTCCTGTTTTTAATGAAATAATTATGGACGAGAGATTCTGAAGTGATTAAAAACAAAATTCAGTAATGATATAATCAAAAATGATTTCAAAACTTCACTATTCATTTTGTCCCTTCCTGGTTCTTGTTTGTTTCCTCATTAATCCGCTTTAAAGCTTCTGTTAGTGATTCGTCCGGTTTGATATAGTTATACTGATCCCAGAATGTTTCGTCATACGTTCCCAATTGTTCGGTGAATGCCGCTTGTAACTTAGCTGTTTCCTTTGATTTGAACCGCTCTATATTTATGGTATCGATTCCGGTAACAGCCATTTCAGAAATAACATTATAGGTGGAACTGAACAATTTCCCTTTTTTTCGTATGCGGAATTCCGTTTCAGTCCGTAAATAATTCAAATAATATTTACCATGTATTTCTTTAAAATTAACTATGTAATTGGCTTTTAATGTACTTACTTTAAAATGACGCGGTTTTTTCAATACCAGAAAATCAGCGTTGTGTTTCAGAATCTCATTGCTAAGGCCAAACTCAGCCCCACTGAAGGCAAGACTATTAAGATCGAGGTAAACCTTACCGTCATACATGGCATCCGGTTTCCTGGGATCAAAACTAATAATGTAATTACTTCGGTCACCATTCGATACAATGTCGGTCATTTTATATTTATAATCCGGAAAATTATTTACGATTAAAAAATCAGGCGGGTTTTTTACAATATCCAGTAATAAGCTGGTCTGTAAACCTGCTTTAAGGGTAACTGATACGGTATCGGCGAGCTGATGATCCAGGCTTTTCCTGGCTTTGACGATCTTGATCTGGTCAGGTTCGTATTTGTTGGCATAAGAGGCTTTATATATCTCCAAAACCGCTTCAGAAACCATTACATATGAATTTCTCTTTTTTACCGATTCACGATAGAATGCAGTATATTTAACAGGTTTCTTCGGATAATTGATACTGATTTTTTCAAGTGCACTCCGCAGAAGTAATTCCGGATCGGTTTTCCGGATAATAACTTCCTGAATCGGTATTAAATCGGTCTGTAATTCAATTAATTGTTTATTACCGAGCAGCTGATATACAGGTATTTTTTTTGTTTTATAACCCATACACATAATCCCCAGTGTATCATCTATATTCTTTGAAGGTACCTTCAGAACAAATTCGCCGTCTTCGTTAGTAATCGTTCCATAGTTACGGCCAACCAAACCGATACTGGCAAAGATCACAGGATTTTCCGATCGACCTTCCACTACTTTCCCAGATAGACGGAGATATGTCGCCTGTCCCGATGAAATAGAATCGACATTGTATACTTCTGTCTTTACCGGTCTGTAAATTACGATCAGGTTCTGGATCACCTTGTAAGTTAATGTGGAATCATTTAATATATGGTCGAGTACGGTTTTAACCGGCTGGCTATTGGCCTCAATGCTTACATTTCTCCTTGTATCGAGAATTTCGGCATTATATGAAAAATAATATCCTATTTTATTACCCAGAGTAGTGAGTGCATCATAAAGGGGCGCATTCAATTTAATACTTACAGGGCGTGACAGGACAGTTTCCTGCCCATTTACTGAAAAGGACTGCCAGCAAAGCAGCCATAGAAACAGCAGAATGATAATAAATTTATAAGATGGTTCACTGGTTTTATTGAAATACATTCAATAATAATTTACTGAAATTGAGTTCATCCATTGATGAATATGTCAAAACACACGTATTCCCTTCGTAAATGTATTAACTATTTTTTTGTATAATTATGTTTTTACCCTGATTTTCAATTTTAAGATTAAATGCTGTTTGTAATGCCTCAAGTACCGATTGCAGGGAAATACTCTCGATCGTACCGTTATATTTTAAATCAGCAATATTATTTCCGTTGATAGAAATATTCACATTATAGACCCTGTTAAGGGTGTTAACAACCTCGCTTAGCGGTGTTTCTTTAAATACCAACTTATGGGTCTTCCAGGCCATATAGTTAACATCGTCATTTTTTACTTTCTTTACCTGGTCATTATTACTGAGCATTCCAATATACCCGGGATTAATAACAACGTTGTTGTTCTGGTTGGTTCGCTGCGAAAGTTGTACACTTCCCCTCTCAACATACACTTCAATAGTCTTTTCCGGTATACGGGCCTTAACATTGAATGCAGTTCCCAGTACTTTTACCTCAGCATTTTCCGCAATAATAACAAATGGATGTCTGGTATCTCTTTTAACATCGAAATAAGCTTCTCCCTTCAATCTCACTTCCCTGGTTTTCCCTTTAAACTGGCGGGGATAGATAAGCTCGGAACCATTATTGAGGTATACAGATGTTCCGTCTTCAAGAATGATTTCCTTCTGAGAACCCGAAGTGGAAGCTGTCTGTACTTTTTTTGTATACGGCCAGCCCGGAGTTGTAACGATCTTAATGGCTCCAAATGAAAATCCTGTTAACAAAAGGATAACTGCAGCCCATTTCATGGCAGGTACAAAAATCTTTCTGTATACCGGTATATTTCTAATTATTTCAGGCTGTAATTCCTGGGTCCCCGATCCTGCAGTAATTCTGTGTTTAAGCTTATCCCATGCACCGTCCACATTTACCGATCGTATATCTTTCATCATATTTATTTTTTCAATATCCTTTTTTACCTGTTCAAAGATCTGTTCGTGCTCTCTATCTTCGCTCAGCCAGTCTCTAACCATCTGATTCTCGGATTCAGTTGTTTCCCCTGCAAAATATTTGGTTAACAGCGGCCAGTTTATATCATTGTTTGTATATCGTTTCATTGTCTTCTGTTTTTAAATCATCAGGTAGCTTCCACGTAATCTTTCAGGTTCTCACGAAATAATTTCAGCGCTTTCCCCATGTTTGCTTCCACGGTTTTTACCGATAATGACAGTTTTTGTGCAATTTCTTTGTATCGGAGACCTTCAAACCTGTTGAGGCGGAATATGCTGCTGCACCTTGGTGGCAACTCATCCAACGTTTTTTTGATGATTTCATTCAGTTCACTTATCTGCACAGGTCCTGAAGCATCCACATCATCATAATCTTTTTGCCGTTTAAAGTATTGTTCGTATTTTAATTCTACTGCCCGGTGTTCAATCGATTGTAAACATTTATTTTTTACTGCCCGGTACAAATAGGAAGTCAGTGAAGTTTCTACTGCTAACTTTCCCCTCTTTTCCCAAAGATTGTAAAATACATCCTGTACCGACTCTTCGGCAAAATCGAGATCTTTGAGAAACCGGTTGGCATAAGCACATAATTCAGGATATAATGCACGGAAGACCTGTTCAAAGGTTGCTAAATCTCCCTTGTTGATTTTATGAATGGTTTCCCGGTTATTAATATCCATCTGATTCAGAATTTAACAGATAAATCGAAACAAATTTAACAGTTAATGATGAATTACAGTGCTGTTTTCTTGTAAATTGTGATGAAAACAGGACCCCGTATCCAAGTTGGTAACTTCCGGGGTCCCGTTATTCATTCACAAACTAAACCTAAATCTTAAACGAACAATTTACTCAAAAAATCATCTGTGTACCTGCCTTATTTAATTCAGGTTCCTTTTTAATTTTCTGCTTAGTTTCGATATAGCTGATTCGATAGACTCGTCGGGTTTAATGGTATTGTATCTACCCCAGAAATTCGGATCCTGGAAATAATTAACATCATCAGCAAACACATCCGAAAGCTTAGCAGATTGACTGGCTTTGAATTTATCCACATTTTCAGTACTTCTGTCGGTTACAGCCATTTCAAGCATAGTAGTGTAATTCGACCGGAATAATTTCCTGGGCCACTTGCAATTGAATTTAAGTTCGGACCTTACATGGTTCAGATACCATTTCCCGTTTATTTCTCTATAGTTTACCAGGTAATTAGCACCCTCCACATCTACTTTCATATTAGCAGGACGTTTTCTTACCAGTTCATTGGCTGCCATGCCGATTTCCTTATCACTTATTTTGAATTCAAGTCCGGAAATTGCCAGGTTTGCAGCATCGAGGTAAATTTTACCGGCATACAACGGGTAATCAACATTGTCTTTCTGATCGAAAGATATAACGTAAGTTTCACGACTATCAACATCGATGATACCATCTAATTTAAAATTATAGTATGGCAAATATTCACTCGACAACAATTCTCCTGGATTTTTTACTACATCAAGTAATAAGCTGGTCCTCGGACCACCCTGCAATTTAAATAATACAGTGTCCATTTTCTTAACATCCATGCTTTTACGTCCCTTGTAGATTTTTACCCGGTCATTGTCAAAATCACTTTTATAGGGCGCCTTGTAAATATCGAGTACTGCTTCGGCAACAGCTACATAATTATGATTCTGTTTAATGCTTTCGCGATAAAAACCGGTTAACATGGCTGGATCGTCGCTGTAATTTTCCGGAATTTTAATTCTTGCCATCCTGAGTAATTCCACCGGGTCGCTTGTCCTTACTATTACTTCCTTTATAGGGATGGGTGAAGGTTCGAGTGATTAATTCATTACTTTTGTCAGTTTTAAGCTGATTAAAAGGAAGTTGCAATTCCTTATAACCGATATAGGAAACACCCATATTTCCTGTGTTTTTATTTACAGGAACTTTAAATATAAATTCCCCGTCTGAATTGGATACAGTTCCTATACTTGTTCCTACTTTGTAAATACTGGCAAAAATTACTGGTTTTTTCGTGTTGGCATCAATAATTTTGCCTGTGTAGGTTACATAACTTAGCGTGTCCTGACGACTGGTATTTTTGCTATTGGGCGGTGCTGCCTTGATAAATGATGCTGTAAAAAGCAGCAATACCATCATACTTGTCAGACTGATTCCGGTATTTTTTAGTGCTTTCATAATTTTAAAGTATTAGTGATTATTAATTTCTTTATCTGTACAGTTGTTTTACAGGCCTTTAAAAACCATTTTATGATGTTTTGATAGTTGGTTTTCTGTTTATAAGATCGGTTCAGTTTTAATTACCCTATGTGAAATGTCGTTTATTTTAAAAATATTTATTTCTGCATTTTAATCCATATTGAAAATAATGTGTTGCAGGAAACTATCTTTGCAGTTTATTTTCAACATTAGAACCAGTAAATAATTTGAAAGCAAGGTTACTTAATACGATTTTTCTGGCAATTATTGCATGTCTTTTGTGGTCATCGGCATTTGTAGGTATCAAAATAGGCTTGAAATATACCACGCCCCTGCAATTTGCCGGTATACGTTTTTTTCTTGCAGGACTGTATATTTTGCCATTTACCGGTAATTTACGCCAGTCATTCACCAAATTAAAAACCAACTATAAACAGGTAATACGGGTTGCGCTTTTTCAGACTTTCTTATTATACTCCTTATTTTATACAGGTATAAGTATGGTGCCCGCATCCCTCACTGCAATTGTTGTGGGTTCGGGACCTCTTTTCGTAGCAATAATAGCTCACCTGGCACTGGGAAATGATAAACTTACTTTCCGTAAACTTGCTATTATATCTTTAGGATTAATGGGGGTCGTAATTATAACGGTAAGCCAAAAACATTTCAGCTGGACAGAAGGAAAAGTATTCTGGGGGCTGCTTATTCTGGTATTTTCCAATATTGCCAGCAGTATTGGAAATGTTGTTATTGTAAAATACAAGTCGGGCCTGTCTCCCTTGTTATTGAACTCCCTTCAGCTGATGACAGGCGGACTGGCGCTTTTTCTGCTTTCTATTCCGATTGAAGGTTTGGATCTACATTTCCACCCGGCAGAATATTACGGAGCTCTTTTATGGTTAAGCTTCTTATCGGCAGCAGCATTCTCCATATGGTTTATTTTATTGAAGCGACCCGGTGTTAAAGTGTCCGATTTGAATATCTGGAAATTCATCATTCCTGTTTTTGGATCCATACTTAGCTGGATAATATTACCGGATGAACATCCGGCTTTAATACCTATAATTGGTATGTTTGTAATCGCCTCATCCCTGGTATTTCTTAACCTGAATAACCGAAAGCAGCGAAAGAAAACCATAAACAATTCACTTGCATGAAATATGACGAATTAATTCATTATTTAGAAATGTCAGGATATTTTAGTCATAAAAGAGTTTCTTTTTAAATTTCATCTCTGACGAATTCATGCTTTTAAACGTTTTTGGTTTAAATCAGAAAAATAGTCCTTAATTTTGAATGTAAATTTTTAGAATTATTAAATGGAACAGCCTCTATTATACAACCGGATTACTGGTAAAACAGAGACCGAAATTTCTTTTCACCGAGATAACCTGTTTTTCTTATATCACAACTTCATTGGAAAAGTCATAACACGAGGTCTGTTAAACAAACATTTTTTATCGGTGTGGTATGGACGCAGAATGAAAAAGCCGGCCAGTAAAAAACTGATACCGGAATTTATCGAACAATATGCAGTCGATATTTCACAAATTAAATTCCCACTAAATTCCTATAAAAGTTTTAATGATTTTTTTATCCGTGAATTAAAGGAAGGTGCCCGGCCGGTTGACAGGAATCCTGATCACCTGATTTCCCCTGCAGATGCCCGTCTGCTGGTTTTCGACCTTTCCGATAGGTCTTCATTACCGATAAAAGGATACTGGTATTCATTATATCAATTACTTGAAGATAAATCACTGGAACAGGAATATGCCAACGGATGGTGTTTTGTATACAGGCTGGCGCCTTCCGATTATCACCGGTATCATTATATTGATAATGGAAGTCATGAAAAAGTAAAAAGAATAAAAGGCGTTCTGAACTCGGTCAATCCCATAGCCCTTTCATCTGTGAAAAATTTATTAGGAAGAAATTACCGCGAAATGACCTTGCTGCATACTAAAAATTTCGGAGATGTTATTCAACTGGAGGTAGGTGCATTGCTGGTGGGGAAAATTATCCAGAAACATCCGGGAAAATATGAATTTCAGCGAGGGGAAGAAAAGGGATGGTTCGAATATGGAGGGTCAACCGTTATTCAATTATTCCATAAAGATGCTATTATTCCCGATGAGGATATCCTGAATTTTTCAGCTCAGGGAATTGAAACGATAGTGAAAATGGGAGAAAAAACGGGAAAGAAAAAATGATGAACAAGAATACACTGTTGTTGAAATAAGATTCTTTTAAACAGAATAATTTACTTCCTTTCACCAAAACAATACAGGTACCCGTTTGTAGAAGCCACATAAAGCTTTCCATTATGTACTACCGGAGTAGCATCAATCTGTATGTTCTCAATTCTATCTAACAATTTAAAGTTGAAATCCTTATCGAATTCATAGAGATACAAGCTTTTGTCCAAAGGAGCAATCAGCTTGTTTTTAACAATTATGGGTGTAGATATGGTCCCTCCAATGTAGTGTTTATAAAGTAGATTTGGCACAGGATAATGATGAATATTATCGGGTCCGGTTGCTACAAATGCAGTATCAATCTGACGATGATTCACTACATACAGATAACCGTCCACCCCGATAAATGCAGCGATTTGCCGTGTTATGTCGGAAGTATAAGCATCATTCACAGCTACGGAACCAATGATCCCTCCTTCCCAGTGAAACCAGTTACGGTCACCCGTGGGGAAGAACCATACCACCGCATCGGCCGGATCTTTAGACGGATTGAGTTTTAGTACTCCTCCCCTGCCCGGTATGTATTGTTTTTCAACGGGTATCAACAAACAACTATCAGAAGTTACCACAGGTGAGCCATCGAGGTCGGCTCCGATTTCAAAAACCCAGTCAACCCTGCCCGATTTTACATTATAACCATAAACCCTGCCCGAACCAGATGTAGTATAAATCCTGCCATTGAGATAGCAGGGAGATGATTCGCTCTCGATATTACCGCCATGAATTTTCGTGTCGGCATTTTTATAAAATGGAATTTCCTTATAAATAAGCGGTTCAACAATTGTATCCATCCTATGTCCTTTACTGAAATCGGGACTGAAAATAGTAAAAATACCATTTTCGAGCGCCAGGTAACCCGTATCTCCCAACGTAAGGGCCGATCCATCCACATCGCGCGAATAACTTTCGGTTTGTTTCACATTCATACGCCATAGTTCTTTTCCGCTTTGGTATGAAATTGCCCGAAAACTATAACAATGTTTACTATTGATAGTATTATTCACACCTCTTCTACTTCCCTGTAAGATTACATACTTTTCATCCGGATTTGTCGTATGATTGTTTTTCCAGATAGTTCCGGTACCTTTAAGAATATCATCGAACTTGTATTGCCAGCAAATTTTACCGGTAGCAGCATCAATTTTTTTTAGATGATAATCGAAAGCCCCCTGTATCAGGTAAGTTTTACCATTCTCTTCCGTAATCAGCGGCTGACCCGTCCAACCGGCTCCTTTCCACAATTTTTCAGGATTGCCGTATGCCGGGCTGATCCCTTCTCCCAGATAAATCTTCCAGATCGTATCCAGACGGCCCGGAGCTTCATTGCCATAATAATTCCGCTGAAAATTGCCCAGGTAGGTGCCGGAAAAAATCCTAATTGAATCACTATTTTGTCCGGTTGCTGTTAAAAAACAGGAACATATTATTACTAACAGAATAATTCCGGGAATTTTTTTCATGGCATAATGGTTTTAAACTGATAGCGATTTTTACACTACCTGTATAACTTTACAGAAAACAGACTACTTTTTTGTTTTTCGGATTATTATATATTCAAATATATAATTTCCTTTTCATAAGTCAAAATCAGGATGAATCGTGTCTTTTTTATTCCGAAATTGTCTGTTATTAAGAAAAGTCCATATCTTTATTTCCGTATTGGTTATCAGCAATTTTCATTTGTTGATGTAATACTGCCAGACTTTTAATCTTAATCTCAACATGAACCCAGGAATAATCAATATCAGAAATCTCACGAAATATTACGGACATTCAAGGGGCGTAGAAAATATTGACCTGAAAGTTGACAAAGGAGATATTTTCGGATTTATCGGACCCAACGGTGCGGGAAAGTCAACAACCATAAGGATATTGTTGAATCTTATCTTCCCTGATAAAGGTAGCGCTGAAATTCTTGGAATGGATGTGGTAAAAGATTCGAAAAAGATAAAAGCCCATATCGGATACATTCCTTCCGATGCAAATCTGTATGATAAAATGGGAGTGAAAGAATTTTTAACATATTGCAGTCAGTTCTATAACATCGGAGATAATGAAAAAAGAATAGAGGAACTTTCCGGCATGTTTGAACTGGACCTAACAAGAAAAATGGAAGAACTTTCGATGGGAAATAAAAAGAAAGTTTCCATCATACAAAGCCTTGTACATCGGCCAGATATTTTAATTCTTGATGAACCCACTACCGGTCTCGACCCTTTAATTCAAGCCACGTTTTTTGATTTACTCAGAAAAGAAAATAAAAAGGGAACCACCATCTTTTTTTCCTCACATGTATTGAGTGAAGTACAGGCAATATGCAACAGGGTGGCTATTATAAAAAACGGCGCTATTATAAAAGTCGAAAACATTGAAACATTAAGGAGTAAACAACTGAAAAAAATTCATATCGATTTTGAGGGAAATGTTCCGGAGAATTTGAAGATCCACGGGATTGAAACTGTTGACATAAAATCGAACAGGTACTTATCGTTTACCTATTCGGGTGAAATAAACCATCTTATTAAAGCACTCTCGGCTTTGAAAATTACCAATTTGTTAATTGAAGAGCCTGATCTCGAAGAAATTTTTTTGCATTATTACAAATAAGTAAAAATGAACAAAAACCTTTTCCTGAAAGAAGCAAAAAGAAATATTACTGCCTTGATACTTTGGGCCGTTGTTATATGCTTTCTTATTATTCTCACCATGTCTTTTTACCGCACTTTTATCGAGAATCAATCACAGGTTATTGGAATGATGAACCTTATCCCGAAGGGTGTGCTTGAGATGCGGGGATTTGCAAATATCAACGAACTTTTAACGGTTCTGGGATTTTATGCCGCCAATAATACTATTTATATGATGCTTCTCGGAAGTATTTATGCCATTGTACTTTCCTCAAACATTTTATTGAAAGAAGAATACAACAAAACGGCCGAATATTTACTTTCCAGGCCGCTTACCCGGTCGGATGTATTTCTTACAAAGCTGTCAATAATAATAATGAATATAATATTGTTGAATATTATTGCCGATCTGGCCGGCTATATTTCTCTTGAATGTTTTAAAACCGGGGATTACAACTTCCATTCATACCTGGTTCTTGTATTTTATACCTTTCTATTGAATTTATTATTCGGATCAATCGGTCTCTTTATTTCTGTCCTGGTAAAACGCTCCAAACCGCTTACAACCCTCAGCATAGCAATTGTGCTGATCTGTTATTTCATTTTTAGTATTTCAAAAATTACCCCGAGTGGTGACAAATTCGGATATATCAGCCCTTTCAAATTCGTGAATACCAATATTGCCGAAACAGCATACGGAATTAATTTCTGGCATATTCTTTACTTTGCCGGTATTTCGCTCATTCTAATAGTCTTGTCCTATTTCAGGTATCAGCGAAAAGATATTTATACATAAATATAACGATGACATCGATTCCTGATCACCATTGAAAATCAGGCATTCAATAAATTCTCAAATAATACGGGGTACTTTCAATACATACCTGAAAGGATCATCTGCCTTAATATTCATTTAATCCTGTTCTCTCAACCAGAAAGACAATTGTTGCATGTTAATTCCATTAACCCGTGTGGCAGACCGGGAAAGGTACAAACTATCCCCGTTCAGATGAAATCCTCTTATTTGTTCTTTTCCGATCCAATTTGGAAGGGAAGCCCCTTCAACCTGTAAAATCAGTAAACGCTTGTTTTTATCAACCAGGTATGTTCCGTAATAACCTGTATAACCCAGGAATGCCATCCTGATTTGATTATCCGGGGCATAATAAGGATCATTATATGTAAGAGACGGCCGGCCGGCATCCATAAGCTGTATGGTAAATCTCCCGGATGTGTCCAGTTGCATCTGGCCGATGACACTGTCACCAAGCGGATGATGAATCCTGCCCGCAGGATCGGTTCCCTGGTAACTTATAAGTTTCCATGTTCCTGTTAATGTCGGTTCTTTTGGGGCAGGTTCTTTTGAAGAAGTTGGAAATAAATAATGGCAACTGATCAGTAACGGAAAAATGACAATCCAGTAAAATTTCATTTTTTTCATTTGGAAGGGATTTAGGTCTGATGATTTATTTTATCCAAAAATAACCAATATGCTGTAAATCACTATTATTTATCCATAAAAATCTCCGGATTAACATTTGTATATCAGAGTATAAAAAGCTGACATCCGATTTTTACATCAATGCCCACTGCCTGGATACACAAAGGAAAATAAGGTAAGCAATATAAATTATATTGACAATTGTAAAGGAGATGTTGAACTCTACCCTGTTCCGTTTTATCCTCTTCCTGATCATGATACCCAGGTTTGGAATCACAGCGGAGGTTAGAAAAAGCAAAAAATGAATATTAAAAAGTGTGTTATAAGGTTCTTCATTCTCATAAAGTTCTTTGTTTCCAAACAATAATAAATAGGAAAAGCAAAGAAAAAACAATAAATAAATCAGGTAACTGATCTTAAGAGTTATGGTAGATCTTTTACGTTTCCGGTGCATCCGGAAGGGGCGAAGAATAATGATTGAAACGATATATAATACAATATATCCGATCAGAAAGAAGAATTGAAATATATTATGGAAAAAATTATTCATGCTGGATATTTCCACTAATATGTTGTATGGCAATTTAAAAAAAATTTACCATATAAAAAAAGCAGAACTGCTACCTATTTTAATTCCAGCAATGCAATATTTTCAACATGATGAGTATGCGGAAACATATCAACCGGTTGTAGCTTCGTTAGTTTATATTGTATACCCAACTCATTGACATCCCTGGCCTGTGTGGCAGGATTACAGCTGATATAAACAATTTTCGTGGGAAGTGCCGATAAAATACTTTTAATAACATCGCCATGCATGCCCGCCCTGGGCGGATCAACCACCACCATATCCGGCTCCCCTTTTTCACGGATAAATGCCGGTGTAAAAATGTCTTTCATATCCCCGGCATAAAACTCAGTATTGCTTATACCGTTTATTTTTGAGTTGATTTTTGCATCCTCTATAGCTTCCGGAACATATTCGATCCCAATCACTTTCTTACAGTCGCGGGCAATGAAATTGGCAATGGTGCCCGTACCCGTATAAAGATCGTATACCGTTTCGTTTCCGTTTAATTGAAGATAATCTCTTGCTATTCTGTACATGGCATGTGCCTGTAATGAATTGGTCTGAAAAAACGATTTGCCTCCTATCTTAAATTTGATACCCCCCATCTCTTCAATAATATGATCCTTTCCCTTGAACAATAGTATATCCAGATCATTGATCGTATCATTGGCCTTAGGATTGATCACATACATCAACGAAGTAACTTCACGGAAGCGATTCCCTATAAATCCTAACAAACCATCTATCGCATCCGGATCATTCCTGAAAAATGAAACGATGACCATCACTTCGCCAATGGTGCTGTTGCGGATAATGAGGTTACGTAAAAAACCTTTTTGCTGGCGGAGATCAAAAAATTCAAGGTTGTTTTCAAGAGCATAATCTTTTACTGCCAGCCGTATTTCATTCGAAGGATTATCCTGCAGGTAGCAATTGTTAATATCGAGCACACGGTCGAATTTACCGGCAATATGAAAACCGAGTGCATTCCTGTTTTGAATATCGTCTTCGGTTCCTATTTCTTCCTTGGTAAGCCAGCGACTGTTCGAAAAGGTAAACTCCAGTTTGTTGCGGTAATAGGTTGTTTTATCCGATGGCAGAATATCTGCTACAACAGGTATCTTTACCTTTCCAATCCGTTCCAGGGCATCGGTCACCTGCTTTTGTTTATATTTCAGCTGATCGTCATAAGGAAGATTTTGCCATTTGCAGCCACCGCAAACACCAAAATGCTCGCAAAAAGGATCGGTTCTTTTTTCGGAATAGGAATGGAACTTAACCGGATAACCCTCAAAAAAATTCTGTTGCTTTTTTATTAACTGAACGTCCACTACATCGCCAGGAATGACATTCGTCACGAAAACCACTTTATTCTCGTGCTTTGCAATTGCCTTTCCCTCAGCTGCCACATCTGTGATAATAAGCTTCTCCAGTACCGGCAGGTTTCTTCTTCTTCTTTTCAAAACAATAATCTTTAACTAGTGCCGCAAATATAATGAATTGATAATACTGACCAATTTTAACCGGAAATTTTAATATCCTGTATTTGATTTTCTAAACTGTATTTTTTCAACTAATTTTGGCCGGAAATTCAGGGTGTAAAAAGTATGATTTCAGTTGAAAACCTTTCGGTTCAGTTTGGAGGCAGGGATATTTTCAGGAATGTTTCTTTTCTGGTCAATCCAAAAGACAGGATTGGCTTGGTAGGAAAAAACGGCGCTGGTAAATCTACCCTGCTAAAAATATTTATGAAACTCCAGAAACCCGATTCGGGGACTGTGGTGGTACCCGACAAAATAACACTGGGATATCTCCCCCAGCAAATGTCTGTTACCGATAAGAGAACGGTATACGAAGAAGCGGTATCTGCATTTGATGAGATAGCAAAGCTCGAGAATGAAATTGAAAAACTCAATCATGAAATTACACACCGTACCGATTATGAATCGAAGGAATACATGGATCTTATTGACCGCCTTACCGAAAAAAATGAATATTATGAATTACTTGGCGCAGGAAATATAGAAGCAAAAACCGAACAGACTTTATTGGGACTAGGATTTGAGCTTTCGGATTTCAACAGGCCAACTAAAGAATTCAGCGGAGGCTGGCGTATGCGTATTGAGCTGGCAAAAATACTACTCAAAACTCCCGGTGTAATTTTACTGGATGAGCCTACAAACCACCTCGATATTGATTCCATTCAGTGGCTGGAGGAATTCCTGATGAATTATCCGGGTGCTATCGTTCTTATTTCGCATGACCGGGCTTTCCTCGACAATGTTACAAAACGGACCATTGAAATTTCACTTGGGAAGATCTACGACTATAAAGTTTCCTACTCAAAATACGTGACATTACGAAAAGAAAGACGGGAACAGCAACTTGCCGCTTATAAAAACCAACAGAAAGTTATTGAAGATACGAAAGATTTTATAGAACGCTTCCGTTATAAAGCTACCAAAGCAGTACAGGTGCAATCACGTATTAAACAACTGGAAAAGATAGACGTGATAGAAGTGGAAGAAGAGGACCTGGCCTCCCTGAATATTAAATTCCCGCCATCACCACGCTCAGGAACAATCGTTTATGAATCGGAGAACCTGACTAAATCGTATGGTACACATATTGTTCTCGATAATATCAGCCTTAATATCGAACGTGGTGAAAAGGTTGCTTTTGTAGGAAAGAATGGTGCCGGAAAAACTACCTTGTCCCGCATTATCATGGGTGAACTCGATCATAAAGGACATTCTAAGATCGGCCATAATGTGAAGATCGGATATTTTGCACAAAACCAGGATGAGTTGATAGATGAAAACAAAACCGCGCTGGAAATAATTGATGAAGTTGCTGTAGGTGATATCCGTCCTAAAATACGGGATATTCTGGGAGCATTTTTATTCAGTGGAGACGATGTGGACAAAAAAGTAAAAGTACTTTCGGGTGGGGAACGGTCGAGGCTGGCACTTGCAAAACTATTGCTCGAACCCTACAATTTGCTGTTACTCGACGAGCCCACCAATCATCTGGATATGCGCTCAAAGGATGTTCTCAAACAGGCCTTGCTGAGTTACAATGGAACATTAATAGTTGTCTCACACGACCGGGAATTTCTGGACGGACTTACAAATAAACTTTATGAGTTTTCGCATAGAAAAATAAAAGAATACCGTGGTAATATCTACGATTTTTTAAAAAAGAAAAAACTTGACACGTTAAAGGAACTCGAAAGGAAAGAAAAGACTCAAACATCTGCCTCTGAAACTGCAGTTTCAGTTAATAAAAACGATTACCTCGAGAAAAAAGAGTTCGACAAACAAATTCGTAAAGTCGCCAGTCAGGTAGAGAAGGTGGAAAGTAACATCGAAAGGATCGAGGCCCGGATAGAAAAGTTAAATAATAAGATGGCCAATCCGGATCAGGAAAATGCAGAGAGACAGGAATGGTACACCGAATATGAAACCTGTAACCGTGAACTGGAAAGAGAATTGGATGCCTGGGAAAAACTAAACGCCCAACTCGAACAATTAAAAATTCAAAGAAATTGAGTAACTTTACTCGTCTGTTGCAAATCCGGTAAGATATGACGGCTCAGAAAATAAAGAACCTTTTTTCCTTTTCAGTTGTATTGCTGTTAATATCCTGTGAAACACCCATTCATATCGGCACTTATAAAAAAAATCTGGCGGATGTTTACAACCCGGGAAGTTCGCGTATTCATCCTTCATTTACGGTATATCACAGCCAGAATAGCATATCCATATTATTCATAAAGATCTTCCCTTCCGAATTGTTGTTCAGCCAGGCAAACCCTTCAGCCGATTTCGTTGCCCGGGTAAGAATCCATTACGAACTTAACGAAATCAAGAAAAATGGTAAAAATGAACTAGCTGATAGTTCCACATACAATTTCATCCTTAAAAAAGGAGATGCAAAACAGCGCTTTATCACACAGGTACCACTCAAAGCTGATACGGGAAAAATATATGAACTGGAAATAACCAGCAGTGATATGATCCGTAATAATTCCAATACCAAGTTTATTATGGTTGATAAACGATCAGAATATTCACAACAGAATTTTTTGGTAAAGAACAAGGAAGGGATTCCTTTCTTTTCTCCATATGTATTGGGAAACAGTCTTTTCAGAATAGATCACCGAAAAATTAATATCGATAGTATTTATATGAAATATTATAAAAACGATTTTCCTCTCCCCCGTCCCACATTTTATGTAGCATCAGAAGAAAAATATTACGAAAAACCTGACAGCATCTGGAAATTGCCTTATAGCAGAAACAGGTTATACCAGTTTAATTACCAGGGTATGTTTTACCTTCAGATGGATACGACCCATAAAGAGGGATTATCTGTCTTTAATTACGGATCAGATTTCCCAAGGGTAGAAGATCCGGAAGAGTTAATCAAGCCCCTTGCCTTTATTACCACTTCAGCCGAATATAAAGCATTGCTTGAAGCTCCCAATAAAAAGCTGGCAGTCGACAATTTCTGGCTGAATGCCGGAGGTTCTGCAGACAGAGCGAGAGAATTGATACGTATTTATTACAACCGTGTATATTTTGCCAATTACTATTTCACCTCTAACCGGCCCGGATGGAAAACGGACCGCGGGATGATATATATCGTTTACGGCCCACCACAGAATATGCAACGCTCGGGTGGCGAAGAAACATGGATTTATTACCGGAAAGGAGATTCTTCTTCCATTACATTTAAATTTGATTATGTACCGTCGCCTTATACTTTAGACAATTTTGTTCTTCAGAGATCGGAAAATTACGACTGGCATTGGCGGGATGCTGTGAATTCCTGGAGAAGCGGCAAAGTTTACCTTGTTGACTAACCCCTTATTAAATGCCAAAAGTGAGATCTTCAGAATTTATTTTCGGAATACGGAGCGTACTTGAAACCATAGATGCAGGCAAAGACATTGAAAAAGTTTTCCTGAAAAAAGGACTACAAGGTGAACTTTTTAAGGAATTATTGACCACATTGGAAAAAGCAGGTATACCCTTTCAGTGGGTTCCTTTGGAAAAATTAAACAGGCTGACAGGAAAAAATCACCAGGGCGTAATTGCCCTTATTTCACCGGTCACTTATAGTAATATCGAAGAAATTATACCGCGTTTATTCGAAGAAGGAAAATTTCCGCTGGTATTGCTGCTCGACGGTGTTACCGATGTCAGAAATTTCGGTGCTATTGCCCGTACAGCTGAATGTGCCGGGGTTCATGCACTCATAATCCCTGAAAAAGGGTCAGCACAGATCAATGCAGATGCTGTAAAAACATCGGCAGGGGCACTTCAGAAGATCCCGGTATGCCGTAGCAGTAACCTTACAGCTACCCTGAAATTTTTACAAAATTCGGGACTGCAGGTAATTGCAGCCAGTGAAAAAGGAGATGAATATTATTTTCAGGCAGATCTTACGGTTCCAACCGTATTAATTATGGGAGCAGAAGATAAAGGTATTTCATCCGGACTGATTCAACTTTCCGGTAAAAAAGTGAAAATTCCTGTTAATGGTACCATTACTTCATTGAATGTAAGTGTAGCTGCCGGAATTTTGATCTATGAAGCTATACGTCAACGGAACTTCTAACAAATTACGCTTCATCCTCCAGAATCGGCAATTGCCTGTCAACTATTACATCGAGTGAAATAAATGTTTCGGTACGTGCTACACCTGTAATCGACTGTATCTTTTCAGAGAGTACCTTTCTCAGATGCTCATTGTCCATGGTAAAAACCTTGACAAACATGGCGTACTGACCGGTAGTATAATGACATTGTATTATCTCCGGGATCTTCTTTAATTTCTCCGACACATCGTGAAACAGGGCTGCATTATCCAGAAATATCCCGATATATGCGCTGGTATGATATCCCAGTTTCTTGGGCTCAATGGTAAACTGTGAACCGGAAATGATGCCCATCCTGGTGAGGCGCTGAACCCGCTGATGAATAGCTGCTCCGGATACATGACACTCCCTTGCAACCTCCAAAAAGGGCACCCGTGCATTTTTGGTCAGGATAGATAGAATTTTCCTGTCCAGACTATCAATATGTAAGCTGTGTTCCATTTTTGAAATAAAATTTTAACATTTATTAATTAATTGACACTTTTTATTTTAGACTATAAGCAAATATAATTTTTTTAAATGAATTGCCCATATTTTTTTGAAAAAAAATTACATTTTAATATATTTGTACTTGCAAATTACAATTCGTAAGATGACGCAATGGATTCTTATGAATTTTGCATAAAAACCATTATTTGAATTGTAATTTGAAAATTTACAAGCCTTAATCGTTATTAATACAACATATATGTGTGGAATAATAGCAGTGATTGGAAAAGCCGATAAAGAAAAAGTGCAGCAATTATCCAAAAGGATGAAGCACCGGGGTCCTGATGAATATGGTATTTATCAGTCACCTGAAGGATCCGTTTTGTCGCATGAGAGGTTGTCGATTATCGACCTTAATACAGGAACTCAACCCATCAGGGGCACCGATACAGCCTGGGTGATGCACAATGGTGAAATATACAACCATCTTGAATTACGCCGAAATGAACTGCACGGTCATACATTTCGTACTACTTGCGACAGCGAGGTGATCGTTCATCTCTACGAAAAATACGGATACGATTTTTGCAACCTGCTCGACGGGGTTTTTGCTTTTGTTTTGCTCGACGGCCATAAATTGATGGCCGGTCGCGATCCGATAGGAGTGAAACCTATGTATTACGGTTACGATACCGAAGGCCGGATGTACATCTCTTCCGAAATGAAAGCAATTGCTGATCAATGCACTACCATGGAAAGTTTCCCTCCCGGACATTATTATACCACTGAAACTGGTTTTGTGAAGTATTACCAGCCAGCATGGCAGGACCATACGGTTTGCACAAATAAATTCAAACCAACTGAACTAAGAAATGCATTTATTGATGCCACGAAAAAACGTCTGATGAGCGATGTGCCCCTTGGAGTATTGTTGTCTGGCGGACTTGATTCGAGCCTTGTGGCCTCGATAACACAACGACTTTTACGTGGCACAGGACAGGAATTACATTCTTTCTCGGTAGGTGCGCATCCCGAAGCCACCGATCTGATTGCCGCCCGAAAGGTGGCTGCATTCCTGGGGACTACTCATCATGAGATCTATTTTACCATCGAAGAAGGATTAAAAACACTTGAAAAAGTAATCTGGCATCTCGAAACCTATGATGTGACAACTATAAGAGCCGCCACACCTATGTATTTTCTTTCGAAAGCTATTACCGAAATGGGCTTCAAAGTAGTACTCTCAGGTGAAGGTTCGGATGAAATATTCGGAGGTTATCTTTATTTTCACAATGCCCCTTCAGATGAAGAATTTCAGAAAGAAACCATCCGGAGGGTATTCAGGTTATCCACAGCAGATTGCCTTCGTGCCGATAAAGCTACTATGGCAGTTGGCCTCGAAGCCAGGGTTCCGTTCCTCGATCGTCATTTTCTGGATGTTGCCATGAGTATTCGTCCGGAAGACAAAAGAGCTGATAAACCAAACGGTAAAATTGAAAAATGGCCGTTAAGAGCTGCATTCGATGATAAAAATGACCCGTTTCTTCCCGAGAGCATCCTTTGGAGACAGAAAGAACAATTTGGTGACGGCGTTGGCTACAGCTGGATCGACAGTGTAATCGATTATTGCAACACTACCATTTCCGATGAGGAATTTGCACTTGCTGCAAAACAATTCCCTCATAACACCCCGGATACAAAAGAAGCATTTTATTTCCGAAAAGTATTCGAACAGTTCTATCCTGAAGAACATTCGATTAAAACTGTTCTAAAATGGATCCCGAAATGGCAAAGAAATACTGACCCTTCAGGACGTGTGGCAGACAGCCATTTCAATAAAGTGGAGGATATCCAGAAAAAAAGTGCTTGATGTAGTTGTTTGTTTTTCTTTTACAAAATCCGGAAAATTTCCGGGTATTGTATTTTAAGAGGCATTTTCTGATTTGTATTATCTTTTTATCTTTACATTGCATTAACTAAAAACCTATAAATCATTATGTCATGAGCAAATTATTCATCCCAAAGAATTATAAAAATTTACTGGATTTAAATCAAACTGAAAAAGCAATCAAACTGGTAAAAGATACTTTCCAGGAAAACCTTTCTGCCGAATTACGCTTAAGAAGGGTAACTGCACCGTTGTTTGTACTGAAAGGTACCGGGGTGAATGATGATCTTAACGGTGTGGAGCGCAAAGTTTCCTTTCCGGTAAAGGATATGAATGAATCGGTAGCCGAAGTTGTTAATTCACTTGCCAAATGGAAACGGATGGCTTTAGCCGATTATGAAATTGCGGAAGGGTATGGACTTTATACAGATATGAATGCCGTGCGTCCCGATGAAGACCTTGATAATATCCACTCGCTTTACGTAGATCAATGGGATTGGGAAAGAGTTATTACGGAAAAAGACCGTAACCTGGATTTTCTTAAATTTATTGTCCGTAAAATTTATGAAGCAATCAAACGTACCGAATTTGTTATTTATGAACACTACCAGCAGATCGATCCGGCTTTACCTAACGAGATAACTTTCATACACTCCGAAGAATTACTGGAAATGTACCCCGATATGGGTCCACAGGAGAGAGAAGCCGAATTTACAAAAAAGCACGGAGCCGTATTTATTATTGGCATCGGCGGAAAACTGGCTGATGGTAAACCACATGACGGACGGGCACCTGACTATGATGACTGGATTACCCCCACTTCCGGTAATTTTAAAGGATTAAATGGCGATATATTTTTGTGGAACCCCATTCTTGAAAATGCCTTCGAAATATCTTCCATGGGAATTCGTGTCAATAAATCATCACTGATGAAACAACTTGAAATCTCCGGAACCCTGGAACGGAAAGAGCTCGACTTTCACAAGCGATTACTCTCCGGAGAATTACCCTTGTCCATAGGAGGCGGAATCGGCCAGTCGAGAATTTGTATGTATTTTCTGCGGAAGGCTCATATCGGGGAAATACAATCAAGTATATGGCCGGCTGACATGGTCCAAGATTGTTTAAAACATAATATTATACTGGTATAAGCTAAAGTCGGATGCTTGAAGTTTGAAACTCAGAACTTCGGGTTTCTGACTTCAAACTTCTATCAACTCATCATACAAATCAGTCTTTTCACCCAATCGCCCTTTGTTTAGTCACTTTAATATTACTTACACCCCTTTCCTAGATTATTTATCTGTCAGATCATTTCGAATACCTGTTGGTTTATTTAATGTCAATAACTCTACAAATTCAGTGCATTCGTTACATTTAAACATATTTAAAAATATATTTTACCGTACCCCCCCCAATAAATAATGGTGTATGATATTAATTTTTATTCATTATTTTTATTTTTACCCCTTATAAATTATACACCAATATTAAATTTTTTATCATTTTTTTTGCCATTACCTGTCAATTTATTAATTTTACAGCGAATTTATCTTCAAATTAAAACCTTTCTCCTAAATTTAAAATTTAATGTGTTAAATATGAAAAAGATAAAAAGAATATTCCTGCTAACGGCAGGTATATTACTTACATTTTCTGTAAGCAATATATTTGCTGCAGATGGAAATGTAGTTGATACCGGTAAAACTGCCTGGATGTTAACTTCCACAGCCCTGGTGTTGCTCATGGTCCCGGGTCTGGCAATGTTTTACGGCGGACTTGTCCGGACTAAAAATGTACTGGGCACCATGATGCATAGTTTTTCAGCTATGGGGATCATTACTGTATTATGGATTATTCTTGGTTATAATATGAGTTTCGGAAGTAATGTACTGGGGGGGTGGTTCGGATGGAACAAGGACCTCTTATTTTTAAAAGGCCTGGATACAAAAATAGAAAATGGCATTCCGCAATACGTATTTTCCATGTTTCAGGGCAAATTTGCCATTATCACCCCGGCCCTCATTGCAGGTGCATTTGCCGAACGTGTAACATTTAAAGGATATGTATTTTTTATTGCTCTTTGGAGCATTCTGATTTACAATCCCCTTTGCCATTGGGTATGGGCAACCGACGGCTTTTTATATAAAATGGGCGCTATCGACTTTGCCGGTGGAACGGTTGTACATATATCTTCCGGTGTAAGCGGATTAATAGCTGCTTTATATTTTGGCGTAAGAAAGGGATATCCGAAAACTTCGATGCCACCTAGTAATCTGACCATGACCATGATAGGTGCCGGATTATTATGGGTTGGCTGGTTCGGTTTCAATGCCGGCAGTAGTGTTGACAGCGGCCTAGACACAGCGCAGGCTCTTACTGCCACGCAAGCCGCAGCAGCTGCAGGTGCCCTTACCTGGATCATTATCGAAGGTTTTCATCAGGGTAAATCAACCGCATTGGGTTTTGCCAGTGGTATTCTGGCAGGACTGGTAGCCGTTACGCCTGCAGCAGGAGTTGTGCAGCCAGCAGGTGCCATGGCGCTGGGAGCTATTGCTTCCATCCTTTGTTATATGGCCATTGCACTTAAAAATAAACTGGGATATGACGATAGTCTGGATGCATTTGGTGTACATGGTGTTGGCGGTATTACCGGTGCCATATTACTTACTTTCTTCATGCGGGGCGTACACACTCACACAGAGATATTCCATCAGCTTGGCGTTCAGGCCATCGCAGTTGGAATTGCAATAGCTTATGCAGCTGTTGGTACTTTTATCCTGGTAATTATCGTGGATAAATTAATCGGTTTCCGTGCCAATGCAGAAAGCGAGATGCAGGGACTTGATGCTTCTTATCACGGAGAACATGGTTACGGAATTCTGAATGCCAGTTAATAACCTGATTTTCGCTCTTTATGTTACTTAATAAAAATAAAATATATATTATAACCCAATAGTTATGAAATTAATAACTGCTATTATACGCGAAACAAAACTCGACCAGGTGCGGGAAGCACTGATTGCGAGTGAAATTACCCGTATTACCGTTAGCCGAGTTTCGGGGCATGGCCAACAGGTAAGAGAAGAAATTTACCGGGGACAACGCATTATACCGGGCCTTATTCCTAAAGTGAAGATTGAAATAGCTGTAAATGAACAGTTCGTCGACATTACCGTGAACACAATCATTGAATCAGCCAGAAGTAACCATAAGGGAGAGGTCGGCGACGGAAAAATATTCATCACGCCGCTCGAAGAGTGCATTCGTATCAGGACCGGTGAAAGGGGGGGCAAAGCTATCTGATACTTTGCTGTAAACCGACGAATACATTACAGAAATGCTATAAGCGGTCTGACAGTTTTGAACTGTCAGACCGCTTTTTTAATTATTCCCGGTCAGACTTTTAAAATCTTCCCCTGTAGGATTCTGAAATACACGAAGTTCGAATTCAGGAATTACAGCCAGGATATGATCGAAAATATCTGCCTGTATACTTTCATAACTGGCCCATTGCTGGTCATTACTAAAAACATAGATTTCTATTGGAATGCCATTTTCATAGGGTTGTAGCTGGCGAACCAGGAAAGTCAGGTCATTATGTATTTTAGGATGATGGTATAAATACATCTCAAGATATTTCCGGAAAGTGCCCAGGTTAGTCATCCGCCGGCCATTTACAGTTATAGAGCTGTCTATATTATTTTCTTTATTGAATTGCTCAATCTCCATCTGGCGTTTTTCAATATAATCTTTCAGATATATGATTTTTTTGAATTTTTCGTTCATTTCAGGTGTGTTGAATTTCACACTTCTCATATCGATGTTAACATGCCGCTTGATACGCCGTCCGCCCGACTCTTCCATGCCCCGCCAGTTACTGAATGATTCGGACACCAAGGCATAAGTAGGTATGGTACTTATGGTTTTATCCCAGTTCTGGACTTTTACCGTATTCAATGTAATCTCAGTAACCGTTCCGTCAGCATTATGACTCTTCATGGTTATCCAGTCGCCAATACGCACCATGTCATTAGCTGATAGCTGAATGCTGGCAACAAAACCCAGGATGGTATCCTTGAATACCAACAGCAAAATTGCAGCTACAGCTCCCAAACCTGTAATTAATCCGGATACCGGCTTGTTAAACAGGATGGAAATCATTATTAAAAAGGATACGAAATAAAGAAGGAGCTTAATAAGTTGAATATACCCTTTTATAGAGCGGTTTTTCGATACCGGGAATGTTTCATAAATATCATTCATTCCGCTTATTAAAGAATCGATTGATAGCAATATCACGATTATCAGGTAAAGAATGGTGACCTTCTGAATCCAGCTCAATAAAATCGGATATTCGGGCAATGTGTATCCGGCAAGAAAATATATTACTATTCCGGGAGCAATATGTGCAATCCTGGTAAATACATTTCGTTCCAGTAATTTGTCATCCCAACTTGTCTTCGACCTTTTTACAAACCGGGTAAGAACATTTACCAAAATTTTACGGCTTATCAGATCAGAGAAATAGGCCAGTAAAATAATGATCAAAATCCCAAATATGGCATTAATAAACAGGGCGGTGCTTTCACTCGCTCCCCAGCTCATTAAAATATCTTTTATATCGAAAAGAAATTTTACTTTCATGTTTCCAGAATGTTTTGACTAAATTTATCAATGAAATGCTAAGATATAATTTCAGAGTTAAAAATTATAAATCATGTTGAAGTATATTTTAGTTTTCCTGACGCTCATAAAATCCTATTTTGGATTTCCCCAGGAAAAATTTTCTGCCTTCTTCGAAAATAAATCGCTCCGTATGGATTATATCCATGCAGGAAATGAAAATAATAGCAGTATCTACCTTAAAGAATTCAGGGAAGAGCCCTTTTGGGGAGGATCAAAAATCAACCTGACCGATACATTTAAATATGGTGATTATTTGCTGGAAATGTATGATTCCGTATCCGGACAACTGATTTATTCAAGGGGATACAATACATTGTTTAAAGAATGGCAGACCACCGAACAGGCGGAATCATCAGCAAAAATCCTTTTATGAATCGGTTGTGATGCCTTATCCCGTAAAAACAGTCAGGATCGTAATTAAAAAACGAAACAGGCAATTACAGTTCGAAAATTTTTATGAGATCTTTTTAAATCCACACAACCTGTTTATTCGCCGCGACCCACCTCCGGCATATGAAACCCATCAAATTGTATATTCCGGCGACCCTTCTCAGAAACTGGATATCGTGTTTTTATCCGATGGCTATACCAGCAACGAAATGCCAAAATTTATTGATGATGTAAAGCGATTTGCCGGAGATTTGCGGAAATGGAAGCCTTACAATGAACTTGCTGATAAAATTAATGTGTGGGCAGTAGAAGCTCCATCACAGGAATCGGGCACGGATTTCCCGGAAAAAAACAGCTGGAAAAATACGGTGTTGAATTCAGGATTCTACACATTTGGTATAGAAAGATACCTGACAACTGAAGACTATAAAACCGTACGGGATATTGCTTCATGTGTGCCCTATGACCAGATCTGCATCCTGGTGAATACTGATAAATACGGTGGCGGCGGGATTTATAATTTCTACACCTTGTTTGCTGCCAACAACACCTATTCCGAATATCTTTTTATGCATGAGTTCGGACACGGATTTGTTTGTCTTGCAGATGAATATTATAATTCGGAAGTGGCTTATAAAAACTACTATGATATTTTTACGGAACCCTACGAAGCAAATATCACCACGTTGGTTAACTTTAAAAGTAAATGGAAAGACATGGTTGATCCGGGTACACCCATTCCCACACCCGTCGATTCCATTTATTTCAATAAAGTAGGAGCATTCGAAGGAGCGGGTTATATGGCGAAAGGCGTTTACCGACCAGCCTGGAACTGTTCCATGAAAACAGTATCAATCAATAATTTCTGCCCGGTTTGTCAGCGGGCTATCCGGCAAATGGTTGAATTTTACGCAAAATAAAATTTAAGCACTTTTGCTTTTCTGGATCTTATATTTCCCGATAACCTGGCCGATCAAAAACTGAGAAGATAAAAAAAGGGAGCTCTTTACGAACTCCCTTCCTGTATTTTATTTAAAAAGGTAAATCATCTGTTTCATCAGGAAGTGGTGGCATGTCCTCCTCATCGGGAAGCGGTGGCAGATCATCCGTCGTTGTAGTTTCTGCTCCGGTAACTTTTTCAAGTCTCCAGGCCTGCAGATTCACAAAATACGTGTCTTTCCATTTATTTCCCTTGATGTTGAAAGTAACTTTAACATCCTCCCCGGTTTTGTAACTGTTGATAAGTGAAGTCTTATCCTGAACCAGTTGAAATTTTATCTGGTCGGTAAATTCTCCGTCTTTTTTTTCAATTACGAACTCCCTTTTTTTAAAACGGTCACTTACTTGAACTTCCTCGTATATCTCAATTATTTTTCCGGTAATATCAAAACTCATAATCGGTATTATTCTTCTACGACAACGATTTTTTCAATGGTATCACCCTGTTTTATCTGATCAATTACGTCAAGTCCTTCCACAACTTTCCCAAAACAGGTATGTTGCCTGTCGAGATGCTGTGTGTTACTTCGGTTATGACAAATAAAAAACTGAGATCCTCCGGTGTCCCTTCCGGCATGGGCCATGGATAAAACCCCACGGTCGTGATACTGGTTTTCACCATCCAGCTCACACTTAATGGTATATCCCGGGCCACCGGTACCATCTCCTTTGGGACAACCACCCTGGATCACAAAATCAGGGATCACCCGGTGAAAGGTGAGCCCGTCATAAAATCCTTTTTTTGCCAGGCTGATAAAGTTTTCAACTGTGCCGGGAGCATCTTTTTCATAAAATTCCACCAGCATATTTCCTTTTTCAGTTTGTATCTTGGCTTTTTTCATTTATTTTCCTGCTTTTTCTGCTGGTCCTTTTTTTACTTTTATCAACTCTATTTCAAATATAAGGGCATCATTAGGCTCGATTGGGCCGCCGGGTTTTACATTTGTTCCATAAGCCAGTTCAGTGGGGACATATAATTCCCATTTCCCACCTTCCTTCATCATCTCTAAAGCTTCCTGCCAGCCTTTGATTACATTTTTAACAACGAATGTTGCAGGTTCACCGTGTTTGGATGAACTGTCAAACTCTTCACCGTTAATCAATGTTCCCTTGTAATTACAAACAACTGTATCGTTTGGTCCGGGAGTTGGTCCGGTACCTGCACGCAGAATTTTATACTGCAAACCGCTTTCTGTTGTTTTTACATCAGGTTTGTTCTTATTATCTTCAAGAAACTTACGCCCGGCCTCCAGATTTTCCTGAATCAGTGCAGCCCGTTGTTTCATGAAGAAATTATTTAAAAACTGCTGAATTTGTTCATCTGTATATGCAATTTCTTTTCCGCTGTAAATATCGTCAATAGCTTTTTTCATGGCAGCAGAATTAAAATCTTTCAGGTGACTTTGATCTTTCAGGCTTTTACCTATCGAAAGTCCGATAAAATAACTTGCCGTATCCGTTTCGGTATTCAGTGAAACCTGCTTGCTTCCTGTACTGCATGAAGCGGCAAGAAATGCTGTTAATACCAGGATAATTAATACATTACCAATTTTCATAATTTTGTTGTTTATAATTTTCAGTTAAAAAGCACGAAGATAAAATATTTATTCCAGTAATAGAGTAAATTGTGTATAAAACTTTTTTATTTTAACCGTAAGAATCCTTAATTTTTCAGTCTTCTTAAAACCAGGAATATTAAAGGAATATGAACAGAAAACAAGAATTAGTAGCAGGTATTTTAATAGTAAGTTTAACGATTTTTAACTTACAATCGATTCGCGGACAAAATCCGGACAAAAATAAACTGTACGAAGAGGCAATGCAGTCTTTTAACAGCAAAGATTACACCGGTGCTTTCACTGATTTTCAGCAATTATTGAACATGTACCCGAAGGAACCCGAATACCAGTATTATTCGGGAATATGTCTGTTACGCATGAACCGGCAATTAGATAAAGCCATCGCTTATCTGGCCTTTGCAGCTTCTAAAAACGCAACAAAAGATGCTTATTATTATCTTGGACGGGCATATCACCTGAATTATCAGTTTGACGATGCTGTTAATGCCTATAAAAGTTTTGAAAGGACTGCGCCAGGGAGGGTGAAAAGAAAATTCAACACGGATCACCTGATCGAAATGGCCGAAAACGGTAAAGAACTGACCCTTACAGGGCAGACAACAGAAGTGGTTGACACCTCCCATTCATCCCTTGATAAAATTGAAGCAAAATATACCATCAATAATGCAGTAGGGTAAACTGATTTACAAGCCAAAAGAATTTTACAGTAAAAATGATATCAAAAAAGATTATCGTTCTTTGTTATTCCTTCCTGCATCGGTAAAAGCTGGTGAGTATATATATGTATCGGGATATTCCAAAAATATCAGACATGGTAAAGAAATATTCCGGATCAAAAAAATCGACGACCGTACCTGGAGTGAACCTGAAGTGCTGGATAATACCATTAATACTGATTATGATGAGGAATATCCTTATTTCGACAGGAAAAGTTCAACGTTGTATTTCAGCTCAAAGGGGCACAACAGCATGGGAGGCTATGATATTTTTAAAAGTACATACGACTCAGTTAACGGAAAATGGTCGGAACCTGTAAATATAGGTTTTCCTGTTAATTCTCCCTATGATGATTTCCTGTACATTACCAGTAAAGATAACCAGTTAGCCTGTTTTTCTTCCAGCCGCGCTGAAGAACCTGGCCATGTTACCATTTATACGATCAAACTGAATAAAACTTCCGGTAATCGGAAATATGCAACATTGCAGGATATACAGCAGGCAGCTGCATTATCCATCAGTAATGAACCTGATAATTTTACATCACAAAGAAAACCGGTAGAAACTGAAACAGTAAAATACGCTGCAAATAAAAATTTTGATGACCTGGCATACAAAAAATTAATCGGTGATGCACTTGGCCTTCAGCTAGAAGCTGATTCCTTATCGCGGCAGGCAAGAGAAAAACGACTGGCAGTAAAAGAAACAAAAGACGAAGAAATACGGAAACAATTATTTTCGGATATTTCAGCTTTGGAACGTAATGCTTCTGCCATTCAAAAACAGGCAGACGAAAAATATGCACGTGCAGCCGCTATGAAAAAACCGGAAACTTTGCCTGAAAACACGGAAAAAGAAGTCACATCTCATCAAAATGATGCTGTTGAATTAAAAGAGGAGATTAATGGCATAAAAGTATATCAATACAAACCGTCAGCCGTCACCCAGGAACCGGAGTTTAGTGATACGAACACCATGGAAAGCAAACCGGAACCTCCTACCCCGGTAAAAGAAGAAATCAAAAAATCACCTGAAAAAACACTGTCCGACAATTTTCAAATTCTTCCTGACAATGCTTATTCAGACACCCGGCCAATTCCAGAAAATCCACCTCTTCCTATGGGGCTGGTCTACCGTATTCAATTAGGCGCTTTCAGCAAACCCGTTACACCGGAAACATTTAAAGGCGTTCAGCCTGTTAGTGTAGAAACGAATGAATCAGGTAACCTTTATAAGTATTTTGCAGGTTATCTTATTTCTACTGTCAGCGCCAACAAAGCCCTTCAGGAAATTCGTAATTATGGCTTCCCCGATGCTTTTATTGTTGCTTATTTTAACCGGGAGAAAATCCCTGTTGAACAAGCCAGAAAGGTCGAATTTGAAAAAATAAAATTTTAAATCAATTCATACTGTTCCGTTTATACGGAAAATTTTATAATTTTGGTTGGCCACAATTAACGGAGTCATAAAGTGGTAAAGGAACTGACATGAAAGAAAAAGAAATCAGGGAAAATAAGCCGCAACTTGAAGAAATTGTTGAAAGCGACAGTACCGGGAAAAGTTATCTCATCCTGCATAATGATGACATACACACTTTCGACTATGTGATCAAATCGCTGATTGAAGTATGTGAACTGGAAACTGTACAGGCTGAACAATGTACTTTCCTTGTACATTACAAGGGTAAATGTGATGTAAAAAAAGGAACTTTAAATTCTTTAAAACCTTTTAAAGACGGGCTTATTGAAAGGGGATTAAATGCCACAATCGATTAACTCCTAAATTTAACAGCCATCCAATGTCCGAAACTGCAATAATCCTGATCATCCTGCTTGGCATCCTTCTTTTTTTTATCGAATTTTTTATTATTCCCGGTGTGACCATTGCCGGGATAGGTGGATTCTTGCTGATACTAGGAGCTATAATCGCTGCATTTCATTATCACGGGCCGGAAGCTGGCCTCTGGACATTGGGAGGAACGTTACTCTTTTTCATTTTCGGTATTATATTTATGGTCCGCAGCCGGACATGGAAAAGAGTGATGCTTGCCACAAATGTAGATGGTACTGTTGAAAATATTCAGACTACCGGGAAAATAAAACCCGGCGACTCAGGAAAAACCATTACACGCTTAAACCCTATAGGAAAGGTCCTTATCGACGATACGGTAGTAGAAGCTAAATCAATCGTTGGTTATATGAAAGAAAATACCGATATTGAAGTCGTTAAAGTTCAAAGCACGAATATAATTGTTAAACCAAAAAATAATTGAACATGGAAGGAATTGGAGTATACATTTTTTATATAGTGGGAATTATCATCTTCCTGATGATAATTCTATATTTTGTGCCATTAGGATTGTGGTTTCAGGCACTTGTATCTGGAGTCAGAACTTCGCTGATACAACTTATTTTTATGCGATGGCGAAAAGTTCCCCCCGGAGTGATCATACGCGCACTTATTGAAGCACATAAAGCCGGAATATCGAGCCTGAAACGTGATGAACTGGAAGCCCACTTTTTAGCAGGTGGTCACGTTGAAAAAGTAGTACATGCATTGGTATCTGCTTCAAAAGCCAATATCGAACTTTCTTTCAAAATGGCTACTGCAATCGACCTTGCCGGGAGAGATGTATTTGAAGCAGTACAAATGTCGGTTAATCCAAAAGTAATTAACACCCCACCTGTAACTGCTGTTGCAAAAGACGGCATTCAGCTGATCGCCAAAGCCAGGGTTACCGTTCGGGCTAACATTAAGCAACTGGTAGGTGGTGCCGGTGAAGAAACTGTTCTCGCCCGTGTAGGTGAAGGAATTGTGTCATCTATCGGTTCAGCCGCTTCGCATAAAGTAGTTCTTGAAAATCCGGACTATATTTCAAAAGTAGTACTCGATAAAGGACTGGATGCAGGAACAGCATTCGAAATATTATCCATAGATATTGCCGATATTGATATTGGGAAAAATATTGGTGCCGTACTGCAGATGGACCAGGCCAATGCCGATAAAAACATCGCGCAGGCCAAAGCCGAAGAGCGTAGAGCAATGGCTGTTGCCTTTGAACAGGAGATGAAAGCCAAAGCACAGGAAGCCAGGGCAAAAGTAATCGAAGCTGAAGTACAGGTTCCACTGGCTATGGCAGAAGCATTTAAAAAGGGCAACCTGGGAATAATGGATTATTACCGGATGAAAAATATTGAAGCCGACACCAACATGCGCGATTCAATCTCGAAATCACCGGACAAGCCGGGAAGCGGACCGAAAAATAAATAATACAGTCAAAAAAATTAAACACAAAATAAGAGAGAGGAATTAACAACCTCTCTTTTTTATAAAAATAAATATAATTTGAAAAAGATTATTTTGTGTTTGTATTTTGATTTTATACTTTTGTCCTGCTTTTTACAGGAGGTAAGGAGAAGTTCTTTCAACAAGATTTGAATTTTATTTTACTGCAGGACTAACATCTGCAGTTTAATTCAATTATACATCCTCTGGAGAGATGGGTGAGTGGCTGAAACCACCGGTTTGCTAAACCGGCGTACTCGTCATTGGGTACCGGGGGTTCGAATCCCCCTCTCTCCGCCTTCGCCGGCCATTGTTCTATATTTGTAGAACGAAGGCCGGCTTTTTAATTAATCTCCTTTAAATAATAATCATTCTACTGTGGCCGGCTGCGGCGGACACGGTCCGCTTGTTTTTATTGAAAATATTTCTTCTTTTAGGATATCTATGTTGCATTCCCAACGGATTCGAACAAAAGTGCCGGCCATTAGTTCTATATTTCTAGAACGAAGGCCGGCTTTTTAATTAATCTCCTTTAAATAATAATCATTCTACTGTGGCCGGCTGCGGCGGACACGGTCCGCTTGTTTTTATTGAATATATTTATTCTTTTAGGCTATCTATGTTGCATTCCCAACGGATTCGAACAGAAGTGCCGGCCATTGTTCTATATTAGTAGAACGAAGGCCGGCTTTTTAATTAATCATCATTATTTATATCCTTATAGACCAATATGGGAGGGTGATTTTCCCTAACAACTTTTTCAATAGCATTCGCCCATGCCATCTCGCGAAGCATATTCTTTTCACTATGTTGCAGGATAATCAGATCAGCCCCAATCTCTGTGGCAAATTCACTGATATCGGTATATGCACTACTCGTATTATTTCTAACTATAGCATTCCCACTATTGTCTTTTAAGTCCTTTATAATATCCTCGTAACGAGGTGCATTTTCCGGGTGTTTATTATGCATAGATGTATTAAGACCGGAAACAACAATTTCAGCATGATAGCTTCTTGCCAGATCAGTAATGCTTTTTATTTCCATCTTATTATACTCCTTAAAGTCGCTTGCAAAAAGTATTCTTTTAACATCTGTATAGGTTCCTTCCGGAGGAACAATCCATACGGGACAATCTGAGGATTCAATCGCGGTAAGCAAATTATATGCTTTTTTACCCGGCCCGGTTTCGTCAGTTATAAGTAAAAATGCCGTGTCGGGTTCCCGTGAATAATCATAAAGTGCGTCTTCAAGCATATCAATCCTTACTTCATTGAAAATCGGTGGTTGTGCCCCGATAAGTGAACCATGCTTTAAAAGCAATTCCTGGAGTTTGTCATATTTTTCATTTTTTTCCTTTTCCAGAAGTTCATCATGATCCAAACGCCCTGAAAAACTATGAGAATCACCATACGAAGAATACCAGACATATTCCCTGGTATCAATTATATGTAAAAAATTCAAAGAATAACCAAAATGTTTCCCAAGATGTATTGCATATGGGACCAACCTTTCAGCTTCTTTAAACGGATTTGTGCAAACTAAAATTTTATTCATGATTTCTGAATTTATACAGGTTAACCTGCAAAACCCGTTCAAAATGATAATCGTACCTGAGAACATTATCATTTAAAGTAGAATTCACAGGAATAGTGCATATTATAAATACAAAAATCAACTATTGCTGAACTGCTGATTGTGGATTTATATTCCTGTATGTGGATAAAAACCCACACTATCACATATGCAAATTCATGAATAATTATGCCCCTAAAGTCTTAGAAGAGATAATTAGAGTATTTCTCAGGATAATGCAGGTCGATCATTTTAAAACCTGTTTTTCAGAAGTCTGATAACCGAAAGTATCAATAGTTGTTGTCCCGTCTTTCTAAGTGTAGTTTTCAGAGATTCGATGAAGGATGAACGGATGAGCTTTATACGCGAACCGAGAATTTCTTCCTGTATCTTTACATTATACCGGAAGCGCTCTTTAGCTATCCGCAAATCTGTAACAGTTCTCAGTCTTATTGAAGTATGGTCCATAAAATTATTTATTTATTTTCCTGTCATCTTCGGAAAAAATAATTTCAGCTATATTCCGTATGATATTATTGGAAAATATCGGTTTGCGTAAAATATAAAATACAATGCCCAGAATTATATAAAAACCTGCTGAAATTAAAAATCCTGTAGCAATATTACCATATACGTTACCGTACCAATAGCTGAAAGCAAAAGTTGCAAAAAGTAAAACAAACGATAAAGCAAGCATTACCATAACACTTGTGAAAAAATAAGTGCCGGATTTTACAATCTTGTCAAGCAGGTTAATTTTCCATAAATCTATCCGGGCATCTATATAACTTTTAATTACATGATTTAATTCCGATAAATTTTCTGTTAAAGTTTTATCTTTCATAGTATCAATCTTTCAGAAGTATGATTTCCGCGCCTGATATTATTTAGTTTCACTGACCTTTTTTTCAGCGTTTTTTGCTGCATTATCTACGGTTTTCTTAGCTTTATCTTTTACTTCTGTTTCAAGCGTACTGAATTTTTCTTTTATTTCATCCATCAGGTCATTGATGTAGTCTTTCAGATCATTTACCTTGCCTTGTACATTGTCACTGATTTCTGAATTCAGCTTTTGTGTTTTTTTCTTTATCTTTTTCCTGGTTTTGGTTCCTTTATCGGGAGCAAACAGAATTCCGGTTACTGCTCCTAAAGCTGCACCTGCCAGAAATCCTACTACTGCATTTGAAGTTGATTTTGCCATAACATTTAAATTTTATAGTTAATATTATTATTTACATCTATACCATAGAAAAAACCTTGCCATAATTTTTTACCTGACGATCAGGGCTCTTCAAACGGGGTTACTGTAGAAATATATTCCGGTTTTACCCTTCGGGTGTGGAAAAATTTCCTCATTCTAAATTCAGGTAGCCTTCTCCATTCAACTGTTTTTCACATCCGGTTTATCTGGCTTACAATTTGACATCTTTATTATATTTAACATTATACATATTATGAATAGGGATATTTTAAGGTTAAGTAAAACAACGCATTACCTGATTATTTTTTCTCTTCTGATCGCCATGATGTATCTCGCGGCTGAAATCATAATACCTCTGGTTGTGGCTATGTATCTGTCTCTTCTGCTATACCCTGCCTGCAGTTTTATAGAAAAGAAATTACCCAGAATACCATCGATAATCCTGACATTTATAGCCGTTTTCATAATAATAACCGGTATAGTCTTCTTTTTCAGTTCTCAGTTTTTACATCTTTTTGAGAGTATCCGGAATTTCGGTCAAAACCTGAATGTCTTAATTAACAAGTTTTTTCATATCATCGACACCAGGTATACTGCGTGGGGGACTGCAAATAAAACATTTTTTAGGAAACAATCCTGCAAACTTTATCGAATCAAACCGCATCCTTCAGAAAACCATAATTTCTTCTTCAAATTTTGTAGTATCTTTTGGACTGGTCATAGTTTACACTTTCCTGTTCCTGCTTTATCGTACTTCTTTCAAAAATCTGTTCCTGTATCTTTTTTTCAAAAAAGACAGTGAACATGGTGAAGGAATTCTCACGAGTATACAGAAAGTGGCACAGAAATATTTTTTCGGTTTGATGATCGTAATAATAATTGTGGGAACTTTAAGCGGTTTCGGCCTTTGGATAATTGGACTCGATTACCCATTTTTATTCGGATATTTCGGGGCGCTGTTAGCTATCATACCTTATATCGGCACATTCATTGGCGGACTTATACCGGTACTGTATGCCCTTATCAATTATAACAATATCTGGACTGCGGTATTCGTATTAGGCTGGTATGTGCTGATTCATGTGATCGAGGGGAATGTTCTGACACCCAAAATTGTAGGTTCTCAGGTGAGTCTCAACCCGTTGATCGCTTTAATAGCAATTATAACCGGGGCACTGATATGGGGAATTCCGGGAATGGTCCTTTTTATACCTTCCATGGCTGTACTAAAGGTGGTATTCGACCATATCGATTCCCTCAAACCTTTTGCACTGCTTCTTAGTAGTGATTTCGGCACCAAAAAAAGTAGTTTGTTTAAAAATCCGGACAAAGAAAATGTGGTAAAAAAGAAATCCTTTGAAAAAGAAGTTTTCAATAACCGACAAAAAACTTCCAATGAATAATAACCGGAATTTATGAAAAAGTACCCTTTAATGAAATGAGTCGCACATAATACCAAAAAAGGTGAATAAATGATATCCTTTATTTCACCCCTGATTTTTAAAAACTTCTGAATTGAGAAATCGGATTATTCGTACTTTATAACTTCCACCGGACAGCTGTCTGCAGCTTCTTTAATGCCATCCTCATGATCGCTATAATTAACTCCTTTTTTTACCACTGCTTCATCATCTTGTTCAAAAACTTCAGGACATATTTCTTCACAAAGTCCACATGCTGTACAGCCATCTTCAATCCATACTTTTTTAATTGCCATAATTACCTCCGGTATTTAGATTAATAAATTCAAAATTTTAAATTGGTTTGTTAAACCTCTTTGTATTTAATTACAGTATTCAATGAAAACAATCTCCCTTTATGAAAGTTTAAGAAATATGAAACAAAGTCTGGTTTTTATTATATTTCAATTTATCGTCTGTCAGCATTTGTATAATATAGATATTTTAATACCTTTGTGCTGCTTTAAAAACGGATGAATTTCGGGGTATAGTCACGCTAAGGCGTGATAAACTCCACCCGGTTAGTGTGTCCCGACTTTGAAAGTCGGAAAGGTCGCAGATTCGAATGTTAAGAATCTGTTGAATATTAAAACAGAAAAGGTTCTTTTATTTAAAATATAAATTTTCGGGGTATAGCCACGCTACAGGCGTGATAAACTCCACCCGGTTAGTGTGTCCCGACTTTCAAAGTCGGGAAGGTCGCAGGTTCAAATGTTATGAATCTGTTGAATATTAAAACAGAAAAGGTTCTTTTATTTTAAAATATAAATTTTCGGGGTATAGTCACGCTAAGGCGTGATAAACTCCACCCGGTTAGTGTGTCCCGACTTTCAAAGTCGGGAAGGTCGCAGGTTCGAATGTTATGAATCTGTTGAATATTAAAACAGAAAAGGTTCTTTTATTTTAAAATATAAATTTTCGGGGTATAGTCACGCTAAGGCGTGATAAACTCCACCCGGTTAGTGTGTCCCGACTTTGAAAGTCGGGAAGGTCGAAGGTTCGAATGTTATGGATCTGTTGAGTATTAAAATAGAAAAGGTTCTTTTATTTTAAAAATATATTCGGGGTATAGCACAGCCCGGTTAGTGTGCCTGCTTTGGGAGCAGGAGGTCGCAGGTTCGAATCCTGCTACCCCGACAAAAGAAAAAAGCCTGACACTAAGTGTCAGGCTTTTTTCTTTTAGTCAAACTCCTCTTCAGGATCACGTAATAATCCTGCACAGAACCAGGGTTACTTACCGAATTGAGGCAGGGTTTGTCAACTATAGCCGGATCTTTATCCCATCCAAATCATCAAACCTGGCAACAATCCCCCACCCGTAAAAGAAATTGGACACCCCAACCAGTAATTCGTTGTCACCTTCCTTTAGCGGAACCGTAATGGAAGCATTATCAATCGCGCATCTTCCGCCGGGTTGTTTTTGCATGGGAGTATTGTAAAGGTTCTTATCAATATACAGCGGCTTTTTATTAATCAGCATCCACACTTCATCACTAAACCCAAACGCAGCGTTTTATCCTGATCTTTATCCGAATGAATGGTTGTTTTCAGCCATACTATTCTCCGTCCGTTTATCTTTCCGAATTTCCGGCTCAGATTTATCAACCCTCTCCGTTCGGCTGTTATTTCCTGCCAGTTGGCAGAATCGCCGGGATAGTAAGAATTTCTGAAATCAATGCCGTTTTCTGTGATGATGGGTTCACTAACCTGCCATTTCCTCAGGTAACGTGTATCGTTTGCCACAGGGTCAATACCCGGTTCATGGCTTAGTCCTTCCGTTTCACCGGATTTCACTACCAGGTTTGCAATGGCTACCTGTCCGTCGAAAGCCAGCGTACCTGACGATGTATTTCCTTCGAGCATGGGAATTTCCAGGGCAGGTACCAACATATCGTTCACATACGCTCTCATTTGCTTTCCGGAAACAACGAGTTTTACATGATTCCATTCATTATTTTTATAAGTGGCATTTGCCTGGTAATGGAACAACAAATCCCAAAGGTTTACGCCGTTAACATTCGGTGCATACTGAATGGCATTCATGGACTGCGGATCGCCAGCGGCCCAAGTCCGGAAATAGAAAATTTCGCTTTCTTTCGGATCTTTCCACCTGAAGTAAAAAGAGGTGAACCCTTTCACCAGCGGTTCCATATCGTATTCGATAGTGCCATCCGTGAAACTGAAGTTTTTCAGCACAACAACATCATTCCCCGTCAGCAGTTTCATTGCTTTTTTTGAATGATGGTCTGTGAATTCAACCGTCCCGGATTTAAACTCCCAGTTATCAGCTTTCAGTGAAATAGTTTCTGTTTTCCCTTTTTGTGCAATGGCATTTATACCTGTTGCAAGTAAAAGAAATATAACGACTGTAAAATGTAAATAAATGTTTTTCATGATTTGTCCGATTTTAATTAAAAAATGAATACCCCTGCAAGTAATGGATTCATGATGAAAAAAAGAATAAAATCCGGTGAGCAAAACCGGGTCAAAACCGGGTTATACTTTGAATAACTCTTCGGAAAAGCTATCTGAATAGTATCATACTATTATATTTTGTCATACTGAATCATCAGCTATTTAAGAATATCCACAAAGTGGAATTACAAGAGGAATCCATCAAATAACAGAAATAATATTGATCTTAATTTTGTAATAATTTAGTGCTAAAAGTATTAATATTAAAAGTGATACCATAAGAGCGAGAGTCGAAAAACCTGCCTGATCTGGCGTTACGGCAGGCAGGAATGCGTGCTACGTGAGATAAGAATGCTATGAAAGGCCAGCAAGCTTATTTTTTTTCATGCCCCGATTGCTATCGGGGTTGTCCCGCCTTTGGCGGGATGCCCGTCCGGCAGGAGGACATTGAAAATATTAATCATTTTAAATTCAAGTTAAGTATCTTGTATGTAGTGGGTTTTAAATTACTCCTTCCGGTCGCGAAAAGAGTTCTACAAAGCGCCTGCCTTAATAACAAAATAATGGCTTTTAGAACAGCCTCATAGATAAAATGGTATATTTGTGAGCGACCTACACTGAAATCAGTTAATTATAGATGAATTATTCTCTGGAAAGGAAATACATACAGTTACTGAAGAAAAAAATTGAGGCTGCCCTGGCGCTCGACAACAGTAACGGTTCCACAAAAGCAAGTGACCTGGAATATGTTGCAAAAGTTGTGAAGGAGAAGTCAGGGATCAGCCTTAGCCTGTCGACATTAAAGCGGATATGGAAAGAAAACTTCGCCCAACTCCCCCAGCCTACCACACTTAATGCCCTCGTTACGGTGCTGGATTACAGCAACTGGCAGGAATTTAAACAGGCGAATTATATAAAGTCCCGCTTTAATACACAAAAAATTATACGGATCAGCATAGGTTTTTTTGTAATCATTCTTGCAGCAATTGTGTTGATACGATTCTCAAGACACGAAAGAAGCAGCAAGATATCTGCTATTAAAATAAATGGCCCCGTGCATTTCACTACAAAGAAAACCATTACCAAAGGGTTGCCAAACACGGTTATATTTAATTACGATGTAAGCAACATAGAAGCAGACAGCTTTTTTTTCCAGCAAACCTGGAACAGTAATTTCAGAAAACCAATTGATCCGGAAGGAAAAGCCACTACAACCATTTATTATGAGTCGGGGTATCACAAGGCATACCTGGTAGCCAACGACAGTAGTATTGCCATGCAGCCCGTATATATCCTGAGTAACGGATGGGAACCACATATTTATTACGGCGAGAAGGACCTGGTCCCCATATTTTTCGAAAACGAAAAATTTATTGAAAATGGGCAGTTGCACCTGGATACGCTACTGCTCGAAAAGCAGCATGTGGATCTTTCGAGGTATTTTTACACCCGTATTGTAAATAGCCGGGAATTCAATGTATCCTCCGATAATTTCAACCTTGTAAGCCGTATCAAACTCGACAGTCTGCGGTATTCCGATTGCCCATGGATGACGGTGATTATTGTTGCCGAAAAGAATATGTTTATGGTAACCCTGCAAAAGAAAGGGTGTGAACATTATGCCTATTACCAACTGGGAGAGATCGAACGCCATGGAAGCAACAATGATCTTTCGGCCCTGGGATGTACTATTTACCAATGGCAGGAAGTGGGAGTTCGTGTGTTTAATAAGAATGCTACCATCAGTATAAACGGTAAAGAGTGTTTTAACGAAACAAACAAAGAAGATTTCGGCAATATCGTTGCGCTTATCTACATTTTTGAACGTACGGGCTCCATCGATTATGTAAAGCTTACAGACGCAAACAGGCAGACAGTGTTTAGTGATGATTTTGATTGATTCATAAACTATTTGTTCGTTCGTTAACCAGACAAATATCCCCTGTAAATCATATCACACAGCCTTTGCCCAAAGTCCGTTTGATTTTTGAAAAAATTCATTTAAATTGAGAGAGATTTATTGATAACATAAACTATTAACTATCAGTACAAATTTTTCTCTTAATCAGAGTTAGTAATAATTCTGGTTTATCATACACAGTAATAAAAACCAATAATATACAAAATATGAGAAACGTATTATTATTTCTAATTCTGCTACCCACTCTGTCTTATTCACAAATAAAGATCAGTAATAAAGCGGAAAATCCGAACACGTCACTTTTCGATAGTAAGCAAAGCTTCCATGGCCACTATACTGTACGATACTGCGGATTATGCTTTAGTGAAGAAATCTGCCGAATTTCTTGCAGGTGATATCCGTAAAGTTACCGGTAAAAAACCGGACATTATTACTTCTGACAATTCGTTAAAAAGCAATCTGATTATAGTTGCCACAATCGGTAACAACCGGCTGATTGATCAGTTAATTGCCGACAAAAAACTTAAAGTTGATGCTATCCGCGATCAATGGGAACGGTTTATTATCCAAACCGTCGAAGCCCCTTTTCCCGGGGTAAAACAGGCGCTCGTAATTGTAGGAAGCGACCGTCGCGGTGCCGCTTACGGGGTATTCAGCCTGTCGAAAGAAATAGGTGTTTCGCCGTGGTACTGGTGGGCCGATGTGCCGGCAAAAAAAAGCGATGAACTATTCATTGGCAAGGCAAGATACGTTTCCAACGCCCCCTCCGTGAAATACCGCGGTATTTTTATCAACGACGAAGCTCCTGCCCTCAGGAACTGGGCTGAAGAAAAATTCGGAGGCTTTAATCACAAGTTTTACGAAAAAGTATTCGAACTGATCTTACGTAATAAAGGCAATTATTTATGGCCTGCCATGTGGCTCCCCACTGCTTTTTTTACGGATGATCCCGAAAACATACGACTTGCCGACGAGTATGGCATTGTTGTATCAACAAGTCATCACGAACCCATGATGCGCGCGCATGCCGAATGGGGCCAGTTTAATGGAGGCGCCTGGAATTACAAAACAAATAAGGAGAAATTACAGGAATTCTGGCGCGGAGGAATTGAACGAATGGGAAATAACGAAAGCGTGGTTACCGTGGGGATGCGTGGCGATGGCGACGAGGCAATGTCGGAAGAAACTGCTGTTGACCTGCTGCAAAACATTATTACCGATCAGCGCGGTATTATTGCAGATGTAACCGGCAAACCGGCAGAACAAACACCCCAGGTGTGGGCTATTTACAAAGAGGTGCAGGATTACTACGATAAAGGCATGCGGGTAAATGACGATATCCTTGTATTGCTCTGCGACGACAACTGGGGAAATATCCGCATATTGCCCAAAAAGAAAGACCTGGATCACACGGGAGGCTACGGTATATATTATCATTTCGATTTCGTGGGCGGGCCTGTATCCTACAGGTGGCTGAATGTTACGCAAATTGAACGAGTATGGGAACAGATGAACCTGGCGTATCAGTGGGGCGTTAAAGACCTGTGGATTGTAAATGTCGGCGATATCAAACCCATGGAACTGCCGATCAGCTTTTTCCTTGATTTTGCATGGAATACCGATGCAATAAGGGCCAACGATCTGCCGGATTACTATGTAAACTGGGCAGAACAGCAGTTTGGCAAAAAATATGCCGGTGAAATTGCCGAAATCCTGTCGTTATACACCAAATACAACGCGCGTCGTACTCCCGAAATGTTAACCCCCGGCACATACAGTTTGGTAAATTACCGCGAAGCAGACAATATTGTTGAAGAATACAACCAGCTGCTCGATAAAAGCAAAAACATTTACAATGAATTGCCGGAAAGTTACAAAGCTGCATTTTACCAGTTGGTACTCTCGCCGGTTGAGTTGTGCAGCAACCTGAATGAAATGTATGTGGCTGCCGGTAAAAACAGTCTCTACGCAGAACAAAGCAGGGCATCGGCCAATTACTATGCCGGAAAAGTAAAAGAATTATTCGACAGGGACGCGGAGCTTACTAATGACTTCCATACAAAACTGAAAGATGGCAAGTGGAACCACATGATGTCGCAAACGCATATCGGGTACACCTCCTGGAACAATCCTCCGGTAAATAAAATGCCGGCTATATCGTACATTCAGCTTCCTGACAACGCATCGTTAGGTTACGTGGTTGAATATGGCAAAAACCGGCCCTGGGCAAGAGGAGGATTATACAGTAACATGTTCGCTTCATTCGACCCGTTTAATAATCAGACATATTACGTGGAGCTATTCAACAAGGGTAATAAAACCCTGAATTATACAGTAGAAGCTAAAAATGACTGGATAAAATTATCGCGCGAAAAAGGCAGTATACAGTTTGATGAAAAAGTATATGTAAGTATCGATTGGGATAAAGCCCCCAAAGGATGCGATACCGGTAAAATAGTGGTAGCCGGCGCCGGCATGGAATTTACGGTAAGCGTTCCTGTCCGCAACGATCTGCCGGATGCCTCAGGCTTTATCGAAAACAATGGTGTTGTATCTATCGAAGCGGCTCATTTTACCAAAAAGTACGACTCCAAAGATATCAGCTGGACAATAATTCCCAACATGGGACGCACGTACTCATCGGTAACAGCAGCGCCTGCAAATGCCGAAAGACAAGTACCGGGAAATAAAACCCCGCGCCTCGAATACGAATTCACTGTTTTTGATAAGGGCGAACTGAAAATTGAAACTTACCTCTCACCCACCCTGAATTACAAGAAAAATGAAGGACTGAAATACGCTATTGCCATCGATGACGAAGAACCGCAACTAATTAACATGCACGAAGGGGAAACCCAACCCGATTGGGAATACCCCGAATGGTGGAATAATTCCGTAACGGATCATATCAAGAAAAAGGTATCGGTCCACACGGTTTCGAAACCGGGAAAACACACCCTGAAAGTATGGATGGTAGACCCGGGCGTTGTTTTTCAGAAATTTGTGATCGATGCCGGCGGATTAAAGCCCAGTTACCTGGGGCCACCGGAAAGCGCTTGTGTAAAGCTCTGATTAAAATTTAAACAAGGCTATGTAAATTTACATGGCCTTGTTTTATTTTGAAATAGGTCCGTGCAGACTTGCAACACCATTCCCCAACCTGGGGAAAGCACACATGTAGCGATGCAACACCTTATTTCAGGTTTGAAATGAGCTGAAGCGAATTCGCTCTGGCTGTTTTGGAATGAAAAAATGTTCAATGAAGACGTGAAACACCTTATTTCAGGTTTGAAGTGAGCTGAGCAAATTTGCGCGGGCCTATTTCAGGATTATTTAAGTCATTTCGGGTCCGTTTAATGGATTATTTCTGTTTTTTCGGATGTTTTCCTGCTGCAATTACCCGGGTAACATTTACAAATACCTGGAAATTTGTTTTTTGAGGGAAAATATTTTACATTTATTTCCTGAACGGTAAGTTGGAAATTGAGAAAAGTAAGAATAAGGCAAAAATAAAATACCCACCATCATGTATAAACACTTTTCAAAAAGTAAATTAAAAACAAAAAAATCCGGCAGATGACATGGAAATAGATTGTACCAAAAGTTGACAATATTTCCTGTATATGGAAATATTGTATAGTTTTATATTACATATTGAATAGTTGTGCTTAAGCTTAATATTTGGTGCATTGCAGAGAGCTTTAGCTAACTCTTGGATAAATGGAATTAAGAGTTTTTAAATAATGATAAAAAAAATTCACTTGATATTGATCCTTCTTGGATTTTTACTTTCATGCTCTTCCTGTACAAGACCGATTGAGAAAAGAACAAAGAAGAATCTAAGAAAATTTAAAAATCTCACATTATTAAAAAAAATTGAATGGGAAAAATCTGGAAAAATAAGTAAGTATCTTCAGAGTACTTACATAATATATCCAGCATCTATTGATTTTTATGGTTATTGTGGAGTATTTCTTTTTTACAAGTTTGATAAGCAAAGCTTTGAATCTCAAAAAGCTGTTTTACAAAAAAAAGCAATAGATGTCTGTTCAGCATTTGATAGTTGTGATTATCACATAACTGACTGCATTTATGACATATCTGATAGTTGTATCAACAATTTTCCACCAATTCCTGATTTACAGGATAAATTTAGTCCAATAGTTATCGAGGATTCTACACTTTCTAAGGACAGTAAGTTTTATATTCTAAATTCTAAAGAAGGTGCATTCTTGAATGAAGAATATTTAAATCTCGAAAGAAAAAAGAGTGTATGTCGAAATATCACGAATGGATATTCTTTAGGAGCTTTAGTTGACGATTCAAATCTGACTATTGCATATTGGATATTAATTTGGTGACATTAAACAGCCAGGACATAACAAGCGGTCAAACGCAATGCGGTGTATCTTGGTAGTTTGAACATGAGAGCATTTAATAAACATAATAGCAGTTTGATAGGTAATCAACCTAAAACCCGTACTGCATATAATGCCAACCGTTATAATCGACTAAAAGCCACAGCCATGTAGTACAACATGAATTTTATTTTTTTTTAGTTTAGCAAAAAAGTATATTTGTTTTTTCAAGAACAATAATTGTAAACACAGTAAAGCTTTAATATGAACAGTAAACTCAAAACACTATTGCTACCGGCGGGCTTTGTAATTCTGGCAGGATTAGGATTACAAGGATTTACCACTGCAACGGGGGGCAAAATGAACAGTGCCGCCAAAAACGATACCACACGAAGCATCGCACCCTACTTTATTCCGGCCACAACAAAAACAAAAACTCCGGATTCCGAAGGATTTATTCAACGTTGGTTACTACTGGAACCAATTAACAAACCAAACCGTAGCAATACGGTTTTTACAGACAGCTACATAAAACATGCATTTGACACCCTGTATTTTCCGAACCAGTTTACCATTCTTCCCAAAGACGGGGAAAAGGTAAAAGTGGGAGAGCAGGAACTAACGTGGCATGCACTGGAGAGTACAAACTTCAATGTCAAACTATTTCGTTTCGCCTACGGATTAGGAAAAGAGGTATACGGAGTTGTGTTTTGGGCAGTAACCGTAGTCAACAGTCCGCAAGAAATGAAAAATGTAAGAATGTCCGTAGGGTCAAATTCAGCATCAATGTGGTGGCTAAACGGAAAAGAAGCAGTGATGCTTTCCGGAGACAGGCGCATGGTAATGGATGACTGTATGTCTCACCCGTCTCACACTTAACAAAGGAAAAAATATAATCCGGGGAGCCGTAATCAATGGTCCCGGAATGAGTGATTTCTGTGTTCGCTTCCTGGATGAAAAAGGAGAGCCGATAAAAAATATCACTATTACTTGTGAATAAAATCAGTTAGTCAACTTATTTAAAATCTCAATTGAATAGAAATTGGAGTTAATATGAAACGAATTAAAATATTGGGCGCAACAGCCCTGTTATCATTGTTGTTAACCGGAGCAATGAAAGCACAAGTGGGGAAACCATTTATACATGATCCGTCAACCATTATGGAATGCGATGGAAAGTATTATACATTTGGCACATTCGGAGGTGGATTAATATCCGAAGATGGTTGGACATGGAATCCCGGCGGAGTAAGGCCCGGCAGAGGAGCCGCCCCGGATGCAGTAAAAATCGGCGACCGCTACCTTATAATCTATGGCGCAACCGGCGGAGGCCTGGGAGGCAGACATAACGGGAGGATACTTACCATGTGGAACAAAACACTTGACCCAAATTCTCCCGATTTTAAATACACAGAAGCTATCGAAGTTGCTTCATCGGATGGTGTGGAAGATAATGATGCAATCGATCCGGGACTTCTGCTGGATCCAACCGATGGACGTTTATGGTGTTCATACGGAACCTATTTCGGGTTCATTCGCCTTATAGAACTTGATCCCAAAACAGGAAAACGTGTAGAAGGGAATAAAGCAATAAATATAGCCATTGACTGTGAAGCTACAGATTTGATATATCATAACGGATGGTATTATCTTCTTGGCACACACGGAACCTGCTGCGACGGTGCAAACTCAACCTATAACATAGTTGTTGGCCGTTCCAGGAAGGTAACAGGCCCTTACCTTGATAATATGGGAAGAGACATGTTAAAAGGTGGCGGTAAGATGGTGGTTGCAGCCGGCAGAAGACTTGTCGGACCCGGACACTTTGGTCGTTGGGTAATTGCTGACGGTGTTGAAAAAATGTCCTGTCATTATGAAGCGGATTTAGATCAGGGCGGGCGCAGCGTATTAGGCATTCGTCCGTTACTATGGAAAAATGACTGGCCGGTTGCAGGAGATAATTTCAGAGAAGGAACCTATGAAATTGAATCCGTGAGAAGAGGATATGCCTTGGAGCTGGCAGTAGATTTTGTACGAATGCCGCGTGGACCGAGAGGATTTTTTCATGACAATGATGAACCGGTAAAACCCGTTCCATCCCAGCAATTAGCAGATGTAATTAATACCTGGCCAACCGGGAACATTGGTGTAAGAATAGGGGATTACATGTTCCGTCCGCATCAGAAATGGACAATTACAGCAGTTCCTGATGCAGGAGGATATCCCGGAGGACCCTATTATAAAATAGTAATAGCGGGAACAAACCGGGCATTAGCAGCAACAGCAGAAGCAGAAGTAATAACAGTCCCGAACATTTACCGGTGCGCCTGAACAATTATGGCGAATCGATCAATTGACTGATGGAACATATCGGATAATGCCTAAGGTAGTTCCGAATTCAAAAGAGAAGTTAGCGCTGATATCTATCGGAGACAGCACACCAACACTTGCAGCGTTTGATATGAATAGTGACAATTCCAAATGGAATTTTAAGGATCACTAACAATATTTTTAATGAAAGCATAAGATGGAAGTAATAAGAAGATTTAACTACTATAAAAGAAGGCCCTGCTCAGACAGACTGAGCAGGGCTTTCCTGTTATTTTCTTCTTTTGATCATCAGAAATATTTGAGTGTAGAAAGATCAGGTTTAGTTATCCTTCAGCACTACCTCATCATACTCCAGTTCAAAGCGAAGTTTGTGTTTCGATTCCTCCTGTGCAAGGCTAAAGAACAGTGACCGGAGCAATTGATCAGTAACTTTTTCAGCCAGATCGGTATAGAGGTGAAAAGCGGCTTTTTCTTTTTTCATGGCGACAATGAGTATCTCCTGGTAGCTCATACCTTCATGCGGTACAATATCGATCAGGTAATTTCCTACTTTAATATCGCGGACCTGCTGAGGTGTAAAGCTGAATTGTCCGCTGGTGCGGATGTTCTCCAGACGTTTCTTATGGCCGCGTTCCTCACCGGCAAACGTAAGAAATACATTTCTCATTTCAGGGTTGCGGGCTGATTCCGAAAGGTTTGAATACATTTCAACGCTTTCCTGCTCGCGATCGATTGCAAATTGCAATATATCATCGGATGTCTGAAATTCTTGTATCATAATGGTTTAAATTTTTAAGGTTTGATTTCCGCTTAGCAGGGTATCAATTCCTTTGGCAGCCCTGTGTCCGTCGGCAATAGCACTAATAGCGTCGGCAGTGGAGTTAACGGAATCACCGCCGGCAAATAACCGTTCAATGGAGGTTTGCATATGTTGATCGGTCACAAGATGACCACGTTCGGTTTTCAGTTTTTCAATCCATTCCGCTCCCAGGAAATCGTAATAGGCTTCCTGCCCGATGGCCCCGATAACGGTATCCACTTCGAGAATAGTTTCGCTTCCCTCAATAGGTACCGGACGCGGCCTACGTCCTTTTGGATCGTCCACCATTTCAGCACGGAGATATTCAATCGCCTTTACCCTTCCCTTTTCATCTTTTATAACCCGTGTCGGGATAGCCTGGGTGATGATATTAATTTTTTCCTGCTCACAACCTTCAATCTCCTCCGGATCGCTGGGCATGTCCTGAATACGCCTGCGGTAGAGGATGGTAACTTCCGCCCCTAAACGGCGGCTTACACGGGCAGCATCCATGGCTACGTTACCTCCGCCAATTACTGTAACATGCTTACCAAGATCGGTTTTTTTGTTATCGTTGACATCGCGCAGGAAGTCGATAGCCTGGAACGAACCGGTGGCTTCTTCTCCGTCGATGGCAATCAGGTATGGTTTTTCCAGACCAATTCCCATAAAAACTGCATCGTAGGCTGTATACAATTCATCGAATTTAACTTCACGACCAACCATGGTGTTAAACTGAAACTGAACACCCATTTCTTCCAGCAGGCCGATCTCATTTTCAAGCATGTCCATGGGCAGCCGGTACTTGGGAATCCCGTACATGGTAGCTCCGCCGGGATGTTCTTTGGCTTCGAAAATGGTAACCCGGTAGCCCAGTGTACGCAGGTAGTAAGCAGCGCTTATCCCAGATGGGCCGGCACCGATAATGGCTATGTGTTTTTTGCTTTCAGGCAATGAATCGAGCCCCAATATTCGTTTATATTCATCAAAAGGCACATTGTCGGCAATGTATCGTTTGAGCCAGCGTATAGCCAGTGCATCGCCTTTCACACCTACCGAGCAGACTTCTTCGCAACGGTGCGTGCAAACACGACCGCAGATTTCGGGTAGCGGATTGGTATCGTAAAGAAGCTTCAGCCCTTTTTCAAGATCACCGTCCCTGACGGCTTTTATATATCCCGGAATATCCATGTGGGCCGGACAGGAAGCTACACATATTCCGCACGAAACACAGCGGTCTGCTTCTTTTTCAGCCTGTTCTTTGGAATATCCCTTAACAATCTCGATGAAACTGGTAGTCCTTTCATCCGGTTCCACCTCTTCCATTGTCACTCGTTCCAGATTGTAAAGCGAGTATCCCGGATTGGTCCATCCCTTTTCGGAATTATCCCAGGGTTTTTTGTCCACTCCGGGGACATAACGGAATTCCTCGGGATCATCGGTAACCCAGGTATATTCGTTGGACATAGTTAGTGATCCGGTAGTACAAATATCCACACACAAAGCACACCAGCAGCAGCGGCCGTAGTCGACCATCGGACGTAAACCACTATCCCCTTTTTTGGTCTCAATCCCTTCCACAGGAACAAGGTCAATAGCCTGGTTTTCGCAAACCGCTTCACAGCTTCCGCATCCGATACATGCCTCCACATCGTTTTTATGAAATCCCCGGTAACGGTCCGCTCCCGGTCTTTCGGTAAAAGGATCACGCACGGTAACCGGTGTGCGGACGATATTACTCCATGCAGTAAAAGGGGTTATTATATCTTTGATCTTCATAGTTTTGTACTTGAAAATTAACGTTCTATTTCAGGCGGACAGGTAGCCAGAGATACCATGATGACACTGATATCGGATATATTGGCGTTAACCAGCAGTTTTTCCAGCAGTGCAATGGCATGCGTGTAACTGGGCCCGCGAAGATTAATACGGCGAGGATATTCCGTTCCGTCACTAACAGTAAAAAATCCGTATTCACCGCGTGAAGATTCACTGCGGACATAGGTTTGCCCGGTAGGAATTTTCCAGTTCAGTGCATTGGGTATATTCCCGAGAATTTCCCCGTCTTTGGGCATCTTGTCAAGAATCTGGCGGATCAGTTCCACACTGTATTTCAGGTCCATGTATCGTACCCATGTGCGGCTGAAAACGTCACTGGCAGCATCCTTATCCACATAAGGCCCGAAATCGAGTTGATCATACACCAGGTAAGGGTTATCCTTGCGTACATCACGGTTATAACCGGCTGCACGGGCATTTGGGCCTACAACACCATATTTGTCTACCAATACAGGATCAACATAACCGGTACCTATGGCCCGTTTTTTAAATACAGCATTGTCGATGACAAGCCGTCTGAAGCGAATCAGAAAATCGTCAATATCATTCAGATTACTGACCAACCTGTCTTTAAATCCTTCGGGCATCTTTCCCCGTACACCGCCGGGTATTATATACATGTGATAAATACGTGCCCCTGTTAACTCTTCAAAACGGTCCAGTATCAAATCCCTGAGATAAACTCCCCACTGCACCCCTAGTCCCAATCCCATGGTACCACCATGTGCCGGAAGAAGTCGCAACAGGTTCCCCATTCTTGCCATCTCTAAAACGAGTGTGCGCATCCATTGGGCATATTCCGGGACTTTCACGTCGGAGAGTTCTTCCATGGCAGCAGCCAGATTGTACTCGTTGCTGTCGGGTTCGGGAACACACATGCGGACAACCGTAGGAAAACATTGCATCCAGGTGCGTCGTTCGAAAATCTTCTCAAATCCACGATGCAGATAACCAACATGGGTTTTGGCCTCAACCACCTCATCACCGCAAACAGTCAGTTCAAGCGACATATTACCCGTTACACCGGGATGGTTAGGGCCGTGCCACAATTTGACATATTTACCCGAGCTGAGATCAATCTGAAGCTTCCCATTCTCATCGGGTTGTGGATAGGCACTTCTGTCAGGCTGGATCAGTATTTTTGTATTATTGCTGCTCATCGGGATACAATTTTTGTTTCATATAGGTTGCCGGGTCATGGGTTTCACGGCCGGGCCTCGGAAAATATGTTTCTTCACTATATTTCAGGGTGTCAAATTCGCGTCGCATAGGTGGTATATTGTCCCAGCCTTCCAGCAGGAAATTTTCATCAACTCTTGGGCTGCCCGGAAAATCAATTCCGTACATTTCCTTCAGCTCGCGCTGATAGGTCCATGCCTGCGCCCATAGATGATGGGCCGAATGCATCGTTGCATTTTCACGGTCGATATACGTACAAATGGAGATATCAACATGAAGGTCATAGTTGTGAACTATATAATTAAGCTCAAATATGCCTTTTTCAATCCAGTCGGCTACGGTAATCATTACCAGATGCGAAAAACCTTCCATATCACGGAGATACGTAACGGCAGAAATTGCCTGTTCTTTTCCAACCGTGACAAAATACAGATCTTCCCGCTGTTTTCTGACATTTGAAACCTGAAATGACGTCTGTAAACGTTCTATGATTTTTTCCATAAACGATTACCAGTTATAATCGGGCATATTCCAGTCCCGAATGATTTTTTTCTGATTTTCTTTATAATATTCAAAGTTCTCTGCATACTGGTTAGCGCCTTCTGCTATGCCTGCTTTGATACGTTTTTTCAATGCCACAAAACCAGCCAGAATTGCTTCGGGCCGGGGCATACAACCGGCAACATATACATCCACGGGCAGGTATTTATCCAGACGGTTAATGGTATTATAGCTGTCGAAATACATACCTCCGTTAATGGTGCAACTTCCCAATGCCATTACAAACTTGGGATTTTGCATCTGCTCGTAACTGCGAATGGCCCGTTTGAGAGTTTTCACACTCAGGTAACCCGAAATGATCATAAGGTTTGCCTGACGCGGAGTAGGCCGCATCTGAACACCAAACCTGTAAGCATCGAAGCGTGGCGTTAATAGCGGGTACAACTCAATACTGCCGCATCCTGTTCCGAATCCCAGTACCCAGATACTCTCGGCACGCGCCCAGTTGAAGAAATTCTCAAATATCTTCACCCGTTTCGGTTCATGTACTTTTGGCTTTGCATCACAGAAGTAATCCTGGATGGGATCAACCGTGATCTCCTCTCCTTCCGGACTTATAACCGTTCGTTTTAATAAATCCTTGTCGATAAATTCTTTTTTTGATTCCATGTGATCAGGATTATATCATAAAAATTCCAATAATACTCAATGCCAGGGGCACCTTAAGAAACCAGGGAATACTCTGGTCGATACGGAAACGTGGAAATACAAGGCCTACAAATACAGGCCAGAAAAATACGCAGAACGATTTCACGATTAGTTCTATCCAGTTTGTTGCTCCCCCGAAAAACAGGTTTACCATAAGAATGGATTCGCTTACATAAAGAATAGCTCTGTTGGTTTGCAGTAATCCGAGGAAAGTTCCGTGATATTCCGTGGGAGGACCGATTGGTATCTCCTGGGGTGCCTGTATAACGTTAAACGGAGCAGCCCCCATCATTCCAAGAAAAGAAAGTAATGCTGCAATACCGGCAAAAGGGTTGGTAATAATATTCCAGTGCATTATTCCGCCCTGCTGACCAGCTACTATCCCTGTAAGAGAAAAAGAATGATGACTTGCAGCAACAGCTATTACAGCCAGTGTAAAAGGTACCTCAACCGTAGTAAACTGTGATAATCCGCGACTGATGCCGATAAATGAATAAGGATGTCCCCCTTCACTGGCTCCGAGCGCCATCCCCAGCATACCGAAAAACATAAAATACATGATCAGTATTACATCTCCGGCAAAGGAGTAATTACTCCAGAGTTCACTTCCGAAAATAAGCGGCATGAAAAGAAATATCCCCACACCTCCTGTCAGACGAAACACAGGTCCCAGGTAATACATGACGCCATGAGTAACCTGGCTTCGCATCGAATAGTTTTTAAACAGGTCGATGTATGGCTGATAAATAGGCATGCCAATGCGCTTTCCTATCCGTGCCGTAATACGGCGTATCAATCCGTACTGTAGCAGACCGTAATTCAGGACTATAAATAATCCCAATAAAGTAAACAATAGTTTAATCCAATCTATATTCATAACAATTTTCCTCCGCTTATTGAGAGATACAGGATGAAAGCATAAATCAACAGGTGCAATGCATAGGTCTGACCATTCCCTGTGTACCAGGTTCGTATTTTATCGGCTATCGCTTCATTCCATTCCGAGACACCTGTCCAGAAACGCGTAGCCAGGGGTGTCATCAGAAAACCGAGGGCCTTTTTATAACCTGCAAACATATTATAGGATATGTGCGTAGTTTCTGGCCTGAAAGGTCTTTCAGCAGCAAAAACAATATTGAACTGTTTCACCTTTTGAGCTTTTCGGCTGTTGAACATCAACCATCCTAAAATTACTGCAAACATAACAACCACACTGCTCATGACAGAGAAAGCATTCCAGTAACCGAATGATGTAGAAGCAAGGTTACCTGCCCAGTTGAGCGTTTCACCAGGAACCTCCGCGGGAATTAAAGTAGCCAGTGGTTTCAGCAGCAGGTTAGGAGCAACGGAAAGGATCATAATGGCGATCATGAAGATGACCTGGGGGATCAGGTATGCAAAAGGAGCTTCTTTAATCCGGCGATGGTTATCTTTCAATTGTCCGAGGAATACCGAAGCGATCAGTTTATACAAATAGAGGAAAGCTACAATCCCCGAGAAGAAAACAATTGTTCCCTGAAGGTACCAGCCATTCATTAAAACAGCATTATAAAACATCCATTTACCTGCAAAACCTGCCAGTGGTGGCATTCCTGCCACAGTGATAATACCGATAAGCACTACAATGAACGACAAGGGCATGCTTTTAATAAGGCCGCCCATTTCGTACATATTACGTGTTTTGGTACGATATATTACACCGGCTGCTGATATGAACAACATGGTTTTATAAATAAAGTGCAATACCATGTAATACAGAGCGATCAGTAAACCGAGTTTTGTGTTCATGGCCAGTGCAAAAATGATATACCCCATTGCTCCCACACTCGAATAGGCAATAAGCCGTTTCATATCTTCCTCATAAATGGCAAGCATATTACCTCCTATGGCTGTAATAGCACCAATCCAACCCATCAGGTAATATATGTCGTATCCAAAAAGATGCTGCGGACCAAAGGCTGTCACAAGCCAGAAAAGACCCAGTATGCCGGAGTTAATCAGTACACCTGATACCAGCGGTGTAGCGTCATCTTCAGCCTCACTATAAGCACCGGGCAGCCAGATGTGCAGGCCAATTGCTGCTGCCTTAAGCATAAATGCAAGCGCAAACAGTACAAACAACACTCCCCCACCGGAAACCACTCCTCCCAGGTTGCCAAAGAAAATATCTCCGACCTTAAACGTCAGCAAACCAAAAGCTGCAAGCATCAGGAAAGCGCCTCCGGCAGAAAAAAGCATGTACCGAAAAGCAGCATCTTCAGCTTTCTTACCCCGAAGGATCAGCATGTAGCTGCCAACTGCCATCAGCTCCCAACCGAGGAAAAAGCTCAGGTTATCCGACGGATGAACAAGCATTATCAGTCCGTATATAGTCATGGCAGCAAATGGATAAAAGCCTGTACGCTTACCCTTCCTTACGAAGCCGGGAATCAATGTCAATATTCCACCCAACAGGAAAACTCCCATGAATACTACCTGAAGGAGGTTCCCGTTTATCAGGGGATATACTACAAATCCATAAACTGACAGCGATATAATGAGTAAACTGTTTTTAAGGAAAGCAGGAAGAAAATCGATGATAAAAAATACACTTATCAGTAGTAGAGGCAACAGGACAAATAATGTATCTAAATGGAGATAATCAATAAAGAAATACGAAGAAACAAGTAACCCGGTACCGAAAAGAATAACCGGTAATTGTTTGAACCAGGGCATGCTAATTTTTTCGATGCTGTCAACTTCTTCATGAAAGACCCGTCCGAACCATTTAAAAAGAAATTGAATTTCAAAAATACTTCCCAGCAGGATCAGTACAATCCAGCTCCAACTTGATCCTCCGGCCAGATGCATAATCATTTTCCATTTGGCAAAGAATGCAGGAAAAGGAGGAAGTCCGGCCATGGCAGCTACAAAAACACCAAAAAAGAAAAACAACAGTACTTTCTTTCGAAGAAGTCCCCATTTTCCCTGATCATCACTTCCGACAATGCCACTCAGCCAGAACAAACCGGCCTTGGCAAAGAAATTCGTTAGCAGGAAACCAAGAATAATAAACCAGAAACTGCTACCAAAAAATTCAGACATGGTTACCAGTGACAACATCAGTCCTCCCTGCGCCAAAGATGAATAACCCAACATGCGCCGCACATTTTCCTGACGGGTAGCCAGAAAATTGGAAGCTGCAAAAGTAATGATACCGAAAAGAGCAATCACCGAATGCCAGCTTTCCGGAACAACGGGCATCAGTTTATAGATAACGAAAAGCACGGCAGGTACAGAAGCAGCAGAAAGCGCACTGCCTACAGCAGGGTGTGCCGAATCGTACATATCCACCGCCCATCCGTTTGCCGGGAATGGTTTGCTCTCCAGCAACAGTGCGGTAATAATAAGAAATGCCGCCACAGCGCCCCCTTTTATCGTGGTTAAGTTTGTAAGAAAATCAATGTTGAGGGAAGCCGCATATGAATAGGCAAAAATAATCCCTATGAGCAGAAGCCCTGAGATCACAGAGGATGCTATCAAAAACTTAAATCCGGCTGCAATGCTGCGCCTGTCCTGAACTAGGAGTATCAGACCGGCTGTGGCAATAGAAGTGACTTCGAGGAAAACAAAGAGGTTAAAAAGGTCACGGGTCATTACCATTACGTTGAGACCCAGCAAAAAGACGATGAATACAGAGAGAATGTTATTCCCGGATTTTTTCAATATATCGAAGAGATAAATAACAGTCATTAACCCGAACAGGTTGATCATGGTAGTGAGAACCGCTTCGGGTAAGCTCATACGCAGATTAATAGCAAATGGAGGATTGAAGCCTGCCGTGAACACCTCAACAGGCTGAACCGATCCGGTAAGGATACCTGTAAGCCACGAGCCTGAAATAGCCAGCATGGCAGTGATGGCAATCAACAGAATGTAAACAAGCACGCTCTGGTGGCGTTTCCCGGCCAAACCAATAAGGAAGGCTGTAATTAATGCAATGGAGACAATATGAACTGGACTTACCATTTTGTTTCTTTAAAATCTTTAATATCTAGAGATTGTCGGGTTTTAAACATTTTCAATGCATACGTAAGCATCACACCGGTAACTCCCACCCCGATAACAATGGATGTAAGCACCAGGGCCTGTGGTACAGGGTCGACAAATTTGGATGAAAGATTTGCAACACCTGTGGTAGCGTCGATAATAGGAGCTACGCGGCCTTTCATATAAGAAAGTGACACAATCACCAGGTTAAGACCCGCATCGAACAGGGTGAATGCCACAATGATGCGCAGGATATTCTTATTGGTCAACGCACCGTACAATCCAATAAGGATCAGCAGAAATCCTGTTACAAGACCGATATTTTGTAAAGTAATGTATTCCATTATTCTTCGTTTTGAACTTCATTGAGATGATGAAGGATATTTGACAGTTCGGCCCCTACTTTAAGTCCGATGAAACTGTATATGATCGGAATTGCCCCGGCACTGAACAATCTGCCCAAATGACCAAGGGGAAGGAACCTGTTGTCGAGAAAACCTAATCCGAGCACAGCACCCAGAATACCGATGATGACATAGCTGATCCCTGAAATACTTTCAATATAATTGAACAAACCATGGCGAAAATCAGCTTGTGGATTGGCCATAAGTAACAGCAGGAAGCCCGTTGCTATTACAGCTCCCCCTGAAACCCTCCGCCGGGAGTAAGGTGTCCGTTGATGAATACATATATACCAAACAGTACAATTAAAGGAAACAGCAGCTTTTGAGCCGTAGAAAGGATGATAGAAGAAGGTCTGGGATTGCGGTCTGTTTTAGGTTCCTTCCCGTTTGTCAGGAACATGGCAATCAGTGATGCTGCCACAAACAGAATGGTTACTTCACCAAGGGTATCAAAACCACGGTAGGTAACTACCACGGCAGTTACCACATTGGCAGCTCCCACTTCTTTGGCGGAATGGTCGGCATAATAGGCCGGCAATTCGGGAAGTGTAGTATTTTCCTTATGCGTTACAAGGTAACTGCCCAGCAGAATACCCAAACCGGCTAAAATTGCGATAATGAACAAATTTTTATACATCGGATCTCCTGATTTTATTCAGTACATAAAAAAAGATAATGGTAGTAAGCCCGCTGCCGATAGCAGCCTCGGTCATAGCTACATCCGGTGCAGCCAGAAGCAGGTAAAGAATGGAGGCGATAAGGCTCAAAATTCCAGATGCCAGAACTGCCGTACGGACTCTTCGTACAACGAGTGCCATAACCGCCATGAACAACATAACCAGGCTCAGAATAACAGCTAAAATAATGTTTCCCATTTTAATCCTCCTCTTTCTTTTCTGCGGCCTCAGCTTCCCTGAGTTTATCAACCACTGTTTTTTTGGAAAGGGCAATGCCAATATGATGGGCTGCCCGTGCCAGCGTGTGCGATGATACCGGGTTGGTCATGATCACAAATGAAATTAAAACAAAAGCTTTACCTGCCCAGGAGGGGTTGATAATGCCAATACCTGCAATCGAAAGGATGGTTCCGAGTGTACTTGCTTTGGTGCCTGTTTGTAAACGATTGTACAAATCGGGCATCCTCACAATGCCTAGAGCCCCCAGGAAGATAAAGATCGACCCTATCAGGGTGACGATACTGCCAATTAACATTCGTATTTCCATAGCTAAAGTCCTTTTTCTATAAAACGTGCTACAACAATTACCCCGGTAAAACTCAGCAGGCCGTAAACCAGCGCCACGTCAAGGTAAATATACCGGTTATTGAAAAAGGCAATCAGGACAATCAAAGCAATAGAAGTGACTGTCATCACATCAAAAGCCATGACACGATCTGCCGAAGAAGGACCTTTTATAAAACGCCACAGGGCAGTCAGCATTCCCAGCAGAATAAAACCACCGGCAATATAAAGAATAATTTTAACCATACATTACCTCCAGATATTTTTCAAATTTTGAAACGATTGCACGTGTTGCTTCATCTATTTCAGTACTGCTCACATCAATCCAGTGAATAAACATACTGTCGTCACGAATATCTACTGTAAGCGTTCCCGGCGTGAGTGTGATGGAATTGGCCAGCAGCATCTTGCCGATATCGGTTTTTAATCGTGTTTTAACTTCCACGATACCAGGATTGATGGGAAGTGAAGGTTTCAACACGCGCAGGGCTACATCGATATTCGATTTCAGAAGTTCCCACCAGAACACACCCAAAAAAGCAAAGGCATATACAAAACTCTTAGGTGTAAGCCTCACATTTTGAAGTACATTACATTTGCTGCAAAGTAAAACCGCAATCAGCACCGAAATAACCGCTCCTGCAATGAGTACATCTGCATCAACCGACCAGTTTAGGGCTAACCAGGTCAGGTAAGACAACACGAAGATCAATAATACATTTTTTAAATTCATGTAGTTGAAATTAAATTGTCACAAAACTATAAAGTCGCAGATTATCATCCGACAAAACCCTGTAGAGATAAATTTAATATCCGGTGAAATTACGTTGATAATAGAATTGATATAAAGCAATAAAAAAATAGACGTATAGTTAATGATCTAAATAAAAGTTAATTTTGCCGGTATACCATTGGAATAAAAAATGTACGATCAAAAGAAAACATGTCCGGAATGTGGAGCAAAATCAGTATGCTTCAGACAACTAAGCATGCTGGAACTCGAAGTTGCCGATGCAAACCGTGTACAGTTACATTACCGCAAAGGTGAGAACATTGCCAAACAGGGGGCTTTTGTTACGCAGATCCTGTATTTACAAAAAGGCCTGGTAAAGGTGTATATGGAGACAAATGGTGATAACGACATGATCCTGAATATTTTTAACGAAGGCAGCCTGATCGGTTTATCCAATATTTTTTCCAGTGCCCCCATGCAGTATTCGGTAGCTGCCATAGAAGATTCGGTAATTTGTGCTATCGATAAAAAAGTAATTGAAGAAATGGTAAAGAATAATGGTGAATTCGCGAAAAGTATCATCGAAGACATCAACAAATGCACTTTTTACCATTTTAAAAAGCTAATTGCTGCTACCCAGAAACAGCTTAACGGACGTATGGCCGATGCCCTGCTTCACTTATCGGATGAAGTTTTCCACAGTGAAGATTTCGAAATGGTCCTGTCGCGAAAAGAACTGGCCGAACTGGCTGGTATGAGCATGATGAGTGCTGTGCGCGTAATCAAGGATCTGGAGCAAAACGGCATTATTGCAGAAAATAAGGG
>CAVVIO010000098.1:0-12226 GCA_963748095.1 uncultured Bacteroidales bacterium
TTTTTATATTGCAGTATATAATAGTTAGGCAAACCACCAACAGCTACATGTATGGCCCGTAAGAAGCAAAAAAAGAAAAAAAAGAATGTTGCCCCGGTCAGCAGAGCCAGGCATAAAAAAGAATTCATTAAATCGTTCCTGGAATTTGCAACGAGAATGGGGTTTCCTGAGATTTCGGAAAATCTTACAGAAAAACGGAAAGAATTAATGTACAATCTCCGCATTACCCAACCCAGGATCATAATTACCGATGCAACAGAAAATACCAGTGAAAACAGGAAAATGGTAGAGCGTGATGTAAGCGAATTTTTAGATGTACTTTTTAAATGGAATGACCCGGATTATCCGTCCATTACCCGACGCGAATTCTTTGTGCAGGGTTATCAACTGGCCCGTTTTATAGTTAGCCTTGAAGAAAATGGTCAGCAGGAAGATAAGGAATTATTCTACCTGTTGAAAGACCGTTATGATAAATTTATCATTGAGGGTCAGAAAGCATTAGACAAACTAGTGGGATGCCTGGATTACCTGGGAATTGTTTATGGTACCCCGGATACTAAATATTACTGGTTTAAAAGCAAATTTGAGACGAAACGTACTAGTGATGGAATTATAACTTACTATTGTTCTAGAATATACAGCCATCCGTGTGAAAAACGGGAGGTGCTTATTGATAATGAACCAAGAACGGTGTACCGTTTAGGACTGACCAGATACGAAACAGGATTACAGTGGGCCGCTATTGATCCCGTGAAACTTCCGGAATCAACGGTTAATAAAGAAAAATCGTTACCAGTTTATGTACAGATGCATGCCATAGGCCGGTTGAAGGAACGACTCGATAGCGTGGATTATAACCTGTTGCTGTTCTTTTTGAATGATTCTGTTGAGCATTATCATATCGCTACTTCCCCTTCGGGCAGGTCGCTTTTAGAATACAGATATGACGATAAAAAACTCGGGTACCTGGTAATTGATATGCTAAAAAACCAGCTTGTAATCCGCACTTTTCTTTTTATTACCAATAACGATACCCCGGAAGGGGCCCGACTTCACCGGATTGCCGGATTGCAGCTGGAAGATAAGAAATTCCTGCAAATCGACCGGTTAAGTACCTTTTTACAGCCCGATGTACAAAATAATGAATTTATCTGCAGCTTATTCAACGAAGCCGGATGTGGCGAACTATTAAAACTGAATAAAAAGTTTTTTAATTTCCGTCCGAAAAGCCCGGTAGCTTCCACCATCGAATCCTATTTTACAAAACGTGACGAATATATTCGCGAGATTCAGATCTCGTAAGTGAAGTGTCGTACATCTGTCCCATACTTCCTGTTTTCAATTACCCGGATCGGGAGTAGCATTTTCAGCCGTTTCAATATCTTTTACCACGTCCGGTCGGAGCAATTTCCAGTGGAAACGAAGCTTGTTGTTTTCCTTCCATGATTTACCATCCTGTTCGCTGTAATGCACAAGCGGCATCTCTTTATATATCGGGCTGGTTATGTCTATAACCTCATCCCAGTAATGCAATGCCTTTTGAAGGTGTTCCACCGCGTTTTGTTTGTATTCCTCAACACCGCTAACACGGTAAGTTTGGAGTTCAACAGCTCCTCTTAGTTTTTCGGCAAAAAACAATCCTAAATTTGCCCAGACCTTTACATCTGAAACTTCATACATGAGAGATGCATTTTGCGATACATCGATATCTTTTACAAGATCGAGTGCTTCGTTGCAGTCTTCTTCAAGCTGATTGGCCAAATGTATCGGAGTGGTCCTGTCTGTACCAAAAGAATTGCCGGATAACGTTGACGTAACATAATCTTTAATGGAAACATAACTGGTATCCAGCGGCGGCTGGTTAATCTGTCTGTCAACCGAAATATATTCAACCCGGTGTTTATCCGGATCGAGTGCCATAAATCCTTCGCTGTAAAGTGTAAAGTCCCAGGTACAGTCAAATGAGGATGCCAAGCGCAACGGAGTTTTCCCTGCCAGGGAATAAGCCCTGAACAATACCCCTGCTTCTTTCCCGTAACGCCTGATAAATTCCTGTCGGAAAACTTCATCGGGCGTATCTGGATTATACAACAGCCGCCCCCATAATTCATAAAACAGCCACTGCCGCTCGAACGCATATTTCCAGTCCACTTTAAAACCTGGTTTTGTAAAATAATCCTTTGCCGGAATATAGGTTTCTGAGCCTATGAAATAGCCGCCGACGTAACTGTGCGCATTTTGACGGATATGCTCACGGATAAAACCGGCCACCCCCCAGCGAAGGCAGAAGAAATCTTCATTGCGGGCTGTCCATATTATTTTATAGTCGTTGGGCTCCGGTTTCCAATACGTACCGTATATTTTCCCGCCGTGAACTTTAATAAGCTTTGTTGTTGAAAGCGGATGCGACCAGTTAAACTTGAGGCTTGCCCAAACCGGTTTTTCAATAAAATCCATCGCGGCTTCTTTCTCTATTTCCTGCCGCGTTATTTTTTCCATATCAATTGACGTAGCACCCAGCGAGCCGGTATTTCCTGAAAAAGGAATTCTGTGTATGAGCTTTGATTTCCTTCCGGCGAGCCGCATACCCTCTATTATTGTTTCTCTCATCCAGTCTTCCCGCTGCTGCGGCGTCAATCCTCCCATTCCTTCACCAAGCGTAAGGCCCATTCCGGTAAGATCGGGATATTCCTGAAGAACCTGTGTGACACATTCCCGCGTATATCGTTTTATTATTTCCGATGTATCGGCTTTTACAAAAAAATGATGTTCCAGGTTAAACATTTCAACATTGTGCGCTTTCGCAAATTCAGGTGTTACAAAAATGTTGAACGGGATCAGATAGGTATCGATGCCTCTCTCCTTTGCCATTCGGAGTATCCCGTGGAACAGCTCTTTCCATTTCTCCATTTCCTTATCGTTCCATGGACTGGCTTCAGGAAAATTTTTCGGTTTGATCATAAATGTATACGGATGAAGATTCCACAGGGTAAGCACATTAAACCTGTTTTCCGCCATCATGTCGAGAAACGCTTCCCAGTAATTAAGATCGGCACAGGTTTCCTGGTGAAGATCAAGGGCAATGCTGTGCCTGTAGGTATCCCATGGGAGATCAAATTTGATGGCTCGGAAATGCAGCCGAGTCGATTCGCTTTTGGCTTTTACATCCTGAAGTGCTGTCCCGTTACGTAATTCATCGGCAAGCGAAAGTGCACCATAGATTATCCCCCTTTCGTCACCGCCGGTAATTAGTATTTTAGTTCCTTCCGGTGTTATTGAATATGCTTCGGGGGATAAACCCATTGTGTCGGATGAAAGTGATATCTCAACATCTCCTTTTTCTTTCTGAATGGTATATCCCTGTTCCAGCAAAACTTTTTTAAGCATGCGGGCGGCATATTCCGACTGCACGGAGGAGGTATCATAGTTAATAAAAACACCGTTGGCAAATACGGTGACACTGAATAAGACCAGGGAGAGAAACGAAAGAAGTGCTATTCTAAACACACCCGGGTTGTTTGCTGCCGTATCCGTACTGTTATTTTCAATCATAATAAGATGTCCTTTATTTTAATTGCAAATTATAAAAAAAAGGACAGTATCTTTTGTTTTTGGATGAAAACTGATATTGCAGGTTTTATTCGTTTCTATTTATAACTGATTTTCTTCTTTGCTTCTCTATAAAACTCACAATAGTTCGATTGCTCGTTATAAAATATACTCCTAATGCAGTCTGTATAAAATTCAGCAATAGATATGACCAGGTCGGATTTGAACTATAATTCCGCGGTAATGAACTTTGCTGAAAATACAGAATAATTTGCCGACAAAGCTGAGGAAAACTCCGAAGCAAGATTATACCTCCGATCACTATTATCGAAATTGTATAAATCGAGGAGCGGTGCATATTCAGTTCAAATTTTTCTTCCGGGAATCCCTTATCAAGCTTTAATTTGTCGATTATCCAATTAGTACGAAATATGCAGAGATAAAGAATTAAAAAAAAGAAAATTAATACAAAAGTAGTAATGGTTAAGGCTGCCAATATCGCTCCCAAAGCTGTAACATTACTAATTAAAGGTATATAAGTCAGGTAACTGTAAATAATTTGCAGGGAATCCAGAACAAACCAGATTCCCATAACCCTGATGAGAATGATCCAAAAACTTCGTGGTGTCATAGTTTATATTAAATTAGTTTATAAACATATCCATAAACTGAACATGCCTGATTTTAAACAAAAATTAATTCCCCGCTTACCGTTTATGGCCTAAATGTAAAAGATATTCCGGTAATCGGAAGAAGTTATTATTCAGCCACTTCAGTATTATAAGTCTTTACAATTCCGGCTTTAATTAATTTATCTGCAGGGACAAAGTAAAGTAATAATCCAAGAGCAGCAACGATAACTATCCTTATTTTCATTCTATTGGTAAAGATTTTCAGATCAGGCTTTTTGGATTGCATCACTAAAATAATCGGTAAAATAATTACCAAAGTTGAAGAACCAATTAAAAGCATTTTATCATACCCTGGCCAGCTCTCAAGTTTGAACATAATTCCAATTAAACATACGCTTAAACTCAGTGAGGCAAGTTTGTCAATAAATCTTTCCAGTCCTCCTGCATTATCGTCATCAGACATTGAATACGCCTTAAAAAAATATAATACAGCCAAGGTTGAAAGTGTTAAGGTCATAAACACCCCTACTTGTAAATCACTTGATATATGAAGAAGTAGAATTACAAGAAATATCAAAGCTAAAATGGCTTCATACTTATCCAGTTTTCGCGTGAGCCGGTTGCTCATTTTTACAATTTGTTCATTTTGTTTAGATTGTATCATGCTTTTTGTGATTGAAAGTTAAAATTTTTAGATATTTCTGTTTGCCTTGAATTTTCTATTCAGTTATCTTATTTGTCATTATTTCAGTTATATTGACAGAATACGGTTTGACAATATGGAGTGATTATTTTTCTGTTTTCGAAAATATAATTAAAAATGGTAACATTAAATATCATAACCAGATGCCAAAAATATATGTACACAGTTTGCCATTCCTTTATTTTTGACAATTACAATTGTTATAATCTTTAACTAAGTCATTGAAATTATAACTGTTGTAATAATTCTCGTTGATTTTTTTAACTAAATCAGGACATCCTTCCAAATATTTTGTGATTTTTTTAAAATTATTGAACCAACCCGGAACGAATAGGTCTCCATTTTCAATTTGTAAAACCTTAACAATCCGGGGACCAATATATCTCATAAAATCAAAACCATAAGTATTTGTATCGTAGTATATATATTGTTTCATTTTCCCGGTTGTTTCAAGTCTTAGAAAAACAAAACTATCTGGATCAGAAATTCCGTTCAGATTTAAATTATCCTTTAATGATATAAACCTTACTTCTTCATTATTATAAATGAACCTGATTTCTTTTACCTGTCCTGGTAATAATCTTTTAGTATGCCCATTTATATTATAATATTTAACCTTTCCCTGAACTCTGTAAAATTTTATATCACCAGTAAAAATATTTTTTGGCAATTTAAAAGTAACATTTATGACGGAATCATTATTAGTGATTATACTGCCTTTTAAATCCATCGCCTTAATGGGGCCTGATCCAAGTATTCCAAGAATAAAAAAAATTATTACATTTTTCATATGCAATATCTTTACATTCATTAATATGCCTGATACACCCATAAACACATCCTGCATTCTTATAACAAATGAGGTTTCTCAACTACCACTTACCGTTTATGGTCTAAATGTAAAAGATTTTCATGTAAAAAACAAATTTGTAAGGGTAACAAAAAAACGGGTAACAGGGTGACAAGTGCCCCGTTTACCCGTTTATAAATTTAAATCTTAAGTAACCTTTTTGAATTCAGAACCCCGTTTAATCAGGCATTATCTTATACTAACATCACATGATTTACAGATACTCCGGTTCGTTACCCGGGGATTTCCCTTGCACAGCAGGTCACTGCCGCCTGATAACGTTACATCCAGCGTACCGGTCACATTCATCTTGGCATCTGATGAGCCGGACAGATCCAGAATGCAGTCTTTTACATTCAGATCATGTGCTATGATATCACTACCTCCCCTGGCTGTTATCATCAATTTGCCGGTATTGCCTTCCAGAACCGCGTCCGATCCGCCGTTCAGGGTCAGCGTGCAGGATTCTCCCGATAACATTGTTCAGCACTAAATATCACTGCCGCCGCTGGCATCCAGTTTGATATTCTGTACCGACACAAAACTGATCTTGGCATCCGATCCGCCGCTGAAACTTCCGGTTAATGCATCGGCCTTAAGGTTTATTTTGTTCAGATCGCTCCCGCCGCTCAGGTTTAATTCGAATTTCCCGGCTGTTGCTATTGTTGTCTCGGCAAATACATCAGATCCGCCGGATGCTTTTATGCTGTTCAATTCTTTGAATGTAAGATGTACCATTCTTCTATGGCTTTTCATTATTCTCGCATCAGAATAAATATACAGCGTGCCGTTTTTCACTTCGGTTTTTACTTTATCTACCAGGTTTTCATCTGTTTCAATAATCATTGAGTACGTACTGCCCTGGGTAAGTACCAGGTCCCATCCGTTACTAGTTACAATAGCCGTGAAAGGCTGTACATCCCGCTCCTTCTTAACGATATTTCCGTTACCGGTAATCTGCGCCTGTGCATAAGATACCGACAGTGTTACTATCATCATAAAAAAAGCAGTTCGTTGTATGGTTTTCATAGTTTTTTTAGTTTTATGTTTCGATTATGTTATTTTTTGAATTAAGAATGCTAAACCTGTTCAACTTACAGTGTTTAACATTCGATTAAATAGACGAACGTTTTTACAGAATGTTGCACAGATACATCAGGATACCGGTAACTTTTACGCACATACATGTTGAACGGAGAATAACAATTTTCCGTGTGTACAGGATGTGGGTGTGAAGATTGAAAGGACCCAAAAACAAAAAAAGGTCCAGGCTACACGTTGTTAATCCTTAACCGGGTTTTTGTTTTTTAACCCATGACCAGAGGGGGAAAAGAAAAATATTTTCACATATCGTTACCCGCTATTTCAATTTCATCAACAAATAAGAAAGTTCCATAGCGGTCCTTTTTGCACGTTGCTCATTTGTAGAAATACCGGCATGCCCGCCTTCGGTATTCTCGAAGAATAAAACCGGATAGCCCATGTCAATCATTTTGGCAGCCATTTTACGTGCATGTCCCGGGTGAACCCTGTCATCTTTCGTTGATGTATAAAAGAACACTTCAGGGTAATTCATTCCTTTTTTCAGGTTTTGATAAGGTGAATACTTTTTAATGTACTCCCAGTCTTCAGGTTTGTCAGGGTCCCCGTATTCACCCATCCAGCTCGCACCGGCCAACAGTTTGTTATAGCGCCGCATGTCCAAAAGAGGGGATAAACAAACTACTGCTTTATATAATTCGGGATGCTGGGTAAAAGCAACACCAACAAGTAATCCTCCATTACTGCCTCCTATTATTCCTAATTTTTCACTCGATGTGATCCCTTTAGCGATCAGATCTTCGGAAACAGCATAAAAATCATCGTACACGTTTTGTCTTTTTTCTTTTATTCCGGCCTGATGCCACCTGGGACCAAATTCACCTCCACCGCGTATATTGGCCAATACATAAACACCTCCTTTTCCCAGCCAGCCATTTCCCAAATTACCCATATAAAATGGTAAATAAGAAACCTCAAAGCCTCCATAAGCTTCAAGTAATGTGGGGTTTTTTCCGTCCTTTTTCATTGATTTGGATGACACTACGAAATACGGGATCAACGTGCCGTCTTTTGATTTTGCTTTGTACTGTTCAACCTGGTAGTTGGTTCCGTCAAAGTATTGTGGAAGGGATTTACAGGCCTCAATAGAGTTTTCTTTTGCATCGGCGACAAATAAAGTAGTAGGTTTTAAGAAATTCTGGAAACTAAAATAATACAGGTCCGAAAGTCCGTCGGATGCAATAATATCAATTGTTCCAAAGTCAGGAGCATCAACTTTTTCTCTTACCCACTTGTTGTTATCAAAAAAATAATTAAAAAGTTCACTTTTGACATTGGATAATACATTTACCAACAAATTATTTTTGGTTAAATTTAACTCCGACACGCTTGAAAATTCATCCGGTTGAAAAATCAGGTGTGCCTCTTTCTTATCGGCCAGTAATTCAGTAAAATTCAGACTTATCAGTGAGCCTTCCTTATAGGTTGTTCCGTCAATATTCCAGTCCGATTTTAACTCAAGGATCAATTGATTATGTAATAATGCCGAGAACTGAGAATCGTCTGGAATGTCAAGTTTAATAAGTTTATCATTTTGCCAAATAAATGTTTGAGAGGTATAAAATGTCATTTTACGGGAAATCATTGTATATTTTATATCGCCGTCTCTTAACTGAAAACCCCAGGTACCCAAATCTGTCTTTTTTCCTTCATATATCGTTTGAGCGTCTTTGAAAGGGGTGCCTCTTTTCCAGATCTTGACCTGTTCCGGATATCCCGACGTAGTCATATTATTCTCCTCACTTCTCGAAACGATTAACGCGTTCTCATCAAGATAATTTGCACTTCCTTTCGACTCATCAAGACTGAATCCATTTTCGACAAAAGATTTTTTTGAAACATCAAATTCCCGGATAACCGAAGCATCGCCGCCTCCCTTTGACAGATAAACAAGGAACAGGTTATAGTCTGGATATAAACCGTTAATTCCTTTAAAAACCCATTTCTCATGATCCTTTTCTGATAATTCATCCAGATCCAGAAGCGTTTCCCATTCGGGATTTTCCGAAATATAACTTTGTTTGGTTGTCCTTCTCCAGATCCCACGAATATGGTCTTTATCTTTCCAGAAATTATAGAGATATCCTCCATAGATCCCTTCCGGGTAAGGTATATTGTCGGTTGAATTGTATACTTCAAGACTTTTGTTATAGATATCCTGGTATTCTTTTAATTTACTAAGTGTGTCGAATGTTGCCTTACTTTGTTTCGTAACAAATTCCAGCGATTTAACGCCATCGATATCTTCCAGCCATAAATAGGGATCATCTTGTGCATGTAATGTCAGACAACCGGTTACGATCAGTAAAAGAAGTAAGATGTTTTTTTTCATGATCAGTAGGAATTATTAGTGAACGTAATGAATTTTTCTTTTTATGTTATTAATGCCGTTTAGTTTATATGCGAATATGCTGTTTATATAACATACCGGAATTGGTTTGTTACACGAAGGTTTATTTCGTGTAATTAATAATTTCAGCTTCATATTCAAAAAACTATATGCCAATTATCGGGATGTATCAACTACCTCATTTTCCTTAAATTTCTCTTTCTGTTTACAACCTAAAAGTAAAAGTTATTCCTGTAAAATGCAAATGATGCTGTTTGAAATACAGACAGCATCATGAATGGTGAAAATCACTGATCGATATGCACAGGATGTGGAAGATATAAAACAAATTATTTAAAAAAGACTGTAAATCAGACTAATTACAAAATTATTGGTAAACTCCTTGTTCTTGAAATTATATATATATCCATTAGCTATAGTAGGAATATTACCGGACAGATAATCACTTTCTGCCACATTATCAAAGTTTATAGTTACTCTGTCTTTTGAATCCTGCCAGATATAATAGAATGAAGATGCAATGTTTAATCTGAATTTTGGTGAGATATAATAATTAACAGATATATCTGTTGCTGCTTTTGCCCCTTTTCCTTCTGCCCCCTGGATTTCGTTTTGTAAATTGGTTTTGTCGAAGAGCTGAACATATTGAACAGAATACCCTATACTTATATCAGTGCGGGTATTCGGATAAAATCCAATAGTCTGGAAAATACTTAACTGAATATTAGGAATTCTTATCTTGTCTTTAAAAGAATACGTTTTATCGTTTAGCTTACCTTCAATTATACCAAAATAGCAATTTAAGTCAAGCGAGTTTTGCCAGAACAGATTTATCGGTTTTTCATGCTTAAACTCCATCCCTCCATTAAGTGACAAGGCTCCCAGACTATATTTACCCGGTCTATAATACATACCACCTCCCGGATTACTATAATCATAAAAGTTAAACTCCGGCAACAAAACAATTGAGAATCTTGTACCACTGCTTCTGACAGGCCCGTTTCCGTATTCCCAGTAATCACTTAGTGTTGTAAAATATGTTGCATCCGATTCTTTGATATAGTTTTTTGCCGTGAAGAATGAATCCACACTCTCTATATCAGCTATTCTTCTCAAACGGGAATCAAAGAATCTTTTGTTTTTGAGTTGTGAGATCAATTTGGCAAATTCTAATATTTGTTCATTGGTTTTATCAGGTGACATCCTGTCAACTTTAGAAAGCTCTTTATAAATATATATTGCTTGTTTTGCATCCTGAACCTGTTCAATTCTTCCATTCCCAAATTTAACCGGAGCCTGAACAAAAAGTGTGTGGGTTTGCAGTTTATCTTTAGCCTCAGAACCATAAATATTCTTTGAAAGTACATAGCCTTTTTCGTATTGGTAATTCAATATAAGATCAGTTTCAAGAAATGACTTCTCATCGTAGTATTTTCTGTTGTCTCTTTGAAAATAAAAAACAGGTGTAATATCACTATTCTTATACATTAATTCTTTATCTTCCTTTCTATTACTAAAATAAGATGATACAGCTAATCCAAAATTTGACCTCCTCTGGTATTTAGTATTATTCAGAAAGTGATTATAATCCAGAGAAATATTCCCATTGTACTGGCTGGTTCCTGTCTGCCTATTTACATAAACTGTCGGTGGGTATGGAGTTTTTTCATAATGATTGTATCCTGAAATATTAAAATTGGTTTCCAAAGATCTTCTTTCCAAATCAGGTAGTTTATACGTTGATAAGTCAAAATCATTTAATTGAGAAAATCCAAAAAGGAAAAAATTAGCCGCAAACACTAATAATCCTAATTTTAGTTTATTCATTTTTGATATCATTTAGTGAGTTAATTATTTTATTGGTAGTTAATTTTATGTCATACAAAATATTCCCATAAACACAACCCGCCTATTTATTACCAAACATTTTTCTCCAACTTCGGGTTACGTTTATGACCTAAATGTAAAAGTTATTCCGGTAAAAAACAAATTACGGAGAGGTGACAAAAAGATAAAGTAACAATGTGATAACGTTTTTTGTGCGGATGAAGGTTAGTATGGGATTACCCGACTGGTTTTTAAATGAGTCGGATTGGTATTGACACCCTAACCTCCGTTATAAGTTACAAAAGTTTGCTTGCCCACCTGCTCCGCTATGTTTTTATATCAATAATGAACTGCTCCATATCCTGCATAATTTTGCTCCTCTGATGAAATCCAACGAGTCAGTGTTCTTTGTGGCATATATATTTTTTAGCTCAATAAAATACTCCGTTGGATTTGCAACACCATTTTGAAATACTAAAAATTTATAGGTCCGCACTTGATTGGATTCAAATGTTGATCTGTCTCCTCTAAAATAAAAAATTGTCAGACTATCCCCTTTAAACAACTGATCAATGGAATCCTGATCAGAATAATTATATTGAACAATTGACGTATCCGCATCATTTGAATCATTTTGAACTATATAGATCTGACCATTGAAATTTATAACGGGAAAAAGCTCCGGATATATGACCCCGTTTCTCAGTATCGTGTTAAGCAATTCGTTCCTCTCGGGGTTAATAATAACCCTATCATCAAATCTGAATGTGAGACTTTCTGTTTCTTCAATTAATCCTTTATAAGGTTTAATGTCGCAATCTCTGTATTCATTATCTTCTCTGATTGCTTTAAACAGGTTATTTTCTTCCTGGGAAAAGAGGTGAAATGAAATAGAAATAAATAGTAATGTTTGTATTAATGTAAGAGATATTCTTTGTGTCATATCCTCAAATTGTTTAAATTAATTCCCTTGCTCGGCGGAGGCTCCTGCCATCTCCGTAAATATAAATGCAGCCACCCGCCGATTCAGCAAATAAATCCATTCATTACTTAATCAAAATGTTGAATGTCCATTGTCTTCTGTTGATTTTTGTCTGCTCTGTCAACGGTTATAACCCTGCAGGTAGTTGAATTAATTGTTATTCTGATATTATTCTCCGTGTTAATAATGTAGAGTTCTCAGCAGGTTACCGTTACGAGTAATGTTAACATAA
>CAVVIO010000099.1:0-111904 GCA_963748095.1 uncultured Bacteroidales bacterium
CCCCGACGACGCGGCCGACACGCTCTGGGCCACGAACAGCCCCGAGGTGCATGCCCTGCTGGTCGGCGAGCGGGGCTGGTCACCGGACGCCTACGAGGCCTGGCTGCTCGACCTGTGGTGCCGCTACCTGCTCCCCGACCCGTGACCGGAGAGCCCGGCGAGCGCCCTGACCGAGGTGCGGCCGCCAGGGACCGCGGCACCTCGAGATCCCGTCCCGGTGCCCGCCCGCGCGTGAGGCCGCACCTCAGTACTGGGCGGGCAGTGGGCCGTGCTCGCGGCAGGAGGCATCCCAGCCCGCGGGGTGCACCTTCACCCGCAGGCGTCGACCGCACGTGGGGCAGAACCGGGGCGGGTCGAGGTCGCGCCGACACGGCGTGTCGGGTGGCTCGCCTGCGCCGTGCCGCACCAGATGCAGTGGGCCTGGTCGGCCACCGCTAGAACGCCTTGGACAGGGCGCCCATCGGCATCTGCAGGTCCTCCAGCATCTGGAGGTCGTCGTCGGGCGACCGGCCGAGGGTGGTGAGGTAGTTGCCCACGATGAGGGCGTTGATGCCCGAGGTGAGCCCCAGCGCCTGCAGCTCGCCGCAGGGTGACCTCGCGGCCGCCGGCGTAGCGCAGGATCACCGACGGCAGGCCGAGGCGGAACAGGGCGATCCAGCGGATGGCCTCGAGCGGCTCGACCAGCGGGCGGCCGGCGAACGGCGTGCCCGGTCGGGGGTTCAGGAAGTTGATCGGCACCTCGGCGGGGTCGACGGGCCGCAGCTGGCCGATGAGCTCGAGGCGCTGGTCGTGGGTCTCACCCATGCCGAGCAGCACCGCCGCAGCACAGCTCCATGCCGTGCTCGGTCACGAGCTGGCAGGTCTCGAAGCGCTCGGCCCACGAGTGGGTGGTGACCACGTTCGGGAAGAACGACTCGGACGTCTCGAGGTTGTGGTTGTAGCGGTGGACCCCACCCTCGGCCAGGCGGCGCGCCTGCTCGTCGGTGATGATCCCGGCGCTGACCGCCACGTTGATGCCGGCCTCCTCGTGCACGATCGGCACGAGCTCGAGGATGCGCTGCATGGTGCGCTCGTCGGGGCCGCGGATGGCGAGCACGATGCAGAACTCGGTCGCCCCGAGCGCGGCGGTCTCCTTGGCGGCGGCGATCACGTCGGTCGTGTCGAGGAACGGCATGGCCTGCACCGGCGACTCGAACTTGGCCGACTGGCTGCAGAAGTGGCAGTCCTCGGGGCAGCCGCCGGTCTTGGCCGAGAGGATGCCCTCGACCTCGACGGTGTCGCCGCACCAGACCAGTCGCACCTCGTGGGCGAGGGCGGCCAGCGCGGGGACGGACGAGTCGGGCACGTCGGCCAGGGCGGCGAGCTCGTCGGCGCGTGAGGGGGCGGCGCTCGTCGAGCAGCGCCGACCTCGGCGGCCCGGATGGCCTTGCGGGCATCCTCGGACGACAGCCGCGGACGCTCGAGGGCGTCGGCGCGGGGGTTCGGGGAGAGGGCGACGGGCACGTCGGGCATAGGCCCGCAAGGCTACGCGGCAAGGGACCGTTCGGGCGAAAGGGCCCGCGGAGCGCCGCGGGGAGTCCCGTCGCACCGCCCGAACGACGGCTCTAGAGGCCGAGCTGGACCTGCTCGAGCCGGGCCACGGCCTCGGGGTCGCCGCCCAGCTCGACCTGGGCGGCCTCCCGGCGACCGCTGAGGAAGAGGGCGAGCTCGGTGGGCGTGCCGGTGAGCACGGCCGACGGCGTCGCCACCGAGGTGCTTCCCTCGCGGCCCGACGGGCGGAGCTCGAGACCGAACGGCCGGAGCTTCCGGGCCAGCCGGCGGCCGGTGAACCCGGACATCCGCCAGGCGATGTCGTCGAGGTCGGGGCGGCCGGCGCGGGGCCCGAGGCCGTTGGCCCGCCGGACGTCCTCGTGGTGGATGAGGTACTCGCCGCCGTTGAGCAGGGTGCGCACGCGGGGGATGCGCCACGGGACGCGGGAGCACCGCCCCGAAGGCGCTCGACGTTCACCTCGAAGCCCTTGGCCTTCTCCGCCGCCAGGCGTTCATCGCCCCACCGGTGGAAGTGCTCGCGGAGCACGAGGTGGGCGGCCATGTCGGCCGTGGTCCACCCTTCGCAGAGCGTGGGAGCGTCCGGTCCGAGCTCGACCAGCAGGTCGCAGAGGTCCTTGCGCTCGCTCTCGTCGATCGGTTCGGCCACGTCCGCACCGTATCCCCCCTCCGGGCGGGCGTTCCCGGCTCCGTCCCCGCCTCGGTGGGCGCGGCCGGCCACGACGAGCCCGGCGTCCCAGCCAGGGGCGCGACCCGCCGGGCGGCGGCCGCAGTCCCTCCATGTCGGCCCCCGCACGAGCGAGGGCCCAGGACACGACCGAGTTCGAGTTCCACATGTCGCCGGGGACCAGCTCGTGACGGCCCCAGACCGGGGTCGGCACCAGGGGCAGCACGTCGAGGATCCGGCGGGCGACCGTCGGGTCGTCGGCGACGCGCACCGGGCTGTCGACCGCCTCGCCGGCGTCGGGGATGCGGCCACCCGGCCACCGCCGGACCTCGTAGCGGAAGAGGCGGAGCTGGCCGGCCGCGCGCATCCCGACCGCTCCCTCGGCCACCACTCCCCGCCGCTCACCCTCGGCGTCGGGGACCGGCGTCATCTCGATGGTGTACCGGCCCTCGGGCAGCGACCACCTCGAGCGCCGAGTGGTAGAGGTCGCAGCGGGGCCGCCGTGAGATCGTCGCGGCGGCACCTTCGAAGAGCCTCCCGCTGAGCCGCACGACGTGGGCGCCGGCCCCGAGCGGGATCCAGTAGAGGTCTGCGTGCCCGTCCATCCGGGACCTCCGAGCTAGGCCTCCATGACCACCGGGACGATCATCGGCTTGCGCTTCGTCTGGGCGTTGACGAAGCGGCCGGCGGCGCGGCGCACGACCCGCTGGATGTTCTCGATGTCGGTGGCGTCGTTCTGGAACGCCTCCTTCACCGCCCCGCGCACCTGCTCGGCGCACTGGTCGAGCAGGTCCTCGGCCTCGGGAGCGTGGACCCAGCCGCGGGTGATGATCTCGGGCCCCATGATGATGGCGCCGGTCTCGACGTCGACGCCGAGGAACACGACGACCACGCCCTCGTCGGCGAGCACCCGGCGGTCGCGCAGCACGCCGGTGCCGACATCGCCGATGATGCCGTCGACGTAGAGGAAGCCGGCGGGCACCTGCGAGTGGGCCTCAGGCCCTTGCTGTCCGAGCACGAGCTGGTCGCCGTCGGTGCACACGATGATGTGGTCGGCGGCGACGCCCATCTGCCGGCCGAGCTTGGCGTGGGCGACCATGTGGCGGTACTCGCCGTGCACCGGGACGAACCACTCGGGCCGGGCGATCGAGAGGTACATCTTGAGGTCCTCGGCCTTGGCGTGGCCGGAGGCGTGGACGTCGGCGATGCCCGAGTGCACGACCTCCGCGCCGGCCCGGACCAGGCCGTCGATGACCTTGGAGACGTCCTGCTCGTTGCCCGGGATCGGGTGCGAGCTCATGATCACGACGTCGTCGGAGCTGAGGGTGAGCCAGCGGTTCTCGTTGGCCGCCATGAGGGACAGGGCCGACATGGGCTCGCCCTGGGAGCCGGTGGAGATGATGCACACCTTCTCCGGCGGGAGGTCGCCGACGTCGGCGATGTCGCGGAGGCGGGACTCGGGGATGTTCAGCAGGCCCATCTCCCGGGCCAGGCGCACGTTCTTCTTCATCGACATGCCCATGGTGGCCACGACGCGGTCGAAGGAGATGGCGGCATCGGCGATCTGCTGGACCCGGTGGATGTGGCTGGCGAAGCAGGTGGTGATGATCCGCCGGCCCTCGTAGCGGTGGAAGAGGTTGTAGAGCACGCCACCGACGGAGGTCTCCGAGGACGCGTGGCCGTGCTCGTCGGCGTTGGTCGAGTCCGACAGCAGGAGGCGGATGCCCTCGTTGCTGGAGAGCGAGCCGACGCGGGCGAGGTCGGTGAGACGGCCGTCGACCGGCGTGAGGTCGAGCTTGAAGTCACCGGTGTGGAGGATCACGCCCTGGGGGGTGTGGAAGGCGGTGGCCATGCCGTGCGGCACCGAGTGGGTGACGGGGATGAACTCCACGTCGAAGGGCCGATCATCCGGCGCTCGCCGTCGGTCACCGGGATGAACTCCGTGCGGTCGAGCAGGCCGGCCTCCTCGATGCGGTTGCGGGCCAGGCCCAGGGTGAGCGCCGTGCCGTAGATCGGGAACGACAGCTCGCGCAGCAGGTACGACAGGCCACCGACGTGGTCCTCGTGGCCGTGGGTGGCGATGCAGCCCGACGATGCGGTCGGCGTTCTCGCGCAGGTAGGTGAAGTCCGGCAGCACCAGGTCGATGCCGAGCATGTCGAGATCGGGGAACATGAGCCCGCAGTCGAGGAGGATGATCGGCCATCGACCTCGATGCAGGCGCAGTTGCGGCCGATCTCGCCCAGCCCGCCGAGGAAGGTGACCTTCACGGCGTCGGCGTCGACCGGCCCGGTGCGGCCTTGGCCTTGGCCTGGCCTTGCCCGTCGGGCCTGGAGCCCTGAGCCTTGTTCTTTCCGGCTCTTCTTGGTCACGAATACAACCGTCGGTGCACGTCGAGCGCCCGTTCCTGTAGTCCATCGGGTGGATACCCCATCGGCGGGCGACACGGCCCCGCCGGCCTGCCAGGGCCCGTTCAACATCGCCTTGGTGGGCACGGGGTTGGGGTGGAGATCGCCGCTCTCGAAGTCGTAGCTCTCGATCAGGCGGCCATTGAGCTCCCGGGCCCGGGCGAGGTCGCCCTTGCGGAAGCTGGAGATCATCTCGGCCATCACCGGGGCAGCCCAGTGGGTGGCCACGCCGATGACGCCGACGGCGCCGACGGCGAGCAGGGGCAGGGTGAGCGAGTCGTCGCCGCTGTAGACCACGAAGCCCTCCGGCGCCCGGCTCACGATGCGGGCGGTCTCCCCGGGGTTCCCGGCCGCGTCCTTCAGCCCGACGATGTTGGGCACCTCGTGGGCGAGGCGGAGGAGCAGGTCGCTGCTGATCTTGCGCCCGGTGCGCACCGGGATGTCGTACATCAGCACCGGCAGCTCGGTGGCGGCGGCCACATGCCGGAAGTGGGCCTCGATGCCGGCCTGCGACGGCCGGTTGTAGTACGGCGTCACCACCAGCACGGCGTCCATGCCCGCGCCCTTCGCCCGGCTGGTGAGCTCGGCGGCGTGGCGGGTGTCGTTGGTGCCGGAGCCGGCCAGGACGGGTACGTCGACCGCGTCGCGCACCGTGCGCCACACGGCGACCTGCTCGGAGTCGGTGAGGCAGGACGCCTCACCCGTGGTGCCGGTGAGGACCAGCGCGTCGTTGCCCTGCTCGACGAGCCAGCGGGCCAGCTCGGCGGCTCCGTCGAGGTCGACACCGCCCTCGTCGTCGAATGGCGTGACCATGGCGGTGATCACCGAACCGAACCCTGACATGGGCTCACGGTACTCCACGCCGGGGGCCCTCCCCCCGCAACGATTTCCGCCGGAGCGACCGGCCGGGGCAGGCGGACCGAGGGGCGCGCGGGCCTGGTCAGGCGGAGGCGACCTCGCCCTCGGCGAGGGCGAACATCTCGTACTCCTCACCGGTGTCGGCCATGTGCTCGAACTCGATCACACCGAGCTCGGTGAAGCGGTCCCGCAGCCAGGCGTCGCCGGCGTCGAGCAGGCCCAGCTTGCGGCAGTTGGGGACGATCTTGGCGAAGAGCATCTGCTGGAAGACCTTCTGGTCGGGGACCCGGTTCTGGACGACCTCGATCGCCTCCTTGACCGGCACCCCCATGTGCTCCCACACCTCCTGCTGCATGAAGCGGTCTCGCATGCGCACCGCCGCCTCGAAGGCGAACTCCTGGCGCTCCCGCAGCTCGGCCTGGCTGAGCTCGGCGTAGTACTCCTTCAGCGACAGCACCCCGAACGCCACGTGGCGGGCCTCGTCGCTCATGACGTAGCGGAGCAACTGCTTGAGTAAAATGCACCTTTTGGCATTGGGCAATATACTCCGGGCATGCTGTTGAGTTCGTTAACCAGAAAATTTCTCCGGGTCAGAAATTCATTATAAACCATACTCATGTAATCGGGCGGCGAATCTATTGCCGCTTCAGCTGCAACCTGTGCTATGTATGGCGGACATAAACGTGCCTGACAAAATTTTAATGCAGTATCGAGTAATTCACGGTTTTTTGAAACAATAACGCCGGTACGTAATCCAGTGGCACTATACCTCTTCGAGACAGAGTCGATAAGGATCACATTTTTATCCATTCCATCCAGCTCCATAATGGAGGTAAATTTATACCCATCATAGCATAATTCACGATAAACCTCATCGGCTAACAAAAACAGGTTGTATTTTACGACTAGATCACGAAGTTGCTCCAATTCCTCCCGTGAATAAATATATCCGGTAGGATTATTGGGATTACAAATAATAATGGCTTTGGTCCGTGGAGTAATTTTCTTTTCAAACTCGCTGATTGGAGGCAATGCAAAACCGGTTTCCATGGTTGCTGTAATGGGAACTACCTCTACATCTGTAGCCGTAGCAAAACTAAAGTAATTCGCATAGAAAGGTTCGGGTACAATAATTTCATCTCCTGCATTTAAACAGGTAAGCAATGTGATCGTTATGGCTTCGGATGCACCAGTTGTTATCAGAATATCCTTATAATCGACATTTATATTAATACGGTGATAATATTCCACGAATTTTTTTCGCAACGATTCATTCCCTGCACTATGACCGTATTCAATTACTTTAACATCGAGGTTTTTAATTGCACTCAGGGCATTGGGGGATGTAGGTATATCGGGTTGTCCGATATTTAACCGGTACACATGAATTCCTCTGTTATTGGCTTCCTCAGCTAAGGGAACCAGCTTCCTTATAGGAGAGTTGGGCATTACGCTACCTCTTCTGGATATATCCGGCATGTTGTAAATTATTATTAATAAAAATATTTCCTTACTTAAGTAAGGAAATATTTAAAATTTATTTAAACAAAAGTGATTGAATTCGAAACAGTAATTTATCGTATTGTAAATTATTGTATTAATCTATTTATTTTCTGCTGCTTGCGCTACTGTACCTTTAATTCTTAAAACTACAGGAGTATTTTTAGCATTAGAATAAACAGTAATTGATTTCGAGAACGGGCCTACACGCCTGGTATCATATTTTACTTTTATACCCGATTTTTCACCACTTTTAATAGGATCTTTAGGCCATTCTGGAATTGTACAACCGCATGATGAACGAACATTACTTAAAACCAGAGGTTTATCTCCTGTGTTTACAAAAACAAATTCATGAGCTCCGTTTCCACCCTGTTGAACAGTGCCATAGTCATACGCCAGCGTGTCAAATTTAATCTGTGGGCCACTATCATTATCAGCCGCATTGGCTTTCGGTGTTTGTGAACAACCGGTTGTAACTGCTAAAATAACTACTGTTGCAAAGGCTAACATCTTTTTCATAACAAATAATTTTAATAAAACAACTTCCAAAATTATAATTAAATGTTTAAAATTTTAATAATAGATCATATTATTTATAATAATTCCACTGAAATTAATTTATATTAACATTTTTTAACTACTCATCCCTGTCCGGTAAACGCTATTGAAATTAATGGGTTCCATCAACTTTAAATAATAATAAATTTATATTTTTACGAAAATTTTTTTTCATTTAATTTTTATTGTATTTCATTGTAAAATAAACAGATAAAATGAATATTCCTCCCAAGTATGATCCCCGTTTAACAGAAGATAAGTGGTATAAATTCTGGATGGATAACAAATTTTTCAAATCAGAACCGAATGAAATGGAACCTTATACCATTGTAATTCCTCCTCCGAACGTTACCGGGGTTTTGCACATGGGACATATGCTAAATAACACAATTCAGGATATTCTGATCAGAAGAGCACGTATGCAGGGTAAAAATGCCCTGTGGGTTCCCGGCACCGATCATGCTTCCATTGCAACGGAGGCACGTGTAGTAGCCAAACTTAAAAGTGAAGGGATCGAAAAGTCAAATCTAACAAGAGAAGAATTTCTTGAGCATGCCTGGGACTGGACCCGCAAACATGGTGGAATTATCCTGGAACAGCTGAAAAAACTAGGGGCCTCATGTGACTGGGATCGGACACGTTTTACAATGGATAAAGAACTTTCAGAAAGTGTTATCCGTGTTTTTGTAGACTTATACAAAAAGGGTAAAATCTACAGGGGTGTACGTATGGTAAACTGGGATCCACAGGCAAAAACTGCAGTTTCCGATGAAGAGGTGAATTACCGTGAAGTAAAATCAAAACTTTACTATATCCATTACCAAATTGAAGACAGTGATGATTTTCTGACTATTGCCACTACCCGTCCGGAAACCATCCTGGGCGATACGGCCGTGTGTGTAAATCCAAACGACAAACGGTATAAACATCTGAAGGGGAAGAAAGTGCGTATCCCATTGATCAACAGGCTGGTCCCCGTAATCGAAGATGAATATGTAGATATGGAGTTTGGTACGGGTTGTTTGAAAATTACACCGGCACATGATGAGAATGATTACCAGATTGGGATAGAGCATAACCTCGAAAGCATTGATATTTTCAATGATGATGGCACATTGAATGAAAGGGCACAATTATTTGTAGGCCAAGACAGGTTTGAGGTAAGGGAACTTATCACTAAACAACTCAGCAAAGAAGGCTTTCTTGAAAAAACGCAGGATTACATGAACAAAGTTGGTTTTTCGGAACGTACCGATGCTGTAATTGAACCGAAATTATCCACGCAGTGGTTCCTGAGCATGAAAGAACTGGCAAAACCGGCGCTTGAAAATGTGATGAACGACAATATCAGATTGCATCCTGCTAAATTTAAAAATACCTACCGCTACTGGATGGAGAACGTGAAAGATTGGTGTATTTCGCGGCAATTATGGTGGGGACACCGCATTCCTGCTTATTATCTTCCCGGTGGGAATGATTTTGTGGTAGCCCAAAATGGGGAAGAAGCCCTGGAACTTGCCCGTGAAAAGTTAAAGAATCCTGATTTGCAAATAACTGATTTACAGCAGGAAGAAGATGTATTGGATACCTGGTTTTCTTCCTGGTTATGGCCAATGTCGGTGTTCGACGGAATTCGTAATCCTGAAAATAAGGACATTCAATATTATTATCCCACATCCGACCTGATCACCGCACCTGATATATTATTTTTCTGGGTGGCCCGGATGATTATTGCTGGTTATGAATACAAAGGTGATAAACCATTCAGTAATGTATATCTTACGGGGATGGTAAGGGACAGCAAACGGAGAAAAATGTCGAAATCGCTGGGAAATTCACCCGATCCGTTGCAACTAATCGAAAAATACAGTGCCGATGGAATACGGGTGGGAATGCTGTTATGTTCTCCTGCAGGTAATGACCTTTTATTTGACGAGAGCTTGCCCGAACAGGGAAGAAATTTTGCCAATAAAATCTGGAATGCTTTCCGTCTGGTAAAAAGCTGGGAAATCGATGCCGGTTTATCACAGCCAGGGCACTCGAAAGAAGGAATAATATGGTTCACAGAAAGGTTAAACAAAGCTATAGCGGAAATCGATAAAGACTTTGAACGTTACCGCATTTCGGAAGCACTGATGAAAGTATACCGGTTATTCTGGGATGATTTTTCATCTTGGTATCTGGAGATTGTAAAACCGGAGTACCAATCTCCTGTAGATTCAGCAACTTACAATACAACCCTAGAGTTTTTTGATAAATTGTTACGGTTGCTGCATCCATTTATGCCGTTCATTACCGAAGAGATATGGCATTACCTGACCGATCGGGAGGAAAAGGAAAGTATTGTGATATCGGATTTGCCTGTTGCCAAATCTTATAATAAAAAGATCACTGGTTATTTCGATCAGGTTAAAGAAGTAGTGAGTTTCATAAGAAATACACGTATTGAAAAGAAGATTGGTAATAAGGAAAAACTTGTAATGAAAGTAAAAACGCTCGAATACCGGACAGATTTCGATTCGGTAATCCGGAAATTGACAAATTTGTCTGAACTCAGCGTAACTGACGAAAAAGCCGAGGGAGCTGTCAGTTTTATGAATAAAGCCGGCGAGTTTTATCTATTGCTTGGTGACCTGGTAAATAAGGATGAGGAAATTGGTAAACTTGAGCAGGAACTGGAATACAGTCGTGGCTTTTTATCATCGGTGATGAAAAAGCTTGGTAATGAGCGATTTGTAAACAATGCCCCCGGAAAAGTAATTGAAATGGAACGCAGGAAGAAAGAAGATGCCGAAAATAAAATCAAAGCATTGGAAGAACGAATTGCCCAATTAAGCAAATAAGTGTCGGAATATAAGTAGTTAAAAAATTTCAGGTATTTACAAACATGAAGTTTTAAGGTGCCAGCCGGCAGATATCCCATGTTCCCATGTCGTGTGTATATTCAAACCGGTCGTGTAACCTGTTTTCTCTTCCCTGCCAGAATTCAAACAAATCGGGTATCAGGCGATATCCACCCCAGTAAATGGGTCGTTTTAACTGGGAATTTTTGAATATTTTTATATAATCTTCCTGAAGCGATTCAAGGTACTCACGATTGGGTATTTTTTTACTTTGTGGCGACGCCCAGGCCCCAGCCTGACTGCCTTCGGGACGGGAATCAAAATAGTCATCCGATTCGTCGTGACTGGTTTTAACAATTTTACCTTCGATTCGAATTTGCCTTTCCAGCGCGTACCAGTAAAATACCAAAGCCCCCCATGGATTTTCGGTTATCTGAAACCCTTTTTTACTCTCATAATTGGTAAAAAAAACAAATCCTCTTTCGTCCCAGTGACGCAACAGCACAATTCTGGCTGAAGGTTTTCCTTCGGTAGTGCAAGTTGCCAGGGTCATGGCATTGGCATCGGTTAAATTATGATTAGTTGCCTCTTCCATCCATTTTTTGAATTGCCGGAATGGGTCTTTCTCCAGGTCTTTATAGCTTAATTTCCTGGATAAATATTCTCTTCTTATACTGGATATATCTGTCATTATATTATGATAATTCTTTGTTTATGAAACAAGTTATTCCTCCGAAGGTTCGGAAATCTGAAGGTGTGCATTGTTTATACTGGCATTTAGTTCGAAACCGATAATAAGGGCAAGGGCATTAAAATTTAACCATAACATAAGCGCCATCAATGCACCTATTGAACCGAAGAAGCGGTTAAACTGGGCAAAATTATTAACAAAATAAGAGAAGCCGAGTGAAGCCAGTATCGAAAGGATGGTGGCAAAGGTGGAACCGGCTGATATAAATTTCCATTCTGTTCTTCGGTTTGGTGCCAGGTAATAAAAAAAGGAAATGGCAAAAAAGGTCATTCCTATAATAATAATCCATTTACCCGCCTGCAACAGGTAAAATGTCAATGTCGATTCGATGATTCCCAATGCCAGTAGTTTTTCGATGACTGAACGACTAAAGAAAAGTAAAATGGCAGCTGCAGTAACCAGTGTAAACACAATAAATACAAGAGCTATGGCAATTAACCGTTGCTCTATCCAGGGTCGGGTTTCAATAATATGATAGGTAGCATTAAAAGCTGCGATCATTCCATGTATTCCCTTTTGTGCAAAGAACAGGGCTACCACGAATCCGAATATTTGCAGTCCGCTTCGCTTCTGAAAAATTTCATTCAAAAGTGATTCGATAGCAATAAAAGAATTGGAAGGAATAATATCGGATAAAATTTCAAACAATTCATGTTTAAAGTCACTTATCGGTAAAAAAGGGAGCAGGGTCAGTAGAAAAATTATTGCCGGACCAAGAGCCAACAGAAAATTAAATGCCACTGATGTAGCACGCGTATTAACGGATCCTTTTTGGATACCTTTTACAAAAAACCAAAAAACATCGTAAATGGGAACACCTTCAAAACCGGGAAATGTTAATTTTTTCAAACGTTGGCCTACACGATGAATAAATTTATTCAGAAATTTATATGTGTGTTGATATGTTTCCTGATCCATGTTAGAAATCGATGGCTTTAAGGCTCATGTCAAGACTTCTGATTTGGTGTGTAAGGGCTCCGACAGATATGTAATCGACACCGCATTCGGCATAAGAACGAATGTTTTTCAAAGTTATGCCTCCCGATGATTCAGTCTCTATCCTTTTATTTATAAGTTTTACAGCTTCCAGGGTTTGTTCAACAGAAAAATTGTCCAGCAGAATTCTGTCAACTTTTTCAACATCAAGAATTTTTTCAACATCAGATAAGTTACGGGCTTCAATCTCAATTTTAAGTTTTTTGTTGACTTTCATCAGGTATTCATGTACACGTGTGACAGCCTGTTCGATCCCTCCCGAGAAATCAATATGATTATCTTTTATCAGAATCATATCGTATAGTCCGATCCGGTGATTTTCCCCACCTCCTAACTTTACCGCACTTTTTTCAAGCAGACGCATTCCCGAGGTTGTTTTGCGAGTGTCAAGTATTTTAACAGGTAGTCCTTGTAATTTTTCAACATAAGATCGAGTTTGAGTTGCAATTCCGCTCAAGCGTTGCATTAGGTTCAATACCAGTCTTTCTGCCTGCAGTAATGCAAGAACTTTTCCTTCAGCAATAAAGGCAATGTCTCCTGCTTTAATGGCGTCCCCGTCTTTTTTGAAATACTTTATGTTACAGTTCTTATCCAGTTTTTTAAATACATGGGAGGCAAATTCTACTCCGGCCAATACTCCGTCTTCCTTGATCAGCAGTTGAACTTTCCCTTTAGCTGATGCTGGTATGCAGGCCAGGGAAGTGTGATCACCGTCGCCAATGTCTTCCCGTAATGCATTATCAATAAACTGGTCAAGATAATTATTCCACATGTTCTTCTTCGATTCTCAACTGATGGATATAAGGACCTTCATCCTTCATTTTAATTAATATGGTGACACGGTAGTTTTTTGTTGGTGTAGATAAACTTCCTATAGCATATTTTGAAGAGTCTTTTCCTCCGCGGTGTAAAATTACAAACCCGGTAGGCTTATGACTGGTAAAAAAATTCTTTAAAATTAATTCTGCCTGGTCTTTACTGTAAATGCCTTCCATTTCCTGGATTGCCAGCTCCACATTACTGTTAAAATAACCGGAAAGGGCTTTGGCATCTCCCGATTCGATAGCTTTTGCTATTCCATCAGTAATATCGCCAGCTTTAACATATGTTGCTGAAAAGCCCAGCCATAGTATGGCAATTGCAATTATTAAAAAACGGCTTTATGGTTTTCATTTCTGTTTAGCTTAAGTTTGTACACTTTTTGTTACTCAAAAACCGAACCAAATAATTTGGGTTTCAAGCCGTATAAAATTAAAATTAATAATTTTAAATACAATGAAAATTACCTTAATAAATATAGGTAAGACAGATATAAGTAATGTAAATGAGGGTGTTAAGCTATATGAAAAACGTATAAAAAAATATATCCCTTTTGAGATTATTTACTTGCCCGACATTAAAAGCAGAAGGAATGTAAACGTACGCCAGCAGCAGGAAACAGAAGGGAAATCTATTCTGAAGGCGATTGAAAAAGCTGATCATATAATTTTACTCGATGAAAAGGGGAAAGAATATTCATCTGTAGAATTTTCCGGTCATATGCAGGAACTGATGAACCGTTCGGTTAAACATCTTATTTTTGTAACAGGTGGGCCATACGGGTTTTCTGAAGAAGTGTATGCCAGGGCATCTGAATTGATTTCACTTTCACGTATGACATTCTCACACCAACTTGTAAGGTTGATATTTACCGAACAGTTATACCGGGCAATGACAATTATTAAAGGGGAACCATATCATCACAGTTAAAATTTATTTTAAATTTACATGGATTAATCTGGCCAATTCATGAAAACTTTCAGATATTTAGTTATTACGATCATAATTTTTCTGCTTGCTTTCCTGTTTTCTTTTGTTATAGGCAGGATTTCATATGGAGATAAGGAAATTAAAAAATTTCAGAAAAAACTGAATTCCAGGTACGAATTACTTGATAAATATGCCGAACAGATTTTCAGCCACGATACAGCCATTGGTCCCGGCCCGGCAGAAAAAAGCGGATTAATACTGTTATTATATAAAAACGACAGTCTTTCTTACTGGTCGGATAACACCATTCATATTCCAGTTCAATATAAAAATATTGACTTTAGCAAACGGTTTATTTTTCTTGCCAATACATGGTTTGTAGTTAAAAAATTTCAGCAAAAGAACCTGAAACTGGTTGGCCTGGTATTTATAAAGAAAGAATATTTGTACGAGAATGATTTTTTGCAAAACCATTTTCAAAAAGATTTCAGACTGCCACCCAAGGCAGAAATTTTGAATTTCGTTACCGATAATACCTTTTCTATATATGATTGGGATAAAAACTATCTATTTTCAATAAGATTCAATGGAGAAAAGAAATACCGGACATCGACAGGATATATTGCCGCGGCCTTGTATTTTCTGGGAATCATCTTACTCTTGATTTTTTTATATAATCTTGCCGGTAAGGAGAATGAAAAGGTACTTAAAAGAAACTGGAGAATAGCCGGCATAATATTATTTCTGATTTTGATAAGAACGGTCTTTCTTGTCTTTCGATTTCCAGACTTCCTGAATGATCTTGAATTATTCAGCCCTTTGATATACGGGCATTCTGTATTGATACCGTCATTGGGTGATCTCATGATCGATTCGATCCTGATTTTTTTCATCGTTTTTCTGGTAAAAACCAAATTTCACCTTTCGGATGAAATGATATTGGGTCATCGGTTACGCGGGAATATATTGCTTGTCATCTTATCATTTATCAGTGTCGTTTTTATTTATTATTCCTATTTTATTTTTAAAAGTCTTATCCTTAATTCGAGTATTTCATTTGAAATGTATAAGGTCACCGAGCTCACCGTGTTCAGCTTTGTGGCGTTATTTATAGTGGCACTGAATTATGCTTCATTGGTTTTAATTTTTGATAAGATATATGGGTTATGCTATAAAGCTTGTAGCATACAAAGAATGATAATAGTGTTTTCCATAGTAGAAATATTTACAATAGGGCTGTTTTATTTTCTTGGAAACGGAATTGATCTTGTTACGGCACTTTTCTTTTACCTGTTTTTTATTTTTCTGGGAATTCTCAGATACCGGGAAAAGCGCCTCAATGCTTATTCCACACTGGTATTACTTGTTTTACTTTTAGCGCTCTATACTGTTTATTTTACAGGATTTTATATTCAAATAAAAAATACCAATGTAAAAAAAGTACTGGCCGAAAATCTGGCGAATGAGCATGATCCGGTTGCAGAATATTTACTGGAAGATATAAGCAGCCGTCTCCGTAATGATTCTAATATCGTTAATCTTTTATCGGTAACTAATTTTAACATCGATAATGTTTATTCTTATCTGCGTAAAAATTATTTTAATGGTTTCTGGACAAAATACGTCACACAGGTGGCCCCATGTACACCAATGGACAGTGTACTTGTAGGGGATCCGGATAATAAATCATACCATTGTCATCAGTTTTTCGGCCACCTGATCACTGAAAGAGGGATTAAATTGCCCAACTCCAGGTTTTATTATATCGATAATCAAAACGGGCGGATAAGTTATCTGGGAAGTTTCACTTATTATCTGAGGGATACACATGAAAAAGTGACGTTGTTCATTGAGCTGGATTCCAGGTTGTTGTCCACTGCCCTGGGATATCCTGAATTATTATTACGGAATAATTTTTCAAGAGATGACCTGTTACGGCGTTATTCCTATGCAAAATATAACCGGGGTGGACTAATTTCACAATCGGGAGATTTTCAGTACAGTCGCGAATTAAATGTTTACGGAAAATTCGATCAGCAATTTACCACACTTTCGTTTGGCAATTACGACCATTTAATCTATCGTATAGATAAAAACAATACAATTATAGTCAGTGGTAATTCCATAAGAACATTCGATTACCTTGTTTCCTTCTCTTATATTTTTGTATTTTTCTATTTGCTGATAATAACTTCCCTTATTACATTGAATTTTTCTGTCCTAAAAAAAGGCATTGAATTAAATTTCAAAAACAAAATTCAGTTTTCTATTATCATCATCCTCTTAATTTCATTGGTTTTTATTGGTGGTGGCACAATATATTTCAGCATCCGGCAATACAAAGACAAACAATTAGATAACCTGTCGGAAAAAATTCAGTCGGTTTACGTCGAAATTGAACGGGAGCTTTCCTATGAAGACAAAATAAATCCTTTCTGGTACGGCGATGGTTACGATAATCTGGATCAGTTGCTCATAAAATTTTCCGATGTTTTTTATACCGATATTAACTTATATGATCCGGATGGAAACTTACTGGCCACTTCTCGTCCCGAAATTTTCGATCTGGGACTGCAGGGAAACAAGATCAACCCGGTAGCGTTTGAAAAATTGAAATACAAACAGCAAGCTTTGTATGTCCATAAAGAAAGTATAGGTAAATTAAGTTATTTATCAGCATATGTACCTTTTATTAATGTAGATAATAAATTACTGGCATACCTTAATTTACCCTATTTCACCAAACAAAATGTACTGAAACAAGACCTTACAACTCTTGTGGTGGCCATAGTAAATATTTATGTATTGCTAATTCTTCTTACCATTGCCGTGGCAGTGTTTATTTCCGATCAGATAACACGACCGCTGCGAATGATTCAGCAAAAATTCAGCGAAATTGAGCTTGGTAAAAAATATGAGCAGATTCAATATAAGGGTAAAGATGAAATAGGAAGTCTTGTAAGAGAATACAACCGAATGGTGGATGAGCTTGAAAGAAGTGTTGATTTACTGGCAAAATCCGAAAGGGAAATGGCCTGGCGGGAAATGGCCAAACAAATTGCCCACGAAATAAAAAATCCGCTTACGCCAATGAAACTAAGTGTTCAACATTTATTACGTGCCTGGCAAGATAGCAGCGAAAATTACGGGGAATATCTTGAAAGGGTTTCTCGTACAATTATTGAACAAATTGACAATCTTTCCACAATTGCATCAGAGTTCTCAAATTTTGCCAAAATGCCACGTGCAAATAATCAAAAGGTGAACCTGGTGGAAACTATTAGAGATATTGTTGACTTATTTGGAGATTCGAAAAAAGCAGAAATACTTGCCAATTTCCATGATAACATTGAATTAAATGTGTTTGCCGATAAAGAGCAATTATCAAGGGTATTTATTAATCTTGTTAAAAATGCCCTTCAATCCATACCTGAAAAAACAGAAGGCAAGATACTGATTGATATCAGCAGCCATTCTCCTCTGGCAATTATCCGAATAAGCGATAACGGGAAGGGTATCCCGGAAGAACTAAGAGATAAGTTGTTTATGCCTAATTTCACCACAAAAAGCAGTGGAATGGGATTAGGTCTGGCAATTGTAAAAAATATTATTGAAAACATACAGGGTGAAATCACTTTTGAAACGATAGTAGGTCAGGGAACGACTTTTATTGTTAAAATACCTGTTTATAATGAAGAAAAGTGAGGTTTCAGTTAATAAAATGGTACGGTTTGTCTAATTTTTAATTTCAGGATGTAACCCATTATCCGGTGAACCGTACAAGAAAAGCTGCTAGTCTGGAAAAAATCTTTAAGCAGCAACTAATTATTTTCTGTATTAATTAAGTTGTCTTATTCATCAAAAGACAATTAAAATTAATTTATTTGGATTATCTAATTGTCGTACAATACTATTGTTGAAATCTTTTTAAAAGCTGACAATAATTTATTTTTATATTTGATAGATAATAAACCCTATAACGAAATTTTTTGAAAAAACTCGTATTTATAACATTCATTTTTTAGCTTGATTTCACCTCTATTGGCCCAGGAAATAGATATATTGCAGGGTCAGATTAATAAGTACTTGCCTGTCGAATCTGTTAGCGCTCCTGATGCCGTAATTATTTCCGACACTGCAGGAATATACCAGTTTCATGCCGGCGATAAAGTACTGCTTATTCAGATGACAGGAGTTACTTTACAAATGCCATTTCCTGATTGGAAGTTAAATCCTGGATTAAGAAGCAGTTGGCAAAGTACTGGTAAGTATGAATTTGTTGCGGTAAGTTCTGTTGATAAAGCTAGCAGCAAGATAACTTTCACCTCCGATCTTGTAAATGCTTATAATGCCAATGAGAAAATACAGTTGGTAAAAGTCGTCGAATCGGTGAATGCAGTTGTTTCCGGCACCCTGGTTGCTAAAAAATGGGATGGTAATACCGGTGGTATAGTAGCATTGGTAGTTTATCGGAAACTTGTATTAAACAGCGGTATTGATGTAACTGGAAGGGGATTTTTAGGGGCTCAACCAGAAATGAATTATACCGGCGGCTGCCGTACCAATGTCGCCGGGACAGATACTTTTTATTTTGATACCACCCAGTTAAACCGTGCAGGAAATAAAGGGGAAGGAGCCATAACCACAGGCTTTGATTATCCGATGGGAGCAGGCCATTCCATGACCGGTGGAGGTGGTGGTAATGGATTATATTCCGGTGGAGGTGGTGGAAGTAACTATGGTGCCGGTGGCAATGGCGGGTTGCAATCCGATTTGTGCAGCCCCGGTAACAGTCTTATTACAGCCAATGGAGGTCGAAGCCTGGATTCTACATCCTTTTATTTTTTGGATAATATAAATCAAAAGCGTGTTGTAATTGGGGGCGGCGGTGGTTCAACCACTACTGACGGTAGTTCGGCTTCATTTAAAGGAGGTGATGGCGGAGGAATTGTATTTATTATAACTGACACTCTTCAAAGCAATAATGCTACAATTACAGCCAATGGACTTAATGGCGCTGATGGTGCAGCCAATGCAGGAGGAAGTGGCGGCGGCGGCGGCGGTTCTGTCGTACTTGATGTAAATACATATATCGGGACACTGAATATTAATGCCAGGGGTGGTAACGGCGGCAGTACTGGTGACAATTGTACAGGCGCCGGTGGTGGCGGTGGCGGTGGAGTTTTATTATACTCGAAATTAAGTTCAGGAATAAATATCGATTTATCGAATGGAACTCCCGGTGCTGTCGGAAATTCGTGCCTTACACATCAGGCTACGTCCGGATTACCGGGTAAGGCAGTAAGTAAACTGCAAATCGTACTTAACGGATTCTTTTTTAATGCTGTTAATAGTATTTCCGGAGCCGACACAGTGGTTTGTGAAGGACAAATCCCTGGTACTTTGATAGGAAGTATTCCCAAAGGTGGTAGCGGAGATTTTGACTATCAGTGGCAAAAACAGGGAATCTCAGAATCAACATGGAGCAATGTTGGAACAACAAGCGATTCACTTTTTTATACTCCGGCTCCCTTATTGGAAACATCCAATTTCAGAAGATATATTAGCACTACAATTTCAACGTTTCATGGGGATACTATTCAGACAGATACAAGCAAATCTATTACAATAAAAGTTTATCCAAAAATTGAAAATAACGTATTGAATATTAAGGATACTCTTTGTCAGTCTGAATCTCCCGGCACTTTAACCGGAGGACAATTAAGTGGTGGTGATGGAAATTATACTTACATGTGGCAAAAAAGTATTGATAACACCGATCAAAAAAGTTGGGACACTATTTCCTATAATCCGGTTTATGACGAGGGTCAATTACAGCAAACAACCTTTTACAGGAGAATTGTCACTTCGGCAGGTGTTTGTTCGGATACCAGTAATAATGGAATTGTGACCGTAAATGAAGTACCACAGGCAAATGCCGGTACAGTCGACTCTGTATGTGGTCTTAATTATACACTTAATGCAGTACCGAGTGTGGGGAATGGAATGTGGGAGGCCGATAACAGTGAGTTTGAGGATCCCACTCTGCCTACTACACCAGTAACGGTTTCCGGTTATGGAAGTACTGTTTTCACCTGGACAGAAACCAACTGGAAGTGTATGGATCAGGCTCAGGTAAAAATAACTTTTTTTCAACAACCGGGCCCCACAGATGCCGGAACAGATCAAATTCTTGATTATAATTTCACAACACAATTAAATGCCCTGCCGGCAGATGTTGGAAGCGGTTCCTGGTCTTTCATAAAAGGTACAGGTGATTTTATCGATATTACCGATGCGAAAACGACTGTTAACTTGAATAATGTAGGGGAAAATATTTTAAAATGGAGCGTAAAAAACGGAGTTTGTGAAACAGTTTCAGATAGTATGATTATTACGATAAAGGATCTGATGATTGAAAAAGGATTTTCCCCCAATGGAGATAATATAAACGACAAATTTAAGATTGACCTGAAAGGAATGAGTCATGCAGAGTTAATTATATTCAACAGGTGGGGAAATGTAATTTTTCAAGCTGATGATTATACTTCCGATAATTATTGGGATGGCAAAGACAAGAACGGAAAGGATGTTCCGGCAGATACTTATTTCTATATTTTTAAAGAAGAAGGAAGACCGGTAAGAAAAGGATTTGTTGAACTGAGACGATAAATGAGAAAAATTGTATTCATATTGTTTTTATTCCTTCCTGCTGTTGTAAGAAGCCAGTATGCACCCGACTTTCAGCCAGTACATTTTTAACGGACTGGCAATAAATCCGGGATATGCGGGAAGTGAAGAGGCATTTACAGCGTCAGTTTTTTACAGGAACCAGTGGATGGGATTTGACGGGGCTCCAACTGACCAGACCTTCAGTGCACATGCTCCGTTGAAAGATCCTTCGCTTGCATTAGGATTACTCGTATTTCACGAAAAGATCGGTATTCGTAATTATTCATCGGTGTTCCTGAACTATGCATACAGGATCCGGTTTTGGAAAGGAAAATTGTCTTTTGGACTGAAAGGTGGATTTACTTCGGGTAAGCAGGATCGGATTGATCTCACTGAAAATGATGTAGCTTTTAATAATAATTCGCTCAAATATTTTCTCCCTAACTTTGGATTAGGAATATATTATTATGACGATAAATTTTTTGCCGGGGCATCTGTCCCATTGATCTTTAGTTATAAAAGTAATCAAGTGGATGGTAAATACCAGATTTATAATGATTTTGAACTATATAACTTTTATTTTACCACCGGGATAAAATTGTATGAAGACCGTGATATAAGCTGGCAACCTTCCTGTCTCGTTAAATACTCAGCAAGTTCGTTATTACAGTTCGACCTGAACCTGAATGCAACATACCGGCAATTTTTAACGGGCGGTATATCATATCGTAACCAAGATGCTATCGTATTTATGTTTAATGTTAAGGCTAATCCGCAGTTGACAATCGGAGCTTCGTATGATTATACTATTGGAAAACTTAGTAAATATAATAACGGGTCAATGGAATTTTTTATTCAATACAGGTTTGGTTATAAGGTGAATGTTCCGGATCTCAGAAATTTTTAAGTGCATGAATAAAAAAAGTATCAATATATTTTATCTGTTTTTTGTTTTTTTACAAGTAATGTTTTCAGAAACCTACGGGCAGGATTATATAAAAATTGACCGACTTTCTTTTAATACACGTCAGTTTAGTGAAATGTCGCCTGCTTTTTATCAAGATGGGATCGTTTTTTGTTCGAACAGAAAAGAAAACCTTTTTATTGTGACCTACAATGAGAATAATAATTTCATGTATAATTTATACTGGGATGAAACAAAAAAGGGTGGACTGCACTTGTCTGGCGCACAGAAATTCTCTGATAATCTGAATACCCGATTTAACGAAGGAGCAGTAACATTTGATTCTGCTCAAAAAGTAATATACTTTACCCGTACAAAGGATATCATCGATAAATTCGGGAATGTTACAGTTGCAGATTCTAATACCGGAATATTTACGGCAAGAAAAGCAGGGAATGACTGGACAAGTATTCAACCTTTTCCTTATAATCCTGATAGTGCGAATGCAGGTTTTCCTTCGTTGTCGCCTGACGGAAAAAGTCTATACTTCAGTTCCGACCAGGCTGGCGGATATGGTGGATATGATATTTATGTAAGTGAATTAAAAAATGGTCGCTGGCAAAAACCCAGGAACCTTGGAGATAAAATCAACACCCCAAAAAATGAAGTTTCTCCTTTCTTCCATCACAGCGGACGGCTATATTTTGCTTCCCGCGGACATCGGGGAAAAGGAGGGCTGGATATTTTTTATTCCGATAAGATCGATGGCAAGTGGAAAGACCCTGTAGATCTTTCGGCCCCCTATAATTCAAAGGCCGATGATTTTGGAATGATTGTCAATGCCGCCATGGATACCGGATTTTTCACCTCTAACAGGGATGGCAGCGATGATATTTTTGAATTCTATTCTACACTGCCAACCTTTACTTCCTGTAAAGAGCAACAGAAAAATGATTACTGTTATGTATTTTATGAACCTGGGAGTCTTGATCAGGACACTACCACTTTCCGTTATGAATGGGATCTGGGAGATGGCACTAAAATTCGTGGATTGGAAGCTGATCATTGTTTTAAAGGCCCTGGCGACTATGTTATAAAACTTAACGTTATAGATACATTAACTGGAGAGATTTATTTTAATCAGGCCAGTTATGATTTAACGGTAGAGGATATTGAACAACCATACATTACTACCGTTGACACCTGTTCCGTAAATGAAAAAGTACGCTTCGACGGGTTGAAAACATACCTGAAAAATTTCGACATAGATAATTATTACTGGGATTTTAATGACGGAACCCGAGGTGAGGATTCTATTACCTATCATACATTTAACCGTCCGGGAGTTTATTCTGTTCAACTTGGAGTAACCAGTAAAACAACTGGAAGAAAAGAAAAACCGAAAAAAGAATGCGTGACACGAAAGATTTATGTAATTAAAAATGAATGAGAGTGATAAAAGGTTTGATTTTTCATAAAATTTATCAAAACATATTTAGGAAGTTCACGTACAAGTTAAGTATTCTGATTTTGTTTGCCTGTGTTGAGATTTTGTGTATGTTGTTAACTAATTATTCCTGTTATTTAGTATAAATTTGCCTGCAAATGAAAAAATTTTTCTTTTTAAATATCATATTTATAAGTTTCATAGTTGTATTACATGCTCAACCCGTTCCGGCAGGTGATGAAAACATCCCTTATCTTGTTACTTTTGGTCCCCAAAGCTGAAACCTCATGGGGGGATGATGATTTCTCAGAAACTTTCTTTTTTCTGATTCCAAAGGATTTTAAAGAACCCATATTTATAAGGGTATACGATCCCGATTGTGGTGGAGCGGTGGATGAACAGAATGGTGATTTTGATACCAAAACCATGTTTTCTGTGTATGGTGGAACAGATTGTTATTCGAATAAAGATGCACAGGAGACTCAACCTGTGGGTGATTATAAAAGCGGTAATTTGCTGGCCACCAAAACATTTGGCGTAAATCCAAAGTATGATGACAATTGGTACACTTTCGGGCCATTTAACCCAACCGAAGGGGAATTTGTAACTAAATTCGACGGTTACATTTTTAAAATCATTGCTGACGGTTTGACTGGTAATGACGGGAATTTATACAGGTATTATTTAAGTACAAAATATGACGAAAACAAACCGGTTGAAGGAGCAAATGCTTTTGCATACGAATATACATTCAGAATGTGGGATAATCCTAACGAGGTATCTCATATCTATCCTTATGTTGATGATAAGACATTAACCGTGAAATTATCCAATTTCGACTGGGATAATGATGGGTTTATACGTACGGTATCTGTTGCTCGTCGCGGACAAATATCAAAAGTGTCGGGAGAAGATAACTGGGCAGAGGATGAGTTTAAAATTCTGGATGAAGAAAAAAATACATCATTGGATATACAATTTATTAAAAGAAAAAATCCGCCTGTGAAAAATAATAATGTAGTGGTAAATGTTCGTAATCAATATGGAGAGTTGTTGCCTTTCTATGTTATTCCTATTGGGGGGGTTCCAAAATATAAACATAGTATTGCTGTAAAAAAAGTATCACCTGTAAAAAAGAATTAAATACAACATCCTAAAATAACATGAGAACTTATAATTTTGTCCGAAAGAATTTTAAATTATCTATCCTTCTCATTATAATCTTAGTAACTACTCCCGCAATTTTATACGGTCAAAATTACAAATTCAGGAAATACGGCGTTCAAGAGGGGATTTGCCATCCCTTTGTCTATACTATTAATCAGGATAAGAACGGTTATATCTGGATAGGGACCGGAGAAGGCCTCTGTAACTTCGACGGTTTTAATTTCGCTGCATTATCAACTAGCGACTCGGTTGCAGGTGATGTGGTCCAGGTGAGCTTTAAAGACAGCCTCGGTAATTTGTGGTTCGGACATAATAACGGATCAATTTCCTTATACGATGGAATTTCTTTTAAGACTGTAAGCGTGAAAGAAAAGGTGAACAGTACCATTACTTCAATCATTCAGGTTGGAGATGGATTGATTCTTGCTGCTTCTCAGAATGATGGCGTTCTATTACTTGAGAATGCAAAGGAAATTGCCAGATATAAAGAACCATTTGCCAATAAATTTATTACCAGTGTACTTACTGTGAATTCCGATTTACTGGTGGGATTCCAGGAAGGATTGTACATTTATTCTGTGCCTACGAAAAAGGAACAGCCCAAATTAATCTCGGAAGTTAAGGAACTGGAATATGTCAAAATTCAGGATATTGAAAAATCAAGTCATAAAAACTCCTTTTGGGTAGCTACCGAAGATGAGGGACTATTTTATATTACCCTGAAAAATGGTTCATATACTTTAAAAAAAGTGGGGGAAAAATTTAACTTGTCAAACGAAAATATTCAGAATGTTCTGGAAGACAGGGAATCGAACCTTTGGTTAAGCACCTTGAGAAGCGGAGTTTTTAAACTCTCCGGACAGAAAGAAGAAGGAGGGGAGTTCACCGGAATTATCAATTACAATAAAAATAACGGACTGGGAATTAATTTCGTCAAACAGGTTTATGAAGATCGTGAAGGAAATATATGGGTAGCCACATACGGGAACGGACTTGCTTTTATGATCGATGAGGCATTTACATTTTATACTTTCTCCCAAACTCCTTTTGGCAATAATATATTATCAGTAACAGGAAATGATAGTACTATCTGGGTTGGCAATGAAAACGGATTGCTCAGGTTATCAACAAAGAGTGATAAAAAGAAATTTTTCGGTACGAGCTCAGGGCTTCCTGATGATAATATTTCAACACTCTTTCTGGATAAAAATAATACACTGTGGATCGGAACAGACAATCACGGATTAATGACCCTGAACACACGCACAGATAATATCAGCAAATTGAATTATGCGTCCAATTCATTGGGAAACTCAGTAAATTCGATCACCGGCGATGGTGAAAACATATACATTGCTACCAAAGACGGAATTTATGTTTATAATAAAAAAACAAATTCAAAGCTTCACTACAGTACAATAAACAGATTACCACACAACGATATTGATGCATTATACATCGATTCGGATAACCGCATATTGATAGCCACGCAGGCAAACGGTATCTATCAGTTAGATGAAAAAGGAGAAATAAATGAATATTTGTCGACAGGAAATATTGAACTGGAAATTAATTCCCTGACACGGGATAACAAAGGGTCTGTATGGGCCACTACCTATGGTAATGGTGTATTTGTATTTAAGAAGGATACAATAATCAACCTTACTGCAAAACTCGGATTAAAATCAAACTATTGTTACAGCATTATGGCTGTGGATAGCAACTATGTGTGGGTAGGGCATAGGCTTGGTATAAGCCGTGTTAATATAAATGATTTTTCTGTAAAAGTATATGATACGGAATATGGAATAACCGGCGACTGTAATTTAAATGCCACCTTTAAGGATTCAAAAGGAATCGTGTATTTTGGCACCACCGATGGTCTTATCCGATATAACTATGTAAAAGATCAGCCTAATAAAATTCCACCCAAAACCAATATTAAAAAGGTGATCATTTCTGATAAGGCATACGGTTTCAGAAAAAAGATCGAGTTGCCTTATTCAGCTTACAAACTGAGAATTGAATTTATCGGATTGGATTATAAAAACCCTGCCGCAGTAAAGTACCAGTATAAACTAGAGGGTTATGACCTGGCTTGGTCGGAAATTACGAGTTTGAATTATGCCATTTATCCCCGGGTAGAAGACGGGCATTATACCTTTAAAGTAAGATCGTTCAACGAAGCAGGAATAAGTGAGGAATCTCCTGCCGAATTCCAGCTGGATGTGAAACTACCAGTATGGAAAACATGGTGGTTTATAACGTTGGTCTTTATATTTGTGGTGCTATCGGTATTTATAATAATTAAGATCAGGGAACGTAAGCAGAAACAATTGCAGGAATATCTCGAAAGGAAGCTTGATGAGCGTACACGCGAAGTGGTTGAACAAAAAGAAGAAATTGAAATAAAGAATAAAGATATTACCGATAGTATCAATTATGCCCAGCGCATTCAGGCCAGTATTTTACCTCCGATAAAAAAACTACAGCAGAATTTCTCGGGATCATTTGTATATTATCAACCCCGCGATATAGTTAGTGGTGACTTCTACTGGTTCGATAAAATTTCGGAATACAAATTTGTTATTGTATGTGCCGACTCCACGGGTCATGGTGTTCCCGGAGCATTTATGTCGATGATCGGCACCACGCTGATTAAAGATATTTGTATGCGGGATGAAGCCAAAACCCCCTCTGAAATATTAAAACGGCTCGATTCTGAATTAAGAAACACATTAAACCAGAACCTTGAAGCAGAGAAGTCGAACGACGGCATGGACATTATTGTCTGTGAAATAGATACCCGGACAAATTATTTACGATATGCTTCAGCAATGCGACCAATGATCATTTACTGTAACGGAGAACAGATTTATGTTAAAGGAAGCCGTAGTTCGGTAGGCGGGCATTACGATAAAGAAGTCAAGGAATTTTTAGACGAAGGGATACAGCTCAGCAAGGGAGACATAATTTACATGTTTTCCGATGGTTACCCCGATCAGTTTGGCGGGCCGATGGGTAAAAAATTCAAAATGGTACGTCTGAAAAACCTCTTGAAAGACATCTACCAGAAGCCCATGGAAGAACAATTCAATTATGTAAAAAGTACATTTAACCTCTGGAAAGAAGATCTGGAACAGGTAGATGATGTATTGTTTATGGGGATTAAGCTATAAAATTCCTCTATTTAAAAGCATTCATTTTTAACATTGATATTTCCTTATCATTAAGGAAACGCCATTTGCCCCGTTGGAGGCCTTTCTTTGTCAGGCCTGCAAAATATACACGGTCAAGTTTCAGGATTTTATATTCCAACGATTCGAAAATCCGGCGTACAATCCGGTTACGACCCGAATGAATTTCAATGCCTACCTGTTTTTTATCATTGGGATCAACATAACTGATAGCATCAGCCTTTATAAGGCCATCTTCCAGGGTGATACCCTCTGCGATTTTTTCCAGATCTCGTCCTTTCAGTATTTTGTTCAGATAGACATGATAGATTTTGAGCTTATTGAATTTCGGATGAGTCAGTTTCTTTGTCAGATCACCATCGTTGGTAAGCAACAATACACCGGTGGTATTGCGGTCGAGCCGTCCTACCGGATAAATTCTTTCAGAACAGGCATGACGTACAAGGTCCAGTACTGTTTTCTTTGCATGTGGATCTTCTACGGTGGTTATATAATCTTTTGGCTTGTTGAGCAAGATATAAACTTTCCTTTCTTCTTTTAAACGTTCCCCATTGTATTTAATATTATCCGATGGGTTTACCCGCGAACCAAGTTCTGAAATAATTTTATTATTTACTGTAATCAGCCCGGCTTTGATAAACTCATCAGCTTCTCTGCGCGAACATAAACCTGTTCCTGCTATGTATTTATTAAGACGGATGAGCTTATCATCATGTTTAAGGTTTTCTTTTGGAGGAACAGTCTTTCTTTTTTCAGTGATTATTTCTTTTGCCTTCGTTTTTTTGCCCCGGGGATTTTTACTCGATTTGATCCCTGTTTTTTTACCTGATGTGTTTCTTAGCATAATTAGTATAGGTTTTATTATTTAAAAATCATAAATAAATTTGAACCTGAATTTATCTTGGAGTAATTTCGTGTACATAAACCGGGATTCATTATTTTTGAACCGGCACTTAATAATATAAAGTTACAAAATACTTCAAATTAAAACTGCAACAAAAGTATTAAAACAAATGACACTCATCAAATCAATATCAGGTATTAGGGGAACAATTGGCGGGGAAGTAAATGATAACCTTACTCCGCTTGATATAGTTAAATTTACGGCTGCATTCGGGCAATGGAGAAAACAAGTAAGTAAAAAGGATAAAATAAAAATTGTGGTTGGCCGTGATGCCAGAATATCGGGTGAAATGGTAAATTATCTGGTTGACGGTACCCTCAATGGGATGGGCATTGATGTCATCCACCTGGGATTGGCAACAACTCCAACAGTTGAGCTTGCAGTGACAGATGCAGAAGCAGATGGAGGTATAATTTTGACTGCCAGTCATAACCCAAAGCAATGGAATGCACTGAAGCTGTTGAATGAAAAAGGCGAATTTATTTCAGCAACAGACGGCGCTACTATCTTACAGCTAGCCGGTAATGAAAAGTTTCTTTTCAGCGAAGTTGACCAGTTGGGTAAAATAACTTATAATGATGAAGCACACAATGACCATATAGAACAGATACTTAAACTGGAACTGGTAGACGTGGATGCTATAAAAAGGGCTGATTTTAAAATTGCTGTCGACTGTGTCAATTCGGTAGGTGGGGTTGTTATCCCCAAATTACTGAAATCCTTGGGGGTTAGAAATATTGTTGAGTTATATTGTGAACCTACCGGACAATTTCCACATAATCCTGAACCATTGCCCGAACATCTCACCGAAATTGCTGATCTGATACGTAACGAAGGGGCCGATGCTGGTTTTGTGGTTGACCCTGACGTTGACCGGCTGGCCATTATTAATGAAGATGGTTCCATGTTTGGCGAGGAATATACGTTGGTTGCCGTGGCCGATTATATATTACAACACCAGAAAGGGAATACGGTTTCCAATATGTCATCTACCCGGGCATTAAAGGATATTACTGAAAAATACGGTGGCCGTTATCAGGCATCGGCAGTGGGAGAAGTAAATGTAGTGGAATTGATGAAAGCAACAGGTGCTATAATCGGTGGTGAAGGAAACGGTGGCGTTATTTATCCTGAGTTTCATTATGGTCGTGATGCACTGGTTGGAATAGCCCTATTTCTTACTCACCTGGCAAAATCGGGTAAAAAGTGTTCGGAACTGAGAGCCACTTACCCGGACTATGTAATCAGCAAGAACAAAATAGAACTTTCACCCGGAATTGATGTGGATAAAATTCTTGCACTTATGAAAGACAAATACAAACACCAGCCGGTAAACGATATTGATGGGGTTAAAATTGAATTTGAGAATGAATGGGTGCACCTGCGCAAATCGAATACGGAACCTGTTATCCGGATCTATTCCGAAAGTAATACAATGAAAAGTGCTACTGCCCTGGCACAAAAAATTATTAATGAAATCAAGGGTTTTTTATAAAAATTTGCTTCTCAGAATAATAAAAAGTAAATTGGGGGGTTTTATTGTCATCTTTTTTATTTTCAGCTATATTCAACTGACATGCATATTTTAACAGCAATTTGAATATAAATGTACCAGTACCGTATTAATAGAAATGAGATTGCAACATATATTTTTGATTTATAAATTCTTTTTGTTTTCATGAAAAAAGGACATATTATTATTGCAGCTATTGTGGTTTTAGCTGTTTTTGCTATTATTTTTTACAGCGCAAAGGATACAAAAAGCCAGACTCAGATTGAAACCGAGGTTCAGCATGGCGATTTTGAAGTGCTGGTGACAGTTACCGGTGAGTTGAAAGCCAAAAATTCAGTAAGCATAAAAGTGCCATCACAGGAATTAAGGGATATACGGGTTTGGGAAATTTCTATCGGCAAACTGGTAGATGAAGGTACCGAAGTGGATTCCGGCGATTTCGTAGCACAGCTCGACGATTCAAATGTCAGAAATGCATTGAAGGATATAGAAGAAAAAATAGAAGCCAACCAGGCAGAGATTGAAAAAGCTAAAATCGATTCTTCATTAGATTTGAGGTCACAGCGTGATAATATCGTTAATTTAAAGTTTTCTGTTCAGGAATCGGAAATTACCCTGGAACAATCGAAATATGAATCCCCTTCGGTTATAAGGAAAGCTCAGATCGATCTGGATAAGACAAAAAGAGAACTGGAACAGGCATTGGGAAACTACAAGCTGAAAATTCAACAGGCAAAAGTGAATATCCGACAGAAAACGGCAGACCTTAATAAAAATCTTCGCAATAAAGAACAGATAATGAGCGCTTTGTCGAAACTCACCATTAAGGCTCCTGCATCCGGAATGGTGATCTATCAAAAAGAAAGAAACGGAACCAAACGTACGGTTGGTTCAAACATTCAACTCTGGCGTGATCCCGTCGTTGCCACATTACCTGATATGTCGTCATTCAATTCGATTACTTATGTCAACGAGATTGATATCAGTAAAATAAAACCAAACCAAAAAGTGAATGTTGGGATTGATGCATTTCCTGATAAGAAATTTACCGGCAGTGTAACAAGCGTGGCTAACATTGGAGAACAACTGCCAAATACAGACGCCAAAGTGTTCGAGGTGGAAATCAGGCTGAACGAGACAGACCCTGTACTTCGTCCGTCGATGACAACCAGTAATTCGATTATTACGAAAGAATATAAAGATGTAAACTTCCTGCCTCTTGAAGCTGTACATAGCAATGACAGCCTTACTTTTGTATACCGGAAAAACGGAACCAAACAATTGGTGGTTTTGGGAGAAGCTAATGAAAATGAGATTATTATTGAGAAAGGACTGAACGCTGGTGATATGGTGCTATTAACAGTTCCTGAAAACGCTGATGAATATAAATATACCGGGATGGAACTTGCTTCCGTGATAAAACAGAAAAAAGAGGAGAAAGTGAAAGAAGAGAAAAAAGAAAAAGAATTAAAAGAGGAGAAACGTCAAAGTAAAGAAACACCTGGTGGGAAACGGAGACAGAGGCCTGCAACAGGTGATTTACCAAAAAATTCGAATTGATTGTATAATTGTTTCAAATGGATGTAAAGTTAAACAGGAGCTCGCAAGTAGGTTTTTTTAAACGGTACATGCACGATTTTAATATTGCGGTCGATTCGCTGCTGTCGAATAAGCTGAAATCATTATTAACTGCTTTAGGGATTATATTTGGTGTGGCCGCCGTTATCAGCATGCTGGCCATCGGACGGGGAGCCAAACAGGAAATACTCGAACAGATACAATTGGTAGGAGTAAATAATATTGTTATTTCACCGGTGGTAGAAGCAAAAAACAATCAGGATAATAATCAGGATAACTCCGGGAAGGAAAACAATAAATATTCCCCAGGTTTGAATATGAATGATGTCGATGCTATTTATGAATTATTACCTACGGTAAAAAATATAAGTCCTGAAATAGCCCTGAATTCTTATGTTGTTCAGGGAGGTGTACGCGAATCGGCTAAAATACTGGGAGTCTCAGGCGAATATTTTAATATTTACAATCTGAAACTGCAATCGGGTGAATTATTTAGTAATTATCAAGAGAAAAATGGTGTGCCTGTTTGTATCATAGGAGATAATATACGGGCAAAATTTTTCAACCAGGTTAATCCTGTTGGTAAGGATCTTAAATTCGGCAATGTCTGGCTAAGAGTAATTGGTGTTCTTGAGAAAAGCAATGTCAGCCTTTCGGGATTTGAAAACAAGGGTGTTAACGTATTCAACGATAATATTTATATCCCTACCAAAACCATGCTATTGCGTTTTCAGAACCGTGCGCTTATTAATCAGCGTGTATTAGCCACTTCAGATTCCAGGGCAAGTTATAATCAAAGCATTAACCCAGGTGAAAATAACAAAAGCAATTACCATCAGCTCGACAGGATCATTGTTCAGGTTAGTAGTTCGGAAGAAATAGCACCTACAACGAAAATAGTAAGCCGGATGATGCTCAGAAGGCATTACGGCGTTAAAGATTACGAAATTACCGTTCCCGAGATGTTGTTGAAACAGGAGCAACGTACCAAAGATATATTTAATCTGGTACTAGGGGCTATTGCCAGTATCGCTTTGATCGTGGGAGGTATAGGAATAATGAATATCATGTTTGCCTCTGTAATGGAACGTATTAAGGAAATCGGCACCCGGATGGCTATTGGCGCCAAGAAAAAAGATATTATGATCCAGTTTCTTTCCGAAGCAGTGTTAATCAGTTTCTCAGGAGGAATCATCGGCGTAATTCTCGGGATAGTACTTGCACGGATGATTAATAAAATTGCCGACATTCTGACCATTGTATCCCCTGTTTCCGTATTTATTGCTTTCGGAGTGTCTGTATCTGTAGGGATTATTTTCGGATATTCTCCTGCAAGGAGGGCATCACAGAGAGATCCAATCGAATCGTTACGGCATGAATAGCAAAAATCAATAGTATAAAATGACTGAGTTTGTGACATTTTTCATTAACAGCAAAAATAAGAAAGGAATTTTATTGATAGTCCTTTCCGGATTGCTTACCACCAGTAATATTATTTCAGCACAAGATACTGTTTTAAAACGTCTGACATTAAATGAAGTAATTGATCTGGCCAAGGATCAATCTTTGCAGGCAATTATGGCCAAGCACCGTTTTCGGGGTAGTTATTGGGAATACCGTTCACATTTAGCCAAGTATTTGCCGCACTTAAGCCTGCAGACTACTTTTCCCGGTTTTAACCGATCGTTATCATCATATCAGACACAGGAAGGAAATTATATTTTCGTGAATAATTTTGTAAATAATACTACACTTGATCTGAATATCACACAAAACATCGGACTTACCGGGGGAAGTATATTTATGAGATCGGAATTGCAACGGGTCGATCAGTTCGGTCAGATGGATACCTTCTCCTATCTTTCAACCCCGGTGAGTATTGGATTCACCCAACCTATCAACGGGTATAATCCACTTCGGTGGGAAAAGAAAATAGAACCTCTGAAATACCAAGAAGCAAAGAAAACATATATCGACGACATGGAGTCAGTAGCTATCCGGGCTGTGAATGATTTTTTTGATCTTGCACTGGCACAGAGCAATGTTGAAATTGCCAATATAAATTTTCAAAATGCCGATACATTGTATAAAATTGCTAAGGGCAGATACAACCTGGGTACAATTGCTGAAGATGAATTATTGCAGATGGAATTAAGTCATCTGAACGCGGGTACTGATGTAAATAGAGCAAATGTAAATCTGGAAGTAGCTAAATTTCAACTCAGGTCTTTCCTTGGTTTCAATAACCAGGTAGATATAGAGTTGCTTATACCGAAAAAGATACCAAATGTAGAAGTAGAGGTGGATAAAGCACTGGAACTGGCTAAAAATAATAATCCGGAACTGATACGGATGGAGCGTCAGCAACTGGAAGCCAGCCAGGCTGTGGCACAGGCCAAATCAGAAAAAGGAGTGAATGCTGATCTTTTCGCCAGTTTCGGACTTACACAAAGTGCTACCAATATTCCCGGAGTTTACAGCAACCCCCAGGATCAGCAACGCGTGCAGGTAGGTATACAGATTCCAATTGTCGATTGGGGGCTGGGGAAGGGAAAATATAAAATGGCAGAATCAAACCAGGAAGTTGTGCGGGCAACCGTTCAGCAGGATGAAATTGATTTCGAACAGCAGATATTGTTAAAAGTTATGCAGTTTAATCTTCAGGATGATCAGTTTCTTATCGCTGCAAAAGCAGATACGGTGGCGCAATTGCGCTATAATGTGGCCAAACAGCGTTTTCTGATTGGTAAAATTGATGTGCTTGATCTGAATGTGGCCTTGCAGGAAAAAGATGAAGCAAAAAGGAATTATATTTCCGCATTGCATAATTATTGGAGTTATTTTTACAGTATTCAACAAATGACGCAGTTTGATTTCATAAAAAAAGAAACACTTTCGGCCGATTTTGGAAAGTTGGAAGAATAATAATTACTTACATTTTAGAAATGATGTAAAAGCTTTTAATAGTAATGCAGTTTTTATTGCAGGTTAATACTTGTTGATATACCAGTATAGTATATTTGCATAATCCGCATAAAATGCACCACATACATCGGTAAATCATTTACAGGTTTTGCCAATAATGGAAAGTTTGGTAATTATTTTAGTAATATCCCGTAACCTAACACACTATGATTTATTTTCTTCTAAAAATTTTAATATATTTGCGCCACGCCTGAAAAAGGATTATACATAAGAAAAAATATAAAAACTTAAAAAAGGACAGAAATGCGAAACAAAGGAGCCATATGGTTTTTGGCTATTTCACTTGCTCTGGTGAGTGTTTACCAGTTATCATTCACCTGGAAAGCAGCTAGCGTTAAAAAAGCGGCCAGGGAATATGCTACAGGAAAAGACGGGATATTAAATGATAAGAAAGAAACTTTCTATCTGGATTCGATTTCCGGGGAAACTGTATATAATTTTTTATTCGGTTTAAAAAAATATACTTTTAAAGATTGTCAGGCAAGGGAGCTGAACCTGGGTCTCGACCTCAAAGGCGGTATGGACGTTATATTGGAAGTATCCGTTGAGGATGTTATCCGTTCATTATCCAATTACAGTAAGGATTCAACATTTAATGCCGCTCTTAAACTGGCAAAAAAAATGCAGAAAAACAGCCAGGAAGATTATGTATCGCTTTTCGGTAAAGCTTTTGAATCTATTGATCCAAACGCAAAACTGGCAGCGATATTTAATACTGTAGAGTTGCGTGATAAGATCAACTTCAATTCCACCAACCAGCAGGTGCTGGCAGTTCTGAAGAAGGAAGCAGATGATGCGGTGAGTAATTCATTCAACATCATTCGTACTCGTATCGACCAGTTCGGTGTAACACAGCCAAATATACAGCGACTGGAGACAAATGACCGGATATTGGTAGATTTACCCGGGGTGAAAGATCAGGACCGAGTGAAAAAATTATTACAGGGAACTGCCAATCTTGAATTCTGGGAAACATATGAAAATTCTGAGATTTACCCGAGTTTACTTCAGGCAAATAAGGTTGTAAAACAAGTATTGGATGCAGAAAAAGCATTGCAAAAAGACAAGGGAGCAACGGCTTCTGCTGTAAAAGCAAAATCAGGAACAGGAACAAAGGTAAAAAGTGATACATCGAAAGCCACAGCCACAGAGCCAACCCTGTTGAAACAGATACAGGAGAGTGATACGTCATCCACCACTTCAGATTCTCTGAAGGAAGCCAGTGCAGCGGAAAATTACCCCTTGTTCAGTGTGCTTTATCCCAATGTCGATCAGCAGGGAAATGTTAGAAGAGGAGCAGATATCGGCTATGCCCATTCCCGCGACACGGCAACAGTAGACAGGTATATGAGAATTGCCATGGAACACAACGTGTTTCCACGCGATTTTAAATATTTGTGGGATGCCAAACCCATTGATGATCCGCAAACAAAAAAGCCAACCGATTTTTATAAATTGTTTGCCATTAAAATGACCGGCAGGGATGGCAAGCCTCCCCTCGATGGAGATGTGGTAACCAATGCAGCACAGGAATTCAACCAGAATTCGGGTTATGCGTATGTAACCATGGGGATGAACGGTGAAGGAGCAAAGATATGGGCAAGGATTACCCGTGAGAATGTAGGACGAGAAGTTATAGTAGCCATGGATAACCTGGTATATTCCGATGCAGTGGTGCAGGGTGAAATCTCAGGTGGTAATACAGAAATTACCGGTAATTTTAGTGTGAACGATGCAATGGACCTTGCTAACCTGTTAAAGTCAGGTAAACTGCCGGCTCCAGCGCATATCATTCAGGAATCAATTGTAGGGCCTTCATTAGGAAAAGAAGCCGTAACCGCAGGATTAAGTTCATTTATTATCGCGTTTATACTGGTGCTTATATATATGGTCTTTTATTACAGCCGTAGGGCAGGTTTGGTTGCTGACATTGCACTTGTTATCAACCTGGTGTTTATTTTTGGTGTACTTGCCTCATTGGGGGCTGCCTTAACACTACCGGGTATTGCCGGTATTGTGTTAACCATGGGTATGGCGGTCGATGCCAATGTACTGATATATGAACGTATTAAAGAAGAAATTGCTGCCGGAAAGGGTGTGAAACTGGCGCTGGCTGATGGTTACAAAAATGCCTATTCAGCTATTATCGACGGAAATGCTACCACGGGTATAACAGGGCTTATCCTGTATTTATTCGGTACCGGCCCCATCAAAGGATTTGCCACAACACTGGTAATTGGTATTATTACATCATTATTTACAGCTATTTTTATCACCCGGTTGATTTATGAATGGTATCTGAAAAAGCATTATACTCTTTCATTTTCTACTAAATTAACCGCGAATGCCTTCAAAAAAGTTCACATCGATTTTATAGGAAAACGTAAAATATTTTATGGTGTTTCCGGAACAATTATACTTATCGGTATTATTTCGTTATTTATACGTGGATTGGACTACGGTGTGGATTTTACCGGTGGGAGAAACTTTATTATTCGCTTTCCGCATGCCGTTTCAACTGTTAATGTAGCCAATGATCTCACACCTCAACTAAATGAAGCTCCGAAAGTAATTACTTACGGGAAAGACAACCAGGTAAGAATTACTACGCGATACAGAGTTAACGACGAAGGAGAAGATGTTGATAATGATATACAGAATAAATTATACCTGGGACTTAAACCAATCATTGGTGATACAGTATCATACAATACTTTCCAGAATGTGTACATTCAGGGTGATCAGAAAGTCGGTCCCACAATAGCCGACGACATCAGGCGGGAAGCAGTGATTGCTGTTACATTGGCATTGGTGTTTATGTTTTTCTATATATTGCTGCGATTCAGGAATTGGCAATATGGAATGGGTGCTATTGCTGCCCTGATGCACGACTCATTAATTGTAATTGGCCTTTTTTCAATATTATGGGGACATATGGCATTTTCGATGGAAATTGATCAGGCTTTTATTGCTGCGATCCTTACTGTGGTAGGATATTCGGTGAACGATACGGTGATTATTTTCGACCGGTTACGTGAATATCTGGGAATATACAAGAAGCGTGACAGGGGAGAAGTGATGAATATGGCTATGAACAGTACACTTAGCCGTACATTTAGTACTTCCATGACAACCATTGTTGTGTTGATAGCTATATTCTTCTTCGGAGGTGAAGTTATCAGAGGATTTATATTCGCCTTGCTCATAGGTATTGTCGTGGGTACTTATTCATCTGTATTTGTGGCAACACCGCTGGTATACGATACATTAAATACCGAGGAAAAAGTGAAATCCAGAAAAGCTAAAAAATAGATCTCCAAAAATTTAATATAAAAAAGCCCTGATATTTTATCGGGGCTTTTTTATATCTTTGCTGTTTACATATAAGGAAATGGGAACAATATTTTTGTTTATCAGCGGACCCGAACTTTTTGTTGTATTTCTTGCTGTTTTATTATTGTTTGGGTCGAGTAAGATTCCCGAACTGGCCAGGGGACTTGGGAAGGGGATGCGTGAATTCAAAAAAGCCACAGAGGACATAAAAAAAGAAATCACGGAAGAAACAAAAGAGATCAGAAAAGATTTCGACGATATAAAAAATAAATTGAACGATTAACTAATCTGCCTGTAACAGCCAGATTTATTTTACTTTCCTGACCCTTTTAAGGGAATGTTCACATTTAACATTATGGAGTATATATTCTTACTTATTGGTTTTGGCATATTACTTTATAGTGGTAAATTTCTCGTAAAGGGGGGGGTACTTCTGGGCAACAGGTATAGAATTTCAACTCTTGTAATTGGAGTTACTATTGTCTCATTCGGCACTTCTGCTCCTGAACTTTTTGTAAGCCTGACATCTGCTATCAAAGGTTACCCCGAAATTGCAATTGGCAATGTCATTGGCTCCAATATCGCAAATATTGCACTGGTACTTGCAGTTACTGCTATCATATTCCCAATTCCTGTCAAAAAAAATTCGGTAAAAACCGATACTCCCTTTATGTTACTTATAAGCCTGTTATTATACCTGTTTATACTTAATCACAATTTGGGTGTTTTTGAAGGGATTATTTTTGTTGTCGGCCTGATCGCGTATATTGTTTTTTCTATTTATTTCTCAAAGAAGAATAATGATTATATAGATAAACATCTTCATTCCAAACAACCACACTGGAGCATTATAGTTTTGATGATTTTAGGATCGGCACTGGGCCTGGCTTTAGGTTCAAATTTGCTTGTAAAAAATGCGGAGATTATTGCACGGGACATGGGTGTGAGCGACCGGGTAATTGCTATTAGTATAGTTGCCCTGGGTACCAGCCTGCCTGAACTGGCTACTTCTGCTATTGCTGCATTCAGAAAAGAGATGGATATCTCTATTGGCAATATTATTGGCTCCAATATTTTTAATATTTTAGGAGTGTTGGGTATTACAAGTATAGTAAAGCCTATACCGATCGATAACTATTTTATTCATGTCGATATTTTCTGGATGCTTGGGATATCCGTCCTTTTGTTTTTGTTCATTTTACCGTTCCAAGGGGGTAAGATTACCAGGATTAAAGGTCTTATATTGTTTATGGTTTATGCAGTTTATATATATTTGTTATTTAAAAAATAGAAGTACTGTTTCATGATCGAAGTTCAACAAATTACCAAATCGTTTGGAAGCCTGCAGGTATTAAAAGGCATCGACGTGAAAATTGATAAGGGAGAAATTGTCTGCATTGTAGGACCCAGCGGGGCCGGAAAAACAACGTTACTCCAAATTATTGGGACATTACTTAAACCCGATTCGGGGAAAGTGAAGATAAACGAAACGGAAGCAAGTAGATTAAACGATAAATACCTGGCACGGTTCAGAAATAAAAATATTGGGTTTGTCTTTCAATTTCATCATTTGCTTCCTGAGTTTACTGCACTCGAAAATGTGTGCATTCCGGCTTTCATAGCTAAGTTACCCCGGAATACTGCAGAAGCCAGGGCAAGAGAAATTTTAACATTTCTTAAACTGAAGGGCCGGCTCGATCACAAACCGAATGAATTATCCGGTGGAGAGCAGCAGCGTGTAGCAGTTGCACGGGCCCTGATCAATAATCCCGAAGTGATACTGGCCGACGAACCATCCGGGAACCTCGACACACAGAATAAAAAGGAACTGCATGAGCTTTTCTTTACCCTGCGTGACAAGTACAAACAAACTTTTGTGATTGTCACCCATGATAATGAACTGGCCAACATGTCAGACCGGATGCTTTTAATGAAAGATGGCAGGATCGTAAACGGAGAGTCAGCGTAAAGTTTTGCCGAATGGGGTTAATGCCAGTGTTGCCAGTTTCATGTGCTGACGGGCAAAAGGTATCCCGATGATAGTAATGGTTAACAATAAGGCAAAAATTACATGTGTCAGTGCTATCCAGATACCACCGGTAAAAATCCAGATAATATTTAAAAGTACTGCCAGGCAACCACTGGCACTTTCAGTTTCAACCACCTGCTGTCCGAAAGGAGCCAGCGACAAAATGGCAAGTTTGAATTTCTGTATGCCGAAGGGAATTCCTATAATCGTCAAACAAAGAAAAATTCCTCCTATGACATATTCAATAAAAAGGATTATTCCTCCACCGAGAAAAATCCATAAAATATTTCCGATTAAATTCATATAATTTAAAAAAGCTTTAAGGTATAAACAATCCGGATTAAAAACAACAGATCAACATATACCTTTTTAATATATTTGATATTTTTAATTGTACCGATGAATCAGGAATTATATAATTTTCTGGAAGAGAAGTACCTTTATTACAATCGGCCTGAGTTTATTTCGTCCGATCCCATTCAGGTACCTCATCAGTTTGAGAATAAGGAAGATATTGAAATTTCAGGGTTTCTGGCGGCTACCATTGCCTGGGGACAACGGAAAACGATTATCAGCAATGCATTGCGTCTAATAAAGATGATGGACAACCGTCCGCATCATTTTATTCTGAATGCTTCCAATGATGATCTTGCTGAATTTCTGCAATTCAAACACCGAACTTTTAACGGTATAGATACCGTTTATTTTTTACAGTCTTTACGGAATATTTACAGGAATCATCAGGGGATGGAGCATGTTTTTTTAAAGGGATATTCGAAAAACAGGAACATTCGTGAAGCCATCATTCATTTCAGGGAGGTGTTTTTTGAAATTCCTCATCCTGACCGGACAAAAAAACATGTTGCCGATCCGGAAAAAAATGCATCCGCAAAAAGGATCAATATGTTTCTCAGGTGGATGGTACGCCGCGATGACAGGGGAGTGGACTTTGGTATCTGGAAAAATATGGATCCTTCTGATCTGTACATTCCCCTCGATGTGCATACAGGCAATGTAGCCCTGAAACTTGGACTGCTTTGTCGAAAGCAACATAACTGGCAAGCCGTGGAGGAATTAACGGATAATCTGCGCCGGTTTGATAATCGTGATCCGGTTAAATACGATTTTGCATTATTCGGTTTGGGGGCATTCGAAAATTTTTAAAATTTGCAGAAATCCTTTTTACTTTAATTTTCAGATATAGATGCCAAACGATTATTTTTCTTTTAAAAAGTTTACAATCTATCAGGATAAGTGTGCTATGAAAGTCGGGACCGACGGCGTACTGCTGGGGGCATGGACAGATGTATCGAAAGCGAAAAGAATACTGGATGTGGGGACGGGAACAGGACTGATTGCTATTATGTTGGCACAGCGAACTGATGCCTTGATCGACGCTGTGGAAACAGATGAAAATGCTTACAAGCAGGCATGTTCAAATTCAGATAATTGTCCTTGGGACAGGAGGATACAAATACATCATACTTCTTTCCAGGAGTATGCAATGAAAACGAATTATTCTTATGATCTCATCGTTTCTAATCCACCCTATTTTATCAATTCACTGAAAAACCCTGGTAAATCAAAAGAAACTGCACGGCATACAACAACACTTAGCTACAGCGATCTGTTAAAGAATGCATCTAAATTATTAAGCGATGGAGGGATTTTATCTGTTATCCTTCCGTATGAAGAGAGTAAACTATTTATAATAAAAGCACAGGAATATGGATTGTTATGTAACAAAAAAGTGAAAATCATTCCCCGTTCCGGAAAACCGGTAAAAAGAATAATGATGCAGTTTAGTAAGACATCGGAACCGATTCACGAGTCCAACTTGGTAATCGAGCTGGAGAAAAGACATCAATATTCCAAAGAATATATAAACCTGACAAAGGAATACTATTTATCATTTTAATAAATTTTTACAGGAGTCATGGATTAACTTGAAATAATTAAATTTCAGCGGGTTTATATATGAGAACGCAAGTTTAATTTTTCCAAATAATTATATATGGGAAAAAATCAATATGTCCCTGCATGAAAATTATTAAATTAGCATATTTCAATTTAACAATATTATGGAACAGAAAGATTATTTACTAAGGTACATTTCGCAGTTGGGGAAAGTGCTGGCCGCTTTATTCGATTTTAAAAAAAGAGAAGAGTACAGTAAAGGCCTGGAACTGATCAATGAAACCTATGTGGAAATGTTAAAGCTGGAATCCTGTGATCTCAATTCCATACCGGAAAAGGAGATCATTACACGCCTTACAGATAAGCACCTGCTTAATCAGGAACAATTGGAAGTTACAGCAGAACTGTTGAAAGAGGAAGGGGAATTTTATAAATTGAAAAAAGAATATCCACGAGCAAAACACCGTCTGAAACGTGCTCTTTTATTATATAATTATCTCGAAACCAACGATAAAACATTTTCGCAGGAAAGAATAGAAAAAGTCGAAAAGATCAAACAGATGATCGACGAAATAAAAAAGAAAAAAGAATAATCAATAGTACTGCTTTCATTCACAAAATTTTCAAGGTCCAATTTCCGACTTTATTAAATGATAAACGGATTTGTGGTGATAAAATGTTTACATCAAATAGGTAGCATTCTTTGAACCTTTTGGTTATTCTGTTAATTTTGATCGTTAAACGAAATAAAGGCAGGATTTTGGCAAAAAACAACAATATTGTTGAAACACCTTTGATGAAACAGTACTTTAGCATTAAAGAGGAACACCCTGATGCTATCTTGTTGTTTCGTGTGGGTGATTTTTACGAAACTTTCGGAGAAGATGCTGTAAAGGCATCGGAAATATTGGGGATTACCCTCACCAAGCGTGCTAATGGAGCGGCTTCTTATGTCGACCTTGCCGGATTTCCGCATCATGCCATTGATACTTATTTACCAAAGTTGGTAAGAGCAGGCCAGCGGGTTGCCATTTGTGAACAACTGGAAGACCCGAAGCTGACCAAAAAGATCGTAAAGCGGGGAATAATTGAGCTGGTGACACCCGGAGTTTCTTTTAACGAAAATGTGCTGGACCGCCGGGAAAATAACTTTCTGGCCAGTGTTCATTTTTTAAAGAATTTAGCCGGTATTGCTTTTCTGGACATTTCCACCGGTGAATTTTTTACAGCGGAAGGAAATTTTGAGTATATCGATAAATTATTAAGCAGTTTTTCACCCAAGGAAGTGCTGTTTGAAAGAGGGCATCAGCAACTTTTTAACGAACTGTTTGGCAATAAATTCTATACTTTTAAACTCGACGACTGGATATATACCGAAGAAGCTGCCAACGACCGGTTATTGAAACATTTTGGCACCACCTCCTTAAAAGGTTTTGGCGTAAGCGGATTACAACTGGGAATTGTAGCCGCGGGAGCCATTCTGCATTACCTCGATTTAACCCGCCATCACCAGGTACAACATATTTCCACCTTATCACGGATAGAAGAAGATCATTATGTATGGCTTGATAAATTCACTATCCGGAACCTGGAACTGTTTCATTCTATCAACGAGGGTGCCAAAACGCTGATCGACATTATCGATAAAACAATCTCACCAATGGGTTCGCGTATGCTGAAACGATGGCTGGCGCTCCCGTTGAAAGATATCAAGCCCATCAACGAACGGCTGGATGTGGTGGAGTATTTTCTTAAAAATCCTGTAACCAGGGACGAGATATCTGAACAAGTTGCCAATATTGGAGACCTGGAGCGGTTAATCTCAAAAGTGGCTGTTGGAAGGATCACTCCACGCGAAATACTTCAGTTGAAAAACGGTCTTTCAGCCATCGTTCCTATTAAAGAACTTTGCAAGGCTTCAGGTGAAACGGCATTGATGAAATTAGCAGATCAGTTAAATCCTTGTTCTGAGATAAGAGACAAAATTGAACACGAAATTCAGCCGGATCCTCCCATACTTGTCAACAGAGGGAATGTGATTGCTAAGGGGGTTTCGACAGAGCTCGACGAACTGCGTGAAATTTTGTATTCCGGGAAAGACTACCTGGTGAAACTACAACAGCGCGAGAGTGAAAAAACAGGAATCCCCTCACTGAAGGTTAGCTATAACAATGTTTTCGGGTATTATATCGAAGTCAGGAACACGCATAAATCTAAAGTGCCTCCCGAATGGATACGAAAACAAACGCTGGTAAGCGCCGAACGTTATATTACTGAAGAACTAAAGGAATATGAAGCTAAGATCCTGGGAGCCGAGGAAAAAATCGTGAGTCTTGAGACAAAATTGTTTAACGATCTTGTACTGAGCCTGACTGATTACATTCCTGCCATCCAGATCGATGCAACCGTTATTGCCCGCATAGATGTACTGCTCTCGTTTGCACGTGGTGCCAGGGAAAATAAATATTTCAGGCCGGAAATAAACGATACGGAAGAAATTGACATAAAGCAGGGCAGGCACCCCGTGATTGAAAAGCAACTACCGATCGATGAAAGTTATATCGCCAACGATGTATTTCTCGATAATAAAAAACAACAGGTGATAATCATTACAGGGCCAAATATGAGCGGAAAATCCGCCCTGTTGAGACAAACAGCCCTCATTGTGTTGATGGCACAGATCGGAAGCTTTGTGCCTGCTGAATCGGCAAAGATTGGTTACGTGGATAAAATATTTACCCGGGTAGGAGCATCCGATAATATTTCGCTGGGTGAATCGACATTTATGGTTGAAATGCTGGAAACATCAAGTATACTGAATAATCTTTCCGAACGGAGCCTGGTACTGCTGGATGAAATAGGGCGGGGGACAAGCACCTACGATGGTATATCCATTGCCTGGGCCATTGTGGAATACATACACGAGCATCCAAGGGGAAAAGCAAAGACTTTGTTCGCTACCCATTATCATGAGCTGAACGAGATGGAAAACTCGTTTGAACGGGTAAAAAATTACAACGTATCGGTAAAAGAACTTGAGGACAAAGTGATATTTATTCGTACGTTAAAAAGAGGTGGCAGCGAGCATAGCTTTGGGATTCATGTGGCGCGTATGTCGGGGATGCCAATGAGTGTGGTAAACCGGAGCAATGAAATTCTGGCCGAACTGGAAAAATCGCACCAGAAGCAGTCTCTGGTAAAACCGGTAACCGGACTGGCCGAAAAGCGGGAGGGATTCCAGTTAAGCTTTTTTCAACTGGACGACCCGGTATTAAAACAGATAAGAGATGAGATAGCACAGACTGATATTAATAACCTGACTCCGATAGAAGCACTAAATAAGCTGAATGAGATAAAAAAATTAACAGGACAGAAGTAAAGGTCGGGTATTATGCCGGTATTACGAAAGTAAAGCTATATTCGTCCGTATTATAAACAATAATTAGGAATAATTTTTTGTAGAACAAAAAATTTAAATAAATTTGCACCACTTCAAAAAGCGGAAATAGCTCAGTTGGTAGAGCACGACCTTGCCAAGGTCGGGGTCGCGGGTTCGAGTCCCGTTTTCCGCTCAAATTAATTGTTCATTGAATTATTGTGTGAAAGTATTTTCCGTTTTAAATTCAAATTTATTTTAAAACGGAACAAACAAAAACGCGTTACATGTAAATTATCCATGAATCGCTTCTCTGAAAAGGATAATATACTGAATTTCAGAATTACAATTTTCATGAAATGCAACGATGAATCAATTAAACAATAATAAAACGCCCAGGTGGCGGAATTGGTAGACGCGCTGGACTTAAAATCCAGTGGCCATTATGGTTGTGCGGGTTCAAGTCCCGCCCTGGGTACGAAAAACTCCTTGTAAGGCTGAATTTACAAGGAGTTTTTGTTTTTTATGGTGGCAAATAAGTGAAGTGTTAAAGCTTTATAAATATCTTCCGCTTATAAAGCCACCATGCAGGGATAAACAATATCCCCACATACAGCAGGGCGTATACCATACTCAGGAATTCCGGAGAAAAGAAAGTTATATCTGCCAGAGACATAAAATGTTCATTGATCCCTGCTCCGGCTAAGGGTAATCTGTAAAATACAAATGTGAGTAAATCAGCCAGAACATAAATAGCAATTGCATTCGAACCGAAGATGATCCCTAAACGGGCTATGCGGGTTTTTTGCAACATATCAACCCTGAAAATACTCGCTGCCAGCAATATCATGGCAAATCCACCTGTAACCAACACATACGAGCTTGTCCAGATATTTTTATTGACCATGAAAAACAATCCCCAGATATAACCGGCAATGGCAGCAGCAGTGCCCAGGGTAAACATCCGGATTACCTTTCTGTCATCTTTCTCTTTACTAAGAATAAGTTGTCCGGTGAATATGCCCATAATGCAGGTTACCAGTGCTGGAAAGGTGCTCAGAATACCTTCAGGATCCCAGGTTCCCTGCCAGAGTTTTCCGGGCAATAAACGGCTGTCGATCCAGGCTGCCAGATTCACTCCCGGTTCGAGCATGGCTTTTGAATAACCGGGGGTAGGAACTAATACCATAGCCAGCCAGTATAAAACCAAAATAAGCCCGCCCGTCCAAAGCAGTGCCCTTTGTTTCATATTCAGGAACAGAATGGAGCCAAACAGGAATACAATGGCGATTCGCTGTAAAACGCCTGCATAACGCAGTTCTGACAATTTAAAATGCTGGATGTAGTTAAGCAATAGTCCCACCATGAATATCTTGAATGTGCGAAAAAGGATCTTCCGATAAAGGGCTTTTTTGGACACTCCTTTCTGTAATGCTTTTGTATAGGACAGGGCAATGGAAACTCCCACAATAAATAAAAAGAAAGGAAATATCAGGTCGGTAGGAGTAAGCCCGTTCCATGCTGCGTGTTCCAGGGGCGGGTATATATGCGACCAGCTTCCGGGGTCGTTAACCAGTATCATGGCTGCTATGGTAAATCCACGAAAGGCATCCAGAGAAAGTAAGCGTTTTTGTTCCATTGGTGATAGAATGTTAGGATAAACATAATACTGCTATTCTTTCGTCACTGTTATGCAATATAGTAAATATAGTTGATAAATAAGAACGGGATTAAGCTATAACGATATCCTGTTTAACCTCTTTTAAGTACCTTTCTTAGTATTATTGATATTTAATGATTATTTCAACCCTCCTGTTTTTATATCTTCCTGAAGCCGTTGAATTTGTTGCAATAGGGAACTTACGTCCTTCCCCGTAACAAATTATTCTGTTTTTTGGAATTATACCTTTAGAGGTAATATAGTTCGCCACTGCTTTGGCTCTATTGAGTGATAATTTCAGATTGTAAAGGTCGCTGCCAATATTATCTGTGTTTCCAACAACAATTAATGAATCGACCGGGTTTTTCAGATTTTTTAACAGGGAATCCACCTTCGCCCTAAAGTAATCCGATGGTTCATAGCTGTCAAATGCGAAAAGCAGGTCATCGTACAATAATATGGTATCTTCTTTAACGATAATGTTTCTGACCGGTTTGTATTCGATATTTACACTTTTACTTCTAATATCAAATAAGGTGTCGGATACGGGGTGCCTTTGATCCATTGAATAGATAATATTTTTCACATTTTGTATGTCTTCCAGTTTATAAATACTGTTAACCGGCTTCAGTTGAACATTATCAATATAGTATTTGCAGGTATTGTAAGCCTTTATTTTTTCCCTGATCTCTTTTTTGATCAGACTTTTATCCGGATAAAAATTACCAATAATAATAAAAAGGGCTTTATGACCTGCCACGAACTCTTTTTCGAGGTGTAGCCATTGTTTTCCTCTTTTATACTGTAATAATCTTTTATTATTTACAAATTCGATATCCGGTTGTAGTGTTAATAAAACATTAGATTGGGTATGAATTAATGTATCGGAAAAAAGTACGCCTATGCTGTTGATCATCAAATCATCCGGAGCAACATCCATCGATAACCTGTATTTCTCACCGGTAATCAGTGTGTCTCCTAAACGAGATTCAAGGTAACTTCTTACATTGGGAACAGAAGAATTGTAAACAATAAAATCGACACAATTATTTTGCGCATTTTTGTAATAACCAGGCAGGAAAGGGGAGGTCAGCCTCCATGCCTCGGGCGAGCAGGGAGCTATAAACTCGGTGCAGATATTAATATCCTTGAATGTACCATTCAGGATCAGATCCTGCGCGTGACAATTAAAGGAAATAAACGAGATGATCGCTATAAGTTTAAAACGTTTCATCAAATATGGATATATGACTTAACGCGTTATCTACCAATGTTTATTGTTGATCAGATAATAATTTATTTTAGTTATTATTAATTATTTATTCCTATGTAATTCAATACCCAGCAATATTTCACTATATTGTGAATAATACATTTCTACCAAATCACCCTCTTTAATGTTGTCATACATTTCTTTTTCTATATCATATCTGCAATGATTTATAATCAGATGTAATTTCTGAATTGGTTTCATTGGCTGACCCCAAAGTTTAGGAAACAAATATCCCAGGATTGGCAAATATAATGTACCGCTTCCCGCCTCATAAATTGTCCGTTCTTCTTTTTTGTTAACTCTCTCTATTTCAATTTTTTTAGTTCCTGCCTTTAAATCTTTGTTGTAGTTCCAATTTATTAAGAAGGAAAGGAATACACAAAAAGTAATGATTCCCGAATTAATAATTAAAATTATGATCTGGCTTATACTGTTATTTGAATTTGACAGGTAAATTAAGTTAAATAATCCTGCCAGCGTCAGAATCATAAGAGGGATAACAATTCCCGGACGCCTTTCATATTTAATTATTTTAATGTCTTTGTCTGATAGTATTATCAATTCTAAAATTTTTTATGTTTTCGAATTTAGTTCTTCAATAAGTTCTCTGCAATTTTAATAATCAATTTTCAGCTCCAGTGAAAATGTCCTGGCACGGGGATAAGTGTAATAATCAATTCCATTCATTACTTCAGGATCCTGGCCTTTATAATTTGTGATAATAAAAGCATTTTGCACTGTTACAGCCATATGAATTCTTAATTTATTATTCCATACATTTTTAAAAGAATATCCCAGGCTCATATAGTCCATTCTGAAAAAAGAAGCATCTTCAACATAATAATCTGAATAATACTGGGGATTGAAAAACCGGGTGTCATTTACAGAATACGATATATTCCTTAAGTAATAAGTATATCTAAAGTACATTCCCTGATAATACCCTTGTGAATTCATATAATTATAAAGATAATTTCCCAGACTTAATCTGCCTGAAAACGAGAAATCCAGGTTTTTAAAACAAAGTATTGATGAAAGACCTGCGATAAAATTTGGATCTGCCTGTTTATAATGGTACTTGTCTCCCAAATCACCTGAAATACCGCTCATGTCCCTGTCAACATAAATTCCTTCAGCAGGTTGACCTTCTTGATCATATACCTGTTGTAACATATAAAATGAATTTAAGGGATATCCGGGGCTTTGAATTTGAATACGATTTATTACAGAATTGTAAGGAAATTCATTGAGATACCCGACAAATCCGGGATTATAATTTTCCATTGAAATTATTTTATTTTTGTTATAAGAACCGTTAAAGTTTACCTGCCAGAACCAGTTCCTGGTTGAAATAACTTTCGCGTTAACCATAAGCTCAATACCCGAATTCCTTAATTTTCCGATATTGGATAAGATATAATTGCTAAAGTTTGAGCCGGAAGGTATATATATATTCATTATCAGATCATTACCTGTTTTGAGATAAAAATCAACAAATCCGTGTATCCGGTTTTTAAACAGTCCATAATCTATTCCTGCGTTAAAAGATGTAATTTTTTCATGTTTCAGATGGGGATCGACAGAATAATTGGAAGAAACTGAAAAAGGCCAGTAAGCCCCTGTTGAACCAAAATTCAACTGAAAAATCAGATCTGACAGACTGGTGTAGCTTTTTAAAAAAGCCTCATTCTTTATATTCCATTTAAATGTGGAAACAAAGGAAAGTTTATTTTGATTTTTTTCGACATATCTCGATTCACCTTCCTGTCGAAAAGCAAAGTTGAAAAAATATCTATATGACTTTGAATAACTGAATCTTGCAAAAGTTGATCTTTGCTCCATATTAATATTTGAATAGGAGTCATACATTACATTAATTGGAGTGACAGAATTCGATTTGTAATGATCAGTGGTGACGGATTGATGAAATGTTGAATAACCCACTACTAGATTGAATCTGTCAGAACCGGCCTTAAAATTTTTTGAATAATCAATAAAAAGGTCCGATTCTTGATTTTTGTAAGTTTTGTCAAGATTCTCAATAATACCCCCTCCGTAAAAATAGGTCCAGGATGCGTTAGTATCAACATTTGTACGATCTTTTATATTATAATTGTCTACTCCATAATTTAGCACAATCCTTATATCTGGGAAAAAATGCAGTGAATAATCCAGTTTTATATTACCAATAATCCTGTTCGATTTAACCTTATCGTGTGTTTGTTCCAGCAGTGCCACTGGATTAGCAGTAGCAATTGTATTAGGTTCGCCCGATTCATATAACCATGTATAATAACCACCAAAATTGCTATTGTTAAAAACAGGCTGGGTTGGATCATAAATAACAGCATTTGTTATAGCATTTTCATTGGCAACGCTATTGTTATTGAATATCCCGTTTGCATTGATACTAATTTTCAGATGATCAGCAAAGAATACAGGAATCGCTGTGATTGATGCAGAGGTGCGGCTATATAGGGAAGTTTTCAATACCCCTTCCTGGTTAGTGTGTCCGAGTGATATTCTGTAAGGTACTTCCTTTAGAGTGCCAGAAATACTGAGATGATGATCCTGACCCGAGGCAGTCCGATATATTTCATTTTGCCAGTCAGTATCTGAATTTCCCGGATGGGCGATAATATTTATACTATCTGCAAAATATTTATTAAAAAGATCCCTGAATCCTCCTGCTGATAATACGTTCACTTTTTTAGGAAGGGTTGAAAATCCGAACTTACTGGAATAGGAGACTTTTAATTTTTTACTTCCTTTTTTAGTGCTTATGATTATGGCCCCGTTTGCAGCCTTTTCGCCATAAACAGCAACTGCAAAAGGTCCCTTTAAAACAGTAAAACTTTCAATGTCATTCGGATTCAAATCCGGCTGATTGTCCATAATTATCATATTATCTACAACAATCAGCGGAGCGCTGTTAGTACAAAAAGAGGTTGCCCCCCTGTTGGTAATTGTAAAATCACTGCCCGGCCTTCCACTGTTCGTTGAGATCATCATTCCGGGAACTTTACCGGTTATCAGTTTCAAAGGAGAAATAAGCATTCCTTTATTAAACATTGAAGAATCTAAATGGACAATTGAACCTACTGCATCATTCCTGTCAGTCAATCCATAGCCGATAACTGATTTATTAATGTAAGAACCAGAAATATTTTCTTCATATATGCTACCAGTTTGACCTAAAACCGGATAAAAGAAAATAAGAATGAAGAATAATATTAATGATGAAGAATGAAACCTTCTACTGGAATACATCTGTCTGATAATTAGAAATGTTTAAAACTTTTAATCAGCAATATTTCATATTTCTTCCCTGAGATACGTCAGGTCAGCAGAATTAATATTTAACTTATATCTACCTTTTAACGAACTAAATGTAGCAGATAATTCTAAAAAAAGCAAATTTCCGCTAACGGTCATGTTCTAATTCAATTCATCATTATGAATGGAGTAATCTAGAAATTAAAGTCAAACCATAAAATTCACATAGGTTTATCTACGTAATATAATTGCCACAGTAAAGGGGAATAGTGGTCATATAGTTGAATTATCTTATCATTCTGTTTTTGCTTATGGATGTTCATTTCTTTCTTTTCCTGATAAAAATAATCTCTTAATAAAATAGTTATTTTTGTTAGAATATTTTATAGTAATATGAAGAAGAACATAGCAATTGTTTCCGGTGGGAACTCATCTGAGTGGGTAATTTCGGTAAAAAGTGCCCGATTGATTCTGGACAATGTAGACAGAGAATTCTTTAATCCATATGTGGTAACTATTCACGAAAAGAACTGGAGTGTAGAAGCGGATCAGCAGGCAAATATTCCGGTTGATAAAAATGATTTCAGCTTTCATTTGAAGGGAAATAAGATCAACTTCGACGCTGCCCTTGTGATGATCCATGGAACACCGGGCGAAGACGGTAAACTTCAGGGATACTTTGATATGCTGAATATACCTTACACGAGTTGCGATGTTCTTACTTCTGCCATTACCTTCAATAAGGTTTTTTGCAAGAATTACCTGGAGAAATTCGGCATATCATCGGCCAGGGGTCATTTGATAAAAAAGAATGATAATGTTGATCCTGCGCAGGTCATTGCCAAAACAGGGTTACCCTGCTTCATTAAACCCAACAACGGCGGATCGAGTTTCGGAGTTACCAAGATAAAATCTATGGATGAATTTGGTAAAGCTGTGGAAGACGCATTGAAAGAAGATGATGAGGTTTTGGTTGAGGAATTCCTGGAAGGAAAAGAAATTACTTGTGGGTTATTAAAAACTTCGAAGAAAGAATATATATTTCCAATTACTGAAATTGTGAGTAAGAATGAGTTCTTTGATTACGAAGCAAAATATACCGATGGAATGAGCGAGGAAATTACTCCCGCCCGTATATCCGATGAACTTGAAGAAGAATGTAAAAATGTATCTTCCCGTATATATGATATTCTGAACTGTAAAGGATTGGTACGCATCGATTACATCCACAGCAAAGGGAAGCTGTATCTACTGGAAGTAAATACTATTCCCGGTATGAGTCCGAACAGTATTGTTCCAAAACAGATCAGGGCAGCTAATCTAACCGTAAAAGATATATTGAAAGAAATATTGAAAGATATCCTTTAAACTATTATTACAATTATAAAAAATGAAATACTGGTTGTTTCAATTAAATCAGTGTTTCATTAAACTTCTCCAATTTTTGTAGGTTGTTCATCAGGAGGAGTAGGAGGTGTGGGATCTGGAGGAGGAGGATCTGGAACAAACATGTACCGGTTTTGAATAGAATCTAAATAAGTAAAATCTGGATGTTTCATAATAAAAAGATTTTAATTAACTGCTGAAATTATTTGATTGTTATTCGAAAGATACATTTTTTTCTAAAAAATTCATACCGGATTATCATATATTTCTTTCTATTTTTGTGTCAAAGGATTTTTCATACCGTTACTTAATATGAAAAACAACATTATTCCACTATTACTTTTACAATTTCTGATTTTTCTGCCGGTTCAGGCATATCATCCAAATTATTCAGGCCATTATTTTGAAAACAGAGCAGATTCATTCCTCCGGTACGGGCATTACGACAGTGTGCTTTATTATTATCGAAAAGCAGAATTAAAATATGTACTGGGACATAATAATACCGGTATAATATCCTGTAAAATAAAGAAAGGAAATTATTTTACAGGTATGATGCAGACAGATTCTGCCGAAAAGATTGTTCATGACCTTGAAAGAAATAATACAATTTTAAATGAAAAAAATCCGGAACTTTTCGGGTCTTTTGAACTGTTGAAAGGTTCATTATATTATGTAAAAGGGCAACCGGATAAAGCAATAGGAATTTTCACAAAATGCTTGAATCAGATATCCGATCAAACAATATATGGCAACAGACAACTATTTCTATTAAATCTTGGGATGTGCTATGAACAAAAAGAGCAGAATGATTCTGCTAATTATTATTATAATGAAGTTCTTCATGTAAAACAAATGAATAATGCTGCTGACTCACTAATGACTTTCGATATTTTTAGCCGGATGATCCGTTTTTATGTATCACAAAGTCGTTGGGAAGAAACTGAGAAACTAATTAATTTTTGTAATGAGGTTGTAAATAATTATTCTTTGGAGAATTCCTATAAGTCTATATTTTATTATGATGGCAAAGCGTATTATCAGTATAGAAAAATATTTTATACCAAGTCTCTATACAATATTAGTAAAGCTATACAGATATTAAATGCATATAGCGGATCCCATAATTATATGATCGGGTTAGAGTATTTTTTAAAAGCAAAGGTTTTACATCGGATGGATCAATTCGAACAGGCATTGAATTACTACAATCTGGCAGCATCTTTTATTAAAAAGAACAAAGAACTTGATAAATATAAATCAGATTTCCTAATAAGTCTGGAAGACTGTTATTATAATCGTAATGATTATAAAAATGCATTATTATATTGTCTGCAAAACTTGCAAACGAAGAAGCTGGAGAGTATTTTCAAAGGCCGGATATATAATACTATGGGCAATTGTTATTATATGATGGGAGATATGGATAAGGCAGAGCAATCTTACAAACTTGCAGAACGAAATTATTTAAAAGAAAGATCTCCCAGTATTAAAGGATTAATAAATATTTATTCAAGCTTATACCTGATATATAATAAAAGGAATGATATAAAAAAACAGAGAGAATATCTCAATAAAGCATATCAGATAGCAATTACACATCCGAAAATGCTTAATATCGAATTTGGTTTCTTATATGAATATTTTACAATTTATTATAATTCTTTAGGGGATTATACTAATGCCTTGAAATACATTCAGCAGTCTCTCCATTATACTACAGACGAGTTTGAAAGCAAGAATATTTATTCAAATCCAAGTATAGAACAGATAGTATACAAAAATCTGGCTGTTGAACAATTATTTAATAAAGCCTTTGCTCTTTATTGGTACTACAAAAAAGTAACCCACAATATTAACGATTTGAAATTCAGTCTGGAAACATACAAGTTAAGTTCAACTCTGTCAGAAAAGGTTTTTACCAGTATACTGGATGAGGATTATAAAATAAAATATGCTGCAAAAAATGTTAATACACTAAAATCAATAATCATATTAAACTGGCAGCTTTATATTAAAACCAAAAATGAAGATTACCTGGATGAAGCTTTTAAATATATAGAAAAAGAGAAAGCTATAACTTTGCTATCTTATCTGAATGATAACCAGGCAATGAATTATGCAGGCATTCCCGACACATTGATAGCATATGAAAGAGAACTGAAAAAGAGGAAGGGAGAAATAGACTTCAAATTACAATCTGGGGAATCTATAGTGGATGAAGATATCCAATCAAAAGATGCTGTAAGATCAGAACTAAATATTCTAAATATCAAATATGAAAACCTGATCGAATTGATGGAAAAAAATTATCCTGAGTATTTTAACCTCAAATATAATTTAAAGGTGAGTTCAATTGGTGAAGTACAAAAAAGTTTGAAGAGTGATCAGGTACTGGCTGAATATGTGTTGGATGACAGCTATCTTTACATTTTCGTTGTTACACCTGATAGTAAAAAACTGATATGTGAGGATGATCTGCACATGAAACCGTTGATTGTAAAACTGAATAAATTGTTATCGGGTTATAGTTACGGGGATTATGATATTGATGGATATAAATCTTTTGTAGAAGTAGCCGATACACTTTATAAGTTACTAATAAAACCATTTGAAGACCTAATACAGGGAAAACGACTGATAATAGTTCCCGATGCGGAATTAAATACGATTCCTTTCGAAGTATTGTTGACCCATAATGTTAAAAATACCAGTTATATCGATTATAAGCAATTACCCTACCTGATCTGTAAAAACCCGGTGAGTTATGCTTATTCTGCTTCTATACTGAGTTTCCAGAAAAAGGATAAAATCAGGGGGACACGTTTACTGGCTTTTGCCCCGGATTACAAAACCTGGGCTGATCGTAAGTATGCTGATAATTCAGAATACATGGTATTAAAAGGAATTGTAAATAATCTGTTGCCGGGAGCTGTCAATGAAGTAAAGGGAATCACCAAAATTTACCATGGGAAACGATTTATTGGAGATAATGCTACGGAATCGAACTTTAAACAAGTTGCTGCAAAATACGATATTATCCACATGGCCATGCATACCGCCCTTGATGATAAAAATCCTATGTACTCCGAACTCATCTTTTCGGCTCCGGATAATAAAAAAGAAGATGGTCTGTTGCATACTTTTGAAATATACGGGATGAAGATTCCTGCCAACCTGGTGGTGTTGAGTGGCTGCAATACGGGGGCCGGACAAGTGCATCAGGGGGAGGGAATATTAAGTCTGGCACGCAGTTTTGTGTATGCCGGAAGTGCCAGCCTGATACTTACACAATGGTCGGTAGCAGATAAGGCAAGTTCCATCCTGATGAATTCGTTTTATGAAAATTTATCAAAAAAAGAAACGAAAGATGTAGCATTGCAACAAGCTAAACTTACTTACCTGCAAAATACTGATCCACTCAAATCGCATCCCTTTTATTGGGCGGCGTATGAAAACTTTGGTGATACACGCCCTATTTATTACAGGTCTAAAAATGAATATATTATTATCGGCTTTTTCAGCTTGCTGATGCTGATAGAAGTATTTTTTATCAGGAAAAAATTAAGGAAGCTTTTTTAATTTTTTATTACCTGCTGCAATATCTAATTTTTCCTGTTAATTAAGATTCATTATAATAGCGCCACTCAATTTTATCATTTATTTATTTCTATTTTTGTGCACCATGATTTTTCATGCCGTTTTTAAAGATGAAGAATAACAAAGTCGCAATTTGGATTATTTTTTCTTTTTCATTTTCTGATTTTTCTGCCTGTTCAGGCAATTCGAACCGATGCTTCAAATCCTAATTTTTCTGGCCGATACTTCGAAAACAAAGCAGATTCGCTATACTTGTATGGATACGACAGTGTACCTTATTATTATCAGAAAGCGTCAAATTACTATTTGCAGAAATACGATGATGCAGGTGTAATTTTATGTAAAATAAAAAAGGGAAATTACTTTATAAATATTATTCAGGTAGATTCTGCACAACATATTCTTCATGATTTGGAAAATGAAATGGTAATTCTGGACAATAGAAATGAGGAACTCCTCTGTCAGTTTGAACTATTAAAAGGTTCATTATTTTATATTACCGGTCAAACGAATAAAGCGATAGAAATTTATAAAAAGTATAAAAATAAACTATTAAGTTTTTCTTCGGGTATTAAATATAAATGGAGTGTATTACTGGATTTGGGGATGTGCTATGAGCAAAAGGGAGTCAAGGATTCTGCAATTTATTATTACAATAAGATCCTGATAAATATGAGAATCAATAATGCTTCAGATTCACTTGTGGCTTTTGACATGTATAGTAGGATGATCCGTTGTTTTGTGTCAGAAAATCAACTGGAGAAGGCTTCAGATTTGATTGATTTTTGTAATACTGTTATAAAAAAATTTTCATTAAATTTTTCATATAAATACATATATTACTATTATGGGGAGGCTTATTATTTATATGGAAGATCATCATATAAGGAAGCCTTGAACCATATTAGTACAGATGAAAAATTACTACATAAGTATGGGGGATCAGATAATTATATGATCGGCTTAGTGTATTATTTAAAGGCTAGGATTTTTCATTGGATGGGACAATTCGACCGGGCATTGAATTATTATAACCTGGCAGCCTTCTCTATAGAAAATTATAAACAACTTAAAATATATAAGTCTGAATTCTTAAGAAGTCTTGGAACCTGCTATTATTACCGTCTTGATTATAAAAATGCATTAAAATATTACCTAAAAAGCCTGCAAATTCAAAAAACAAAAAATATTTATGAAAGTGGAATTTATAACTCAATAGCTTCTTGCTATTTTGCCCAGGGAGAAATAAATAAAGCAGAACGAAATTTTGATATTGCTGAACAATTACAATTAAAAGCAAAATCACCTGATTCTCTTTCGCTTATATATATTTATAGAAACAAATTTTGGTTATATGGAAAAAAAGGTAATATAAAGAAGCAGAAAGAATACCTGAATAAAGCTTATCAGATAGCTATAACCAGGCCAAAAGTTTATCAATTCGAACTTGGGAAATTGTATGAAATTTATGCCGATAATTATTATTCTTCAGGAGACTTTACCAATGCATTTAAATATATTCAGCTATCCATTATCAACGCTTCACAAGGATTTATAAATAAAAATATTTATACTAATCCAACGGCAAATGAAATAATATATAAAAATATTACTATTAAACAGTTAAATAAGAAGGCTGATTATTTTTACTGGTATTACATGAAAATAAGTCATAATATTAATGATCTGAAATTCAGCCTAAAAACATATGAGCAAAGTTCAGCCATATTAGAGAAGGTTCTTTCCGGATTATTAGATGAAGATGACAAATTAAAATATGCAGCCGATAATGTTAATTTATTTAAGGCAATAATCATATTAAACTGGCAGCTTTATATTAAATCCAAAAATGAGAATTACCTGGATGAAGCATTTAAGTATGCCGAAAAGGAGAAAGCAATTAACTTGTTATCTTACCTAAATGAGAATCAGGCAATGAAATATGCAGGCGTTCCGGATACATTGATCAGTTATGAGAAGGAACTGAAAAAAAGAATGGGAGAAATTGACTTTAAATTACAATCTGAGGAATCGTTGGGGAATGAAGATTTAATCTCAAAGGAATCTTCAAAAACAGAACTAAATAAACTAAATATAAAATATGAGAATCTGATCGAACTGATGGAGGAAAAATATCCAAGTTACTACAATCTCAAATATAATTTAACAGTAAGTTCGATAGGGGAAATGCAAAAAAGCCTGAAAAGTGACCAGGTCTTTGTGGAATATGTGTTAGATGACAGCTATCTTTACATTTTTGCTGTTACTCCTGATAGTGAAAGACTGATATGTGAAGATAATCTGCATGTGAAACCGTTGATTGTTAAAATGAATAAAATGTTATCAGGTTATAATTACGAGGGCTATGATATAAATTGTTATAAATCATTTGTTGAACTAAGTGATACGCTGTATACAATATTAATAAAACCATTCGAAAATCTAATAAAGGGAAAACGACTGATAATTGTTCCCGATGCGGAATTAAACACTATCCCTTTCGAAATATTGTTAACCAATAAAGTAAAAAATAACGGTTATATCGATTATAAACAATTGCCGTACCTGATCCGTAAAAATCCGGTTAGTTATGCTTATTCTGCATCCATATTGAATTTTCAGAAAAAAGATAAATTAAGGGGGACACATTTACTTGCTTTTGCTCCGGATTATAAAACATCCCGGTTCAATAAAAAATTCGGGGAGTTAAGGCGTGTGGAACTGAGCGGAATAGATAATATTTTGCTTCCGGGGGCTATCAATGAAGCTAATGAAATCGCCAGGATATACCATGGAAAACGATTTATCGGGGATAATGCTACAGAATCAAATTTTAAAAAGGATGCAGCAAAATACGATATTATCCACATGGCCATGCATACAGCCCTTAACGATAAAAATCCGATGTATTCAGAACTGATCTTTTCAACCCCGGATAATAAAAAAGAAGATGGCCTGTTACATACTTTTGAAATATATGGGATGAAAATTCCTGCCAACCTGGTTGTATTGAGTGGTTGTAATACAGGGGCAGGACAAGTGCATCAGGGGGAAGGTATACTAAGTCTGGCACGTAGTTTTGTATATGCAGGAAGTGCCAGTCTGATACTTACTCAATGGTCGGTAGCCGATAATGCAAGTTCCATCCTGATGAAATCGTTTTATGAAAATTTATCGAAAAAAGAAACAAAAGATGTAGCATTGCAACAAGCCAAACTTTCTTACCTGCAAGATGCTGATCCTCTTAAATCCCATCCTTATTACTGGGCAGGATACGAAAACTTTGGTGATACACGCCCCATTTATAACAGATCAAAAAATGGATATATTATCTTCAGCTTTTTCAGCTTGCTGATGTTGATAGAAGTATTTTTTATCAGGAAACAATTAAGGAAGCTTTTTTAGGATATCGTGGGCGCGCGAACTGTAATAGCCATTATTTTCATAGATCTTCTTAAAGTAAGATTTGGCCTTAGTTTCATCATTTAATTTCAGATAACATAATCCCAGGTACCACTCTGCATGGATTGCATATGGTTGTTGATTATTATTAACAAGCTCATTCATTTGATAAATGGCGGTTTCGTATCGATTGAGTTCTATGGCTGTGATTCCGTAATAGAAACGAATAGCCGGATTATTTTTATTATTATTAAGTAAATTACCTAAAATTTCAAAAGCAGTATTGTAGTCTTTTTTTTGATATAACTGAATAGCAAGAGTTAATCCGTTTTGTGACTGACCGGCCGACCGTATGCTAACATCAGCCTGGTAGGGTGAATAAAACCTGGAATACAATTCCTCTGGTGAAGAAAGTCTGTGCTCGAAAAAATAAGTGCCGCCTAAACCTACTATTATAATCAAAAATGCTGCTATTGAAATTCTACGCCAGGCAAAACCTTTACCTGTATCGTTATCATTTAAAGTGAATTTTCTGTTTTTCGAAAATTTTGCATAAATATCCCTTAAAAGATTTCGAAAGTCGTGAATATCACTTTCGAGAATACTTTTATTTACTTCCGAATGCAACTTCACTAATCTTCTGAGTTCAATGTCATTTTTCAACGAATCCTCAAATGAGTTCAACTCTTCAAGTTTTAACTCATTATTAAGGTATTTCTCGATAATCATTGTTGTTTTCATTTTTCAATTCCTCGTATTTTGGATTATTCTGTATCCTTTCTATCAGCGATTTTTTACACCGATACTGGCGATTTTTAGTATGCTGAACAGAACTATAACCCATAATTTTTGTAATTTCTGCTATCGAAATATTGTTTAAAAACAATTTGAGAATTTTCTTACAATCATTGCTTAATTGTTCGAATTGTTCATGATACAATTTCAAACGTTTGTTTACTTCCACAATTGGAAATACATTATCTTCTAAATCTATATATTGATCACACTCTTCAAAATTTATATTTCTGTTTTTTATATTTTCCAGTTCTCTCAACCATAATAATCTCGCCACAGAATAAATGTATGTTTTTAAAGAACAATTGAGTGATAATTTATCCTCCTGTAGTTTTCTGTAAATGATTACCAGTGTCTCCTGGAATATATCTTTTGCATCTTCTTCTTTCCCGTTATTATATAATACTAACCGCCGTACTACTTTATAATATAGAATATATATTCTTTGCAGGACATCATTCCTTTGTGCAATTAATCCTTCTAACAATTCCTGCTCCGTATATTTCTTTTTGCCATTCAAAGTATTAATCCTATTTTACTGTGAAAAGTAACCCTCAAAATAGATTTTTTTTATTAATTGAACAAAATTAATTAAATAAACCATAGTTAGAGGTGTTAAAAAATCCTAATATAGAGAATAATCGGCGTTATTTAGAATAAATCTAAATTGAAGGAGTTGATGTGATTCGGCTTCTAAAGAAAAATTTCCAACGGGTATATCAAGTAAAGTTGTGAATAGAATTTTTTTATATATTGTGATTTCTCTCTACCCAGAAAAAAATTATTCGTATGATTCAACAGGAGCGCATGAACACATAAGATTCCTGTCACCATAAGCATCATCTACCCTGGCAACTGCCGGCCATAATTTATTTTCTTTTATCCAGGGCAACGGATAGGCAGCCTTTTTTCGAGTATAACCATGCCTCCATTCATCGGAGATTAAATCAGCTTCCGTGTGAGGCGCATTAACCAGTACGTTATCCTCTAGTTGATCTTTCGTCTCTATTTCCTTTATTTCATGATAGATAGATATCATAGCTTCAATAAACCGGTCCAACTCCTGCATCGACTCGCTTTCGGTAGGTTCTACCATCAATGTTCCGTGTACGGGAAATGAAAGAGTGGGAGCATGAAACCCATAATCCATCAAACGTTTTGCAATATCAGCTTCAGTTATGTTAGCTGTTGCTTTGAAATTTCTGCAGTCGAGGATCATTTCATGAGCAACAAAACCATTTTTACCACTATAAAGAACATTATAAAAATCTTTCAGTGAAGCAGCCAGATAATTCGCATTCAGAATTGCTATTTTACTGGCATAGGCTAACCCTTTTCCTCCAAGAAGATAACAATATGCATGGGAAATAGTGAGCAGGCTGGCGCTTCCCCAAGGAGCTCCGGCAACAGCCGATATGCCATTTATTCCACCTACGGGAATAATGGGATGGGCGGGTAAAAATTCCACCAGGTGTCCCGCAACAACAATCGGCCCAACTCCCGGGCCTCCTCCGCCATGGGGTATAGCAAAGGTTTTGTGAAGATTCAGATGGCAGACATCTGCCCCGATCTCGGCCGGACTGGTTAAACCAACTTGCGCATTCATATTGGCACCGTCCATGTATACCTGCCCTCCATTTTCATGAATAAGGTTTATCATTTCTTTTATAGCATCTTCGAACACTCCGTGAGTGGAAGGGTAGGTTACCATGAAAGCAGCAAGATCTTCACGGTATTCAGTTGCTTTTATTTTCAAGTCTTCCAGATCAATATTTCCTTTTTCATCACATTTAACAACCACTACTTTCATGCCGGCCATTACTCCGCTGGCTGGATTTGTTCCATGAGCGGAAGAAGGTATTAGTACAATGTTTCTGTGACCTTCACCCCTGCTTTTGTGATAAGCATTTATTACCATCAAGCCAGCATATTCTCCGGCCGCACCGGAATTCGGCTGAAAAGATATTTCATCGAAACCTGTGATAGCTTTCAGGAATTTACCTAGTTCGTAAAAAAGCTGCTGATAACCTTCCGTCTGATCAAGGGGAACAAAAGGATGAATTTCTCCGAATTGAGGCCAGCTCAATGGAATAAGCTCGGTAGTTGCATTTAGTTTCATCGTACACGATCCAAGTGATATCATCGAATGTGTAAGTGAGAAGTCTTTTCTTTCCAGCTTTTTAATATATCGCATCATTTCGGTTTCGGAATGATACTTGTTGAAGACATCATAATTCAGTAAATCTCCCGACCTTCCCAGTGAGGATGAAAAATAAACTTTAGCATCTGTTTTTTCTACTAGTTTAACCGGTTTTTTATTGGCATATGAAAAGACTTCAATTATCTTATTAAGATCATTGACAGATGTGGTTTCATCAATGCTGATACCTATTGTTACAGGATCAATATACCTAAGGTTTATCTCTCTTTCCAGTGCCAGAATTTCAATGTCTCTGGTGGTAATATTATCCGGTAGTGTAATCTTTAATGTGTCGAAATAATTTTTGTTTTCCTGTTTATACCCGAGTTCAGATAACTTTTCCTCAAGTTTCCCGGCTATTTGATGTATGTCAAGTGCTATCCGTTTCAATCCTTCCGGGCCATGGTATACCGCATACATTCCGGCCATGATGGCAAGTAATGCCTGAGCGGTACAGATGTTGGATGTTGCCCGTTCACGTTTGATATGTTGTTCCCGTGTTTGAAGGGCCATCCTCAGTGCCCTGTTACTGTTCTTGTCTATTGTAATACCAATAATTCTGCCGGGAATATTACGTTTATACTGTTCGCGGGTGGCAAAATAAGCAGCATGTGGGCCGCCATACCCCATAGGAATACCAAACCGTTGGGTTGATCCGACAACGACATCTGCTCCCCACTGAGCAGGCGGAGTCAGTAGAACCAGACTCATAATATCAGCAGCTACAATCAACATGGTTCCGTTTGAATGTGCCTGTTCTGCAAATAGTTTATAATCCCTTATTTCTCCATCGGCAGCAGGATATTGAATGAACGCGCCGAATATTTCAGGCTGCCATTGAATGTCTTTATAATCACCTTTGATAATTTCTATTCCTAAAGGTTCGGAACGGGTTTTCAGAACCGAATAAGTTTGTGGGAAAATATTATTGTCAACAAAAAATTTATTATAACCGTTTTTTACAGCATCTTTCTGCCTGCTGTTGAAAAGCATGATCATTGCTTCTGCTGTGGCCGTTGATTCATCGAGAAGGGAAGCATTAGCAATGTCCATTCCGGTAAGCTCCATGATCAGTGTCTGAAAATTTAATAACGCTTCCAGTCTTCCCTGCGATATTTCGGCCTGATAAGGAGTATAAGACGTATACCAGCCGGGGTTTTCCAGAATATTACGTTGTATTACTGCAGGTAATATGGTGTTGTAATACCCCAAACCAATATATGTTTTATATACATTGTTTTTTGAGGCAATATGCTGAATATACTTTATATATTCATATTCACTCATAGGCTCCGGTAATTCCGGATTCTTTTTTAAACGTATGGATTCAGGGACCGTTTTATCGATCAGTTCATCCAAAGAATTTAAACCCATTTTTCCGACCATAAGTGCAATTTCATGCTCTCTGGGCCCTGTATGACGAAAAACAAAATTGTCAGCTGACATGGATTGTAATAAATTATATAATGATTAATAATTCGGATAAGATATTAATACGGAATAAAATTTCAAAAATTACTTATTGTAAAAAAGGATTTGTATCATGTTCCTGTTGAATAGATGTTACCGGACCATGTCCCGGATATACTATTACATCACCCGGAAGTGTAAATAGCTTTTGTTTTATACTGTTGATCAGCAAATCGTAATTTCCTCCGGGTAGGTCGGTACGTCCGATGCTTCCATAAAACAATACATCGCCGACAATTAAAAATTTCTGTTCTGGATGGTAAAGGGCAATGCTTCCCGGTGAGTGCCCGGGGACATGTATAACCGAAAAGCTCGAATTTCCGAATGAAAATGTATCACCATCTTTCAGATAAAAAGTAATTGCAGGCGGGGAAGATATATTCAATCCAAAGAGCTTCGCATATTCTTTAGCTGTGGTTATTAGAGATTCGTCGTCGGCGTGCGCATATACAGGGAGATTATATTTGTTCGCCAGGTAGGTATTACCCAGAATATGATCTACATGACAGTGTGTGTTCACGATCATCTCAGGAACCAGATTATTAACTTTCAGAAAATTGTCCAGTTCTTTTCTTTCCTGCTCAACAAAACAACCGGGATCGAGAAGAGCGCACCTGTTACTTTCATCGTACAGAACCATTGTATTTTCCTGGAAGTCGTTAAAAACGAAAGATTTAATTTTTATCATAAAACAGGAGATTTTAATTTTTTCATCAGGTTTTACCTTTAAGTAAAGGAACAAAAACAAAGCTTCCGTGTTCAGAAGTTTTACATTCTTCTTCATTTATTTTATCTACAGTTATCATAGTCTGTGAATGTTTTCCACCAACCGGCAGTACCATCCGGCCACCGACTTTTAATTGTTTTATTAATTCGGGTGGAATTTCAGGTGCAGCAGCAGTGATTATAATCTTATCAAATGGTCCGTAAGTTGGCAGCCCCAGGTACCCGTCTCCATAAAAGAAATAAGGATGATAGCCTAATTCAGGCAGTAAAGTCTGTGCCTTAAGTGACAGGTCTTTGTATCTTTCAATGGTGTATACTTTGGACCCTAGTTCCAGTAAAACAGCAGCCTGGTAACCAGAACCTGTACCTATTTCCAGTACTTTTTCCATTTTTTTTAACTGCAAAAGCTGAGTTTGAAAAGCAACGGTAAAAGGTTGTGAAATTGTCTGGCCGGAGCTTATAGGGAAAGCTTTGTCTTTATAGGCGAAATTTACAAAACCGCTGTCCATGAATAGATGCCGGGGAACTTTATTGATCGCATCAAGAACATTCTCATCACTAATTCCTTTTCTTTTCAGCTCGTCAACCAGTTTTTGACGCAATCCTTTATGTAAGAAGGTGTCCTCCATCTATTTTTTCGAATTAAAAATTATTTCAAGTTTATAATTTCAACAAAAATAGTTGATAAGTTAGAGCTACAAAAAAAAAAGTCTATTTCGAAAAAAATTATGTTTGTATAAATAGCTTTAATTTGATAAAATTAGGAATTATAGGATCTGTTAATAACTCGGTTTCCCATATTAATGCAATAAGGGAACTGACGGAAATTGAATTAAAAGGTTATTACGATCCTTATACAACTGAGGAATGCTTTCAGCCATCTTTTAAATTGCACAGGTTTTTATCGTTGGAAGAATTATACAGAAATGTAGATGCAATAGATCTTGTATTAACGGGCATTGTGCAGTTTAGCCTTGCGAAAGCTATTCTTAAAAAATCAAAACACCTGTATATTGAAAATCCGACAATCAGTTATCCGGAGAAAATAATTGAACTGATAAAACTGGCTTACGAGGCCAATGTTATTTTGAAAGTGGGGAAACTGGCCAGATATAAAACAGCGGTTGCAACTATTAAACCTTTTCTTAACGATTCATCTTACATTGAAATACAGCATCATCAGGTTTACAATAACAGGTCGGATAACTGGTTTTTTAAAAGCATGATGGAAGATATTGATATTGTTTTTGATCTGGTAAGGTCGAATGTTAAAAGTATTAAATCAACACCCTATTTTTTTCCTGATAATAGTTTTCAGTTGATAAATGTGCGGATTGAATTTACTAATAAATCAATGGCAAATTTAACATGGAACAATTTATCTGATAAAAAGTGCCATTCAGGAAGATTTGTCAAATCAGGATCTGAAATATTTATAGATTTTATAAAAAATGAAATAAAAACACTTTCATATGCTGAAAACAGGAAAAATCAGGAAACTAACATGTTACTGCAGGTAAATAAATGGATGGTAGAACCTGATGATCCGCTATTTGCCGAGTTTATAGGTTTTAAAAGTTCGATAATAGGAAATGCCATATCGATAGTCAACCCCGAGGAAGGATTCAAGTCATTGCTTATGATTCACGATATCTTAAAAAAAGCCAGGGAAAAGGCATATATTTGATAATCATCGCTATAATTATTATTTCAGACATAAAATTATTTATGCTGTTTTTGAATTAAATAGAATTTATATTTTTGCAGACATTCATCTGTGAAAAGTCTAGAATATTGGATAAATAAATGAACAAAAAGCAACAGCTCGCAAAATATCTGATCTCTGATTTCATTACTGCATGCTTAAGTTGGTATACATTTTATATTTACCGGGAAGTTATTGTCGAATCATTGAAATATGAATACAGTGTTCCATTCCATTTCGATTTAAATTTTTCCCCGGGAATTATTATAATCCCTTTTTTCTGGCTTTTTTTATATTATGCTTCCGGATATTACAAAGATGTATTTCGAAAATCCCGTTTATCCGAATTATGGCAAACGTTTGCACTCGTCCTGACAGGTGTTATAGTATTGTTTTTTGTCCTTATATTAAACAATACCATTATTTCATACCCGGGATATTATTTATCATTTGGAGTATTATTCACCAGCCAGTTTGTGTTTACTTATATTCCACGATTGATAATTACCACGCGAACCACGCATAAAATACACCGCGGAGAGATAGGTTTTAACACGCTGTTAATTGGCGATAATGAAAAAGCTGCAAAAGTCTACAAAGATATTCAGAATCAACCACGAAGTAGTGGAAACAAAATAATAGGATTTGCGAATGTTAATGAAAAAACCGATTACCTCTTAAAAAAACACCTTACACATCTGGGTAATCTCGATGATATCAAAGAAATTATAAGGAAAAATAAAATTGAAGAAGTTATTATAGCTATTGAGTCATCGGAGCATAATAAGATCGGACGTATTATAAATAAATTGCTTGATATTGATATAGTTATTAAAGCCATTCCAAGTATGTATGACATACTTACCGGAAAAGTGAGGATGGATACTATTTTTGGCACACCGCTCATCTTAATTTCACACCAGTTAATGCCTGCCTGGCAGGAGAATCTGAAATTCATCTTAGATAAGGTATTGTCATTATTCGCCTTGATTATAACTATCCCTGTATCATTATTTTTAATGATAGGAATTAAACTTACTTCTAAAGGCCCGGTAATTTACAGCCATGAAAGAATTGGACGATATGGTAATCCATTTACCATTTATAAATTCAGGTCGATGTATGTGAATGCGGAAATGAACGGACCCGAACTATCTTCCCTGAATGATAGCCGGATTACAAAACTTGGAAGATTTATGCGTAAGACCAGGTTAGATGAAATTCCAAATTTTCTCAATGTGCTTAAAGGTGATATGTCATTGGTGGGCCCCAGACCGGAACGCAAATACTATATAGATAAGATCGTCGAAAGATCACCCCTTTATATTCATTTACTAAAGGTAAAGCCCGGTATCACTTCCTGGGGGCAGGTAAAGTACGGTTATGCCGAAAATATAGATCAGATGATCAAACGTATGAAATATGATTTGCTGTACATTGAGAACATGTCACTCTACGTCGATTTTAAAATTATGATTTATACAATTATGATTATCATCAAAAGGGAAGGAAAATAAGATTCTTATTTTAAATAATGTTTCCCGAGGGCTACATATTCCGGGCCTTCCTGTTTCAGTATACTCTCGTAAAAAACAAGATGATCAATTTTTATTTCCTGGAAGATTCTATCTCTTTTGTTTTCAATAATGCGGGCAAGATTTTGTGTATTATTCAGATGTTTTATCCTGCCAATAGTCAGATGCGGATGAAAGGGCCTGTTGTCAGACTTATAGCCAAATTCTTCCAGGCGTTGTTCTATTCGCGATTTAAGTTCACTTAATGCAGGATTCTTATGAATATCGAGCCATAATACATTTGGGTCTCGTATGTTTCGGAACACTCCGGGGTTTCCTGTTTTAAGAGTAAAACCCTCAAAATTCCGGGTAATTTCTTTAAGGTGATGGTTAATTGCGCTGATGTGAGTTTCATCTGTATCTCCAAGAAATTGAATGGTAATATGAAATTGTGTAAATGAAACCCATTTTATTTTTTCATTTTTTAATACCGATCTTATGTTCTCAATAAAATTAGTGACAGTATCGTTCGGGGGAATATCGATTGCAATAAAAGTTCGTTTCACAGTGTATTCTGGTAGTAAAATCAGTGTTTAAAAACTATTAAAAAATGATGTGGAAACAAATTAAAGCTGACCGTTTTCGATCATTACAACAATCTCGTTTAAAAGTTTATCTTCTCCGGCAGCATCGAAAGTGGTTTTCAGATTGGAACCAAAAACACGGGCCAGTGTTTGCCAGAAAATTGCCGGAAATGCTCCCCGTAGTTCTTTTACAAGTTCATAAGATGTGTCACCCGTTTCACGGTCGATAAGTTTAATAAGAATTCTGCCTTGTGTAATGGTCAGATTTTTCAGATCCCCCTCAAATTCACTTCGAATTTCTTTTTCTACCTGTTTTATATATGCTTTCTTCTGCTTATCTGTTTTTAAGGTCAGCATGTGTGTATTCACTTCTTTCAGCTTTTCCTTGGCTAGAATGGCATAAGGATATACTTTTTTAACATTATATATAAGACGCTGGTATCTTCTGTAATCTCTTTTTGATGTGAATTTACGCTTAGGGTAAACATATATTTCCCGGATAGTCGACAGGTAGATTGTATCGTTACCATCAAGGATCATACGATAAAGTACATTATTACCTGGCAACTTCAGTGTGTCCAATTCCTGGGCTTTTAAAGCCGGCATTAGTAGAAGAAAAAATAATATGTATCCTGATTTTCGCCGCATTTTCTTTTAACAGGATGTTACAATTAAAATGCCAGTTTTTTTATACAACTATCTTTAACGTATAAAAATAGCTTATGTTTGACAGATAATCGTAAATTTTATTAAGTTAAATTAAAGGTTATTGATCGATTCATTTGAATCCACAAAGATTAACGTATTATCTTTACGTTTTTGTATGTTAATTATAAATTGTATTTTATTATTTAAACGGAAAATCAATCCGGATATGCAATCCATACAGAGAATGTTTTTTAAAATATGGAGAAGAATATGAGTAGTGACAGAGACGATTCTAATAACAGAGAATATACAAATGGGGAAGTTACCGTCTTTTGGCGCCCGGCAAAATGTATACATGCTACTACCTGTTACAAAGAGCTTATTTCTGTTTTTAATCCCAGGAACAGACCATGGGTTGATATGAATGGAGCGTCAACCGAAGAGATCGTGCGGGTGGTAAAGATGTGCCCTACCGGTGCTCTTGCTTATAAGTACAACGAGGGAGATAATAAAGAGAATGACAATACTGAAACAAGCAAAAAACCGGAAGTGGAAATTCCTCCCGGAGCGGAAATAAGGGTGATGGAGAACGGACCACTCATCGTGAAAGGAAATTTCAGGATTACCGGTTCCGATGGCAGTGAAATGCGCCATATGAAAATGGTTTCATTCTGTCGTTGCGGCCATTCAAACAAAATGCCTTTCTGCGACGGAACACATCGTAAAATAAATTTCAGTGGTACATGATTAATGGGAAAGGATTCAATAAGGATTCAATAGGAATTCAATATATTTTGTAAGAATATTTTATAATTGTGAAAGGAAGAATAAATGGAGAATCGGGTAAAAATTAACGTTACTTCAGAGATAGGGAAAATTGAGGCAGTAATCCTTCATCCGCCGGGACCTGAAGTGGAAAACATGACACCTGTAACTGCTGAAAGGGCTTTATACAGCGATTTACTAAATCTGTCGGTAGCTTCCAGAGAATACAACCAACTGAAAAAAGTACTGGAAAAATTTACGAAATGTTTTTGAATTAAAAAAGCTGTTGATAGAGACTGTTTCCCATCCTGAACTTAAAGAGAATTTAATTAAGCAGACCTGTGTTGCCAATAGCGATGATGCGATATGTCATCATTTAATTGCACTTAACGATGATCAACTGGTTTCTCAGTTGATCGAAGGCATTCCGGTCATTAAGAATACCCTTACCAATTATTTAAGAGAAGAGAAATATGCCTTGGGACCTTTGCATAATTTTTTCTTTACCCGAGATGCCTCTTTTGCCATTAACCGGAATGTAGTGATCTCGAAGATGGCAAAGACCGTCAGATGGAGGGAATCCAGAATTATGGAATTCATTTTCAGACATCATCCTTTATTCGATACCGAAGTTATTGACCTGTCGGAATGCTCCGATGAAAATGGGATTGTCACTGTCGAAGGAGGCGATGTAACGGTGGTTTCAGAGAAAGTTTTAATTGTTGGTCTTGGATCCAGGACATCTTCAAGAGGAGTGGATAAATTAATTCAAAAACTAAATCATAATCAACAGTTAGAATATATCATAATACAGGAATTGCCGCCTTCACCTGAATCCTTTATCCATCTCGATATGGTTTTCACACTTCTCGACAGGGATCAGTGTATGGTGTATGCTCCATTGATTCTGGGTCCAAATAAATACCAAACGGTAATTATTAAAATGCAACAGGGAGAAATAGCTGACATCAGCAATACTGCCAACCTTCTGACAGCATTAAAGGAGGCAGGACATGATTTTAAACCGCTGTATTGCGGAGGGAAGCAAGACTCTGTTATCCAGGAACGCGAACAATGGCATAGTGGCGCTAATTTTTTTGCTCTTGCACCAGGAAAAGTAATAGGGTATGAGCGCAATGTTTATACTTCAGAAGAATTGAGCAAAAATGGCTTTGCTGTTTTAAGCGCAAATGATGTAATAAAAAATAAGATTGAAATCGATTCATATAAGAAACTACTGATTACCATCGAAGGGTCGGAATTATCACGTGGTGGTGGCGGCGCAAGATGCATGACTATGCCGGTAAGGAGGACATCATTGTAATAAACTGACATCCTCCTTTATTCTCTCTCATACTATCACTATAGCTTCCAGATAATGATCGAAAATCTATAGTTATTTTAGTTTGTTTTTTCGGATAAAATCGTCTAATACAGTTTCCAGCGTGGGTGTTCCTATTTCCTGCAGATCGTAATATACCCTGGTACTTTTTTTATTAATATTTATTATTCTGTTCAGATCAATAGGTGTTCCGATAATTACCGTATCACAATCTACACGGTTAATGGTAGTTTCCAGATCCTTTAATTGCTGTTCACCATAACCCATAGCAGGAAGTAAAGTTCCGATATTAGGATAAATACGGAAAGTGTCTGCCAGTTTTCCAACCACGTATGGCCGTGGATCGACAATTTCGGCAGCGCCAAATCGTTTTGCAGCAACTGTTCCGGCACCAATCTTCATTTCACCATGTGTAAGTGTAGGCCCGTCTTCTATCACCAATACTTTTTTCCCTTTAATATAAGAAGGGGTATCAACAGTAATCGGCGAAGCTGCATCAATTATCATTGCACCCGGATTAACTTTATCAATATTTTCCCTCAATTGTTGGATAGCCAGAGGATCAGCAGTATCCATTTTATTTATTATCACCACATCTGCCATGCGTAAAGTCACTTCTCCGGGGTAATAGTTCAATTCATGGCCTGCCCTGTGCGGATCAGTAACTGTAATTGTCAGATCGGCCTGGTAGAATGAAAAGTCGTTATTTCCACCGTCCCATAGAATGACATCACAGCCATCTGGATCGTTTTCAGCCTCGCGCAGAATGGCTTCGTAATCCACTCCTGCGTAAATAACATTTCCTCTTGCTACATGGGGTTCGTATTCTTCCATTTCTTCGATTGTGCATTTATACTTTGCCAGATCGGCAATCTTAGCATAACGCTGCACTTTCTGTTCCACCAGGTTTCCGTATGGCATCGGATGTCTGATAGCAACTACCTTTAATCCTCGGGCCATCAGCAGTTTTATAATTCGCCTGGAAGTCTGGCTTTTCCCACATCCGGTTCTTACAGCGCCAACTGCAATAACAGGTTTTGTACTTTTAATCATGGTTTCTTTCCAACCCATCAGAATGAAATTGGCACCGGCAGCATTTACCAGGGCGCTTACAGCCATTACCCTGCTATAAGGTACATCGCTGTATGAGAATACACAATCATCTACTTTATAATCTTTTATTAATGCCGGCAGGTCTTGTTCGGCATAAATGGGAATTCCTTCCGGATACAATTTTCCGGCCAGTTCAGCCGGGTATTTTCTGCCGTCGATATCGGGGATTTGTGCAGCAGTGAAGGCTACAACATTATAACTTTCATTATTTCTGAAAAAGGTATTGAAATTGTGAAAATCCCGACCTGCTGCACCTATAATAATTGTATTTCTTTTTTTCATAGCGTGTAATATTTAATTTAACACCTGATACTAATTATGAAAAGATGACAAATTGATCCTCACCATTTAATTGCCAGTGGGGTAAAAAACCGGCTGGCAATATAAAAAATGGTAGGATCCTGTGTTAATCAGGTATAACCGGCAACGTATACGCTATGGATTAATATAAGTTTAATAAGGGATTTCAATTCCCCAGAATTTGATTTACAAGGTCAGCAGCTTCCTGAAGTGTAATGGCTGAATGTACTTTCAATCCTGATTCATCTATTAGCTTTTTACCACCTTCGGCATTGGTGCCCTGTAAACGAACTATTACCGGGATACTGATATTACCGATTGATTTATAAGCATCGACCACTCCTTGGGCAACTCTGTCGCATCTCACAATACCTCCGAAAATATTGATCAGGATAGCTTTAACATTGGGTTCCTGCAGAATAATCCGAAAACCAGCTTCTACAGTTTCCGCGTTGGCAGTGCCGCCCACATCGAGAAAGTTTGCAGGATCACCACCCGATAATTTAATGGTGTCCATGGTTGCCATGGCCAAACCGGCTCCGTTTACCATGCATCCTACATTCCCATCCAATTTCACAAAATTGAGGTTGTATTTTGAAGCTTCTACTTCAGAAGGGTCTTCTTCGTACAGATCGCGCATGGCTTCATATTCAGGATGACGGTAAAGGGCATTATCATCGAGATTTACTTTGGCATCTGCTGCCATCACAAGGTTATCCGATGTTTTAAACACCGGATTTATTTCAAATAATGACGCATCGCTTTTTTCATATGCTTTGTAAAGCGATGTTACAAATTTCACCATTTCTTTAAAAGCCTTTCCCGATAATCCGAGGTTAAAGGCAATCTTTCGTGCCTGGAAAGCCTGAATACCGACAGCGGGATCGACTTCTTCCTTGAATATCAGATGAGGCGTTTTTTCAGCTACTGTCTCTATATCCATTCCGCCTTCTGTAGAATACATAATGATATTTCTCCCGGTAGACCTGTTGAGTAGTACACTCATATAATATTCTTCTACCGAGCTTTCACCAGGGTAAAATATGCTTTGCTCGATGAGTATTTTGCGAACAAGTTTACCTTCCGGACCAGTCTGATGTGTTACCAGATTCATGCCAAGTATCTGATCTGCATAATTTTTCACCTCATCCAGTGATTTGGCAATTTTTACACCTCCGCCTTTTCCGCGGCCACCTGCATGGATTTGTGCTTTCACAGCCCAGGTTTCGGTATTGATTGATTTCAGTATTTCTTTTGCTGCGCTTACGGCTTCTTCAGTTGTTTCGGCAACAATGCCCATCGGTACGGAAACTCCAAATTGTTTTAAGATAGATTTTCCCTGATATTCGTGAATGTTCATTTTAATCAAATTTTAGTAAGAAAAATCAGGCTTACGAAAATATTTATTTTTTTTAACTTAATGAATGATTTATTGCTTTATTTGCCTTCGAAAACAATGATTACAATGCGAAAATTAAAGAATTCCGAATTAAACAGGAAATCAGTAGAAGTATTTAAAACCACGCCAAAAACTCCTTTCGTGCTGGTACTGGATAACGTAAGAAGTTTAAATAACATTGGATCTATATTTCGTACTGCCGATGCTTTTCTGATAGAGGCTATTTATTTGTGTGGTATTACAGCTTGCCCTCCACATAAGGATATTCACAAAACAGCGCTCGGAGCTACCGATTCGGTTAACTGGGAGTATTTCAATTCGGCCATAGAAGCTATAAATAAGCTTAAATCTCAGGGATATACGATCCTTGCAATTGAACAAACGGAAAACAGTGTGATGCTGGATAAATTCACACCGGTAAAAGGATTAAAGTATGCCCTGGTTTTTGGTCATGAAGTGAAGGGAGTGGATCAGGAAATCGTTGATATGTGTGATTTGAGTATTGAAATACCTCAGTATGGCACAAAACATTCATTTAACATTTCAGTAAGTGCAGGGATTGTACTTTGGGATCTTTTTGTGAAGTATAATCAATAAAAAAGGCAGGTCTGTTCGAACCTGCCTTTTCCTGTATAATTTAATAATAATTATTTTACGATTTCTCCGAATGCTTCGCTGGAAGAGAATTTAGCAAATTCAAGATCTTTGGAAGCATAAGCTTTTAATGCGGCATCTTTGCCTACAGCAGCACGTAAATTATTAAGTACCATATCTTCTTTACCATTTCTGGCACCTGCAACAGCTTTCAGATAATCTACCATTGCATCATCTGATTTTACTGCACCTAAAGTGTTAACAGCCTGCTCGGTATTGCCATTCAGTAATTGAGCCAGAGCAGCATCGAACGATGGAGTGTTGCCGAAATAATTTACAGCAGCATTATAATCACCTTGTTTGATTTTAATAATACCAAGATTATAATTTACAACATCACCGGCACCCATAGCAGCAGTGAACAGATTTTCAGCTGTGGCAATGTCTCCTTCTTTCAGAGCAATGGCGCCAAGGTTGTTTTTAATTACATCATTATCTTCAATAGCTTTGGCTTTTTCGAATGCAGCTTTAGCTTCTGCTGTATTACCCATCTGCATGTATATATAACCAACATTGTTATTAGCCCTGAATGAATTCGGGAAATGTTTGGCTGCAGCCTGGTAAATAGTTAATTTCTGACCCATATCATTAGTAAGAGTAGCAGCATAAAGAATTTCTTCCAGGTTCAATGAATCAGGATCATTTTTTGCAAGTTCTGCAATTTCTGCATCACTATGGCCGATCGAATCGATGCCAACCGTGAATTTAGCCCTTCTTAATTTGGGTAAAATATTTTCTCTTAATACATTGTATGCGGAAGCCATATTTTTTAATTCCTTTTCTCTTACTGCAGGATCGGAATACATAGAAAGAACCCTCAGGATTAACTCTTTGTCCTGCATGTTGGATTCTTCAACCAATTTTTTGAATCCTTCCCAGTCTTCGGGAGTAGATAAGAGCTTAAGGAAATTTTCGCTGGTGACCTTTTTAAATTTATCTTTTTTCAATGTCTTGTTAAAATACCTCTCGGCAGATGTTTTTCTTTTGTCGGCCAGTTTGGCATTGAAATCATAAGGACCATCAGGAGATGCATATGCAGCAATATCAGCATTTTTAAGTACTTTATTGGAGTCAGCTACAGCCTTTTTGATTATTTCCTGTAAATCTTTGATGTCAGTTTTTTTCAATTGATTGTTCCTTACTTCAGCTCTGTTGATAAGGTAAAGGATCTGTGCAGTGTAAGATTCAGGAATAACACGTTGAAATTTATCTCCGACTAAAATGGTTTTCGGATCAATTTCAACCAGAGTAGAAGTAGCAATTACACCATCAGCAATTTTAATCCCTGGAATTGGCACTGGTGCTTTGTCTTTTATACTTGCACTCATTTCAACTACCAATTCTGATTTTAGCATCGAATCGTTATATGCAACTTTACCTGTGTAAGAATAACTGCCACCGGCATATGGAATAACCTTATTATTTGCTTCAACACTTTCTCCCTGAATTGTAGTCGGTTCAAATGCAACCTGGCCGCCTTCGTATTTTAAAACAGGGGTGGCAATAACTACAGCTTTTTTATTAAAATATTTTTCAGGGAATGTGGTCTTAATAGTTACTTCTACCTGACCGGCATTTGTTACTAAAGGACTGGGTGTCACTTCATAGGTAACGGATTTAGCATTATCTACCATTTTATTTAACCCACCACAGCTGCTTAAAAATACTGCTGCAATAATAATGGATGAAAGGTAGTTTTGTTTAATTTTCTTCATAATTAATAATTATTTGATTTACAATACAGTTTTAATTTTGCTCTATATCTTAGCTTTTAACGAATTACAAACTTACTAATGTTTTTATTAAAAAAAAATTTTATAAGCTTCCTCACCTTATTTTTTTGTTAAATTTAAGAAAAAAACAAAGACTACCTAGAAATCATTGAAATAAATTAATATAACAATGCAGCTTTTATAGTAATCCTGCGTTCATCCAATTTGAAAAGTTGAATACTTGTTAAGTTTTTTAAAATCAGCAAGTAAAAAATAACGAATAAGTGACAGGAATTATAAATCTATCCTGGTGATACCTTTTTTGTAAAAGGGATTAAAAATTACTTCAATTAATTTCTTGTAATATTCTACAGTATTAACAAAATTTTTGTCATTAATGTTTATAATTAAAATGCGATTACTCGTTTCGTTGGATAAATATTCAAAATAAGCATTCTCAATTTTCTCCAGGTACGATCGTTCAATTTTTTGTTCGTAAACCCTTCCCCTTTTTTGTATATTTTTTATTAAACGATCCACACCGGAGTGTAAGTATACATATAAATCGGGCTGGGGTAGCAATTGATAATATTTATTAAAAATATGTTCGAATATCCGGTAATCTTCCCCGGTAAGGTTGATTTTTGAGAAAACAAGGCATTTCGTGAAAAAGTAGTCGGAAACAGTTAATTTACCAGTCTCCGGTGGATTAAAAAAAAGTTGCTGGAACCGGTCAATAAGGAAAGAAGTTTCTACCTGGAAGCTGTATTTTTCAGGCTTTTCATAGAATAAAGACAGAAAAGGATTTGTGTGAAATTTTTCAAGTATAAGATTACCCTTGAATTGTTCAGCTATGCGCCGGGCAAGAGTCGTTTTTCCAGCGCCAATATTTCCTTCAATTGCTATATAGTTGTAATTCATCATTTCACGAAAGGTGCAACAAGATATTAAAATTGAGGTGTAACACCCAACTCATGAAATATGAAGGACCATACATCGGTGCGTTCTTTTATTTTGGCGAGGGTTGGTTTCCATGCACTATGTCCCGAGTTTGTTTCAATTCGGATCAGTACCGGGTGATCTCCTTTATACTTTGCCTGCAGGGTTGCAATATATTTAAAAGAGTGTCCTGGTACCACGCGGTCGTCCCGGTCGGAAGCAATTACCAGTATAGAAGGATAATCAATACCCGAATGAATATTTTGCAAGGGCGAATATGAATATAGATTTTTAAACTGAACAGAATCATCGCTTGTGCCGTAATCCTCTTCCCAGGCCCAACCAATCGTGAACTTCTGATAACGAAGCATATCCATTACACCTACGGTTGGGATAGCCACGCGGAAAAGCTCCGGCCGCTGGTTTACGACCGCTCCTATCAGTAATCCGCCATTCGATCTACCCTCAATGGCTAAATGTTCTGGTGAAGTATAATCTTCTTTTATCAGGTATTCAGCTGCTGCAATAAAATCATCAAAAACATTTTGTTTATGAAGTTTTGTACCCGCTTCGTGCCAGGCTTCACCGTATTCACCACCACCGCGTATATTTGCTACGGCATATATTCCCCCGTTTTCAAGCCAGATAATGTGATTAATATCGAAATTGGGTGTCTCCGAAATATTGAAACCTCCATAACCATACAAAAGTGTCGGATTTTGTCCGTCGAGATGAATACCTTTTTTATGTACAAGATACAAAGGTATCCGGGTACTGTCTTTACTTCTGTAAAATACCAGTTGTGTTTCATAATTGCTTAGATCGACATTTAATTTAGGGGCGAAAATGACTTGTTTCTCATTTTTCCGGATGTCGTATTTATAGGTGGTAGAAGGCTGTAAATACGAACTATAGCTGAAAAACAATTCACTGTCTCCGGGCTGACCTCTGAGATCACCAACGGTGCCATATTTGGGAATGTCAATAGGAGCCAGGTAAATTCCATTCATATCAAAGCGATCGAGTACGGAATAAGCGTCTTTCATATAATGGGCGATAATCTGATCACCAGAGACAACTGCGTCCTGCAGGACCATGTCATTTTCAGGAAGTATTACCTTCCACGGAACATCCGGATGATCGAGATCAATACGAACAAGTTGCTGCATTGGGGCGTCCTGGTTAGTGACGACGTATAACTGAGGTCCAATATTCGTTACGATGAAGAATTCATTTAAATGACCGTCAATTATTTTTTTAAAATCACTTTTTTTATTGTCCAGATCCTTAAAGAATAATTGCTGGCCCTCTGTTGGTTTATCGACCCGGATGAAGAGGTATTTTTCATCGTGTGATACAACAGCCTGTAATAATTTCTGTGGATCAGTATCGCTGTAAATTAGCTTGTCGTCTTTCTGTAATGTGCCCAGTTTATGATAATAAACTTTTTGAAAATTATTACTGGATGTATATTCTTTTCCTTTTTCCGGAGGGGCATAACGGCTGTAAAAGAAACCGTTTTTGTACCACGAAATATTAGTGAATTTGGCCCATTTTATTGTATCTCCAAGTTGATGGCCCGAGTTGATATCACGGATAAAAATTTTGCGCCAGTCAGATCCGCCTTCTGAAGTAGAGTAAGCAATGTATTTGCCATTATCCGAAACATTATAACTGGCAAGTGTGATATCGCCATTTCTTGAAAATGTATTAGGGTCAATGATCAGGTCAGGCTTTCCACCCAGACTATTGAGTCTGAATAAAACATTTTGGTTTTGCAATCCATTATTGTAGAAATAAAAATAGTTGCCGGCTTTTTTGTATAGCCCGCTGTATTTTTCGTAATTCCAGATGTGTGTCAGTTGTTTTTCAATTTTTTCCCTGTAAGGGATCTTTGCTAGATATTCTTGTGTAAGTTTATTTTCGGCTTTAATCCATGTTTTTGTTTCAGGAGAATTTTCATTTTCCAGCCAACGGTAAGGGTCAGGTACTTTTGTCCCGAAATAAACATCTACCGTATCAACTTTTTTTGCTGCCGGGTATTTCAATCTGGATTGTTTACAACTGTTAAAAAAAAGAACAGATACACCTAAAAATAGAACAAGCCTTTTCATTAGAATTAATTGATCGCGTTAAATAGTGAATTATATAATTTGTTTAAATAAGCCCTGATTCTTTACGCAATTTTTTTTCTTTTGAATTACCCATTATTCTTCCCAGAATTAATCCGGCGACCCCGCTGATCATTAAATAATTTATGTCAAATGTTCCGGTAACGGAATAACTGATCAGACTTCCGGCTATTATTCCGGCAAGAAAGCCTGTAACTGTATATAGTGACAAATAATAGGTTGCAAATTGTAATTTATGTTCTCGTTTTAAATGAGTAGTAATTTTTGATAATTTTTTCTCAAAAATAACACGATTTTCACGTGATGTGTTGATAAAATCAGGAAGATTCAGCGCCATGTCGTCCAGTTCTGCCAGATAGTGCTTGCAATCGATACAGACCGCCGAAAATTCGTTTGTTTTTTTGGCGATAATTGGCAGTCTTTCTATGTTGTAAAAACGAAAATCACTCGGTGTTATTTTTTCCTTGTTTTTATCAAGGGTTTCAAAGAAAAGTTCATTCCAGTTTTTTGACTCTATTTCTTCTTCCTTTCTCATAACTTCAAAATTAGTTATTTCTGATGAGGTAATAAAAGACATATCCGGACAAAAAACCTGTAAAATAAAAAAAGCCTTTATAAAAGGCTTTCATTATTTATCTTCTTCTGTCGCGATTGTCTCGGTTGTTTCGGTTATCCCGATTATCCCGATTATCCCGGTTGTCTCTGTTTTCACGGGGTTCCCTTTTTTCCATTTCCTCTTGTGGGGGTTTGGGTAACAATGCCCTTCTCGATAATTTCAGGTTTCCGCTTTTTTGGTCGACATCCAGTAATTTTACTTCGATCTCATCCCCAACTTTGATTTCGTCTTCTACGTTGTTAATTCGTTTCCAACTTATTTCAGAAATGTGTAACAAGCCTTCTTTTCCGGGGTATATCTCGATAAAAGCGCCAAAATTAACCACAGATTTAACTTTACCGGTATAAACTGTACCAATTTCAGGCACCTGAACAATGGCTTTAATACGGTTGACGGCAGCTTCGATAGAAGCTTTATCTACTGCGGCAATGTCTATAACACCCATGTTGTCAATCTCTTCGATAGCAACAGTAGCACCAGTGGTATTCTGGATATCCTGAATGATTTTACCACCCGGGCCGATAACAGCACCGATCATTTCTTTAGGAATGGTTAGTTTAACTATTCTGGGAACATGTGGTTTATAGTCTTCACGGGGTTCGGAAATAGTTTCCACTATTTTATTCAGAATGTGTAGTCTGCCAATTTTTGCCTGGGCAAGTGCTTGTTTAAGTATATCGTACGAAAGTCCTTTTACCTTGATGTCCATCTGCGTGGCTGTAATGCCGTCTTTGGTTCCGGTAACTTTAAAGTCCATATCTCCCAAATGGTCTTCGTCGCCCAAAATATCTGATAAAACAGCATATTTATCAGTGCCTTCTTCGGTAATTAACCCCATTGCAATACCTGAAACGGGTTTTTTAATTTTTATTCCCGAATCCATCAATGCCATAGTCCCGGCACATACGGTGGCCATCGAAGAAGATCCGTTTGATTCAAGAATGTCAGATACTACGCGGATGGCATATGGTGTATCAGGGATCATTCTTTTTAAAGCACGGTGAGCCAGGTTCCCATGACCTATTTCTCTGCGGCTGATACCCCTGGCAGGTTTCGCATCACCTGTTGAGAAAGGAGGGAAATTGTAGTGCAATACGAATTTATCAGTACCCTTAACGAGCACTTCATCTATCATCTTTTCATCCATTTTGGTACCCAGCGTTACCGTGGTAAGTGATTGTGTTTCGCCACGTGTAAAAACAGCAGATCCATGAGCAGCAGGCAGATAATCCACTTCGCACCAAATAGGGCGAATTTCATCCATCTTTCTTCCGTCTATCCGTATGCTTTCGTTAAGTATGAGTGAACGAACTGCTTCTTTTTCCACATCATGAAAATAACGGTCAACCATCATTTCATTTATTTCTTCATCCTCTTGCAATCCTTCATTCAGCGATTCCAGTAATTCTTCTTTAACAGCATCGATAGCATCGTGCCGTTCATGTTTTACCGGTGTATTTTTTGCTATCTGGTATACTTTATCATAGGTTTTATCCCATACCAGTTTTTTTAAGTCTTCGTCGTTATCTTCGTGATGGTATTCACGTTTTTCAGTTTTATTTACATCTTTGGTCAGTTCAAGCTGCACTTTGCATTGTTCTTTAATAGCTTCATGTGCAAATTCGATTGCTTCGAGCATTTCATCCTCTGAAACCTCCTCCATTTCGCCTTCTACCATCAGTATGTTATCGATGGTGGCTCCGACCATTATGTCAATATCCGCATTTTTAAGTTCTGAAAAAGTAGGGTTGATTTTCAGTTCTCCATCTATCCGGGCTACTCTGACTTCAGAGATAGGGCCGTTAAAAGGAATATCCGATACTGCCAGAGCTGATGATGCTGCGAGACCCGCTAATGCATCGGGCATAATATCTTTATCGGCTGAGATGAGGTTAACAGTAACAAAAACCTCGGCATGAAAATCATCGGGGAAAAGAGGACGTAGTGCGCGGTCGACCAAACGCGAAACTAATATTTCAGAATCTCCCGGTCGCGTTTCTCTTTTCATAAAACCACCAGGGAAACGGCCTATGGCAGAATATTTTTCTTTATATTCAACCGACAAGGGCATGAAATCCACGTTTTCTTTAGCATCTTTTGCGGCAACCACAGTGGCTAAGAGCATGGTGTTGCCCATTTTAACTACTACAGAACCATCGGCTTGCTTGGCCAGCTTACCTGTTTCGATTTCTATGGTTCTTCCGTCACCTAAATCAATTTTTTTTATTATAGAATCATACATTATCTGATAGTTTTAATAAATTTTTGGGAAAGCCTTTTTAAAAGGACAAAAAAAGGCAATTGAGAGAATTGCCTTTTATTTACGAAGGTTCAATGCTTTTATGATAGCACGATATCTTTCGATATCCCTGTTTTTTAAATAGTCAAGCAGTCTTCTGCGTTTCCCAACAAGTTTCAATAACGCACGCTGTGTACTGAAATCTTTCTTGTTTACTTTTAAATGTTCCGTAAGATGAATGATACGGTATGAAAACAATGCAACCTGACTTTCGGCTAAACCCGTGTTATTCTCTGATTCCCCGTGGGTTTTAAAAATCTCTTTTTTCTTTTCCGTCGTTAAATACATAATTAATATTTAATTTTAAACAATGCCAAAATTTAGACCCGCAAAGCTATTCAAAAAAATTTATATATCAATAGCTTTGAATAAAAAAAGTTAATGAACTGTTTGCCAGCTTTAACGGCTTCGGAACAGATTATCATATATTTTTCGCTAATCAATTATTTCATCAACCATTGCCTTCCAGCAGTAATGTTTTCAAACGATGTATCTGACGTTTAGTTCCCAGGGCAAAAAGTTTATCCTCTGAAGATAATATAACCTCGGGCAACGGATTAATAACATATGACCGGTCGGGACGTATCAGACCAATAATATTGGCCCCTGAATCGTTTATAGCATCCAGTTCACGGATGGCCTTCCCTTCAAAACAGATATGCAGATCACTACAAAGAATTTCTTCCAGACTTACATTTTCGGAACTTTGCAACATGAGAAAATCGAGAAATTCTACTACATCGGGTTGTGCTACCAGTTTAGCCATACGCTGACCACCAATTCGGTCGGGCATGATAATGTTGGTAGCGCCGGCTCTTTTTAACTTGATATCCGAATGTTCGTTGGAAGCCCTGCTGATAATGGTAAGCCTTGGATTCATTTCGCGGGCGGTAAGCACTACAAAGAGGTTGTCGGCATCAACAGGAAGAGTAGTGATTAGGGCCCGTGCTTTTTCTATCCGGCACATTTCAAGTATAGAATCCTGCGTGGCATCGCCATGAATATAAAGCAGGTCGGTATCCTCAAGTACTCTTTCCATTGCCAGTTCATCGCTTTCAATAACCACGATAGGGATGTTGTGTTCCAGCAATTCGGTGACTGCCTGCCTGCCGTTACGGCCAAAGCCACATACAATAACATGATCTTTCAGCCGTTCAATTTTTCGTTTCACCCTGTTGTTTTTATAAAGGTTTCTGAATGCGCCGTCAACCATATATCTTGTAAAAGTGGTTACGGCATAGGCAAATATACCAAAACTAAAAATAATTAAGAAGGCAGTAAAATACATTCCGATCTGTGAAAGAGGATGAATTTCTCTGAACCCTACTGTGGCAATGGTAATAATAGTCATAAAAAAGGCGTCGGTGAAAGTAAAGCCTTCAATGATCATAAATCCCAAAACCCCAATCGTAATAATTGCGAAAAGCAGACCTAATGCGATGTAAGCACTTCTTATACTTTCTCTGTTCATGTGATATTAGCTGTAATGATTGAATGTCCTATCTGGCAAAATAAACACTTTTGTTTGTCACAATAGCAATTTTTCAGTTGTAAAAGTGCCTGTGTATAAAAAGCATTATCTACAGTCATTTCCAAGTCCTGCCAACGTGATATCATTGCATTCGATTCAGCGGGTATTGCATACAGAAAATCGAGCGCCCGATCTTTTAATTCTTCGCTTCCCCTGGCTTTGCCATAAACAAATAAAAAGGGAATAACAGTGTTGATCAGAATGGTTTGTACAGCAGACTTTCCCAGATTTTTCTTTTTTTCTTTCGATGCCTTCCCAAATGTATAATGTGTATCCCAGTATTTAGAGGTGCGGTAACTGAACATTACCATAAGTTCTTCAGGGGTTTTGCATTCCAGTATCCTGGAAAACAAGTGAGAGGAATTAAATACGAGAGAAGAAAACTGTGCTATCCGTAAAGTAGGGAAATTAGATGGCCGGAGGCGCAGAAATTTCCAAAGGTGTTTTTCCAATGGTTTTAACAGGTATTTCTTTCGAAGGAAATCATATTCCTTTTTCAATGTGTTAAAGTATGTATCATCCAGTTCTGCTTCGTTCAGAAAACCAGCCTGGCCGAATAACATTGCTTCTAACTGAATGATATTATTTTTATGCCGGGCCAGGTACTTCAATGGTAAGGAGCGGGCCAGCATTTCAAAGGGATCGGTATTTACTTTCAACCCGAAATTACGGGCCAGGTGAATGTAAAATGTTTCTTCCCAGCTGTTGCCGGTTTGTTTTAAAATCTCGAAGATACGAACGGCTTTATCTTCAAGTCTTTCTACCAGCAAGGTATTCAACCAGTAATTCAGCCTGAATTTTTCAACCTTATTAATATCATTCTCACAAGGTATCCATTTACTGCTTTCCAGCAATCGCGAATAATTTTCATAATACTTCGGGTCAAATTCCATTGTAAGCGTGGGAATGTGTTCCCCGTTGGTACGCTTCACCGGCTGATCATGCAGGGATACTACCTGGAGGATAACATTATCATATGCTTTATCAGTAGTATGATGATGCCTGTCCCAATCAGAAGATCGCGTATGAATTTCCACATTTCCGGCCCAAAGAGTTTTTCCAATGCGGACCCTTGCATTGATAAAATCGGGACCTGCATTTGTGTTGTATTCGCCGGGTTGTATAATCTCAAGCGGTTCGTCCCGGTCGGTACAAAGGTGTTCCCTGTTATAAAGTGAATATTTCCAGATATAATGCAGAAATTCTTCTTTCATATTATTTTTTCCATGAACGAATTGTGTTTAAAGATATTAAATAAATAAGAAAAATGAAAAAGGAAATTTTCACATGTAGAAGATTTCTGAAATTTTACAATGATTCAAAATAATTTTTCTGTAATCCGATCACATAATTTTTAAAATCAGGAAATGCTTTCCAAAGTTCCTCCTCGCAAGAAGCCAGCTCGTCACATTCAATACAGCATTCAAGTTCCCTCGAGATAACACATTTCCGTACAGAGCATTTTTCGATCACAATCCCGGTCTTGTCGGATTGGGCTTTACAACCATAACAGATAACCTTTTCGGGATTAAATGCCATGCCATATTTTTCTTCCAGCTTCCAATCGATAAATGCCTGCTTTTTTAAAGCTGTATCATTTTCTACTGTGGCTTTCAGCATCTTGCAATCATCTTTGCAGACATATCCACAGTAATTTAACTTCCTGGGATCGGGTATTTCATCATCTCCTGATACGGGAGCGGACCAGGAGATTAAAGCAGGACAAGCCAGAAAACTGCAGGTTGTAATCCCGGTTTTCAGGCTTGTCACTATAAAATTGCGGCGGTTTAACGTGGTTTTCATATCCGGATAATTGATATTGGTGTTTGTTGAATTTGATTTATACCTGGTTTGTATTCAGGTAATTATCAAATAAATATAAGATTTTATCCGGAAATATCAAATCTTACCCGCCTAAATATCCAAATTATTTTTTATAAAAAATTTTTCCGGTTACAATAAGTCCGGCAAACACAAATACGGCAAATACAAGACTACTGACAGCCAGTTGCATTCCACCCGAGAGAATGTGTCCGCTTGTGCATCCGCCTGCCATCCGTGCGCCGAAAATGAGGATAAATCCACCGATAAAAGCCCAGATAATTCTTTTGCCTGCAGAGGCCCCTTTGAATTTCTCCCAGCTTGTATGAATAAGTTGGATCTTAAAGTCTTTTCTGATTACCGAGATAATGATTCCGGCGAGGAAAGCCCCGATTAAAAAGATCAATTCCCAGCTTCCGGGCTTTTGTATTTTTTCGAAATAAGAATTATTTGTCAGGCCGGCCATGGTATCGGCAAGAAAAGGATAACTGGTAGAAGCCCCGATTGGCCGGTTAGTTGTGGCAGTGAGAAAAACAATGCCATTTAATATTGCCAGTAAAACTCCGGCATATATCCATTTGTTATCGGTGGTTTTTTCTTTTTTATGCAACAGGAAAGCTAAAGCAATAAAGGCAATGCCAATAAGCAGTACCAATAAATAAAACACAAAATGAGAATTTCCTGTAAGACTGTATAACGAGATGTTTCCGAAATTGGGGCCCAATATACCGTTTATCCCGGGTAAAACCAATGTATAGAACAAGCCGCCCAATAAGCCCCCGATAATGCCTACCAAGGCATCCAGCGATCCTTCTCCCAGGGAAACTGCCATGGTACCGGGACAATATCCCAGAATTGCCATTCCTGTGCCAAAGATCAGGCCACCTATAACCGTTCCTCCAAGTATAAAAGGTTTAACATGATAAGTTGCCAGACCTAGTCCGATTTCTAAATTGATGATAATTATCCCTGCCCCGATGGCTATAGCGATAGCCTTGGCTACTGTTAGGTTATCAAGCCTGGCCATGCCGCTGATAACATTATACTTGTTTAGCCTGGCTATTTGCAGGATAGCCCCGAATAAAAATCCAAAGAGTAAAATTGTTGCTGTCATATTTTATTTTTTTAATTGAAGAAAACTATGGTGAATTATTAATATTCAGAAAAATAGGTTGGCAGGATAAGCAGATTATTTAATGTCATTTATGATTTTTTTCCGACCATCAAAAACAAGGGATATTTTTTGGGATTCCCATTATCAGTACTTTTTGTGATTTCATAACAGATGTTATAGGATTCTATTTCGAATCCATTGTTTTTGAGAACTGACTCCAGTTCATTTCTGTCAAATCCTTTATGTCCGTCAAAGTCCTGCATATTTGCATGGAAAGAACCGTCTTCGGTTACCAAATCACCTATGCACAGATATCCTCCTTTTTTCAGCATCGTATTGAAAGCATGAACCAGCTTACCTGTCTCTTTGATATGATGCATTGTCATCAATGTATAAATCGCATCAAAATCCCGATAGTCATACTTATCATCCAATAAATTTATGTTTACAGGTGTCATATTGGTGATATTTTCTTTCCGGATCTTTTCTTCCAATATGGTGAGCATACCTTCCGAATTATCTGCCAATACAAGTTCCTTGAAATGATCTTTCAAATAATAACTTAATAATCCGGTTCCGCATCCGTACTCGAAACCCTTCATATTCTTATCCGGATTAACTACACTTGATATTTCTTTGGCGAATACCTGTGCCCTTTCAATTTTCCCGGGATCATTATCCCAGTTTTTTGCCTGATCATCAAAATACATATCTTTTTATATTTCTATTGTTTGTAAAATAATTGAGAAAAACAGGAAGGATATAGACTTTTTAAAATCATACCGGTTTTCAATACCTTAAACCGTGGAAGATAATAATTGTTTCATAACAATTAGTTAGCCAGTATTACCAAATGGAATACCAAATTAATAGTACAATTATAAATTGTTATAATAAAACTAAATTCTGCCCTGGAAATGTTAAGAGGAAGGTATTAAAAAAAGATGCGAAAATTAAATGACTCCGTTAGCTTGTAAAAGTTTTTCCATTTCCTGTTGCATTTCTTTTGCTTTTACAGCTGCAACATCAGCAAAGTTGTCAGTAGAATCTGCATAAATAATAGCCCTGGATGAATTAACCAGCAGGTGGCAATTTTTTGTCATTCCGTATTTTGCAACATCGGCAAGACTTCCTCCCTGAGCTCCTATACCGGGTACCAGCAAAAAATGATCAGGCACGATTTCACGGATTGAAACCAACAAAGATGCTTTTGTTGCCCCGACAACAAACATCATATTACCTGTATTTCCCCATTCTTTCGAGGTTTGCAGTACATGTTCAAATACTTTTGTGTTTTGTTTATCGGCAATAAATTGAAAATCATCGGCGCCCGGGTTCGAAGTCAGGGCCAGTACTACAGCCCATTTTTCAGGGTATTCGAGGAATGGTGTTACCGAATCTTTTCCCATATAGGGGGCAACAGTAACTGCATCGAATTCCATATTTTCAAAAAATGTACGGGCATACATAGATGATGTATTACCAATATCACCTCGTTTGGCATCGGCAATAAGAAAAATATCCGGATATTTTTTTTTGACATAATCTACAGTAAGCTCAAGACATTTCCAGCCTTCGGCCCCCAGGCTTTCATAAAAAGCGATGTTTGGTTTGTATGCTACTACATAGGGAGCTGTAGCATCAATTATACGCTTATTAAATGCAAATATGGGAGTCTCTTTTTTCAGGAAGTCACAGGGTATCTTCCTGATATCGGTGTCAAGGCCAATGCAAAGAAAACTTTTTTTTAGCCGGATCTGTTTTATAATTTCAGCTTCGGTCATAGTATTGGTTTTAGTTTAATCCACTCACTTTCAAACGTTCTGCGTTTTCTGCCATTTGTAGTTTGTCAATAATTTCCTGGATATTTCCATCAAGTATATTTGCCAGGTTATAAAGTGTAAGATTGATTCTGTGGTCGGTTACCCTTCCCTGGGGATAATTGTATGTTCGTATTTTGGCAGAACGGTCGCCTGTAGAAACCATGGTTTTTCTTTTGGATGCAATGCTATCGAGATATTTCTGGTATTCCAGGTTGTAAATTCGGGTTCTAAGTTCAACCATAGCTTTATCAAAATTCTTCAATTGAGATTTTTCATCCTGGCAGGTTACTACTATTCCTGTGGGAACGTGGGTAAGACGAATAGCGGAATAAGTAGTGTTGACCGATTGTCCGCCAGGGCCTGAAGAACAATAGGTATCTTTACGGATATCTTCAGGTTTCAATTCGATATCGAATTCACTGGCTTCAGGTAATACAACTACCGAAGCAGCTGATGTGTGAACCCTTCCCTGTGTTTCTGTCTGCGGAACCCGCTGAACCCTGTGAACACCCGATTCGTACTTTAAGATACCGTATACACCATTTCCTTTTACACTGAGGACAATTTCTTTGAATCCGCCCACAGTTCCTTCGCTGAAATGAGAGATTTCCATTTTCCAGCCTTTTACTTCGGCATACTTGGAATACAAACGGTAAAGGTCACCAGCAAATATACTTGCTTCATCGCCGCCGCTACCGGCACGAATTTCGAGGACGGCATTTTTATCATCTTCCGGGTCTACAGGTAACAGGAGTAACTTAATGCGTTCTTCCATGCCTGCTATCTTGTTTGTGAGTTCATCCAGCTCAGCCTTGGCCATTTCCCGCATTTCCTCATCCTTTTCAGAAGCAAGCAATTCTTTGGTCGAATTGATGTTGCCGATTATATTACTGTATTCGTTATAAGCTTCCACAACCGGTTCCAGTTCTTTGTACTCCTTGTTCAGTTTTATATACTGTTTCATATTAGAGACAATATCGGGTTGTGCAATTAACTGTCCAACTTCTTCAAATCTTGACTTTACACCTTCAAGCTTATCCAGAATCAAGTTCTTAGCCATATTCTGATCCCTTTAATTTTCTGAAATAAATAATTAATATTCAAATGTGCCAAATTCGCTTTTAATGGTAAGCTTCCGACGGTCCGATTCTTTCACATGTCCTATAATTTTTGCTTCCACATTAAAACTCTTTGATATGGCAATTAAATCTTCTGCAATATCGGCCGGAACATAAAGTTCGAGACGATGCCCCATATTGAAAACTTCATACATTTCTTTCCAGTTGGTACCGGATTGTTTCTGGATGATACGGAACAGGGGCGGAACATCCAGCATATTATCCTTAACAATGTGCAGCTTGTCGATAAACTTCAGAACTTTTGTCTGGCCACCACCGGAGCAATGTATCATTCCATGTATTTGCGGGTGATATTTATCGAGTATTTTTTTCACAATAGGTGCATATGTACGGGTAGGGGATAGCAACAATTTACCTGCATCTACACCAAGGTCCTCAATTTTTTTTGTCAGGGTGTAAGATCCGGTATACACCAGTGAAGCAGGAATGAGATCATCGTAACTTTCGGGGTATTTTTCGGCCAGGTAGTTGATAAACATATCGTGGCGGGCCGATGTAAGTCCATTACTTCCTATCCCGCCATTGTATTCATTTTCATACGTAGCTTTTCCTGCTGATGAAAAGCCTACAATCACATCGTCGGGTTGAATGTTATTTTCGATGACTTCACTGCGTTTCATGCGGCAGGTAACAGTGGAATCCACAATGATTGTACGTACAAGATCTCCCACATCGGCCGTTTCACCACCTGTAAGATACATGTTAATACCCCATTTCTTCATCTCCTGTATGAGTTCATCATATCCTTTCAGAATGTGCATGATCACCTCGCCCGGGATTTTAATTCTATTTCGTCCGATAGTTGAGGATAGTAAAATATTGTCCACAGCACCTACACAAATAAGGTCATCAAGGTTCATGATTACCGAGTCATGGGCAATGCCTTTCCATACGGAAAAATCGCCCGTTTCCTTCCAGTAAATATATGCCAGCGACGATTTGGTCCCGGCGCCGTCGGCATGCATAATATTGCAGTAATCCTTGTCACCAGTTAAAACATCGGGCATAATCCTGCAAAAGGCATTCGGAAATAATCCTCTGTCAAGATCTTTAATTGCGTTATGCACATCTTCTTTGGTGGCAGAAACCCCGCGCAGATCATATCTGGAACCCTTATTCATCTATTTTGAAATATAAATTAAGTAAATCCTGATTTTGAGAGTGCAAAGTTAATAAAAGTAACAGATTTTCATCGACATGATAACGAATTTTACTATTGTCGGGTTATCGGTTTGTTTTGCCGGAAATACAGTTGTTTTGATTTTTCAAAAAAGAAAGTGCTTGCAGTATTTTTACAACTATTAAAGGCAGGGGGATAAAAAGGATTTGACTTTGAATAGATATCATAATTGAATCTGACAAAATACGAAAACAGTATTATTCAAAGTCAAATCTTTTATATCATTAAGAAAGCTGAAAAACTATTTTCGAAAGTTTAAGTAAGTGAAGAATTCATTTTTAAATTTTTGGTCCAGGAATTTTCCATGATAACTTGAAGTGATGGTATTACTATGCTGATCCTGTATGCCACGCATAGAAACACACATATGATCTGCTTCGATTACAACTGCTACATCTTCGGTTTTCAGAACTTTTTTTAATTCTTCGGCAATTTGTACATTCAATCGTTCCTGTATCTGTGGGCGACGAGAGTAATAATCAACAATACGGTTTATTTTCGAAAGCCCGATCACTTGCCCGTTCGATATATATGCTACATGTGCTTTGCCGACAATCGGGACGAAATGATGTTCGCAATACGATTGTACTTTGATGTCTTTTTCAACCAGCATTTCATTGTACCTGAATTTATTTTCGAACATTTGTATATCAGGCTTATTTGCCGGGTTCAGACCATTGAAAATTTCTTTCACGTACATTTTAGCTACACGCTTAGGTGTTCCCATCAGGCTGTCATCAGTAAGGTCGAGGCCAAGGATTTTCATTATTTCCCCGAAATGCCTTGAGATCAGTTCTATTTTCGATTCATCGTCCAATGCAAAGGCATCCAGCCGGATGGGTGTTTCCTGGCTGGTGCCGATATGATTATCACCAATTATTTTGAGATGCTCATAATTTCCGTTATCGGTTACATTTGGTAACCTGTTACCGTTGAGATTCATTTTTTATGTGAGATTATTAGCGCTGATAATCTTTTAAGGATTCCATGAGTTTTTTACGGGTAAAAAATATCCGGCTTTTAACCGTACCGATCTTCAGGTCCAGTTTATCTGCTATTTCTTTATATTTATAACCCTGGGTATGCATTAAAAATGGCACCCTGAACTCATCTTCCAGCAAATTAATCTTTTTTTCGATTTCTTTGGTCGATATGTTGGAATCAGGATTGTTGTATCCGGATTCCTGTTTCAGGTTGAGGAAATACAAATCATCCGTATGATCGAAAGTTGTGTTCGATTTTACAGCACGCCTGTAATTATTGATAAACGTGTTTTTCATTATTGTGAAAGTCCAGGCTTTAAGATTTGTATTATCTTCAAACTTATCCCTGTAAGAAATAGCTTTCAGGAATGTTTCCTGTAAGAGGTCCTTAGCGTCTTCCATATTTGATGTCAAACTTAATGCAAATCTTTCCAGGTTACCGGAAAGGTTGGTAAGCTGATAATTAAATTCCATTGCTGTCATAACATTTCGTTTTAAGGTTATTAATCAAAATAACGTTTAACAAAAATAAGGTTAAATTAAACACAAAGCAAGCCTGAAACTGTTAAAAAATCATAAATAAACGAGTTTTCTAAATAATAAAAAATTATTAAAATACAGATAATAAACCAGTTAAATAACTTAAAATTAAATATATTCTAAATAATTATCTAAAAAAGGTGTTAAAATATGTTAATTCAGTTATGTTTAACATAATGTTAACTAAGAATGAACAAAATGCATATCAATATAAAAAGATCATAAAATCCTAATTAGCTGTATAATATAATACACGGCACTTCCGGAATAATTGTTTCAACTCAAGTAATCACCAGGCTATTTTTACAATTTCTCCTGAATTGGGAGTGAATACAATTTTTAATATCAGGGGGAAATAACCAATGAATCTCTGATTTTGGTTTATTTTACATGAAATTGTGAATGACAGTTTAATTATGCCATTCTTAATATCAGATATTGAATAGAAATAAATAGCGGATAGTTTATTACAGGTCAGAAAATCTAAAGAGAGGAAATTTTATTTAATTCGTCGATGAATGAGCGTGGGGAAGATATAACTTTAAAATTCTCCGGAAGGTTATCCTTAATAGTTCTAGTCTGGTTACCGGAAATGTATATCGTAGATTTTGTAATTTCATCGGATAATTTCTGTATGAAAGATTTACCATTATTCCCGTTAATAGATGAAACGAACGAAGTAAGCAGGTAATCAACAGGCCGTATACGGTATACTGAAATAAGATCATCGATAGGTACCGATTGTCCGAGATAGATAATACGGTGCCCCCGTTTTTTGATCAGATAGGAAAAAAATAAAAGACCCAGTTCGTGCAGTTCCCCTTCGGGCAAAAAAAGCATAAAGCTTTTTGAATGATTACCCTGGTTGTAAACCTGACTGTCGATAGCTACAATTAGTTTTTGCCGGATAAGATTCGACACAAAATGTTCCTGTGCCGGATTAATGGTGCCGGTCTGCCACATAACCCCGATACGGTCCAGAAAAGGATAGACGATCTTAACGACCATGTCTTCAAATCCAAGCTGAATAATAGCCCGGCTGATGATTTTTTCAAATTTGTTTTCGTCCAGATCAATCATCGAAATTGCCAGGTTTTCGATTTGTGTCTCTGTATCGTCCGAATTTTTGGTTAGCTGATTGATCCTGGTATTAATTTCATCCATCGAAAGGTCGGCGATCCTTGAGATTTTGAAACCATTGCGGTTAAGAATGGAAATATTTAACAGTTTCTTCAGTTCATTATCACAATAGGTCCGGATATTGGTAGAAGTGCGTGTCGGGGCGATCAGACCATACCTTTTCTCCCACATCCGTATTGTATGCGCTTTTATCCCTGATAACTTCTCCAGATCTTTTATGGTATAATTTGCCATCGATTAGTAATACTGTTAATTTCGTATAGTTAACAATAGCTGTCCTGAAATTGTTTACAGGATTTCAAAATAATCTTCCTGATTTAAATTGTGCTGTATTTTCAGGATGATGTTAATGGATACAATCAACTGACAGAATTAATTTAAATTTTTTTACAGTACTTGTTTTTTTATGCCATCTGATAATGTCTTATGACAATTAGGTTATAAAAATAAAAATCATTTTGAATAGTCATAGAAGCAGTCTGGATTTTTTTTTAACAAAAGGACAAAATGATGCTAGTCCTGATTGTAATGCAATTAAAACAATGTAATATTTCTCCTTTATTGATTTACTTTATGGACAGAATAAATGGCAGTATGCATTAAGTCTCATCAACCTGGATACCCTGTTAATTTTATCAGATCTTTTGAAGTATCATTAAACCGTCGCGTATGGGAAGTAATAAATTTTCCACACGTTTGTCACCATGCACGTAGTCATTGAATTGTTGCAATGTCCTTGTGTCGTAATCGTTTTTTTCCGGTTTTTCAAGCACCTTTCCGCTCCATAACACATTATCGGCAATAATAACCCCTCCCGGACGGACCTTTTCGATAACCGTGTTATAATAATCCAGATATTCTGTTTTCTCCGCATCGATAAATACCATGTCAAATGTAAAGTTCAATCCGGGAATAATGTCGAGGGCATTTCCGGTGTGAAGTTTAATCTTAGGCGCCAGTGGACTCTGATTGATAAAAGACAGGGCAAATTCCTTCAGTTCATCGTTGATATCGATGGTATGCAATTCCCCGTCGGGTTGCAACCCCTGTGCCAGGCATAAAGCCGAATAGCCGGTAAAAGTTCCGATCTCGAGTATATATTGTGGTTGAACCCACCGGCTTATAAATTCCAGTAGTTTTCCCTGCAGGTGTCCCGAAAGCATACGCGGATGCATGGTCTTTATATGAGTTTTACGGTTCAGTTGCGCCAGCAACGGACTTTCTTCAGTGGTATGCTCCTCTGCATAGCGGTTCATTTCTTCACTTATTTCCATAATCATTCGTTTACCTGTAGATCAAATACGATATATCGGGTTCATTAAAAATTTCATTGGCGGTTTCAAGCAGTTGCAGCGATGTAATGGCATCTATCTTTGCAGCTGTTTCCTCAAGCGAATCAACCTTGTCAAACAGAAAATAACTTTTCCCGAGGGTTAACATCAGACTTTCGTTATTTTCTGCAGAAATAGCTATTTGTCCGAGTAACTGCCGTTTGGCTTTCTGAAGCTGAGAGGTGCCAAGCTGTTTACGCTTCAGGTCGTTGAGTTCGCGAAGTACCAGTTTTATACACTTTTCAATGTCTTTTTTATCGGTGCCGAAATAAATACTGATTATCCCGGTATCGCTGTAAGAAGTGTATGAAGAATCGAGATTATAGGCATAGCCGTTTTTTTCCCTGAGAGAGAGATTTAACCGTGAATTCAGTCCCGGTCCGCCCAGCAAGTTGTTCAACAGGTAAAGTGCCATTCGCTTATCATCTTTTACATGATACGCCCTGTTTCCCATCACACAATGTGCCTGGTAGGTGTCTTTCTGAAGGGTTTTATATTCTTTGGTATATCCGTTTACCGGAAAACGGAGAGATTGCTCGGTTTTCACAGGATGGTCGCTGAAATATTTTTCCACGTATTTTACCAGCCGATTGAACTTAATATTTCCAACGGAAGATATTACCATGTGATCGGTATGATAATGGTTATTGTAAAAAGCAAGTATGTCATCACGGGTAAGAGCTTTTAGCGTATTTTCTTCGCCAAGGATACTGCGACCGATCGGATTTCCCCTGAAAATAAGTTCTTCAAATTCATCGTAAATCAGTTCATAGGGCGAGTCTTTATAAGAATTAATCTCATCTATAACTACTTCTTTTTCCTTTATAATTTCCTTTTCAGGAAAAGTTGAATTAAAAATGATGTCGCAGGTAAGTTCAAGTGACCGTTCGTAATATTGTGGAAAAAAGGTGGTATAAATGCAGGTTTCCTCTTTAGTGGTATAAGCATTTATTTCACCCCCCACATCTTCCATGCGACTAAGAATGTGATACGCTTTTCTTTTTTTTGTCCCTTTAAATACCAGGTGTTCGATGAGGTGTGCCAGTCCGTGCTGGTGGTCCAGTTCGTCCCTCGATCCGGTATTTACGATCAATCCCAGGTGCGCTACAGGATTATTTACTTCCATGTGTATTAACCGGATGCCATTCGATAATATATGTGTCTGATATTCCATTTTTAAATTTTGAAATACAAAAGTAGCAAAAGTACCTGTTTGCTGGTTAAAAATTATCTGGATACAGAAATACATTTAAAATATATTGTACAAACCCGCCAAACTGGATATGCAGCCAGCAGTTTTTGCTCTTAATATTTTGCAACGATTTATTTTGTAAAATAAATTTTTTAATATAGCTTTGCCACGCAAAATAATACTGGTGGCATAGCTCAGTTGGTAGAGCAACGGACTGAAAATCCGTGTGTCCCTGGTTCAATTCCAGGTGCTACCACAAAAAAGCAGAGTGAGAGTGAGAAGCGAGGGACGAGCGACCACTCTCATTCTGCTTTTCTCAATACTCACTCTCAAACTCGCACTTAATATATACTCAATGTTCGATTTTCAAAAACTTGATGTATATCATAAAGCTAAATTTCTTAATAAAGAAATCACCAATTTACTTCACAACAAAAATTTTGATCGTATTACAAATGACCAATTGCGTAGAGCCTCCTTTAGCATTATGCTCAATATTGCTGAAGGTTCTTCCAGGTTTAGCAATCGTGACCGAAAAAACTTCTTAACTATTGCTCGTGGCAGCGCTTTTGAATGTGTTGCGATACTCGAGTATTTGGCAGATAATGGAGAAATAGACAAGGATATATTTGATAACTTTTACAAGGCATTTGAAGAAATATCAAAGATGCTATACGCATTAATAAAAAAACTTGAAAATAATAAATGAGCGAGAGCGAGACATTCTCCCTCTGATTTTCTCAAGACTCACACTCAAACTCACACTATTATTTAATATGCGTCCCTGTCCCGACTAAAAGTCAGGAGATTCCAGGTGCTACCACAAAAAAGCAGAGTGAGAGTGAGAAGCGAGGGACGAGCGACCACTCTTATTCTGATTTTCTCAAAACTCACACTCGCACTCACACTGAAAAAATTTTCGCTTAGAAATCTTTCAGTAGTATATTTTTGAAAAGACAAGAACACAGCCCTAGCCTCCCGCCTTGCGGGACAGGCTCTCTCTCAGAGGGGAACAAGTCGTGCTTTCAGGAAATGTCGCAGGTTTTTTTAATGTTGTTACACTAATCAAAGAATTTCTCATTTCAAAGGTGAGAAGTGCATTGGTGCACATTAACATCCATCTTATGAAAACATTTTTTCTTTTTTAGTTACAAAATGCTAATGAATGACAATCCTCCCCTCTGTGAGAGGGGCCGGGGGGTGTGTTGCATTACCCGCTAAATAAAAATATTTCTATATCTTTAGTTACAAACTTGTATTGAATGACATTCATGTTCCTCTTTAAGAGAATATGTCAAAATCCAATTACTATGCCCGGAAAAATAATACCATATAATCCAAAGCTAAAAGAACTGGCAAGAAAACTCCGTAACCAATCCACCAAATCAGAGATCATCCTGTGGCATTACCTGAAATCGAAACAAATGAGAGGATATGATTTCCACAGGCAGAAGCCCTTAGACAATTACATTGTGGATTTCTTTTGTAATGCAATGATGTTGGCAATTGAACTCGACGGATACAGCCACCAGTTGGAAGAAGTTTATGAAAAAGATATGGCTAAGGAAAAAAGAATGAAAGAACTGGGTATTTCAATCCTTCGGTTTCAGGATGATGAAGTTTATTTTACTATTGATAATGTGTTGAGAAGTATTGAAGGCTTTATAGATGATTTCGAGGAAACACACCCCTAGCCCCTCTCATAGAGGGGAATGGGTTGTGCATATTTGAAAAGTCGCAGATTTACAGGAGTTGGATATATTAATTAATGAACTTCTCCCGCCTTTGGCGGAGTCCATTGGGCTATGTCCCAAAATCCAACTAATTATATCAATCTCTTTCAAAGATTCTTATCCGGAAGTTCATAGATTTCAGGTTGGATCAAATTGCCTATTTTGTCTTTTTCTGTGGAATTCAATGATTCATAAGACTTATCAAAAACTTTTTCACTGTACATTTCCTGCAGACTATGTATACTTGCACTCAACCTGACCACCAGATTGTTGTAATCATTCATGCTTGTCTTACTGCTTTTTTGAATTATCAGCATTTTTGGAGATGTAATACTTCCCAATACTTCCTTATTTAACTGCTTGTATTCATGTGATATTTTCTGTTGAAACAGATAACTTACCTTATTCTCTATTCCGTTCAACGAATATATTACTTTGCTGTTGAGCAATAGTTGTGATTTTTTATTTATCATAACTACTACAAGATCATTCCTGCTGAGTTTATTTAAATCTTCATATGAAACAGGTATAATTTTAATTTCAACAGGTTTGGCTGTATTTCCAATACTATTTTCTTTTGTAGAATCTGACACAAAATCAGTATATGATGTTGTAAAACTTAATAATGTAAATACAACATAAAAAGCCGGAATAAAAAGTAAAAATTTCCATTTCCACTTTTTAACAATAATATGATTCATCATAATTAATCGTTTTTTCAGTTTATACTCCGATAATCTGTTTGCGACTGCAAACTTCTGAAAGCCAACACTAAACTTAATCAGTGTCAATTTATATTTATATGCATCGATGCCCGATTTTATCATCTCCCTGTCGACCTGGTATTCATGCACCTGTCTCAAATCTCTTCTTAAAAGGTAAATAAAGGGATTCAGCCAGAATACAATCTGAAATACCTGAAAAAAGAAATTGTCAACATAATGACCCAACTTATAATGCCGGTATTCGTGCTTAACCACAATATCCATTTCATCTATCGACATTGATCCGGGTAAGACAATGGATCTATAATAAAGAAAAGGTATAACTGATTTAGCTGTTTTTCTGATCTTCAAACCTGCATACTCACAGCTGGGTTCATTTTTTAGCAGTACACGGATCTTTGCGTGCTTATATAAGATTATGCATAACGTTATAAAACTGCCCAATTCAGGTATATATTTTAACATCGATAAGTAATCTGTAACCGGCTTATCATTTACGTTAGCTGCTGTGTTGATAAATGAAGTTTTTATGGAGTCCGAAATGCTTAACTGAAAAGGGATTTCTTTATGTAAAAAGGATATCACCTGTGAATTGTTATGCAGGAAAGGAATTAAAATTGAGATAAGAACAGAACCCGTTAAATAGTAACGTGATACCTCAAAGAAGTACTCCTTTCTTAAAAATAAATGAAAGAACAACCAGAAAAACAGGATATAAAGGTTAGTATGAAGGTAATATACGAGCATCCTTTTTTACTTTTTTTTAGCTAATTCAATTAATTCACGTATTTCTTCAATTGTCAGATCATTTGATTCAACCAAAGAGGAAATAAAAGATGTATAAGAATTATTAAAGTATTTTTTCACTTGCTGCCTTACGTTATCCTTCACATATTCCTCTTTAGAAAAAACAGCGAAATATCTGAATGTTGATCCAAAGTCTTCATGATTGATATATCCTTTTTGCTCAAGGTTCCTCACAATTGTTGAAATGGTATTATAATGAGGCTTTGGATCATCGAATGAGGAGATAATATCTTTCACAAAAGAGGCGCCCTTCTCCCATAAATAATTCATTATTTGTTCTTCCCGGTTAGTCAGCTTCATAGCATTATTTTTTTTATTAAGTAAATATAAACTAAATTTATTAGTTGAGCAACTATTATTTATAGTTTTCTTCAGAATATCCCACTGATTTTCTCAAACCTCACACTGAAAAAAATCTCACAAAGCCTGTATTGTCCAGCTGGCGGATTTATCTCCCGGACTATATTTAAAAAACAAATCCTTGATTTTCAAAACAATATTTTTTAAAATTCGTTTAATTTGGTCAGTAGATTGTACTATTGCGTAATTTGGGTTTAAACAATACCAAAATGAACAGAAAACCTGAAATAGAGATCAGTGAGGAAGATGTGGAGATCCTGCTGGATAATGAGTATAGGTATTTCAAAGATATAACGCGTAACCAGGTACACTGTACAAAATGCAGTGAGGGTTACACCGTAGGGATCGTAAATTACAGGATATTTTTGAATAAACTGAACGATATTGTTCTTCGGGGTAACTGCTCCAATTGCGGCCATCCGGTTAACCGTTACCTCGAATTCGGCGAGAACAAAGAATTCTCAGAACGCGCCGACCTGCTCCGCACAGCAATCGATAATATTAAAAAGATAAATAATCCGACCTGAAAAAGTCCGTAAGTTCTTCTTTTGTAAAATTATACTCTGGTTTTTTTAACTCTCTCATAGAAAATCCACATTCTGAAATTCGCAATCAAATTACCCCTACTTCCCCCTGAACGTATACACAAAATGCGCATTAACACTTGGCAGAAACCCGTATTTCATATAATACGGGTTCAGCTTTTTATCCACTGCTTTGCTTAGTATTTCCTGGTTGTCGCCGTCACTGTTCGTTACATAGCTTGTTGATGAGAATGTTTTTAAAACAGAAAACTCCAGGTTGACCGCGAAAGCCGGATCTTTAAATAAGAACGACCGTCCGAACAACAGGCCGGCATTGTGCAGGTTCGACCGCACGGTCATTTCCCGGGTTCCCCAGTTGATCAGGTTAATACCGTAATAATTCTGCAGAACATCCAGCGGACGATCCTTTGCTTTCAGCATCAGGTAGGAGTAGGTAAGTCCCAGGTAATACCTGTTAAAATGCCAGTTGAGCACACCCTGTATATTCAGACCGAAATCGAAAGCCTCGCCGATGGTATTTACCAGCAGTTCGTCCGTATCAAACGCTTTCAGGATATTGAGAACAGCAACATCATAGGGTTTGGTGAGCAGTCCGGCACGTCCGTCAAGGGAGAAATCACCGGACAGTTGCTGCTGAAAGCCTGCTGTGTAAAACAGGGGAATGTCCGTTCCTATAAACAGTCCGCTGCTTTGCGAAAACAGGCTGTTTTGCAGCAGCGCCCAACAGAAAGCAATGGCAATTATTCTTCTCATATGTTAACTATTACGGTTCACCCCAACAACCGGATGAACCTTTCACAAATCCCAAGTTACGATTTATGTTTTATAAAAATACATTACGAGAAGTTGCATTATGTGCAAAAATATTTTATGTGTTGGTGTATTCCAGTCACCCGCGAACTTACCAAAGCCATATTCCAAAATCCTTCTAATAAAACCAGATTCTTATTTTAGTTTTAAATCTACTTTGAATGACACTCCTCCCCTCTGTGAGAGGGGCCGGGGGGTGTGTTTCTTCCTCGCCCCTCACACTCAAACTCACACTTAAAAAATGTTTACTTAGGAAGCATTACGGCGTCTTTTTTTAAAAGAAAAGAACACACCCCTAGCCCCTCTCATAGAGGGGAACAGGGCGTGCAAGTCTGAAAAGTCGCAGATTTATGGGAGTTGGATACACTAATCAAAGAATTTTTCCCGCCTTTGGCGGTAATTGTTGAACCATGTCCTAAAATCCAACTAATAAAAGACAATTTGTCTTCCCCTGCCATTAATTTGTATTGAATGACAGTCATTCCCCTCTGAGAGAGAGCCTGTCCCGCTAAAAGCGGGAGGCCGGGAGGTGTGTAAATATCCCACCCCTATAAATTCAAAACAAATAACCCGACACCAAAACCCGGCCCCAACCCACCATTTCCGTTTTACCTCATCACAAAAAGCATCCACATACTATAAACAAGCTCCTGCAAAATTTCAGGTTTTTACTGTATCTTTAAAATCATTAATGTGCGGCAATATCGTACAGCGATACCTTAAGATCAAAACCTTAAAGCAAAAAAAACATGGTCAGCAGAAGAATCTTCCTGAAAAGAACGGGACTCAGCACCGCCGGACTGGGCATCATGGCTTCCTTCCCCGGAATGCTGTTAAAAGGTCCCGGATACATCGTTCCCTTTGTAATGCCCCGCAGCACTCCCGAAAAACAGGGCATTGCCTCGGCAGATATTCTCAAATTCATCGATGCCGCCAACCACAGCGGACAGGAATTTCACGGGCTTATGATCACCCGCCACGGCCACGTGGTTACCGAAGGCTGGTGGTGGCCCTACTCCTCCGAACACCGGATGCAGCTCTACTCCGCCAGTAAAAGCTTTACCGGCACGGCCATCGGCTTTGCCGCGAGCGAGGGACTGCTGTCCGTGGACGATCCCGGTGATAAAGTTCTTCCCCGGTGACCGACCCTCTGTAATAAGCAACAACCTGGCGGCACTGAAGGTAAAACACCTGCTTACCATGTCGGTGGGACACGAGAAAGATGCCATCCGCATTATCGAGGAATCCCCGGAAGGGGTACGGTGGGAAAAGACCTTCCTGGCCATTCCCGTGGTGTACGAACCCGGCAGCCGGTTCCTCTACAACTCGGGCGCCAGCTACATGCTGAGTTCCATCATTAAACAGGTAACCGGCATATCGGAACATGAATTCCTGCATCCGCGGCTGTACGAACCGCTCGACATTGCCGATGCCACCTGGACGGAAAATGCCGAGGGCGTGAACATGGGCGCTTCCCACCTGCGCCTGCGTACCGAGAACCTGGCAAAGCTGGGACAGCTCTACCTGCAGAAAGGCCGCTGGAACGGCCACCAGGTGCTCAGCGAACAGTGGGTAAAGGAAGCTTCGGCCAAACAAATAAACAACGGCAACAACGACAGCAGCTGGGGATACGGCTACGGCTACCAGTTCTGGATGAACCCTCCGGGAGGATTCCGTGCCGACGGCGCCTTCGGACAGTACAGCATGGTATTTCCCGATAAGGATGCCGTGGTGACCATCAACAGCGAAAGCATGGAAATGCAAACCACCATGCAACTGGTATGGGACAAGCTGTATCCCGTGATGCAGGATGCCCCGCTGCCCGAAAATCCTGCCGCACACGATGAACTGTTGAAAGGCCTGAAAGGCCTCAGCTACATTCCCCCGCAAGGGGCCACCCATTCTGCCACCGCCACAAAGATCTCCGGCAAAGAATTCGTGCTCGACGATAATCCATTCAATGCACACTCCGTATCCTTCCAATTTACCGGCGACAAATGTCTCTTCACACTGAAGGAAGACGGTAGATCCGATATTACCATTACCAACGGCATAAACCACTGGATACGGGAAGGCAACGAAAAGCCGCGGCCCCACTCCCTGTTCTCGCTGCGCCGCATCGACTTCGACTCCATTGTGGCCGCCAGTGCCACCTGGCAGGACGAAAAAACCCTGCTGCTCACCTGGCGCTATATCGAAACGGTACACGGCGACAGCCTTGCCTGCACCTTCGATGACGACAAACTGACTATTAAATTCCTTTTCAGCGTAAACCGCCTGCAGCACAAACCGGACGACCGGGAGGCGGTGAGGGGGAGGATGAGTTGAGAGGAGAGAAGTGAAGATGTTGATGCCTGAAAAGCGTTGACCGTTTTTATTCACAAAATAATTGATTTTAAAGGTGTTCATGAGTCGCTTCGCTTGTTCACAGTCTGGCCATCCCCCTTGTTCTGCCGGGCCTGCGCGCTTGTTCTAACAAGATATTGCTAAAATGTTCGCAGGATATTCAATTGGAAAAATGATTTATCCGGATAGTACTATACAATTGAACAGGCACAGATGTCAGGGATCATTCTTACCTCACGAAATGGAGTCAAATATATTTTCTAAATTTGAAAATTCAGAAGGGGATTTTTTACTAATGCTGAACCAATTTAATGCTCAACCAATAAATCATACTATGAATAAACCCGGTTTCAAAAAAACTTTCCTGGTGATATGGATTTTATTAACCATAAAAATTGCTGTCTTTGCGGCCGGTCAACCACCTGTTATTTCAATTATTACAGACAAACACGTTGGAAGCCCGGTTGAGCATGGTCTCGCATCATTGACCGCCAGTCTGGATAAACAAAAAATTTCCTGGGAGAAAACAGGTTCCATCGCAACTGCCAAAGGTAAAACTCTATTGGTCGTGGGGCTATTCAGCGGAGACGGGACAGCTGCAAAGCTTGCCCGGAGTTCAAGCCAATCCATCCTGTCAGGAGCCGAATCATTATCCATCTGGAATACAGTTTATCATAAAAAAAAGGTTTGGGTAATTAACGGATCCGACGATCGTGGTGTAATGTACGGTTTGTTCGATGTTGCCGAACGTATTGACTGGACTGCCGACCCAACTGATCCGTTGAGCGGGATGACTTCCATGACAGAAAAACCGGAAGTCAGTGTCCGTGCCGTTTCCATATATACCATGAACCGGGCGTATTGGGAAAGCAGGTTTTACAATGAAGATTACTGGACAGCCTATATGGATATGCTTGCAAAAAACAGGTTCAACACACTGGTTGTAATTTTTGGTTACGAAAACGGCGGATTTCTTGCTCCATGCTATCCTTATTTTTTTAATGTTGACGGATACCCCGGGGTAAAAATGGGTAACATAACAGCCGCCGAACAAAAGAAAAATTTAAATGCGCTTAATCGTATGATCGAAATGGCCCATGAAAGGGGCATTAAATTTAAGGTAGGCATTTGGGACCATATCTATCGCGGGGGTGTTCAGGCCGGCGGTTTATCGAAAGAAGAACTGGCTACTTACGATACTAACCACCTGGTAAAAGGTGTAAATGCCGAAAATTTATCAGACTATACCAAAGCAGCTTTAACTAAGTTCATGCAAAAGGTGCCCGGCCTGGATGGTATTCAATTCCGGATGCACAATGAGTCAGGATTGAAAAGAGGGAAAGAGATGGAAAAATTCTGGACCGATATTTTTAACATGATCCGGAAAACATCTCCCGGATTTCAGATTGATCTACGTGCCAAGGAACTGCCTGAATCTATCATTCAAATAGCCATTGACCTGGGACTTAACTTTACCATTACCACCAAATACTGGATGGAACAAATGGGACTTCCTTTCCACCCCACACACATAAACCGCGAAGATCAGATGAACCGCCGGCACGGTTACGCCGATATGCTTCGCTATCCGCAGGAATATAAAATTCACTGGCGATTATGGACAGGGGGTACACAACGCATACTTCTCTGGGGCAGCCCGGAGTATGTCCGGCGCTTTGTAGTCAGTACACATCTGTACAAAGGTGAAGGTTTTGAAGTAAACGAGCCCCTGGCTACAAAAATGGAGGCACAGCCACACAACAGTCCCCCATTCAATTTGTTAAACCCTCCCTATGTTTATTACAAATATGAGTTTCAACGGTATTGGCATTTCTTCCAGGTTTTCGGTCGTTTGGGGTATAATCTGAATACGCCCTCTGAAGTGTGGGACCGGGAATTTGAAAAGCGCTTCGGAAAAGAAGCGGGGAAAGTTGTTGAGGAAGCACTGCACAAAGCAAGTTGGGTATTACCGACAATTGTGGCGGCATGTTCGCCTTACAGTAAATTTCCAACCACGCGGGGCTGGCCCGAAAAACAAAGGTACGGAGACCTGCCGGAATATGCTATGGCTGAGGGCAGCGATATACAGCAGTTCGCCAGTTTCGATACCGAAGCTAAATTGCTTATAGAAGGCGGAGAAACTGCCAAAAGGCTGCCATCTGCTACCAGCAAATGGTTTGCACAAACCAGCCGGGAGATTAATGCACTCATCGCTAAAGCAGAAGAACTTTCACCCGGGGATAACAAGGAGTTTTATTCAACAATAACAGATTTAAAGATACTGTCCGGTTTGGCTTTGTACCATTCATTCAGGATACCTGCTGCTGTCAGCTATCGCATCTATAAACGAACCAACGACCCGCATGCACTCGACGATGCAATCGATTATGAAAAGCAAGCCATTGAAGCATGGAAAAAAATAGTGGAAGCTGCCGGGGACGTGTATGCCCCCGATCTGAAGTTTGGAGTACATGAGAGTTTTTATATGGGCATTGATCATCACCTTTCGGGACACTGGAAAGACGAACTTGGTTATCTTGAAACGGGACTGGAGAAATTGCAGTCGGAAAGAAGCACTTTCGGTAAAATTGATGGGCCAGGAACAGCGCCCGTGTACAAGGCTGAAACTGTTAATCCGGAAGACCTGTTCCAGATTCAGCATGAGGCAATAAGGAGCGCGCCGGTGAATCATGACATCCCTATCAAAGCCAGGATAAAAGCAACTGACGGAATAAAATGGGTAAGGCTCAGGTACCGTTCCGTTAATCAGCATCTGGATTACAAAACTTTGCCCATGCAAGCCGAAGAGAGCAGCGATGTATATTCTGTTGATGTGCCGGCAGATCAGATAGATCCGGAATTTGATTTTATGTATTTTATCGAAGTAATGGATAATGACAATCATGGTATTATCTATCCCGATCTGGAGAAGGAAACGCCATACATTGTAACTGTATTACAGAGGGAATAGGTAAAAGTTCCGTTAGCCGGGTCAGGTGATTCAGGGATTTATAGTGTTTCCCAATAAATATTCACAGTATGTTCAATTGGTATTTTTCATCCCGCCCGCAAATGTTAGCTTGTAACCACACCCTAATCTGCAAATCCGAAGCTGATCCGATACCTGCTGACCGGAATAGTTGTTTTTTTCCGCCAAATCTATTACATTTAAAAAATTAACGATAACCGGAAAAAGAAGAAAGCAGGATAAGGGCACGAAAGCACTAAAAGATTGGAAAAATGATTTATCCGGACAGTATTATACAATTGGAAAATACATACGGATATGGCATTTATTGTTCGATTGAACTTGTAAAGGCGATATGAACATGTATACAATGCCGATTGTAGAAAATTTTCGGCTGAAACGATAACTCACAATTTCGGCTTTTGGGGTTTAAAAAATGCTTTTTTTTTTTTTGCTATGACAACAAGCTTTTACTATTATTGAACTTTTAGAGGTTCCGGCCTAATTATATAATTAAAAATTAACTACCTATGAAAAATTTGACCACTGCAGGATTATTAACAGTTTTGATAACGATGGTATTATTTGGCTGTTCTAAAGAAAATGACGATAGTAATAATTCAAAATACCACCCTTTTTTGGTTCCGGGTAAAATATGGTCAGAGGGGGCTTTTATTATTCGCAATAATGAAGAGGTTTTAGAATTTGGTCAATTTGATAAAATTGGATCAGATACGATCGTGGAAGGAATTAAATGGAATAAATATTATGTATCTTATGATGAAAGTCCTGCGAATTACCGGTTATATGGATTCTTACATGAAGACTCAACAAAAATATATTTCAGGTGGACTGATAGTACCGGTAACTCAATATCGACCAATGGCTTCACAAGACTATTATATGATTTCAGCCTTAAAACAGGCGATGAAATTCAATTAGAACCATGGCAGTCAGCCGAATGGCTTCCCTATTTCATCTATAAAGTCGATTCGGTTAAGTATTTACCTCTTTTTAACAACGAGAAAAGAAAACACATTTTTCTTTCTCCTAAAAACCAATCAGAAGTTTCGGGTTATGTTGTCTGGATAGAGGGAATTGGTTCAAATCATGGTTTAATGTCGAATGAGAGTATTAATGGCAGAATTGGAGCAGCTACAACGCTTTTATGTTGTAAGGAGAATGGCGTATATATTTTCAAGAATACAACATATGATGCATGTTATTTAGGACCTGATGATTAAAAACTGAGGGGTTCGTTCTTTGTTATTTTTTTATCGGAATATCTGTTACATTTAGGACATTAACGGTAATTGGAAGTTGAGAAAACAGGGAAATGACACGAAAGTATTTAAAAATTATTCCATCAGTACTGCTGTTCAAATAAACAATATATCCTGATATGACATTTATTATTCAATAAAAGGTGACCTTGAATCGCCAATAAAAAAATAAGAGATCATGATACGAATTAAACTTCTGCCGGTTTTTATTTTGATTTTATTCTTTGGGTGTAAATCCGACCTGTTGAGGAATAAAAAGACTATCACTAAATTTCAAAATTCGGATAAGTTTAAGAATACTATAATAAAAAGCCAGTTCTATAAGATTAAAGGAAGTAAGGATAATGCAATTACAACTAAAAAAGGGAATGTATTGATTATTCCGTCAGGTTCCCTGCTTGATAATAAGGGAAAAATTATAGAAGATTCCATTCAGATTGAGTTTGCAGAAGGAACCGATATTGATGAAATAATTCTTTCAAACTTAATGATTCAGGATTCGGTAAAGGTATATGAATCTTATTTATCATTTTTCTTCAATGCAACCCGAAACGGAAAGCAACTGCAAATTAACCCGGAAGATCCCGTTTTCTTTGAGGTTCCGGCTGATAAAAAAGTTAGTTTATATAAAGGAATCCGTGACAAGCTTGGTAATATGAAATGGAGAAAGGATAAAGATCCGCTGGATTATTTGATTCCTGTTTCACTTGATCTGCTCGATTTTTATCCTGAAGGATTCGAAAGAGAAGTTGAAAAGGGGTTACCATATAGAAATCATAAAATTGTCACAAAAACATTACTTGACAGTTTATATTATAGTTTTGCAACAGAAATTGATAAGTCAGGATATTACAACTGGAGCAGCCGGTTATGTGTAATTAATTTCATTACACCTATCCTTCATCTGATTGCACAGGAACCGTCTCTTCTTGAGGAAATACAATCTGATTCATTAGCTGGCCCGTCAATTTGCGGAATTAATCCTGCATCGATAAAAGCGTTACGCAGTAAGAAGTTCAGGAATACTTTAATTTCAACAAGAGAGTTTCAATACCGGCTAAAAACCATATTTGCAACATGCGATAATAAGGTACTTGAGTTATATGTTAATAATTTAAATAAGAACTTATGGGAAATAGATGATATGGCGGCTAAATATCTTGGCAAAAACAATAAACAATATTCAAAATTTCTTGAGTTTTCATCCTACAAACAAACAACGGTTAAATTATCAGACAGAAAAGCCAAATTGTTAGCAGAATATTATAAAAAAAGCAAGAAAAAGAATGAGAGGGAACTGCTTAAACTCAAGAAAGAATTTCTTAAAAAGAAACAAAAGCATGAACAGATTGTGCAACAGAAAAAAGAGGAATACCGGAAATTACTGGAAGAAAGACACGTCTACCGTATGCAGAAGTTTGGTTTTGAATTGACAAGTTTTGGTTGGTATAATGCAGCCCATGCAATTAAACTAAACGAAGTCAAAAAATTCGATTTAAATATAACTGTAACGAATGGTATTAGATACGATAGGATTTATTGTTATGTTGTAAACCCGAAAATAAAAAGTATTTTCTCCTATTTATCTGATAATAAAAAGACATTCGACATAGTATATTCCCAGGATCCTGATTTATTATTATGGAAAAATCAAAAATTTAATGTGATAGGTGTTGGTTATCTAGATAATAAGATCGGATATAAAATTGTGGAAGAAGTTCAAAAGCCAGTTGTGAATGTTGACTTTGAGCTGGTAAACAGAGATTATAAGTCTTTCAGAAAGGATCTGAAGACGTTTACAAGTGGATACGAACGAGAAAATAAAATCCTGGTTGATCTGGATTATCAGGCATTCTTTTACCAGGAGCAGTTAAGGAAAAAAAAAGAAGTTGAGGAGTTTTTGTTTATAAATAAATTAAGATCCATTGTTTTTCCATGTTGTGATTGGAATTGGGATCTGGACTCTTATCCTGCTGAATATTATATGAAGCATTTTATATGATTTACCCTCTGTCGAGGGTGTCGGGGGTGGTTCTTTCTCTCAACTCTCGCACTAACATTTAAAAAATGCTCACTTAAAAATTATTGTGTTTTTTCATGAAACCACAAGTACACACCCCTAACCTACCGCTTTCAGCAGGACAGGTTTTCAATTATAGCAGGTAGCATTTTGAAATAATAAAACATAAAACACACCCCTAGCCCCTCTCAAAGAGGGGAATAGGTCGTGCTTTCTATAAAAGTCATAGGTTTTCTGAATGTTGGATACATTAACTAAAGTACCTTCTCCGCCTATGGCGGATCGCAATGACGGTTTGGAGGTGGTTATTGCTTCTAATGATCTTTTACTCATCTCTCACACTCGCACTCACACTCATATTTCACCCCCTGCGCCCCCGCCGGCGGGGGATAACCTTCTAATCAGCTGATAAGTGTTGACTAATATTTGATTTGCGAATCCACCAAAAAAAATAGTCAGGCTCATCATTTCAAAACTGTAAGGCTCATTGGCAAAACCCACTAAGCCGGTGGACGCAACAACCAAATTTTGTCAAAGAGGATTTTTCCACACACGCTTCTGTTTCACTATATTTGTATAATGACAGAAACAGCAATAAATATCGAGTTATATAAATCCTTATTCAGAGGCCGAACTGATATTTATGCTGTGCGATGGGAGAAAGATGGCAAAAGCGGTTATATGCCGGCTTACAATGTTGATTGGACAGATTACAACAAACACAAGGCTCAGGGAGGAACATTCAAAGATTACAAAAATAAAGAGTACCTGCCCTATGATGACAAAGCAATAGAAATGCATTTATCGGGAAAAGAAACATGCGGTATCTATCCACTTTTAGAAGACAATACTTCTTTTTTTATTGCTGTTGACTTTGACAAGCAGAACTGGCAGAAAACTATTTCTAAGCTTCATAATATTTGCAATAAATACTATATCCCATCATATATAGAACGTTCCAGGTCAGGTAATGGGGGTCATTTATGGGTGTTTTTTGACCAGGCATTTCCTGCTGAACAAAGCCGGAACATAATGTTTGAGTTATTACGTCACTCAAATATCATTTCTCATTTCGAAAAAGAGCCAAGTTTTCGACCGCTTATTTCCAAATCAGGACTATCATTCGGGAAAAGGAATGGGGAATCTCATTGCGCTGCCATTACAGGGTAAATCAATGACACAGGGCAATTCATGTTTTATTAATCCTGACACATTTAGACCTTATACGGACCAATGGAAATATCTTGAAGCTATTGAGAAAGTCCCGTCCCTGAAACTGAAAGAGATTTATGAAGATTTTTTTAACATAAAGCCACAGGAAGTATTTGTTTCCTCATCTCAAAATGAAAAAGACAACTATCAGCTTGAAATTGTAATTAGCAATCAGATATACCTGAAACGGGCTCAGCTTAGCCAAAAATTAATTGTTTTTTTACGGGAGCAACTAAATTTCTATAATTCAGATTATTTAGCAAAAAAGAATCTTGGGAAAAGCGTTTTTAATACTGAAAAGTTTTTCAAATTAATTGAGGAATCGGAAAATCAGGTAATGATTCCTCGTGGCTTTTCAGCCAGTTTAGTTCAATTCTGTAAAAAAGAATCAGTCCCTTATAAAATAATTGACAAAAGAGAGAAGAAAGAATCAATTAATTTTGAATCGAAGATTGAACTGCTGGACCACCAGGAAATTGCACTTGAGAAAGTTCGGGAAAAAGATTTTGGTGTTATAGTTTCGCCTCCCGGCTCCGGAAAAACGGTAATTGGTCTTGAGATAATTGCTGAAAAGCGACAACCTGCTCTAATAATTGTTCACCGCAAACAATTATTTGACCAGTGGATTGAACGCATCCAGAATTTTTTGAAAATTCCAAAAAAGGAAATCGGGCAAATTGGAAACCAGAAAAATAGAATTGGCAAACATATTACTATTGCCATGATACAATCACTTTCCAGAATTGAGAATTATTCAGAAATTTCAAATGCTTTTGGAACAATCATAATTGATGAGTGCCACCATATTCCTGCGAAGTCATTCCGTGAAGCTATCATAAACTTTTACGGCTTCATTTTAGCATGCTGCAACCAAGTAGGCTACATAACAT
>CAVVIO010000100.1:0-48054 GCA_963748095.1 uncultured Bacteroidales bacterium
TAACCATTGTCTTCCCACACTGAAACAAACATTTCGGTCAATGCCAAAATCGAGCTGCTTTTTTATTGAATCTTCAATAAATGCAGATAATTTTTCTTTCAGGTTTCTGTCATCATAATAATTCATATTTACCCCGTTTTTAATAAATCCAAGCGGAGAAACGGCGCTAACATAAAATTTTGAATAAAACTTCTCTGCACCTCCGTATTTGTTAAGCATTTCATAAAAAAATACTGAAGAAAGTTCCTGTTTTTTCGGGAAAGCATTATCGATGCCACATTCTTCCTTTAACCGTATAGGGTCGGTGAAGCAAATGCCGGTGATTCCTGCACCAAATCTGCCAGGATTGATTCCCAGCAACATTATCCTTTTATTTTGGTCGGAATAATATTTTTCAAAAAATAACCGGTTTAATTCCAATACTTGTTTTTCTTTAAAAGGATTCATTATATGTACATCCTTCGGTAGTGAGCCCCGGAATTCGAGATTGGAAATAAAGTACATTACTTTTTCTGCAAATGTTTCCATGTGAATAACTGAATATATTACTAAAGCTACCAAGTTAGTTAAATTTTCAGTATTGCTTTTTTATAAGGCCGGCATCACAATTCATTATAAATTGAAATGTTCGGAATTGATAATAATCGTATATTTATGCCTTTTTAATTGAAAAAATTATAATCATATTTCAGCAGATGAAGCCATTTCGTAAATACATAAGCCTGTTCTTTAAAGGAATGGGTATGGGAGCAGCCAATGTAATACCCGGCGTATCCGGAGGGACCATTGCAATGATCACCGGAATATTTGAAGAACTGATCGATTCGATTAAATCCTTCGATCTGGTTGCACTCAAGCTCTTTTTTACCGGAAAGTTTAAACAATTTGCAACACATGTAAATCTTTATTTTCTTATTTCTGTTTTTCTGGGAATTTCACTGAGTATTATTTCCCTGGCCAAATTACTTGAATTTCTTTTCGTCAACAATTATCCGGTATACATATGGTCTTATTTTTTCGGATTAATACTTGCATCGGTATATTTTATCGGGAGAACCATTGATAAGTGGAACGCGGGTGTTATCCTGTTTTTTATTATTGGCACAGCTGTTGCTATTGGAATTTCCCTGATGAACCCTGCCACCGAAAATCAAAATTTCTTTTATCTGATCATTTGCGGAATTGTTGCTATTTGCAGCATGATTCTTCCCGGATTATCCGGATCATTTGTGCTGATATTAATGGGGAATTACGAACTGGTGGTGATCAATGCTGTAACCAATGTAAGGCTCGATATTTTATTTCCGGTAATAATTGGCGCTGCCATCGGACTGATCGCATTTTCTCATTTTCTTTCGTGGGTATATAAAAAATACCGCAATCTCACCATTTCCATACTTACGGGTTTTATTCTCGGATCGCTTAGTATCATCTGGCCATGGAAAGAAGCGGTTTATAAACTGGATTCACTCGGGGTTCCTATTAAAAAAAGCAGCGGTGAACTCGTTATTCAGGGTTGGGAACGCTATGTGCCGGATCATTTATCGCAACAGGTAGTATTGGCAGTAATATTTGTGATTATCGGAGCTATTACGATTTGGGCTATAGAAAAACTTGCGCGGGAAAAACAAAATTAAGTCTTCTGATCATGAAAAAATTCGGACTTATAGGCTTTCCGCTTGGTCATTCCTTTTCGCAAAAATTTTTTTCTGAAAAATTTCAGCAGGAGGGAATTACCGGTTATCAATATGATAATTATCCCCTTGAAAACCTGGATAAATTTTCGGAATTGATAAATGACCATGAATTGTTTGGTCTGAATGTGACCATTCCTCATAAAGAAAATATAATTAAATATCTGGATGAACAGGACGATGTGTCGCGTGAGATTGGTGCTGTTAATACGATAAAGATTAAAAGATCACAGGATAAGGTTGTGTTAAAGGGATTTAATACAGATGCCTATGGTTTTTACCAGTCTATCAAACCGTTTTTAAAGAAGCACCATCAGAGTGCCATTATATTAGGTACCGGCGGATCATCAAAAGCAGTGGCTTATGTATTCAGACAACTGGGCATTGATGTAATGTTTGTTTCCCGTCAGCCCAAAGTAAAAGAACATTTTTCCTATCTTGATCTTTGCGGGCCTGTACTTTATAACTTTCAGATAATTGTTAATACTTCTCCGGTGGGTATGTACCCAAACATTGATCAGGCCCCCGATATCCCCTATGAATTTATAACAAAAAGCCATTTGTTGTTTGACTTGGTTTACAATCCTGTAAAAACCAAATTTCTACAGCAGGGTGAAGCAAAAAAGGCCGTTGTGGTCAACGGCCTTGAAATGTTGCATCAGCAGGCGCTACGCGCCTGGGAAATATGGAACAGTGATAAATTTTAATAGGTATGGTAAGCCATTTCCGTTAGCTTCGAACTAAGTTTAATGTCATATTTGGAGGCATTTTCCGGTTTTATTTCGAATTTTAATTTGTCTCCTACAATTACAAAATTAATGGCAGCACCTTCATCAATTGCCCCATTCTTTTCTGCAATTATCAATGTGTTTTGTCCATTAAGTTTTGCAAGAATTTCATTCATTTGTTTTGTTCGCGAAAATGGAACAAATAGAATATGACATTTTGTGATATCCTCTGGATTTTTAAATTCTTTTACTTCAATAACCTGGCTACCCACTCTTTTGCCTTTGGTGTAATTGTTAAGCTCTGATGAAAGACCCGAACCCATGGTGGCAATTATAAAAGGACCGCTTTTATAAGATGCTGGCCATTCAATCAATCTGGAAAAATTGTATATAAACATAGATTGGGCGCTGGCAATGTTCGTTTGAGCTTTTGTGATCAATCCTGAGAATAAAAGAATTACTGAAATAAAGAAAATTCTTTTCATCATTCACTGGTGTTTAAGTTAATAATTTTACAGTTTTTACGGGTAATCTTTATAATTGTTCTGAAAAGTTTTATGAATACCCTTATTTAGAATGTTAAAGTCGCAAAAATAGCAATTATTGAAATATATAAATGATTTATTAATATGTAGCGATTTTGGTTTTTTGGATTTTATGAGAAAAATCTTACGGTATTGCTAATGAATCTTAATATATCTTTCAAGAATATTTTTATAAAAGTTATTCTGTACGATTGTTAAAGTGCAGTTTACCCCGTTGAAAATTTATCAAAAAATTCATTTGGGTAATTTGCAGGGTATAGATATTCTAATAATTTTTGGTTGCTATTGATCAAGCGGATACGGATATTCAATATTAGTAAGAAATAAACCCTGAGCCGGCACTGAAAATCCCGCAGAACTACGGTTCTTTTGTTCGATGATTTTTCGAAAATCAGCCGGCGTAATATTTTCTCTTCCAACTTCTATCATAGTGCCAACAATAGCTCGCACCATATTTCTTAAAAACCGGTTGGCTTTTATTGTGAATTTAAAACCGGAATCAGTCCGTGTCCAAAGTGCTTCCATAATCCGGCAGTCATTTGTAAAAGTATCTGTATGAAGTTTGCTGAAACTTGTAAAATCTGTGAACTCAAATAAAATCATGGAAGCTTCGCTCATTTTATGATCATCCAGATCCCAATAATAAAAATTACTGTATTCTTTTAAAAAAGGATCTTTTACCTTTGAAATATAATATTCATATGTGCGGGATATGGCATCGAAACGTGCATGAGCTTCTCCATGCATCCGGATAATTTTTTGCAGGGCAATATCCGGAGGTAATAATTGGTTTATACGATAGATATAGTTAGAATTTAAGTGAAGATCAGATTGTTCACTGTCAAAATGAGCAATATAATATCGCGCGTGTACACCGGCATCAGTCCTTCCTGCACCAGTGGTTGAAATTTTCTCACGCAGAATTGTTGACAGTACTTTGTTCACCCATTCCTGGATAGTATCGGCATTGGGTTGCGACTGCCAGCCATGAAACCGGGTTCCTTTAAAAGATAATTGTATAAAGTATCTGAAAAACATATTATTAATTGTTATAAATATCAAAATATAAAAAAAAATATGAAATAAGATAAATTTTTATTCCTGCATTTAATCTTCTGGTACTTAGATTTTAACATTTTTTAACAAGATTTAAGTCGTAGAATTCCAGTTATTTAAATATGTTTAAGAAATTTTAATAGATGCCTTGGAATAAATTTTGTTACTTTCGGTGAAAATTTATGAATTTTTCTTAGAAAACCATTAAAAGTATGAGTGATTCGAATGTAAACATTAAAGAATTAAACGAAAAAATTCAAAAAGAAAGCTCATTTGTAGATATGATAACCATAGAAATGGGAAAGGTTATCATTGGGCAGAAACATTTGGTAGATAGTTTGCTGATCGGACTTTTGTCAGACGGACACATTCTCCTTGAAGGAGTTCCCGGACTGGCAAAAACCCTGGCAATAAATACGCTGGCACAAACTATAAGTGCGCAGTTCAGCCGGATTCAGTTTACACCGGATCTGCTACCAGCCGATCTGATTGGTACCATGATCTACAGTCAGAAAAAGGAAGAATTTCTTGTTAAAAAAGGGCCGATATTTGCCAATTTTATCCTTGCCGACGAAATCAATCGTTCGCCTGCAAAGGTTCAGAGTGCACTTCTTGAGGCCATGCAGGAAAAGCAGGTGACTATCGGCAGTGAATCTTTTGCTTTGCCGAAACCTTTTCTGGTGCTCGCTACGCAAAACCCCATCGAGCAGGAAGGTACCTATCCGCTTCCTGAGGCACAGGTCGATCGTTTTATGCTTAAAGTTATCATCGACTATCCGAAGATCGAGGAAGAACGACTAATCATGCGTGAAAATCTGGCTAAGGAATTTCCAAAGCCTTCAACCATATTAACTCCCGAAGATATTTTAAGGGCCAGAAGTGTGGTGAAAGAAGTTTATATGGATGAAAAAATCGAACAGTATATTCTAGATATTGTTTTTGCCACACGTTATCCGGCAGAATATCATCTCGAAAAATATACCAATATGATTAATTATGGTGGTTCACCCAGAGCAAGCATTAACCTGTCGATGGCATCGAAAGCATTTGCCTTTATTAAAAGGCGTGGTTATGTTATACCTGAGGATGTCAGGGCAGTTTGCCACGATGTATTGCGTCACCGTATGGGATTGACCTATGAAGCAGAAGCAGAAAATATCACAACAGAGGATATTGTAACAGATATATTAAATAATGTAGAAGTTCCATAATTTATGATTTACCTGATTTGCGAATGAATAAAGCATTACTTTATATTATTTCTGTAATTTTCCTGACCTTTAACGGTCAGGCTCAAAACTATATTGGTCTTCACAAAGACGAAATAATGAAATTGATGCGTGAAAATAAACGAAATTTCAGGTTGAACACTTCAAATGTGAATAATACTTACAATTATCTGAAATACGAAGATAACACCAGTGAGCAAACCATGTTGTTTTTCCTATCAAAGGAGGATACTTGCAAATACCTGCGTCTGATGAGTGACTATTCAAATTTGAATGATGTGCTGGATAATCTGAATTCGAAATATACCAAATCAGGTAAAGATAAATGGACTTATGTCGATAAAGGAAAGAACTACATTGTGAAATTAGACGAAGGGGACTGGTACTTTACAGTTACCATAAAACCTGAAAATTAATCGTGTCAGAATAGTAATTTACAAGTGGAAACAACTGATTTACTAAAAAGAGTAAGAAAGATAGAGATAAAAACGCGCGGATTGTCTCAGCAGATATTTGCCGGTGAATATCACAGTGCTTTTAAGGGTCGAGGCATGGCATTCAGCGAAGTACGTGAATATCAGTTTGGTGATGATATCCGAAGTATCGACTGGAACGTCACGGCAAGGTTTAACCACCCTTATATAAAAATATTCGAGGAAGAAAGGGAATTGACAGTTATGTTGCTGATAGATGTCAGTGGTTCACGCGAGTTCGGAACACAGTCAATGCTGAAAAAAAACATGATTACTGAAATAGCTGCGGTTTTATCCTTTTCTGCAATTAATAATAATGACAAAATAGGGGTGATCATGTTCAGCGACAGGATAGAAAAATTCATTCCTCCCAAAAAAGGGCGTCAACATATATTACGGATCATTCGCGAATTGATCGATTTTGTGCCCGTGAGCCGTGGCACCAATATTTCTGAAGCTTTACGGTATCTTACCAATGCTATAAAAAAAAGAAGTACAGCATTTCTGATTTCCGATTTCATGGATGAAAATTTTAACGACGCATTAAAAATTGCCAGTAAAAAACACGACCTGGTTGGATTACGAATTTATGATGAACGGGAAGCAGAACTGCCTTCGATAGGCCTGGTGCAACTAAAAGATGCGGAAACCGGCGAACATATATGGATTGATACTTCTGACAGAACTATTCGCGATAATTACAAAAATGCATGGTTGTCAAAAGAAAGGACTATTAATGAAACGCTTAAAAAAGTAGGAGTAGACTTTGTCACCATAGCTACAGATCAGGATTATGTTAGACCCCTGATAAAGCTGTTCAAAAAACGGACTTAACAGTAAATTAAAATTTATACTGAGGGCATGAGGAAGAAATATACAAAGTATTTATTGTTATTATTTGCAGCATTTTACCCGGGAATTTTTTCGGCAAGCGGACAAATGGTAACAATAGACGCCAGATTAGATACCAGTCAGATTACCATCGGCGATCAGACTAATCTTACTTTTAAGGTAGTTAAACCTGCTGCTGCGAATGTAATTTTTCCAAATCTGAAAGATACGCTTGCAGGTGGTAAGATTAATATATTAAATATATCACCGATTGATACGTCTGCTACCTCCGACGGGAAAACTGTTCTTGTACAAAAATACCTGGTAACTGCATTCGATAGCGGATTGTATTACATTCGTCCTTTCCCTTTTATATTGCAAACCAAGGATATTACAGATACTTTGTTTTCCGGGGCAAGTTATCTTGAAGTACATACTGTTCCAATTGATTCAACCGGTGTTATAAGGGATATTAAGGGGCTTGAAAAAGCTCCGGTAAATTTCAGTGAGATATATCCTTATATCTTATTGGCCCTATTTATTGGTATTTTGGTTTGGTTTGTATTTTATTATTTGCGAAAAAGAACAAAGAAAGAGCCGTTGTTCAGGCGGGAAAGGCCTGTAGAACCTGCACATGTAATTGCAATTCGTGAACTTGATAGACTTAAGGCGGAAAAACTGTGGCAACAGCAACAAGCCAAATTGTATTACATTCGTTTAACGGGTATTATAAGAACTTATATTGAAAGAAGATTTCACATAAAAGCCATGGAACAGACTACAGATGAAATTCTGACAGATTTCAAAAATGAAGTCATTGATACGGATATTAATTATGATCTGCTTCGCAGCTTATTGAACCTGGCCGATCTGGTAAAATTTGCCAAACAGGAGCCATTACCTGATGAAAATGTGAAAAATCTGGAAAATGCCTATATTTTCGTGAAAAATACTAAATATCAGGAACCGGAGCCCGATGAAAATGAACAGATGAAGGAAACTCCAGTGGATAAAAAAACAACCGAAAAGAAAAGTACAGGTGAAGACAATGTTGAACAAAAGAATGAAATAACAGAGTAGGATCATGAGTCATTTAGAATTTGCACATCCTGATTATTTTTATTTTTTACTGCTATTAATACCCATGATAGCATGGTATATCTATAAACAGCGCGATTCCCAGGCTACCATTCAGATATCATCATTGCAGTCTTTACTTAAAACAAAAAAATCGTTCAGGGTTTACCTGCGGCATTTGTTATTTGTACTTCGATTGGCAGTAATAGCTTTGTTAATAATAATTTTAGCACGGCCGCAATCAACAAATAAATGGGAGAATGTCAGTACACAAGGAATTGATATTGTCATAGCACTGGATATCTCCGGGAGTATGCTGGCAAGGGATTTTAAGCCCGATCGTCTGGACGCAGCAAAGAACCTGGCGACCGAATTTATATCCGGCCGTCCGAACGACAGAATTGGATTGGTGGTTTTCAGTGGTGAGAGTTTCACGCAATGTCCGTTGACTACTGATCATGCAGTGCTCATCAATCTTCTGCGGAAAGTAAAAAGCGGGATGATAGAAGACGGTACCGCCATTGGAGTTGGATTGGCTAATGCAGTATCCAGGTTAAAAAACAGTGAGGCTATTAGTAAAGTAGTTATTTTACTTACCGATGGGGTAAATAATCAAGGTTCCATTGATCCACTGACGGCAGCCGAACTGGCTAAAACTTTTGGAGTAAGGGTTTATACAATTGGGATCGGCAGCAGGGGAATGGCACCCTACCCTGTACAGGATGCTTTTGGCCGTACGTTTTATCAGAATATGCCAGTGCAGATCGATGAATCTACACTGAAGCAAATTGCTGACATTACAGGTGGAAAATATTTCAGGGCAACTGATAATGCAAAACTTCGGGAAATTTATTCGGAAATCGATAAAATGGAGAAATCAAAAATTGCCGTAAAAAAATACAGCAAGAAACAGGAAGAATATCTTGGATTTGCATTATGGGCACTGATACTGTTAGTAACAGAAATATTACTACGTAATACTGTATTACGAAATATACCATAGGGTCTGACAAATAAAAAAGAAAAAGAATGTTTAGGTTTGCACACAGCGAGTATTTGTATCTGTTATTTGGAATACCTTTATTATTGGTAATCTATATAATTGCCATACGATTTAAGAAAAAATCACTGGCAAAATTCGGAGATCCCGGACTATTGGCCGGGTTAATGCCCGATCTTTCTAAAACAAGGCCTCATTTAAAGTTCATTACAGTTCTTCTCGCACTGGCCTTTTTAATACTTGCAGTAGCCGGACCCCAATTCGGTTCGAAGTTGAAAGAAGTGAAAAGAAAAGGGATTGAACTTATCATTGCTCTCGATGTTTCAAACAGTATGAGAGCGGAAGATATTGCACCCAACAGACTCGACAGGGCTAAACAAGCAATTTCACGTTTGATCGACCGGTTGAATGGCGATAAACTTGGACTGATCGTATTTGCAGGAGATGCTTATACACAGATACCGATTACAACTGACTATACCGCAGCACAAATGTTTCTTTCAACGATCAGTACCAACATGGTTAGTCAACAGGGTACGAACATAGGCGCCGCCATCGACCTTGCCATGAAATCGTTTGATCCGACAAGTAAAGCAGCTAAAGTACTGGTTATTATATCCGACGGTGAGAACATGGAGGGAAATGTACTGGATGCAGCAGATGAGGCTGCCAAAAATGGAATTAAGATTTATACCATTGGTATGGGATCGGTTGAAGGTGCCCCCATTCCGATATCAGAAGGAAATAACCAGGAAGGATTCCTAAAGGATCAGCAGGGTAATGTGGTTACTACAAAACTAAATGCATCTATGCTGAGCGAGATTGCGAATGCCGGAGGTGGTGAATTTTATTCAGCTTCGAGTAGTAATGTAGGATTGAATAAATTATTTGATAAACTGAATCATCTAAATAAGGTTGAACTCGAATCAAAAGAATATTCGGAATATGAGGATCAGTTTCCTTATCTGATTGGTGTAGCACTTATATTATTGATTATTGATTTTCTGATAATCGACCGTAAGGGAAAGTGGTTGAGAAACATTAAATTGTTTAATGTTAAAAAATAACTGGAAAATGAAGTATTTAGTGGCGATATCAGTATTATTATTCTCGATAACTTTTGTGACAAAGGCACAAAGTGAAAGAAAAAATATAAGAAAAGGGAACCGGGATTATGAAAAAGGAGATTATCAGGATGCTGAAGTGCAGTATCGCAAAGCATTGGATAAATCTCCCAATTCAACAATAGCAGATTATAACCTGGCTGGTTCATTGTACAAGCAAAAAAAGTATGAAGCAGCAGCTTCCAAATACTTGTCTACAATGGACAAGGTTAAAAATAAAAATGATCTGGCCCGGTACTATTATAATCTGGGCAACTCAATGGTAGAGAATAAAAAAATAGAACAGGGAATCGAGGCTTATAAGCAATCCCTTATTAATAATCCGGATGATGCCGATGCCAAATATAACCTGGCATTGGCTCAACGTATGCTTGCTCAACAAAAGAAACAGCAGCAACAGAATAAAAACCAGAAAAATAACCAAAAGAATAATAAGAATCAGCAAAATAAGAATCAGCAGAATAAGCAAAACCAACAGGATAAGAAAAATAATCAGAACCAAAATAAGAATCAGCAGCAACAACAGCAAAACGCTCAAAAGGATAAACAACAGCAACAGCAACAACCGCAGCAGGCAAAGATATCGAAAAAGGATGCTGAACGATTATTACAGGCAATGGAGAGTCAGGAAAAAAATGTAATGAAAAAGGTTGAAAAAGAAAAAGCTCAGGCAGCAAAAGTAAAAGTTGAGAAAAACTGGTAATCTATATGATAAACAGACTATATATATTAAAATTTTTGAAAAGAGGCGGAGCGATATTGTTCCTGTTATTATTGTCGTTACCTTATCTGTCGGCACAGAATGTTGAGTTTAAGGCATCGGCGCCGAATGTAGTAAGGGAGAATGAACAATTCAATCTGACATACACATTCAATCAGGAACCGGATAACGTACAGTTGCCTGATATCAATGGTTTTCAGGTGTTGGGCGGCCCCAGTACAAGCAGTAGCTCTAGTGTGCAGATTATAAACGGGAAAGTTTCCCGTTCATCATCTGTTTCATACACTTACTTATTGGCTGCCAGTAACAAGGGTAATTTTACCATTCCGCCGGCTACTGCTACTATCAAAGGCAAGTCGTATCAGTCCAACAGCATTTCTATAGAAGTACTTCCGGGAAATGCGGCTGCTGGCAGTAACACTGGAAATAATAGTAATTCATCCGGACAAAGTTCGAACGAAACAGAGGCTAGTAACCCTGTTAATGCAAATGGGAAAAATGTATTTGTCCGCTTGCTGGTAAACAAAAAAGAGGCTTATGTCGGTCAGGAAATCATTGCCTGGGTAAAATTATATACCCGGTTACCCATATCCGATTACGACCGCTCATTCAGCGGACCTGAGTTTACAGGGTTTTTCAAACAAAATGTGGACATGCCCCAGATCCGTTCGCTGGAGCGTGAAAATGTAGGTGGTCAGATTTACAATACGGGTACGTTGATGAAGTTTATTTTGTATCCTCAGCGTTCAGGTGACATTACCATTAAACCGTTTGACCTGGATGTAATGGTACAACAACAGGTAAATCAACGATCACGAAGTATTTTCGATGATTTCTTTAACCAGTCGGTTAGGAACGTGAAAGTTACACTGACCAGTAAACCGGTTAAATTTCATATAAAACCACTTCCTTCGGGACAACCTCCTTCATTTAACGGGGCAGTCGGAAAATTCAATATTAGCGCGGCTATTAACAATACCACAGTTAAAACCAATGAAGCAATAACTCTGAAAGTTTCCGTCTCAGGTAGTGGTAATCTGAAGCTGCTGGATAACCTGACGGTTGACATTCCACCGGATATTGAATCATATGATCCGACTACTACGTCGAACATAAAAAACACTTCTCAGGGAGCTGTAGGTGAAAAAACATTCGAGTACACGCTGATCCCGAGATATGCAGGAAATTTTCATATTCCTCCGGTTAAACTTACTTATTTCAATCCCGATACAAAGAGTTATCAAACTATTTCCACCAAGGATTTTAATATTACTGTGAGTAAAGGGGAAGAAGATACTTCCAGTGTAATTGTCAGTGGCTTGTCAAAAGAAGAAGTAAAATTACTGGGCAGTGATATCCGTTATATTAAAAAAGAAGGATTTAAACTGCACCATCAGGGAATGTTCCTGTTTGGTTCCTTACCGTATAGTCTTGCTTTTATCATTGCATTTGTACTATTCCTGTTAATTATTATTGTCCGCAGAGAAACTATCAGGCGAAATGCGGATATCGTAATGGTTAAGAACAGAATGGCCAGTAAATATGCACAAAAACGATTAAAACTGGCAGCTAAACTGATGCGCCAACAAAAACAGGCTGAATTTTACGAAGAAGTTTCAAAAGCATTATGGGGTTATCTGAGTGATAAATTGAGCATTCCTGTTGCTAAACTTTCCAGGGAATCGACAAAAGAAGAATTGACCCGTCGTAAAGTTGCCGGGGAGACAATGGACGAATTTTTCGGATTGATCGACACCTGTGAATTTGCCCGGTTTGCACCCAGCAGTGAAGCTTCCGATATGAATAAGATCTATAATGATGCAGCAAAAATTATCAGCAGGCTGCAGCAAAAAATAAAATGATTGACCAGATAAAATTGTATATCTTTAAAATATAGAAAGATACCTGAAATAACAGAAGTTAGTATGAAACACTATATAATAACAATCAGTTTACTGATGATTGCATTTCAGCTGTTTGCAGTGGGGCAGGAGCCGGGAATGAAACAACAGGATCTACCCGTTCAGAAACTTGCGATTACCGGGTTGAATAGCGAGAATCCAGATTCACTTATTAAACATGGAAATACTGATTACATGCAAGGTAATTACGATGCTGCTATTAAAGCTTATAAGTCGGTAATTGATCGGGGATACGAAGCTGCGGAATTGTATTATAATCTTGGGAATGCTTATTTTAAATTACACGATATTTCACATGCCATATTGAATTACGAACGGGCCAGATTACTTGATCCGACCAATGAAGATATAAACTTCAACCTGGAGAAAGCCAGGACATATACAGTGGATAAGATTGATGCTGTACCGGAATTCATTATTTACAAATGGTTCAGAACGCTGATTAATATGACAACATCCAATTCGTGGGCTATCATTGGCTTCGTTGCATTTGTTGTGCTATTGCTGTTTTTGTTGATTTATTTTTTTACGAGGAACATCACCATGAAACGTTTGAGTTTCTGGAGCAGTATATTATTTCTGGTTATCTCCTTGATTACACTTTCATTTTCAAACAAAAGGAAGCAATATATGAAGAATAATAACGGCGCTGTTATTATGTCACCTACAGTTACCGTGAAAGGTTCACCTAACGATACGGGTACGAATCTTTTTATTCTGCATGAAGGTACAACAGTAAATGTTACAGATAGTTTGGGAGACTGGAACGAAATTAAAATCCGTAACGGCAACCAGGGATGGATATTGAAATCTGATTTGGAAAGGATTTAATTGTAGAAATCAGACGGTAATTTTATTTTCAGAATTATACTTTTTAGAATTTCATTTTTCAATCAAATCGCTTCTTTCACCTGGTATATTTATCATTTATTTCCACTGTTTACGTATTATTCTTTTCATCTATTGAAGAATGGATCAATAATAGTACAGATACAAAATTGGGAATAGATTTTCGGTTATATATTAATTAAACCCACCGAAACGATTGATATCCGACATTGGATTCAGACAAAATACGGGAATTTTATGTACGTTAGATATGTAACGTTGTTCGTTGAGGCCTAACAGGAACTTAATAAAATCGATGTTACGGCTCATCATTACCAGTATTAAATCGGCATCTGAATTTTTTGAATAATCAAGTGTGAAGGAAACAAAATTCTTCTTTTTCGGAGCTTTTATAATATCATATTCGATATCCCGGTTGTCAAGATAATGTTTTGCAAAGGCAATATTGTTTCTTGTTTTATAATCTTCTTCATTCGGCCGGATCAGATGAATTTTAAATTCACGGTATTTACTAAGAAAGTTAATCCATTTTAACTTTTCTTTATTTTCCTGTCTGAAATCGATAGGGAGCACTACATTTTCAATTGGTTTATTTTTTGGTCTTTCCTGAACAACAATAAAGGGAATTTTAGAGCGATACATAATTTTAACAGCCCTGCTTCCAAAATACCGTTGTATCCCTTTAGGTCCGGCTGTTTTCATAATCACCAAACTGGCATCTACCTGCATGGCAAATTCCTTGATCACATTAATTACTTTCCCGGTCAATACCATTATCTGCGGTTTGAATTTGTAATTATTTTTGGCTTTATCCGCTATTTTTTCAAGTTCTTTATGTACCACATCTTCCATGGAAGGTTTGGTAATTACATGTATTAAAATAATATTGTTATTAATTAACCGGGCAATCTGTATCGCGAACTCCAGACCGTATTCAGATGAAGGAGTGAAATCGTAGGGTACCAATATGCTTCTTTTCGGGCTGGTCATTGTTTAGGTATTGAAGGATAATTTAGAACGAATTATTAATGATTTTATATTAAATTTGAATAAAGTCATAAAACAGGAATTGTATCTGATAACTGATATTTCTATTTCATGATACTTCAATTCATATACTAATTTAGTTACCTTTTAATTAATATTCAAGTTTTTAGAAGAAATTAAATATCATTTGGTTATGAATAGTCTTGTATTGGTATTGTTTTCATTTGCAGGATATATTGCAGCGTATTATCTGTATGGTAAATTTCTTGGTAAAAAACTCTTTAACCTGTCGGTAAAAAACAAAATGCCTTCGCATGAAAAATATGACGGGGTGGATTTTGTACCAACGAAAAAGCATATTGTTTTCGGGCATCATTTTACTACAATAGCCGGTCTGGGCCCCATTGTGGGGCCTGCTATCGGCGTTATTTGGGGCTGGCTCCCGGCATTTCTCTGGGTATTTCTGGGTTCCATATTTATGGGAGGTGTACACGATTTTACCACCCTGGTTATTTCAGCCCGAAACAAAGGAAAAACAATCGGTGATCTAACAGGTGATATTATTAGTCCTTCAACACGATATGCATTTCAGCTTATCATGCAGTTTTTGTTGTTCCTTGTACTCTCGGTCTTTGCTATGATCGTGGGGACTTTGTTTTTAATGTACCCGGCTTCAGTAATACCCGTTTGGGCGCAGTTGCCCATCGCAATATGGCTTGGCATACAGATTAAAAAAAGGAAAGAATGATCTGGTTTATTCCATTATAGCATTACTGATAGTATATGCCACCATAGTGCTGGGTGCTTATTACCCGGTTGACCTTACCAAGTGGAGCGTAATTCAGCACCTGGCAGGTTCTCCTGCTAATGCAAGAGATGTAGCGGTGGTTTCCTGGTGTGTTATTCTTTTCATATATGTTTATATTGCTTCAAGCTTACCGGTGCAGATATTACTCCAACCCAGGGATTATATTAATTCTCACCAACTTCTGGTGGCTATGGGACTTATTGTGCTGGGATTATTTGTAGCTCATCCGGTAATGGTAGCTCCGGCAGTAAATTCTGCTGCATTCGCTGAAGGGAGCGATGTACCGTCGATTATGCCCATGTTGTTTATTATTATAGCCTGTGGGGCTATATCAGGTTTTCATTCGATAGCCAGTTCCGGTACCACGGTGAAACAGGTAGATAACGAAAAAGATACGCTTTTTATCGGATACGGATCGATGCTTACCGAAAGTTTTTTAGCTGTTTTGGTAATTGTATCGGTAGCAGGTGGTATTGGTCTTGGTTGGGGCGGATTAAAAGGAACTGCTGCATTTCAGCAGCATTACAGTACATGGGCAGGCGCCAATGGTCTTGGTCCACAACTTCAGGCATTTATAGTTGGTGCTGCCAACCTGTTCGAAAGTTATGGCATTCCGGCAAAAATTGGTATGACAATGGTGGCAGTGTTTATTGTCAGCTTTGCAAATACAACGCTCGATTCTGCAACCCGTATGCAACGGTTGTCTTTCCAGGAAATATTTACCGGCCGTGACGGTAGGAAAAACATACTAACGAACCGGTTTGTAGCTACAGCTGTGGTTGTAATTGCTGCTGGTATCATGACATTTGTACAACCGGGAGGCAAAGGTGCTTTGCTGCTATGGCCAATGTTTGGGGCTCTGAACCAGTTGCTGGCTGCTTTGGGTCTTGGAGTAGTAACCTTGTATCTTTATCATAAAGGAAAACCCTATCTGCTGACATTTATTCCCATGTTACTGATTCTGGGAATGACATTGTGGGCAATGATAAATAATCTTATCGGGTTTATTCGGAAGGATGACACACTACTGGTGATGTTTTCTGTCATTATTCTGTTGCTAACTGCCTGGTTGCTGGTTGGTGGGGTAATTTCACTGTTTAAACGCGAAAAAGTAGGACAATTAGTACCTGACTTCAAATGATTTGTAATTACGTATTACTCCATCCGATACACTTACATTTTGTACCAGACCCCGGCGGGGGCCTTCGTAACACCATTTCACAAATTCGTTCACGTTAAATTCCTTTCCCTCCGCTTCCAGGTTTACGCTGCCGTCTGCCTGGTTTCGCACAAAGCCTTTTATCCCAAGGTACCTTGCCTTGTTGATAGCAGCAAAACGAAATCCTACTCCCTGAACATTTCCATATACTGTAATTATCTTGTTGATCATAAAATAGTTTATTTGCTGCTTTCCTTACTGTTCCTGTGCAAAATAAATAATAACTTATGAAAAGGAATGCATAATTTAGCAATATCATCAATAAATTCTACCATTTTGATTTATAAAATTCTTGATATTTTTTTCCTGGTTTTTCATTCAACCTTAACGCTTTTTAACCTGTTTGGCTGGATCAGTAAAAAAACCAGAAAATTGAACCTGATCACTCTTTCCCTTACAGGTTTCTCATGGCTGGGATTGGGCATTTTTTATGGTATTGGTTATTGTCCGCTGACGGACTGGCATTTTAAAATTCTTGAAAAAATGGGCCACACCGGTTTACCTGCTTCCTATATAAAATACATCGCCGACCGTTTAACCGGATATAACTTTGATCCTAAATTTATTAATCATATAACGGCTATTGCATTTATTATCGCTTTTACTTTTTCAGTGATTTTAAATGTTAAAAATATGCTAAAAAAGAGAAATCAGAAAAATGCAGAAAACAAATAATTGCTACCTGTGTTTAGATATAAAACTGAAACCAAATGAAAACACATTTAATTACCATGGCTTTATTATTTGCAGCACTGGCCGTCTATGGACAGAAAGCAAAATCGATCTATGATTTTAAAACTACCACCATTGATGGAAAACCTTTTGATATGTCATCGTTAAAAGGTAAAAAAGTACTCATTGTAAATACAGCATCGAAATGTGGCTTTACTCCGCAATATGCCGATCTGGAAAAGTTATATAAAAAATACGGCGGCGATCATTTTACGATCATCGGGTTTCCTGCAAATAATTTTAATCAACAGGAACCGGGAACGAATAAAGATATCAAAGCTTTTTGCACAAAAAATTATGGAGTGACATTTCCGATGATGTCGAAGATTTCCGTAAAAGGAGATGATATGGATCCGATTTATAAATGGTTGACACAAAAGAATAAGAACGGCAAGATGGATTCGGAAGTAAAATGGAACTTTCAGAAATACCTTGTAGATGAAAACGGAAACCTTGTCAACGTAGTGTATTCAAAAGAAAATCCAATGTCGCCTGATATTGTTAACTGGATAGAAGGAAAATAATTCATTTTACAAAGAAACTGTTGATCAAGCTCAGCAGGTCTTCAATATTGATGGGCTTTGTAATAAGATCGTTACAACCAGCATCGATACATTTCTCGCGGTCGCTTTCGAGAGCGTAGGCTGTTTGTGCTACAATGGGAATATTTTCATTAAATTTTCTGATTTCACGGGTGGTTTTGTATCCGTCCATTTCAGGCATTTTAATATCCATAAGTATCAAATCAATTTTATTGATTGATTTACACAGGTCGATTGCCTGAAATCCGGTTTTGGCATATAATACTTTAGCCTCTGTGCCGATAATTACCGCTTCGAGAAATTTATAATTTACTTCTTCATCTTCCACAATTAAAATTACTTTATCACGCCAGTTGTAAATTCCTTTGTTCTTATTTTCAACGGGCATATTTTCTGTTAAATTTTCATCGGGAATTTTTTCCAGCGGAATGTTAAAATAGAATACCGATCCCTTGTTGGGTTCTGAGCTTACCCAAATTTTACCTCCCAATAATTTCACGATCGCCCTTGAGACTGTAAGTCCAAGACCGGAACCTTCGTACTTTTTTATGTTCGCTTCGTCTATCTGGCGGAAGCGGTTAAAAATATACCGTTGTTCTTCTTTAGTTAATCCGGGACCGGTATCTTTCACGTAAAATTCGGCTTTAGTATCTTCTGTAACAATATATCCGAATTCTACGGAACCGGTTTCCGTGAATTTGATAGCATTATTCAACAGGTTGGATAATACCTGTTGCAGCCTGCCTTCATCGGTGTAAGTAATTATTTCGTTTTGTTCAGGTAATTTCAACACCAGGTTCAGTTGGTTTTTATTCATCTGACTTTTCTGATGTTCAAAGGACTGCAACAATTCTTTTAGTATTGCATTTAAATTGCAGGGTGTTTTAGTAATGGCAAGTTCGCTGGTTTCAAATTTTGCAATCTCTGCTATATCATCTATAAGGTTTAAGAGATCGTTCCCCTGTTTTTTAATAATATTTACATACTCTTTTTTTGTTTCCTGGTCAGATATCCCGATATTCAGTAATTCTGCAAATCCTAATATGGAATTCATCGGAGTTCGTATTACCTGCGATATATTTGAAAGAAAAATTGATTTCAAACGATTTTCTTCTTCCGCTTTTTCTTTTGTCCGGATCAAATCTTTGCGTTGTTTCAATTCCCTTGAATTTTCTTTCAGGGTAATAACGATAAGTTCTTTGTATTCACCCTCTGTATATGGAAATATGACAGAATGAATGTTTTTTCCATCTTTTCCAGATTCGGTTTCGGGTACCTGAAGCCGGTAAGTGATTTCAACAGCTTTTTTTTCGGAAATCACCTGATCTATGGTGTTATCCATAATTTTTCTGTCGTCAGGATGAATTGAATTAATGAAGTCCTTATAATAAATAATTTTGTCCCGGGGAAAGCCAATTATCTCTTTTCCGGTATTTGAAATATACAGCTCATCTTTTTCGCGGGAATAAACCAGGTAACCCTGATCCAGATAATGAATAATATTTTGAAGTAACTGTGAAGCTGTTGAAGTATTAAAAAATTCACTATTGGAAAATATATTTTCTTCAGGTGAAATATTTTTATTTGATTTTCCAAACTTCATAGTAGCAAAACATTATTATTAATCCACAAAGAATTATTTACTGATCTCCTGAAAAAAAGCTGTGTATGAATTTTCACCCTCCACCACTGCTTTTGAGATTAAAACCAAAACTGTTTTTACAGCTCCTTTATTTGTTCTGATTTTTATTCGTTTTCGTGTTCCTGTAATTTTGTTGTCTCCCGGGCCCACATATTTTGCAATAAAATCATCTGAGTCGATCATTTCATCGGAAAAAAGTGTTCCGATATCACGATTTATTATTTCTTCTTTTTTATATCCAAGCATATTTTCTGCAGCATGGTTAAATAATACAATCTTGTTATCATGACCTGTAATAATTACAGCGTCTGAGGTATTTTCAAGAACCTGTCCATCGCGGGAATTTATTTTTTCAAGTTCTTTAATTTTAGAGTGCAGTTCATTTCGCGTTTCCCTCAGTTTAAAAACAAATTCCTTTTCCGTTTCGTTCAATAAATTATCTTTTTCTTTCAGAGCTTCCTGCTGTTCTTTTGTTTTTATTTCAAGCAATTTTTCATTCGTTATATCCTGTCCGATAAAAATTACATGATCGACATCTCCGTTAAGATCGTTAACAGCATAATATGACCCATTTATCCATATTTCCTTATTGCTTTTTGTGTTGATTTTTATGGTTTTGATAAAATTTTTCCCTTTTGTTATTTCTTCCCAGTTTTTGTTGAAAGAATCCAGTTCAAGCGAATTTATCAGATCAAACAAGGTAAGTGTTTTGAGTTCGTCTGTTGAATAACCTATCAGATCAAGGAAGGTTTGATTCGCTTCGGAAATATTACCGTTAATATTTATTTTGGCACGTATTCCGGTAGCATCAACAGCATTGTTAATTCCCGAATGGTTTAGGCTTAATTTCCGGTATTCCTGGGCTTCAAGAGCAAGTAGTAATATCCTGTCATACGATTCATCGTCATGCTTCATTGCGTTAAATGTGGCCAGCACCCACAATTCTTTACCACTAGTTGTATTGAAGCAGATATAATCTTCGTAATATTCGCCTTTTTTTGCAATATCCTCCCAATGCGATTTAAATTCGTTGGCTTCTGATTCATGGATCAAAGCTTGAATGACTTTTTTATTTACTTCCGCCAGGTTTCTGAAATCGAATTTTTTTAAAAATATTTCATTACAATTTACAATTTTCCCTTCAAGGTCTATTTCTGCCCTTAACATAGTTTCATTTACAGTTGTATCAAGAAGTATAAATTTCTCTGTTTGTCTGGCAGCCTCTTCTTGTGTGGCCTGCAGTTCTTCCATGTTCTGCCGCATTTCTTCCTCTTGTGCAGCCAGCGCCTGAGCTTGCGATTTCGATTCCTCAAGTAATTGAGTTGTTTGTATATTAATGTGTACAGATGACAATGTGGAAGCGATACTTTCAGCTACCCGTTCTGTAAACTTTATTTTATGTGCATCGAGATTATTGAGCGAAGCTAATTCTATTACACCGAAAATTTCTTCATCATAGATTAAGGGCACAATGAGAATACAGCGTGGATTTGATTGACCCAATCCAGATGTAACGGCAACATAATTATCAGGGACTTTTGTCAGATAGATAGTTTTTTGTTCCAAAGCTGCCGATCCGATAAGACCATCGGCCCATTTTATTTTCTTGTCAGCGAATTTCTTTCTGTCATAAGCAAAAAATGATTTAAGATTAAAGTATCTGTTCCCGTTTTCATCTTTTTCCAGCAAATAAAAACCACCCTGGATAGCTCCCAGATAATTGGTTAGTTCTTTTATCACATTATAGGATAACAATTCAATATTATCATTATTCTGACGTAAAATTCCCGCAAATTCGGCAAGACCCTCGGCAACCCAGTTTCGTTGTTCATCCTCCTTTTGTCGTTTTTCTGCTGCTTCCTTATTATTCTTCAGCGTGTTTCTTAATTTTAATAAAGAATTTCCCAAAAGATCTTCTTCGCCTTCTGTTTGAAAATCCACAGTAAAATCCTCGTCTATGAGTTTCTTTGTGAAATCGTTTATTTGCATGGTCCTCCCTTGTTCTTTAATTAGCGACTCTTCGCTAGCAGTGAGTTTTCCCATGTAAAATCTTGACAACAGATAAGTTTGGAGTGGAAATAAAACAATAGATGATAAAATAATCCATTGCATCGGATTTATTTTATACAGAGTTAATATCCCTTGTAAGTTGGTAGGAATGTCTTTATGAACAATGAAGTCCAGCATCCATGCTGAGAGTGGAATTAATAGCGCAATAACTAATGCAATGGTAGTGGCTTGTTTTACTGTTTCCCTGTTTTCCCTGCTACTCATGATAATATGAAATTATTTGTTTGAGCTTTATATTAAAAATAGTGAATAATTTTAATAATTAATTAAATATTTTCCAAAGGTAAAAGTTATTATGAATATGCGATGCTATTCTCCGGTCATTTAAAGTCGTTGGATTTGCTGATTTATTCTAACTTTTACAGGTTGTTTTTAATCTTTATAAATATTCATATTTTATTAGTGCTATATACTCTGTGCTATGAAGGAATGTTACGAAAGACCTTGTTTAAAAAGTCTGTGATGCCGAATTATACGTTGTCAATTTTAATATTTTTGAAGTTCCTGAGAATTTTCAGATTTTTTGGAATAAAATTGAGAATTATCTTCTGTAAAACTTCAATGTATTTGAGAAAATATATTTTTAAATATCTGGGGAAGGATAGTTTTCAATCCACATTAATTTTTCAAAACTCTTCCATCCGATAAACAGGCTATTGATTCCGGCAAGAAAATCCATCACGCTATAATCCTTCAATGAATCCGATCAAAATGACGAAAAGATTTAAAATTACTTTGCCATTTTATTTTATTGAGTATTCTCAAAAATAGTCTATTAAGCTAACAGATTTTAAGTTTAACTGAATTGGGAGAGAATTTAAAAGTTTGTTATTAAAAGTTAGATGTGATGGTTATGTATTAATACGAGGGATTTTTTATAAAAAATTCTTATCCAGAAATTTCTGGAACTTTTCTTTATATTGATCGCTTACCGGAATATAAACTTTTCCAAATACTATTCGGCTACGTTCGATAGTATCTATTTTCTCGAGGTTTACAATAAATGAGCGATGTACCCGCATAAACCGGTTGGCAGGTAATTTGGTTTCCAAAGTTTTTAAAGAGTTTAACGATAGGATGGGCCTAAGTTCGTTTTGTACATATACTTTGATATAATCCTTGAGTCCTTCAATATATAAGATATCGTTGAAATTAATTCGCTTGATCTTATATTCAGATTTTAAAAACAGGAACTTGTTATTTGCTTCAATCTCTGGTAAAGCCTGGTTTTCGAGCTCAATGAGTTTTTTAGCTTTCTGAGCAGCTTTCAGAAATTCTTCATAGCTATAAGGCTTCAACAGGTAATCAACCACATCCAGTTTAAAGCCTTCGAGTGCGTATTTTTCATAGGCTGTAGTAAAAATGATTTTCGGCCCTTCGTGCAATGACCGGGTAAATTCTATACCGGTAAGATCGGGCATTTGAATGTCAAGAAATATCAGATTCACCTCTTCATGCTTCATAAATTCAATGGCATCAATCGGATTATCAAAGGTTCCAGACAATTTTAAAAAAGGGGTTTTAGTGATATAACCGTTTATTAACTGCAGGGCCAACGGTTCATCATCAATAGCAATCGTATTGATCATCTTTCGTCTTTGTTTTTCATATTTAAACTTAATACGACATTATATACCGTAGCTTCCTGGCTGATATTGAGCTGATGTTTTCCAGGGAAAAGCAGGTTCAGACGTTTCTTGACATTTTCAAGCCCGATTCCTGGATGTTCAAGGTTTTTTTCTTCGCTTATCCGGCCAAGACTGTTTTTACAGGTAAAAAGAATATTATTATCCTCAACTTTCATGGCAATATCAATGAACGAATTTTCACGATAGCTTACACCATGTTTAAATGCGTTTTCGATAAACGGAATGAATAACAGTGGCGGTACAGCATAATCCTCGTATTTGGAAGGGAATGAGATTTTCAAAATAACTTTTTCATTTATCCGCAGTCTCATCAGGTCTATAAAGTTATTCATGAAATCGATTTCACGGCTAAGTGGTGTTTTTCCCTGTTCCGATTCATAAAGCAAATAACGCATGAGTTTCGAAAGTTTATATACTGATTCCTGTGCATCTGCAGCATTAATGCCGATAAGTGAATATATGTTGTTGAGTGTATTGAAAAAGAAATGCGGGCTTATCTGGTTTTTAAGAAAAGCGAGTTCGGAATTTAATTTTTCTTTTTCCAGTTCCTTGCGTTGTTCTTCATTTTGTTTAAGCTTACTGGAAACCCTTAATCCTATTGAAAATCCTGAAATCAGGAAAGCATTCAGAGCATAGATGTATAAATGAAATTGTTTTGAAGGCGGTTTGGGGCCTTTATTATCTTTTGGTGGTTGTTTATACCGTTCATCCACCTGCTCGCTGTTTTCAAGGTGTTGATGAATGTAGTTGGCACTGATATTCATAATAAAATAAAAACATATAACCACGGCAAATGCGGCAAACAAATAACTAAGCCTTTTATTCTTCAGAAATAGTGCGGGAATAAGCCAGAAAAAATTAGTATAGAAGATCAAACCGTATATAATCGTATTGAGATACAACCTACTTTCGATAAAAGGGTTACGTCCCAGATTCATGCGTAGCAGATATTGTGGTAATATTATCAGAATTGCCCAGGCAAACAGGTGTAATAAAACCTGCAATTTTTTACCAGTCAGTATTGATTTTTTCATTTTATTCTTAATGTAGTTTCAAAGGTAAAAATTTTATCCAGACAACCTTTTCAACCAATAAATCATGATTTAAATGGCAGTATATTTTATTAATTGACGGAATGTTTTCAAAAAGTATACCCCACAATTTCTGCTTCATAGGAAACAGGAATTGTGGAGTGAATATATAGTTGAATCCAAACATTCTGCAATTGTTACTCATATCTTAATGCATCAATCGGGTTCAAACCGGAAGCCTTACGTGCCGGGTACCATCCGAAGAATATTCCGATTACTGCACAAACGACAAACGAAAGTACAATAGACTGAGGAAGTACCAATACCGGCCAACCCATTATCGAAGAAATAATCCTGGTTGCCAGTAACCCCGTTAAAATTCCTATTATCCCGCCTATAACACTCAACATAGTCGATTCGATAAGGAACTGCATAAGAATATCTTTTTCTTTCCCGCCTATAGACATCCGCAGACCAATTTCGCGGGTACGTTCCGTTACCGAAACATACATGATATTCATTATGCCTATACCGCCGACCAACAGTGAAATTCCGGCAATAGCCCCCAACAGGGCTGTAAGGATATCACTAATGGAAGTAAATGTACTTACCAGTTCTTCCTGGGAACGAACCCTGAAATCATCTGCATCGGCTGCTTTTAATTTATGGTCACGCCTTAATGTGGTTTCAATTTCACTGATTGCTGCCTTGGTTTTATCAGCACTGGCTGCAGAAGTAAAAATACTCTGGATATAAGTAATTGCTAATATACGTTTTTGAACTGTTGTATAAGGTGCTAACAGCAAATCATCCTGATCCTGGCCAAATGAATTTTCCCCTTTTGGTTCAAGAACGCCGATAATTTTAAAGGGAATATTTTTAAATCGTAAAGTAAGTCCTATTGGATTGGCATTCTGTCCAAAAAGATTGTTAACAACTGTTTGTCCAACCAGACAAACCTTGGCAAGGCTTTTAATCTCCCGTTCGTTAAATGCACGGCCACTGGCAACCTCTAATTTTCTGATTCCGAAATAAGCAGTATTGGTACCATAAATGGTTGTGGGCCAGTTCTTATTTCCAAATACAGCCTGTCCGCCCGCGCGTACCTGTGGCGACACGGCTACTATATCGGGACAACCCTGTTGAATGGCTTCCACATCTTTCATAGTTAGACTTTGGGTATTGGCATTACCCAATTGAACACCTCCCCGTTCCTGGGAAGAGGGAAATATAAGAACAAGATTTGATCCCATACTTGATATCTGGTCTTCAATGCTTTTCTTTGATCCCTGGCCTATAGCTAGCATGGCAATAACCGATGCCACACCTATAATGATCCCCAGCATGGTGAGAAACGCCCTGAATTTATTTCGCGTTAAAGCATTGCTGGCTATTTTTATCAGATTTGAATAATTCATTTCAGTTAATTTTATTAATCGTTATCTTCTTCAACAGGAAGATTTTTAAGGACATCTATGGCCCGTAACCAGTTTGTTACAGGTTGTTCTTTTATTATATGACCGTCTCGAAAAACGATATTACGCTTTGTTAGCCGGGCAATATCCGGTTCATGGGTTACAAATACAATGGTCTTCCCTTTTTCATTGAGCTCCTGGAATAGTTCCATAATCTCGTAAGAAGTCCGTGTATCGAGATTTCCGGTAGCTTCATCTGAAAGAATCACTACAGGATCATTTACTAACGATCGGGCTATAGCCACCCGCTGTTGCTGCCCACCCGATAATTGATTTGGCATGTGATTTTTACGATCGACCAGATTAACAGCTGCAAGGGCTTCTAATGCCCTTTCCCGGCGCTCTTTGGATTTTATTTTCGGATTGTAATACAACGGTAATTCCACATTTTCCAGCGCTGTGGTTCGTGGCAGTAAATTATATGCCTGGAACACAAATCCGAGTTTGTTATTTCTGAGAACTGCCAGTTCGTTTTTATTAAGTTTACTTATACTAGTATGATCAAGAATATACTCACCTTCGGAGGGTTTATCCAAACAACCGAGTATATTTAGCATAGTTGATTTACCAGATCCGGATGCTCCCATGATAGCAACAAATTCTCCTTCTTTAATTTTCAGATCGATCCCTTTTAAAGCATGAACAGTTACTTCACCTACATGGTAGTCCTTCTTTAACTGGTTTACTTCTATAATTATATTTTCCATAATTGCGTTTTTTTCATCTTACTTTCCTCTGCCGGGTCGCTGTGGCATAAACGGACTCCTGGCCATTGAAGAAGATGAAGATACATTACTTTTCCCGTTTTTTGTCATTGATAATATTACCTGATCACCTTCTTTCAGCCCTGATTTAATTTCATAAGTGATCCCATCATCTATTCCTGTTTCCACCCTTACCGGATGTATATTGTTTCCGTTTTTAATCCATACATGCGCAGATTCGTTTTCGCCCCCTGAAAATGTGCCAGTCTCGGTGACCGATTTATTCGTAAATTTCTGTTTTGATGCTGATCCCCGGTTTTTATGATATTTTTCACCTGTTTTAAAATTCCCGTTCGGATTTTCGTTGCTATGTAATTCCCTGAAGTAAGCCATCATATTCATATCGGGTGTAAATAAGAGAGCCTGGCCGGGAAGTGTCAGCACACTGCCTTTTTCCTGAACAAAAATGGTAGTACTGGCTGTCATGCCTGGCATCAGTTTTTTTTCCGGATTGGGTGCATTTATGATAACGGTATAAGTAACCACATTTGATGTAACAACCGGTTGCAATCTTACTTCCGATACTATACCCGAGAAATTCATATCGGGATAAGCATCAACAGTAAATTCTACCCTTTGTCCATCTTTAACCTGCCCGATATCTGCTTCGTCTACATTGGCTTCTACCTGCATCTGTGTCAGGTCATTTGCAATACTGAATAAGGTAGGAGTATTAAAACTGGCTGCTACCGTCTGTCCTTCATCAACTGCACGGTTCAGCACAACTCCGTTGATTGGAGAGTAAATAGAAGCATAACTCAGGTTAATCTTATTCCTGTCATATACAGATCGGGCATTACTTAGCGCTGCTTTTGCACTGCTGTAATTATAAGTGGCCTGATCGAAATCCGACTGGGCGATTAACTTTTTTTCAAATAAGACTTTCAGCCTGTCGTAGTTGGCCTTCTGATACTGTACTTCTGCATCGGCAGCGTCTACCGTTGCTTTACTTTGTTCCAGTGAAGCCAGCAAAGGAGTTTCATCAATTTGCGCAAGCAGTTGCCCCTTTTTTACATGCGAGTTAAAATCGACATATATTTTTTTGATAACACCTGAAACCTGTGTACCTACATCAACGGTTTTCACTGCCTGTAAGGTACCTGTGGCTGTTACTGTATTACTTATATTTCCCTTTTTTACGGTGGCTGTGTTAAAAGTGTACTCATTGGCTTTTTTTCCAAAGACTGTGAATTTCACTATCAAAAGAATTATTATAAATGCCGCTGAAACGATAAATATTAAAGTTCTCTTTTTCATTTTCATGTATTTTATTTTCAAACTTAAAATGTTAAGGGTTTACCCATATAAAAATCAAGTATTTTGTAACTAAATACCAAATTATATTTTGATTGCAGCAAATTACTTTCAGCTACTATCAGATTTGTTTTTTCAATAAGATAATCCACTGAATTGATCATGCCTTGTTTGAATTTTTCGGTAGATAGCTGATAAGATTCTTCGGTTGCATTGTATGTTTCCAAGCTGGCATCGTATTGATTTTCAGCAGAAGTGACATTCACGCATGTCTGTTCAATCGATTTTCTAAGTTGATTCTTTGTATCGGTTTCACTCAGATCTGCATTTTGTATCCCTATTTTTGCCAGTTCGACGCTCGTTTTGGTCTGTCTGTTCTGAAAAATTGGAATTGAAAGCGACAGGCCGACCGACGGACTAAAATTATCATTCAACTGGGTACTATAACCAGAACTGCTACCTAAACTATTATACGAAGTACCGACACCCGCATCAAGTGACAGGCTCGGAATATACCCAGACTTTGCAATTTTTTCCTGCAACATCGCGCTTTCTTTATTTATTGCTGCACTTTTGATCTGTGGTTTAATAACAAGCGCTGTGTCGTATACCACTTGTGCTACGGGATTTCTTTTCTGGTTAATAAGATTTTCCAGATTGGGTTGTGCGATTGTAAAGTTTTTTGTTACCGGAAGCTCCATTAACTGCATCAGGTCGACTTTTGCTATTTCGAGCTGGTTTTGGGCGTTTACAAGTGTCAGTTTCTCATTGGCCAATTCGGATTTTACCTGGAGATAATCTGATTGCGATATAACACTCAGTTTCAATCGTTCTTCAGCCAGCATCAATTGATCCTGTGTGGACTTTACCTGATTTTTACTGTTACTCACCTGTTCCTGTGCATACAGAACCTGCAGGTATGCATTGAGTACATTCAGGCTTATTGTCTCTTTCAGGGCTTCTGCATCGAAAAGTCCCCCCTGGTAATCAAGAACAGATTGTTTGATCCTGTTTTCCGTCCTTAAACCATTAAATATAGTGATTCCGGCACTTAACGAATAGTTCGTGTTGTTGGCTCCGGCAAAGGTCGTGACATTATTTTGATCTGTGCTGTTTGCCCAATTGAAATTCTGATGAGCCGAGGCGTTGAGCGACGGAAATCGTTGTGCCCTTGCCTGCAATGTGTTTTCCATATTGGAATTGTTTGTCAGATCCGATTTTCTTACCTGAATGTTTTGCTTCAGGGCATAATTAATACATTGCTGAAGTGTCCAGGTTGAATCTACAGCAGTCGAATCCTGCGCATTTACCGTTTGCTGCATCATGCAGGCAAATAGTATATAATTGATTGTACTTAGAATGCGTAATTTCATGATTGTAACTTTTAATTTCGGATAAAAGTATATCCTGTTTTCCAACCTGAAAAATGCAATAGAAGTATGGCTCTATTTTATCGACAGACAGGTGATTTTTATATCTGAGAAATCTGACATCGATTATCAGAGCCCGGTCTTATAATAAAACGTGAATTATTAAGAATTAACAATGGTACCTGGAAATTTCAGTTTCTGTTTATCGAAAAGAGAAGATCAGTTGTAGATAATAAATCAGTTGCAGGTAATATAACTGATTTTTCATGTTGCTGTTAAGCGGATTTTATGGATTTGTTTGTGTTGATTTAGCTACTGAATGTTGCGTTGTTTGTAGTTGGGAATTGAATAAGTCTTTTAACGGCTTTCAATAACTCTTGTGGATCAACAGGTTTTGTGAATACGCTTTCAATTCCAAGTTTTTTAGCCATGTACAAGTAATATGGTTTTCCACCTGAAATGGCTATTACCTTTATTTTCGGGAAATCTCTTTTTAGGTGTATGATAAGTTCCAGTCCTTCCATTTTTGGCATTAATATATCGGTTATGATCAGATGGAAAGGTTCTTGTTTCACCATATCCAATCCTTCAATTCCATTTTCGGCCTCTTCTATTTCATATCCTTCGTTTCTGAATATGTTTCTTATAATTTTTCTGACCATGACATTATCGTCAATTATCAAAATCTTCTTCATTCAAAAATGTATTAACCTTTGTTATAGTTGTAGAAACGAAGAATCAACAAAGAAGTTATTTGAATTGGGGGAATTGCCCGAATTAATTGACAAATAGATATAATTTAAAGATCAGAGAAATACCCCAGTGATTTAAATCACCGGTTATAGCTTGATAATTGTCAATGAGTGCTGCGATGAAGTAATCCTTCCACACGATCGACCAGATATTGAAGGTCAATAGGTTTTTTTACAAAATCAACAGCTCCCATCTTCATGATCTTATTAACATTTTCATCATCGGTAAGGGCTGAGACTACAATAACCGGTGTGTTTTTAGTCTTTTCATCATTACGGATCTTCTCGAGGAAGTCGAAACCGCTTATTTTCGGCATTAATAAGTCTAACAAAATGAGATCAGGAGTTTCTTTTGCGATTAGTGCGAAAGCTTCTTTTGCATTGAGGGCGGTTTCTATTATATAACCTCTTTCATCCAATATTGCTTCGAGAAGTACTACATTTGTTGTGGAATCATCTACTACCAGAATCTTATATTCCTTGTCGATTTGCACCATTATGAGATTTCTTGTCTTTTATTAATTTTATATAATGTAATAAAGATGATTGAAGATAGAACTTTTTATTAAATAAATATAACTAAAATATTGACGCATTTTCATCATATGTAAAAATAATCAATAAAATTTATATTGAAAATGGAATCGAAACCAATATTGAGTATACTTTATTACTATAAATGAGTGATCTGGATCACCTTTTACCTTAACTTTGTTTATATTCCAAATCATTTTACTATATTTAGTTTTCTTTCTGCGGAATATCATTAAAATCATTGAATAAATGCAACAAGTTGATGGCGAAATAGTTATTCCTTTTCAGTCGTACCTCAAGCCGGATGAATTGGAGTTAATTGAAAAGAACAGTAATGTTGTTAATTACAATAAACGCGAGGTTATATTCCGTCAGGGTACCCGAACTTCCCATATTATGTTCATTAAATCGGGATTAGTAAAGGTTTACAAGGAAGGAAAAAACAATAAATTCATTATATTAAAACTTGCCGTACCCTATTATTTTCTTGGATTACTTTCGATTTTTGGCAGGGATATACATCAATATTCTGCAGCTACCGTACAAAATGCAGAAGTATGTTTTGTAGATATAAATATATTTAATCAGATTCTGGCATCGAATGGTGAGTATGCCATTCAAATAATAAATACAATGGCAAATGACGGATTATTTATTTTCGACCGTCTTATGAGCCAGTCGCATAAACAGTTGCCCGGAAGGATTGCAGATGTTATTCTTTATTTTTCAGAAGAAATCTATAAAAATGAAGAGTTTGAATTTCCTTTCACCCGCAGAGAATTAGCTGAACTTGCCGGTACTACCAAAGAAAGTTTCATTCGAACATTGGCTGAATTCAAGCATGATAAAATTATTGACCTTGATGGATCGATGGTGAGAATCAACAGCATGAAAATCATCAAAACACTCAGTAAACTGGGTTAATTTTTTCAAAATAATTTAACCTGACCTTTCTTTTGATAAATCACCGGGGGTTTCCTATCCGTTTAAAATTTTATTAAGGATAATATTTTTTCCAACGATTTGGCATCAGTATCGTCAAATGTATTTAATGACTTGCTGTCGACATCCAGTACTCCGATAATTCGTCCGGATTTATCTTTCAGTGGAATCACAATTTCTGATTTTGAACGTGAATCGCAGGAAATATGACCTGGAAAAAGATTGACATCAGCAACTACAATAACTTCTTTGGTATTGACCCCCTTCCAGCAAACGCCTGTATCCTTTCTTAGTTCCTGGCAGGCTACCGGACCCTGATACGGGCCCACTATTAGCCTGTTGTCGTACATTAAATAGAAACCAATCCAGAAAAATTCCTGCATTTTGTGATATAATACGGCATTTATTGTGGCAAGCTGTGCCAATAGATTATCACTGTTTTTCAATAACTTTTCCAACTGTGAGTACAAACGTTCGTACCTCGCTAATTTTTTATTATCTGCCATCTTTTTATTTGCTATTATAAGAAAACAGTTTGTTTTTTCAAATGATTTTCTTTCTATTTAGATTTTTTAAAACGTAAAAATAATTCAACATATTTTTATAGTTTAAATTACTTTTAAAATGATGCTTTAAAAAATTAAGATTATTTTATTTACATTTCAAAATGTAGATTTAATATTCCTTATTAATACAAAAAATCCGGATATATTTCCGGATTTTTCTGTTATCATAATTCTGCCTGCAATTTTTTTATTGCGCAGGAATAAAATTATATGACCGTATTACTTTAAATAAATTATGGGGCAGTGGTTTCAGAATGATTCTCTTTTGATCCTTTTGGTATAAAACATAAGGATAATAAGAAAAGCATTGTAAACCTGTAGGTTTTGCGCCATAATCTTCAAGTTCGTCACTCGAGAAGCATTTACCTTTGGTTAATTGAAATGTCTGTGTGATTAAGGTTGTTTCCATGATCTGTAAGGTTTGAAAATTTATTTAAATCTAATATAAATTAGGCTTTAAAGTCAAGTTATTATTGGTGATATACATTATAACATAACGGTGATTTATATCACTCTATTGAAGGGTTACTTTAAGAATATTACAGTATTGATTGTTAGTACTGTATTAATATTCAATAAATTAACAAGAAGATATCTGTATTCAGAACTGGCAGAATACGGAACAGTTCGTTTTGTCGGTTACTTCGTTTATTATTTCGTCGATGTTTATGTGTTGATTTTTATGATTCATGATAACAGCCATATCTATTTTTTTCTTTTTTGAGAAAAAGCTAATTCCTTCAACAATATCGTTATTATATACTGTATTCACAGAAAATAGCGATAATCTGCTTTTTTCCGAAATCTCCGAAAGTTGTCTGATAACATCGCTATTGTTTTCTTTTAAAGGATCGACTACACTTAGCAGGTGGAATTTTGCATTGAAAATTTTTTCAAACTGTTTTAAAAACCGAATGTTTTTAGTTTCTAAAATATGATCAGCTGGAAATTCTATTCCAATATCATTGATCTGATTAAAATTAATGGCCCTTATGATTGTAATTACCGGGCATTTGACAAAAACAGATAACTTTTCATAAATCTCTGCCAAAATCAAATGATCTTTGTATTCTTCCTTATTAATTCCGAATAACACAAAATCTGCCGTATTAGTATTAAAAAATTTCTCAAGGCTTTTAGTAAGACCGAGATTGTAATCCACTGTTTCAATTTTAACATCGCCGGACGGTGAATTTGTTAAATCATCGATAGATTGTTGTTTTTGTGGATTTAATGATTTATTCTGTGCTTTTTTAAACTCATAAGTCGATACATTACGAGAAGTATTATACATTAAAAGGTAAACATTAGCATTTATTTTTCTTCCCATCACTATTGCCAGGCTAATCCCAAATTTAGAAGCCGCGGTAAAATCTATTGGCACGAGTATCTTCTTCATAATAATAAAAAGACTTATTTTTCAATTAATAATTCATGTCACTTAGTAATACCAATTTTGTTCCAATCTTATGTTTAATCTGTTACTTCCGTGTTTAGAGATATAAATGAATTTGATAGTTGATATAAGTTACTGTCAAACCTGCTGTTACTACTTCACTAAATAAATGTTAATAATTATTAAATCGTGTTGTTCTGTGGCGGGAATTCCACACTTTCTGTGAACAATTTCCCTTATTATATTTTTAGTATTATAGATTTTTGATCAAAGCGTATTGATTTTATTGAATTATTCCTGATAATAATCTGCACATGATAGATAGAACAGATATACCGTTACTGGAGGATATATTTATTTTAGATTCGGATAATTTTGCCGAAACTGAAATTGTGAGACAATGTTTTAACATTGTAGGTGTTTTTGTTGCTGCTATAGACCTCGATGGGAAAATTACCCTGATTAACAGAAAAGGACAGGAAATACTTGAGTTTAATGAAGAGGAAATCAAAGGCAAAGACTGGGTCTCGGAATTTATTGCCGAAAATAAAAAAGAGGAGACAAAAAACTTGTTCCTGAAAGTTTTTAAGGGTGAATGTGATATTCCGGAAAATTACAGGTACAGTATTATTTCAAAATCAGGACAACGAAAGATCATTGAAGCCAAACAAGTGATCATTCGCAATAAAGACTCTGAAATAGCAGGACTTCTGATCTCAGGAGAAGAAGTAACCGGTTATCTTCAAATACAGAAGGAACTGCAGTACAGCATTAATTTATACCGCATTCTGGCAAGCAATATTCCCGATATCAATATGTATCTTTTCGATCAGGAACTACGCTATATTATTGCTGAAGGTTCCGAAATGAAAAATCATTCACTTAGTTATGAATATTTTGAAGGAAAAAGATTGTATGACTTACTCGATGAAGAAATCCGTTCGATATTGGTGCCTTTGTACCAGGCGGCATTAAACGGTAAGGAAATCTCAACCGAATATACCTATAAGGATTATGATTACCTGATTTGGGTATTTCCACTGAAGAATGACGAGAACCAGGTATATGCCGGCATGGCTATTACCCAAAACATCACCAAAGAAAAACAGATTGCAGGAAGGTTAAAAAAAGCAAAGGATCAGGCAGTAGAAGCCAACAGGACTAAAAGTGAATTTCTGGCAAATGTGAGTCATGAGATCAGAACGCCACTAAACGCTATTGTAGGGTTTACCGAACAATTACTAAAAACACAAATCAACGAAAAGCAGGAAGATTTTTTAAGGATAATTGACAATGCATCAGAACATCTGTTGGCTCTTGTTAACGAAATACTTGTTTTATCGAAGATTGAGGCAGGAGAGATTCGTTTTGATAATGTTCCGTTCAAAGTGGAGCATGTGGTGAAAGACATTTACAGTACATTACAGATTAAAGCCGACGAGAAGAAGATTAATTTTAAATACGATATCGATCCGCAATTAGATACGGTGCTCATTGGCGACCAATTCAGGCTACGCCAGATACTTATGAATATGATCGGCAATGCTATTAAATTCACCGATTCGGGATATGTCGAAATCAAATGCTTTCGCAAAAAAGAAGCGGATAATAAGGTATATGTTCGATTTGATATAATTGATACAGGAATTGGCATATCTGAAGACAAGCTGGAAACAATATTCGATCAGTTTAAGCAGGCAGATTCTACGGTTACCAAGCGATTTGGAGGGACTGGACTGGGCCTTACCATCAGTAAAAAGTTAACAGAACTTCAACATGGGAGCATTTCTGTGAACAGCAAACCGGATGTAGGAACTCAATTTACTGTAGTATTACCTTATGAAAAAGGGAATGAAAAAGACTTTATATTATCCGGACAGGCTAATGCGTTAGATGCTGATATGTTACATGACATATCTGTTTTACTGGTAGACGACGATGGCGTCAACCGGTTACTGGGTAAAACCATACTTGAGGAATTAGGCAGTAAAACAGATGTGGCAATGAGTGGAGGTGAAGCTATTGCAAAACTGAAAACTAACAGGTACGACATCATTCTTTTGGATATTCATATGCCGGAAATTAGTGGCATTGATGTGGCTCATTTTATTAGAAGTGAACTGAACGATACTTCCACCAAAATAATTGCGGTTACCGCTGCGGTTATGAAAGAAGATATTGAGGAGTATTATAAGGCGGGCATTAATGATTACCTGATCAAACCTTATAAGGAAATCAATTTATATAATAAAGTTTGCAAGGTATTAAAGAAAAATATAGCACCCGTAAAACTTTCGAGGGAAGAGATTATTCTGAAAGAAGAAACACAAGTCGCCCTGTATAATCTTTATGAATTGAAACGAATTGCCAAAGACAACAATGAATTTTTCATTCAGATGCTGAACACATTTATTATAAACACTACTGAAAATATAGAAAAGCTTAAGAAGTATTTATCTGAAAAGAACTGGGTGCAAATAGGCGAAACCGCCCATAAAATGTTACCTTCTTTCCGCCATCTTGAAATTAAACCTGTAATTTCCGATCTTATAGAAGTGAAAGATAAAACATTGATAAATCCTCAACCGGAAGATATACCTCCGCTGGTTGAACACATTATTGATCTGGCACAACAGGTAATTTCTAAGTTGGAAATGGAAAAAGGAATACCGCAGGACTGAAATCATTTGAGGATTCCGCTGTGGGGAAAAATGACGCATTTTGTTGAAAATAATTCACGATAGAAACTGTCCAAAAGCATGCATAAGCCTGGTTTAAAGTAGTTTCACCCAGTTGGCATAGTATTGTTATACTACAATTATAACGTTTAAAATTTAATATTATGCTAGTAAAAGAATTATTAATAGTGTTTTTCAGCACGTTTGCCTTTTCTCTGATCTTTGTTTTTGCATTTAATAACAAAGGGCCGTGGGGAAATTTCCTGAATTTTTTAATTGTTGATTTTCTGGCGGTATGGGCTATAATGTCGTGGATAAATCCGGATTACCTGGATAATAATGCCATTATCATTATTCTTCCAGTCAGTCTCATGGTAACCTTTTTAATAGCGGCTTCGGCTCCTATATCACAAAAAAGCAGAAAGGTGGAAACGCTGGAAAAACACCAGGTAGTGGAACTTAATCCGGGGACAAAAAACAAAACTGTATTTACCCGGTATAATATCTATTTCTGGATAATGCTCATTTTTTTATCGATAATTATTCTATTAAGGTATATGTTCGGGGTGACATCAATAGGCTTTGGCATGTAGATAAATTCTTAGAATTGTAACACAGAATTTATAACTGGATTTGCCGGCTGTTTCTTAAAAATACTTTGTTAACCAGGGTTATTTATTGGATAAGTTATAAAATTTGAGTAGTTTAATGGATTCGTTTTTTTGCCGGTAGAAATATTGGTTGATAATGAAGATTGAACGTTTTACATTAATTAAAAAAGAAGAATCATGGGAAATGCAAAAAGTTTTGATAAAAGCATGATCTTACAAGTAATGATCCAGGATATCGAGAAAAAGAGAAATCCTATGGAAATTAAAACGGATCATCTGAAAAATTACAGTTCTCCGGAAAAGCTTACTCTAAAAGGTACGGAAGAAATACACAAACCTGATATGGTCGTGGTTTATGATAAAGAGACACATCTTTATGAAGTTGAACTTGACCGTAAAATGGAGACGGAAAAGTGGAAACTTTATTCCTTGTATGCCAGTAATAATCATGGCAATTTCTATTTGATCGTTCCCGATTGGTTGCGTGACCCGGTGAAAGACAGGTTAAAAGAAGAAAATATTAATGCGGGATTGATCTATTTTAATACAAACTAAGGAAGATTTCCAAGTTTGTGAATTTCTCATTAATATTTTATATTATTTACTGATACATAATGGTTTCCCGGGGATTGACGTTTCCTATTTTAATTCATTATACAGGGTGATAGATATATACTACCATTTTTGCAATTTCAGAAATTAATAAGGAAGAGTTGCTGGTGTATCAATTATTAAATTAGTTTATTATTTTATTAGTTCAAGACCTTCAAGGTTTCTGAAATTTTTAAAGTCTAACCGGTTAGCTTATTAACTAATTATAGCATTAGTGCCTTATTCAAAATGTCACTTATAGCCATCGTTATGTTATTTTTTGTTAAGAGAAATAAATGATTCAAACAATTGCCGGATATAGCGGTTATATAAATACTGAACAAATTCATTTTTTAAATGAGGACATAATAGGTTGAAGGATTAAGTATAAATGTAGTAGATACTATAAATGTATTTTTCCTGATCTTTTGATATTACTATAGTGATCGAAACTTAAAAATGTTATGACTCAGTTAATTAATAAAACATAATCCTGCAATAAATATGAAAAAAATACTGGTTATAGATGACGATTCCTATATATGCGATCTGTTGGTGAATTACCTTGGACAGCATGGGTACAAAGCTGAAGGAACCTATAGTGGAACAAATGGTCTGAAAAAAATTCAAAGCAGTCAATACGATTTGGTTTTATGTGATTTCCGGCTACCCGATTCGGATGGGATGGAAGTATTATCACAGATCAAGCAAAAACATTTTTCTTTACCAGTAATAATAATGACGGCATATGCCGATATCAAAACTGCTGTAAAACTCATTAAAGCAGGAGCTTTCGACTATGTCACCAAACCCATTCAGCCGGAAGAGTTGATACTGATTGTGCAAAAAGCTTTGCGCTTGGTGAAGGGAGAGAACGATTATGTCTCGTTCCAGGAAATTTTCATTACCGGGAAAAACGAAAAGATGAAACAGGTAATGAAACATGTTGAAGCCGTAGCACCTACTGATATGCCGGTGCTTATACAGGGCGAAACCGGATCGGGAAAGGAATTTATAGCCCGCGCCATACACTATAACAGCAAGCGAAGAAATAAACCTTTTATTGCTGTCGATTGCGGTGCATTACCCAAGGAATTGGCAAACAGTGAGTTGTTTGGTCATGTGAAAGGATCTTTTACGGGTGCACTTAATGATAAAACCGGTTATTTTGAACATGCCAACGGGGGAACCTTATTTCTGGATGAGGTAGGAAATCTGCCATACGAGAACCAGGTGAAGTTATTAAGAGCTTTACAGGAAAATATAATAAACAGGGTAGGGGATAATAAAAAAATTCCGGTTGATGTTCGCATTCTGGCAGCTACCAATGAAGATCTGCTTTCGGAAGTTTCAGACAGTAATTTCAGAGAAGACCTGTATCACCGGCTCAATGGTTTTAAAATTAATCTGCCAACATTACGCGAACGAAAGGAAGATATCTTTGTTTTTGCCAGCAATTTTCTGACACAGGCAAATAAGAACTTTGCTAAGAATGTGGAAGATTTTGACGATAACGTGAAAGAAATATTTTTAAATTATCCCTGGTTTGGAAATATCCGGGAACTCGAAAATGTTGTTAAACGATGTGTATTGCTTGCCACTTCATCGACAGTTACAGCCGATACTTTACCGGATGAAATAAAATTCTACAGCCTTTCACAGGGAGACAAAAAATGGAGGATGAACAGACCCGATAACTCTGTGCTTGAATTACGCGAGGCTACCCTGGAAGCCGAAAAAGAGGTAATATCCAATGCGTTAAGGGAAACAAGTTATAACAAGTCAAAAGCAGCCCGTATTTTGAATATCGACCGGAAAACACTTTACAATAAAATTAAGCAATATGATATTGCCTTAATGAAAGGGTGATTTCTTCCATTTGATCATAACTGCATAAATAATCGGTAGCATGCACTTTTAATAAAAAACAGCAGGGTTATTGAGTAACTTGTGTTGTGTGGTATTTAAGATTTTTACCTGATTATGCTTGTACATTCATAAGTCCGGAGAAATACCTGATTGCTTTGGCTGCTTCTACCTGGGCAAATTCACTCGATTCTGTGTAGTTTTGAAGAGAATGGTGAAGCTGATGAAAAAGTTTCTTTTCATTTTCGCTGAATAATTCCCTGAAAACATGGTGGACTCCGTTGCGTATATAATACGAATCTCCCTTGGACATAATCTCCTTCAGCAAAGGCACAATACAATCTCTTCCTGTATTTATCAATCCTTCAGCGGCAATCCACCGGATATCGCTTTCCGGGTCCTCCAGTAATTCTATGAATACCGGAATAGAAGATACGTCACCTATTTCTTTGAGAACCCTTGCAGCTTCCCATTTCAGTAATTTATTTTTTGATAACAGTGTTTTATTAATTTGAGGAATTACCTCTTTTCCCATTTTTACCAGTTTCTTTCTTGCATCCTTTCGTTCATGCGAGAACTCACTTACCAATCCTGAGATAAGAGGGGCAACTTCTTTATTGTATCCTTTCAGATCAAGATCGATATAATTATATTCCGTATTATTCACAACTTTATATTTGTTGTCATCCTAACTGATAAAACCAGTTCCTGACATTTTCATTATATAAATAGTCATATAATTAACAAATAATTACCTTACATGTTGCAAGATTCCTGATCTTTTTCTGCGTTTTCTTCGCGGGTGTACTAAAAACAGATGTTCTTCCTCGATGATATTATAAAGGAATAATTTCGAATAATCCTCTATCAGGAACCATACAAGACAGTATGCCCAAACCAGCCCGGCAATTTTCCAGCCGACAGGTGTCATAAACAATCCATAAACACTTATTAAGGTTGCTACGAATTGAGTAATGATTACTGCTAACAACAGGGCTTTCGACGGCTTGTGTGTCCAGAAATTCTTCCGGGTCCTGGTTACAAAAATGGTAAGATGCCCCGCTACTGAAAGCTTCAGGTAAATGATGGTTTGAATCAGTTCATTTGATAAATGAAAATAACTTTTAGCAAGATACAGCATCCCAAATGATTCAATCACACCGATAAGGCCGAGTACAGTAGACAGGCTGAATACCAGTGGCATATTCCATGCTTCCGGTTTGTTCGACCCTTTCACATTATCGTAGGCAATTGACAGGATGGCTCCGTCGTTTAACAGGGCCAGAAGCACGATCATGACTGCCGTTACCGGGTAAAAGTTGAATATAAGTATCGACAATGTCATAAAGAACAGTACACGAATGGTTTCGGTCATCCGGTAAATGGTATAACTATTCATCCGCTGAAATATCTTTCTGCTTTCTTTTATGGCGTGGATAATTACAGATAACCCGGGATTGGTAAGAACGATATCGGAAGCTGCTCGTGCTGCACTGGTAGCACCGGATACGGCAATTCCGGCATCGGCTTTTTTCAGGGCAGGGGCATCATTCACCCCGTCACCAGTCATTCCTACCATATGTTTCCTGTGTTGCAGTACATCCACAATGTGGTATTTGTGTTCGGGATATACTTCGGCAAAACCGTCGGCATTTTCAATCTTATCAGAGAGTTGTCCGCTCTCATAATGCTTGGTATCCCCGAATATGCTGGCGTTCAAAATGTTTTTGCCAAGGCCCAGCTGTGAGGATGTTTCTTTGGCTATAGCTTCCTGGTCACCGGTTACCATCTTCACTTCTATGCCCATGTCACGGGCCATTTGTATAGTAGATTTAGAATCTTCTCGTGGAGGATCAAACATCGACAGAATGCCCATAAACTTCCAGTTTCCTTTGTCATCTGTGCGGGCAACACCCAGGGACCGGAAACCTCTTTCGGCAAATTCATTAATGACTTTATCAGCCCTGTCATATTCCTCACCGGTAGTGTTTGCCAGGGTCAGAATTACCTGTGGAGCGCCCTTTGATACTTTAACGGTTTTGTTATCTTTCCCTTTTAAAATTGCTTCTGTTCGTTTATTTACCGGATCGAACGGCCTGAACTTTTCAACGGTATAATCCTTTATTAGGGTTTTATCTTTCAACGCGTGGATAATAGCCAGGTCAATAGGATCTTCGTTTTCTTCCTTTGACGCCAGCACGGCAAATGCAAGGATCTCATCCCCGGTATAATTGTTAAAAGGTGATATGTCTCCAACATCCAGTTTGTTTTGTGTCAGTGTGCCTGTTTTATCTGAGCACAGGATATCGATACCAGCCAATTCTTCTATAGATGAAAGTTTTCGTACAACTGCCTGCCTTTTCGATAATTCCTTAGCCCCAACTACCATGGTTACCGACAAAACCGTAGGCATGGCAACCGGAATGGCCGCAATTGTTAATACCAGTGAAAAACGCAACAAGGTTAAAAATTCATCACCACGGTAAAGGCTGACTGCCAGGATGAGCACAACCATGAAAACAGCTAATAATATAAGGTAATTACCGATTTTCAGTACTGCCCGTTGAAAATGACTTACTGTATGTGCTTCTTCCACCAGCGACGTTGTTTTCCCGAAAAATGTTTTCGCACCGATAGCTGTTACAATTGCATTGCTTTCACCCTGCTTGAGTATAGAACCTGAAAATGCCTTTTCTCCTTCGCCTTTATCTACAGGCAATGATTCACCGGTGAGGGCAGACTGGTCAATTTTAATATTTTCGGGTTGCCATAGAACAGCATCGGCAGGAATAATATCCCCCATTCGTACCCTTATGATATCTCCCGGCACCAGATCTTTAGCCTGGATGGTGGCCCATTTCGAATTTCTAAGTGTCCTTGCTGTAATGGCGAGTTTTTCTTTTAGTGCGGCCACTGCATTATCTGCCTGGTATTCTTCAATAAATCCAACCACTGCATTGGTAAATAGCAGTAACAGGATAATGCCAAAATCAGTCCAGTCTTTGACCATGGCGGATAAAATAATTGCCGCTTCTATCATCCAGGGTATCGGCCCCCAGAAATACTGCAGGAATTTAAGAAACGGACTAATATTTTTTTCTTCTATTTCGTTATACCCATATTCATCATGACGTTTCTTAACTTCTTCATCTGTTAATCCGTCTAACGAAGTACCCAGTTTTTTTACTACATCTTCAACCGGTTCTTTTTTATTTTTTTCTGATTTGTTATCCACTGTTTTTTCTTTTTAGAGATTAATCATTTCATTTATAAATAATAATTATACCAAAAAAGGCTTCTTATTTCAAGCTGGAATAAATTTATATTAAATATAAACCTGGTATTGCCTGAAATTATCTGCATAATCAGCAAATCGGTATTCTAAATAAGTTCAAAATAACAGGTGCTTTTTGATTTTTCAATAACAGCTATACTGTTGGCATTTGTGGAAATCCTTCCTCTGTTGTGTGGAAATACTACACTAATTATTTTTTTTCAATAATTTTTGATCTTAAGGGTATTATTACCAATTGAACATTATCAATCTTTTAATGTTTTATAAAATGTTATATACAAGAGAATTAGATGTGGCTTTTTTACTGATAGAGAAAATTGTGGCATGATGTTGTTGGTAAAAAAGGTATTGTAAAACCTTAAAAAATAGTTGACCTATGGAGTTAAAAGAAAAATCATGTGTTTTATACGGTCCCGGTTCTGTTCCTTTGTCAGCAGAAAAAATCAAAAAATATAAACAAATGTTATCACCCGGCTGGAAGCTGGTGGAGGATAAAAAAATACGAAAGGAATTTCCTTTTGTGAATTTTAAGAACGGGATGGTATTTGTGAATGAAGTAGCGGAACTTGCCGATATAGAAAATCATCATCCTGCGGTATTGATTGAATACAGCAAAGTGGAAATTGAATTATCAACGCATAGTGTGGGAGGTTTAACGGAAAATGATTTTATCATGGCAGCTAAAATTGATGAGCTTTAATTTTTCATGCTGAACAGAAATAATTATACAAATAATATCGGAAATCATTTAAACAAAAGTAAAATCATAACCTAAAACAAGGAGGCTAATATGTTAAAACCAACAATTTTTCTGAAGGGCATACCTGTAGCAATATTTGCTTTAATAATTAGCAGTTGTCAGCAGCCCGGGCAAAAAAAATCCGGAACAATAATTACGGAGAATCCACAAATGAAAGAAGCGGTCATTGAAAAGGCCGTATGTGTGCTACATCCTACGGAGGGCAATGATGTTACCGGATTGGTAACTTTTACCAAAACCGATAGTGGAATACATGTTGTAGCAGATGTTCAGGGGCTTACAGAAGGGAAACACGGATTTCATATTCATCAATACGGCGATTGCAGTAGTCCGGATGGTAAATCCGCAGGCGGGCATTTTAATCCCGACGGGAAAGACCATGGAGCGCCAACCAGTGCCGACCGGCATGTGGGTGATCTTGGTAACATTACTGCCGGAGCTGATGGCACGGCACATCTTGAAATGACTGATACGTTGCTGGCATTCCAGGGGCCCCATTCGATTATTGGCAGGGGAATAATTGTTCATGCCGGTGAAGATGATTTTGTGACACAACCTACCGGTAATGCGGGAGCCCGCGTAGCCTGCGGTGTTATTGGCATTGCAAATGACATGAAGAAATAATGTATTAAGTTAGATTATAAGAGAAAAATAATATCAATTAAACTGTCTCATAAAAAAGGCTTTGCAGTCAATTATTTGCAAAGCCTTTTTTATTGTTTTACAAATTATATATCTCAATTTAAATCACGCAATTGGGGTCTACAACTTCATATCCCGGATCTTGTCTTCCAGACTACTGGCCTTTGCTAAAAACCATAGTTTTATTTCTCTCCATTTTTCACTCGAATCTTTTTTTATTTCATCGATTCTGTTCTGGATTTCTTCACGACTAATTTCCAGATCATCCATCCGTTGCTGTAAACTATTCCTGATATCTTCAGTGGTATCGGCTATTCGCGATTCCAGTTCAGAAATTCTTGCGCTCAGGTTTCGTACTTTTTTCTCAGCTTTATTTATAAACGATTCTTTATCTCCTTCTACAAATTGCATGGCAAGCTCGAATTCTGTTTTTGCTTTTTCCCATTTTGAATCATCGGCTTTTCTCAGTTTATCGAACTTTTCCTCCAGTTCCTTCTGCTTATTAATAAGTGTATTGTATTCCCGATCGAGGTTTTCTTTCCTGTTAATCGATTTATTTCGGATGTTTTTTGATTCTATCAATACATTCGATTCCGATTCATAAATGTCTGATAACAGGTTTTTCACCTTGATTTCACTTTCTTCCAGATATCGCAATTTATTAATTTCCATGTCAAAATATTTTATTGTTAAATATTCATTTAGTTTTCTATATCCTGCATCAGCCAGGCGGATAACATCCAATGATCTTTTTCCATGTTTCTGATGAATGATTTCATCAAATCTTCTGTTCCGTTATCACCAATCTCGCTGGCAGCCTGGATACATTCTTCCATATCGGAAAGAACGACCCGCATATCTTTCAGCAGTTCTCTAACCATCTCCAGGCTTGTATAATTACCATGCGCTTCCTCCAGATCCGCATGTTTCAGGTAATCGCTGAGGCTGCTTAATGGCCGTTGCCCGAACAAACGTACACGACCAGCAATTTCATCAATTTCATCATAAGCTCTCCTGTAGAGTTCTTCAAATTTCCTGTAAAGCTCGAAAAAGTCATCTCCCTTTACATTCCAGTGAAAGTTTTTCAACTTCTGTAAATACACATTATAATTTGCTGACAATTTATTCAGATTGCTCACTATCTCGGCAGTATCCAGTTGGGAATACCCAAGTTTCGCAAATGTTTTAATTTTTTTTGTTTCCATTTTTTCTAAAATCATTTTATTTTCAGCAAAAAGCGCGTACAGTGGTGTCAGGTAATTGTCAACACGCTTTTCGACCATGCCCGACTCCAATTACGTTTTCTTTTGCACACGGTTTTTAAACCTTATTTTACTCTCTTCGTTAGCTCCGCTGCGCTGTGTAGGGATATAAACGGATACACAGTTTTGTCCTCTTTCTGCAGCTAATTCGCTGAACTTTTTCTTTGTAATAACTGGTATTTGCATAAATATTAATTTTTAGGATTCATTTGATTTTTCGTGAAATATCAATACCGGCCGCAGGGAATGCCTGATCAGTTTTTTTGCTGAACTTACTTTGAATATCCTCTCGAGAAAATGCCGGTTTTCTTTCAGTAATACAATCAGATCGGCATGATTCCCGTTTGCAAAATCATCGATACTTTCTACTATATTTTTCCCTGTTTTTTCGGTTATGGCTTTTACATCCACATTTTTGTAACTGATCTTTTCTGTTAACATATCTTTAAAGCCTGTATTTTTTATTTTTTCGACAAAATCGAGACTCTCGGTAATATGAAGCGCTGTAATAGCTGGTGAATATGGCTTTATCAACTGTACCAGCTTTTTCAGGGTTTGTATATCATTCTCGTTGTAATCGGTAGCGTAAATCACACTTTTGTAAGGATGGTATTCCGCCTTTTCAGGAATGATCCATACAGGGCATTCGGTGTGCCTGATAATATCAATATCCGCACCTCCGATCATTTTGTCCTTTCTTGCTTCGTTTTCCTGAAGCATGATCATCTCTATATATTTTTCTTTGGAAATATCCTCAATTATATCCGTGATAAAACCGGTTTCGACACTGTAATCAATCATAGGCATATCGGAGATTTCATCTTTCAGGGTCTGTATCATATTATCGATATGTCTTTTTGTTTCATCCGTCACCCGCATGATATTTTCATTGATCCACTGCACATTATCACCTGTAGTACCCGGCATCCCCAAAGGATAATTGTTGGGATCGAAAACAGAAAGCAGTCTGACTGCCATACCGAGATCTTGTGCCACCCTCACACAATAGGTTATATAATCTTTGCTTTCATTCGGATCGTCTATATTTACAAGAATTGTTTTCATCATTTAATCGTTTTTATGTTTTATGCCTTCCGGTAATTTCCGGTTCGCTTCCCTGCAACGGTTGTCACTTTATATCGTTATTCAGGTTGCGGATGTCCAAAAATACCTGACCTGATGACAATAGCTGTTTATAGTATTACAACAATACTTATACCGTTGAGGTTTAGCAGAAAGCTGCTTTTTTGTATAAATAAAATACCGCTGTTAATCAATTAACTACCTCGACCCGGTTTTTTATTTCCTGCTTTGGAAAACCAGCAGATTGTAGAAATCAGAGGGAAGTGTGGAATTTGTTCCACAGGTTCTCGTGATAAAATATCCGACACCGGACTTTTCGGGCAAACACTAAATAGAAGGATAATAGATAGAAATTGTCAGGAGTGCATGCATTTGCTTTCAGTGAACATTACGATTCATTATTTTTGTATCGAAGCTGATCATCAATCCCTGCCAATTCGGGTTTACAATCCAACGCATTTAAAAATCAGCCGCCACATCCGCACCAGGAACATTGTCACCTTGTCACCCGTCACCCTGTCACTTTTCAATTGTTCATAAAAATCATTTGCTTTTTACCTGATAATCACTTACATTTATTTCCCAAACGGTTACAGGAAGGATTATAGTTACAAGCAGAAAGGATTAAAACCGTTTATCGCACGGATAATTAAACAGGATGAACAAAATAACCGGATATACTGAAAATTACAATAGAATGGTTAAATCAGACAGTTACAGAGATGAAACAGTTACGCTATAATAATGATAAACACAATTGTGTTTATGGTAATGTTTGTGTTTCATGCTAAGAGAGACCGTGCAACAAATGCCAACGCACATTTGGCACATTTGCAAGCTCAAACACACAAGCTGATGCTTCAGCTTGCAAAAGAGCCAAATTTTTGCCGACGCACAACAGCCATTAAGTGACTTGATTAAATGGATAATTTGACAAAAGAACAAAGACGAAAAAATATGAGAGCTGTTAAATCTAAAGGCTCAAAAATCGAATTATTGTTAGGTGAGCAATGTGGGCAAAAGGATTGAGATATAGAAAAAATGATAAAACTGTTTTCGGGAAACCTGATTTTACATTTAAAAAGTATAAAGTCGCAGTATTCTGTGACAGTGAATTTTGGCATGGGAAAGATTGGGAGAATTAAAAAATATGAACATAAATCAAATATTAAATTTTGGCATCAAAAGATAGAACGAAATATTAGAGAGATAAAGAAGTTAATGCTGAATTATTGAAAAACGGTTGGAAAGTTCTTAGATTCTGGGGTAAAGATATTGAGAAGAGATTTACTAGATTGCGTTAACAAAGTTGAAAATACCATAAATGGGTCAAAATAATTCAAAAGGTATATAACAAACTTAAGGCAGTGGATTTCTTCTGTCATCGGAGGCGTATGAGTTTTGGCATTCAACAAGCCGGAATTGAAGTTTGGGAGGTATTGACATAGAAGGAAGTTTGCAAAGAAACTTATGAAAAGAATATTCAGGCTAAATTTTTAAAGCTGATGTTTCCAATTTGAATAAAAGAAAAAGAATTACAAAAGAAATTAAAAATTAAAAGAAGGGATAAAAACCTCATTCTAATTGGTTGTAGTCCATGTCAGTTTTGGAGCATAATTAATACAGATAAAACTAAATCCCAAAAGTCTAAAAATCTATTAGTTGAGTTTAAACGGTTTGTTGAATATTTTAGACCCGGATATGTCATTGTTGAGAATGTTCCTGGTGTGCTGCGCAAGAAAAAGAAAGTGGATTAGAAGACTTTATCAACTGGCTGGAAGAAAATAAATATCATGTTCATTTTAATGTACACAATGTAAATGATTTTGGAGTTCCTCAAACTAGAAATAGATTTACACTCGTTGCAAACCGGGTAACTAATAAGAAGATATTTCCTGAACCAATTAGAGGAAAAAACCAAAGGTGAAAAAGTCATTGGACGGCATAATGGATTTGGAGGATGTATTTGAAGCAGGACACATCGATGCAAGCAATTTTATACATACCTCTTCTGCTTTATCAGAACTTAATCTAAGAAGAATTAAAAAAGTTACTAAGGATGGTGGAAATAGATTATCTTTTGCAAACGATAATGACTTACAACTAAATTGTTTTAAAGGCAAAGACAATTCATTTAAGGATACTTTGGCAGAATGTGGTGGAACAAACCTGCACCAACAATTACGACAAAATTTAATTGTATCTCTAATGGAAAATTTGGACACCCGGAAAATGATAGAGGTATATCATTAAGAGAAGGAGCTGTTTTGCAGTCCTTTCCTAA
>CAVVIO010000101.1:0-45992 GCA_963748095.1 uncultured Bacteroidales bacterium
AATGGCAACTAAAGAATATGATCAACAACAATTTCAAAAACTTCTCCATCCTGGTTAACGATATTGATGTAAAAAGGGAAGCCTATAAATATGGTTACGACAGTAAGTATTATCACCAGGAGAAACGCTCGCTTTTAAAAAGAATTTTTGGAAAAAAGGCATCTTAAACAGTCTTGCTTTGAAAATCTGGAAATTATTTATCTTATTCGTACTGTTGTGTTCAGGACTGTATATCTTTATAACACACTTCTTATATTCTGTGCTTATAAAAAATCACAAGGTCGATTCAAAAACTGCTGTAATTGAAAGCTGGATACCTTATTATGCTTACCAGGAATTTGCCGACAAATACCATCAAAATAATTATTCTATGATCATAACAACCGGTAATTCATGTCCAAAAGATTTTTTTTATGGAATGAACGGCTACCTGGTTTTTAATTTATCTGATCGTCTGAAGAATATACAGCAAGACAGCATACAATCTATTTTAGTAGATGCATATGGTACCAGAGTCCTTGATAAATTTGCCCATTTTAATCTTTATGTGAACGATTCATTAATTGGAAGCACTTATACAAATGATACACTTACAAAATATTCATTTACTTATCACTCTAAGAAAAAGATAAATACAATCACAGTGCAATTTGATAATGACAGAAGGTATCATAAAAAAGACCGTGATCTGTTTGTAAAATCTATTGAATTTAATAATAAGGTTATTCCGGCATATAGTAAAGGAGTAACTTTTTATTGCCTGAACCTTAAAAAACCACTATATATAAGATACCTGGATGCTACCTATCCGTTAGAGGCAAAAAATACATTGATTGCACTTGGAATTCCCGGAAATATAATATTTCCTGTGCATTCCAGCTACAAGCATAAAATATCCAGAACTTTTACAAATGCAAAGGATGTGAAAAAATGGATTGAAAAGAAATCAATTACCATATCCGGTTTCAATTTATTCACAATGGATTTTCATTCCAGACGGACCTGGATTTCATATAAAAGAGAATTCGGAAAAAATTACAATATCGGAGTTATACCTTGTTCTGACAAAGAAATTAAAAAATCTGACTGGTGGAAATCACACCTGGATAGAAAATTGGTAATACGTGAATTTGTTACTTTAATTTCTGCATATCTTATCATCTAATTATTTTCCTGTTCAACGTCCTCTCCCCGGAATTCCCGGGTACAATTCATCCACCCGGTCACTCGAATAATATTTTTTTGAATGAATATCCATAATTGTCAGCGCTCCCCCCGGCCAGCCTGCTCCGGTATCCATCATGTAGATCTCGCCAATTTTCAACGGTCGGGTAATCCCGTAATTAATTGTTGGGGTATGGCCGATATACACTTCATCATACGGTGTCAGGTGTGTTTCATTCCGGTCATAATAATTTTTTAAAGCTGTTTTTAACAAGGTGCGATCCCATAGAAACGTTTCCTTCCCCTGTTTTTCTATATCCAGTTGAGGATTAAACCCGCCATGAGTAAACAACCTGTTTTCAAGAATATAATATAATTTAGCCGATTGCAGGAATTGGATATGCTGTACAGGAACATCCTTGTTATAACTTTTTATGGTAGCATTTCCTCCCTGCCCTATCCAGATATCGGGAGCTTCCCCGGTTTCAAACCACTTCAGGGCCCAGTCATCGTGATTTCCCAATATGTATACCAGGTTCTTAACTTTCAGCAACTCATCAATCGCCTTGTTCACTTCCGGCCAGCCATCGCATACATCTCCAAGACAAATTAACTGATCATTGTTGTAATCTAATTCGGCCTGTTCGAAACATTGCATCAATGCCCGGTATGCCCCGTGTATATCTCCTATGACAAATGTTCGTTTATCCATAATTGATAATTTCTTTGTCAACAGTTTCGATTACATCTCAAAGGTAGGCAATTACTGTCAAAAACTCAACGAGGGATGGATTATATCCTGCAAAACAGGATGGATCAAAACAGGAATGGACGGATGCAGGATATCCTGAAAGAAAAAACAAACCCGCTCTTTCACTGGTTATATAACCAGGCTCAAATTCTTTTAAGTTCACTACATTTTTACAATGAACTACCTCGATCGTATCTCTCTCCTCATGAATGATCTGTAAGACAATACAAAGCACAATATGGTTGTAGCAATAAGCCCTGTAACCTGCGGCCATACCAGTAAAATACTTTGTCCGAGAGGCAAAGGACCGGGAATAGCTCCAATGATCTGTTGTGTTGTTAAAGGTCCGAGACTGCGAACCGATGGCACTAATAAGGTAGTTGTTGCTTCACTAAATAATTGATTGGGCAATATTTGCAATAATCCCAACCTGAATTTTGCCAGTAGAAACATCTGATGATCTGTTGCCATTCCTCCGGGAGTAATACCCTTCATTATCAGATTAACAATTAATGGATAAAAAACAGTAAAGAACAACCACAATGCTATTCCTGCAAGTGCCGATGTAGCTGGTTGCCGGAACAACACAGAGAACAGAATTGACAAATTCAACCAAAAAGCCACATACAATATACTGAGCAAAATAAAGAAAATGATGCGCATAAATTCTTCTGCCGTGGGTGGAATACCAATAGAAATAAGTCCAAACCCTATAACCAGAAAACCAAGTGCGAAAAGCATCACGCTGATGACTATAAGTGATGACACAAACTTGGCATTAATTACATAATCACGATGAATAGGCTGTGACAGAATACGGCTGAGTGTTCCTTTATTTTGTTCCGAGTTTACTGCATCGAATCCAAGTCCGATACCCAATAATGGACCAAGGAAACTGATAAAAACCATGAAAGACGGTAAGGTTCCGTCAGTAACGGTAAAAAGCTTCAGAAAAAAGAACGTTCCTTTCGGATCATTTGGGTTTATGGCTTTTCCAATATCAGACAGGGCAGTATACATCGACCCAAGGCATGTCAGTGCTATAATGATTATCAGAATAACAAAGCGCCAGCTTCTGACCTGGTCGGAAATTTCTTTTTGTACAATTACGCGGAAAGGATGGTATACTCTGTCAGCCTTATCGAAACCAAGAAACTGCCTGATTACTGAAAATACTGATGCCTTTTTTAATGTATTATCCATGATTTTCACCTCCTCCTTCAAAATAGCGGTAATAAATATCATCCAGTCCGTGTTCTTTCTTGTTGAGCGATTTCAGATCTGCTCCCGACTCAACAACTACCCTGGCAATATCGGAAGACAAATCACGGGAGCATTCGATATAAAATAAATCTTTAACAATAGATACAGATTTAACACCGTCAACCGGCTTGAGCAGTTTTGTCAACCAATCGGACGGATTCTGCTTTGGGGCAGTTTTTAAACCTCCTAATGAAATACCTGCTTCAATAACATAGGGACTATTGCTGAATAATTTTTCGGAAAGTGTATGTATATCACCTTCAGCCAGCAACCTGCCATTTACAAATAATCCTACCCGATCGCATACTTTTTGTACCTGATGCAGTAAATGTGATGAAAAAAGTACGGTAAGCCCTTCTTCTTTACTTAATTCCACAATCAGTTCAAGAAATTCACGAACACCTTTCGGGTCAATTCCCGATGTAGGTTCATCAAGAATGATAACTTCCGGATCTTTTATCAGTACATCAGCCAGTCCCAGTCGCTGGCGCATTCCCCGTGAAAATTTTCCGGCTTTCTTACTATCAATATCAGATAAGTCTACACGTTTCAGTAATTTTTCAGCTCTCTGTCTGGCCAATCTATCAGGAATACCATTCAAACGGGCAGTATACATTAGGTTCTCTAATCCTGTAAGGTCATCATAAAAACCAACATCTTCCGGCAAATAACCTACTTTTCTTTTCACTTCTACCGGGTTAGTGGTAGAATCAATATCGCAGACTTTGACCGATCCGGATGTCGGATCTGTTAGTCCGATCATCATGAGGATGGTTGTGGATTTACCGGCGCCGTTTGGCCCAAGAAGTCCGAAAACCTCACCCTTTCTGACTGTCAGACTCAGATGGTCGACTGCTGTAAAAGACCCGTATTTTTTGGTAAGGTCAACCAGTTCGATACTATTTTCTGCCACGGTTTACCTCCTTCCATATTTACGAAACAGATAATATATACTTCCAACAGCAATTAATATAATAAGTACACCGACCCATCCCCACAACATGGGTGTTTCCACTGAAATTCTGAAAGTAACATCGGAAGATGTTTCCGGTGTTTTTGCAAAGAGCTTGGTTTCATAATCACCCGGAATCGCTTTTTTACTGGCTTTTATAGTGGCAAAAACATTGGTGGAAACACCTGATTGAAGCTGATCGATTTTTTTCGGATCGAACGTTACATCCCATTTGACGGGAGCACTAAAACTTAGGTTTATATCTTTAAGTTCGGCAGACCCTGTATTTCGGACAAGAAGTTTTACCCGCTTCTCCTTACCTGCAGTAATATCCGTACTTATTAAACCGGTAGGTGTTGTTAGTTCCATTTTATAGGTACCTGTTATTACAGCCTCCAGTTCCAGGTTTGCAGATGTTGCATCTGTCGAGGCACTCACAGGTATTTTATAAGTTCCTGCTTTAACTTCTTCGGGCGGTTTTATACTTATGGTAATATTGGAACTTCCATTAGGATCGATATCAACTGAAGTCACGTCTTTATAATTAGCCTTAAAAGTAACTTCCCATCCCCTTGGGGCTTCAGATCTGAGTGCATATAACTGTTTATCTGCAGTACGATTCTTTAAACTGGCACTGAAAGTAAAAGTCGATTTTGAGTTCCCTTCCATGTTTGCCTGGTTTGTGGTAAATTCCGTTTTGAAGGTGCCCTGTTTAGTAACTATAACAACTAATGGAAGTGAAGATAAACCCGGCGCTTCAATTTTAAACCTGTAGGTCCCTTTGTTGATCTTTAAAGGCACATTTACTTTGAGAGTAAGCGTTTTCTTTTCTCCCGGAAGTATGGAAATTTTTTTAATATCCCAGCCTCCCGATTTCATTGAATAATCCCAGTCACGTGGCATCCCGGTTATGGAGATGTTAACATTGCGGACTTCACTGCTTTTGTTGATCACATCGATGGAATAATTAATGGATTCTCCCGGCGGAACTGAAATTTCGGTATAGGGTGTATATAAGGTTACACCACCGGCTGCAGAAGCATTTTGATTAGAAAGGAATATTATCCCTACTAATGAGGATAAAAACAGATTTAACCATTTTGCGTGAGTTGACATAAAAAAATCCTCCTTTTTTAAAGTGATTATAAGATCGGGAAGCAAATTTAAAATTTGAACGGAATCAAAAAAATCACTTCATCTGTTATGTAGGACCCACACCCTGTTTTAAGGCACTGAATCTCTCTAATTATAAAGAATTTAGGGGGTTACTGTTAAAATATCACAAAAAATCTTAAAAAAACTTAAACGCAGGAAAGAAGACATATTCGTTTCAAAAATCTGCTGTTAACGGAACTGTCATTAGACTTGGTAATAATTATAAAGCAGAAAAGAAATTTCGTTCCGCATTATTGGAAATATTTTCATTTCGATATTAAACATCTGATAATGTTTGTAATATATTAAATTAAATTCCTTTTAATTATAAACTATTTTGTAATTTGTTTTCCAAATGTATAAGACCAAACTTGTTACTATGAAAATTAGCCTTAAAAACCATTCTTTTCTTCCGGTAATATTACTACTTAGTTGCAACCTGACCAATGCCACAACCTTTGCTATCAGGGACACATTAAAAGCCGGTATCTATACAAAGAAAGCAAAACAACTTACCGATTCTTCTAAGTACGATAGTTCGGCATATTATTACCGGTTAGCTGCACATGAATTTAAAAAAGCGAAACAGTGGGAAAAATATTTCAGTTGCAGTAATAACAGTATCACTGCAGCAAGAAAAACAGGTCAGTCGGAAAATTTAACTGAAGAAGCTTTCAATACCCTTACTGAATCGATAAAGAAATTTGGTGAAGATCATAAAATTACCGGTGATTGTTACAATATACTGGGGAACATATATTCTGACATGCATGAAAGTGATACGGCCATGTATTATTTCAGAAAAGCACTTGAAAATTGGATAACCTCATCTGATAGCTCCGGGGAAAATATTGCTATTGGATATAAAAATATTGCTGTCATTTATATCGAAAAAGGCCAATACGATTCCGGTACTGTTTATATCCGTAAGAGTCTCGAAATTTTTACTAAGCTTTTCGGAGAATATCATGAAAAAGTGGCCGGATGTTATAACAGTCTTGGAATTATCGCTTATCATTTGGGTGAAGTGGATAGTTGTGAGAAATTTTTTTCAAAATCGGCTGAAATTAAAGAACAAGTATATGGACCAGATCATCCTTCAACAGCAGAAGCATATAACAATCTTGCTTCATTTTATCAAATGACAGGTAATTATCCAAAGGCACTTGAACTACACCTCAAAGCGTATACTATCAGATTGAAAAAATTCGGTTTAAAACATTCCATGACGGCTCTAAGCCTGAATAATCTGGGTAATGTTTATCATTCATTGGGCGAAATTGAAAAATCTCTTGATTATCATTTAAAGGCTCTTGAAATCAGACAGGCAATTTTTGATTCGTTAAATGCCGATATATGTATGAGTTACACCAACCTGGGGGTTTTGTACCGTGACATGGGCGTATATCAGAAATCTCTTGATTATTTCCAGAAAGCCCTTCAAATACAGATCTTAAGGTTCGGCCTTGACAATCCGTATACAGCGAATGCCTATAATAATATGGGGGCAATTTATGCCAGTATGGGAAATTATAATAAAAGTCTTGATTACCTGAAAGAAGCGCTTGAACTAAGAAGAAAAAAAGGGGAATTTACTCCATATGTGGCTGGCAGTTATAACAATATAGGTGCTATTTACAAATACAAAGGGGACTACGAACTGGCCCTTGCCTATTACAACAGAAGCATTCAGATTAAAAAACAACTTTTCGGAGAAACTCATCCCGAAATAGCATCTACAATCGATAATATTGGGGAAATTATGCTCATTAAAGATAATCCTGATTCTGCAAGAGCCTGTTTTGAAAAATCACTGGCGATGCAGAAGCAGATTTATGGCGAAGACAATCCGGAACTTGCATCTGCATACATAAACCTTGGCGCAACTTTTTCTAAACTCGGCAACCTTGATGAGGAGTACAATTGTTACTTAACCGGTCTGGATCTGACTCTCAGAAATTACGACACCATCAATGAGTGGACCTCCGATTTCTATGGAAATATATCTACAAATTTACTTGAAAGAGGATTTCCGGACTCGGCACTTTTTTACCAGAGAAAATCAATCGATATCGCAAATAAAATTTATTTATCAAAACATCCCAACTTGTCGATTTCATACAGGTCACTTGCAGAGATTTTTGAAAAACTAGACAATCTGGATTCTGCCAGGTATTATTATAACAAAGCATTACAGGTTAATTACAACACGAACCTTGACCTGAAAAATCCTGACATTAATGATATTCTTGATGAAGAAGAATTTATACAAGACTTATTAAATCTTACTTCTATTGATTATAAATTATGGTATAAACTAAATGAACCTGATTATCTGAATGAAATTGTTACCTGTTTCGGGAGTGTTCAATATATCGTGACCGATGTTTTATCTGATTTTACAATTGAAGAAACTAAAATCAACCTTGTTAACCTGATATCAGAAAAATCACATATTGCAGTTGATGCAGCATATCAGCTTTACAAACAAACAGGCAATACTGCTTATAGAAACAAAACATTTGGATTCTCAGAACTTACAAAAGCTGCTGTATTACAGAACGTAATTTATAAATGCGACGCGGAAGTTCAATCGGATATTCCGGACGATCTGCTACAGGATAAAAAATCCACTTCAGGGTATATGGATTATTTAGGTGCCAAGTTAATGAAATACAATTATGAAGATGATCTGCAAAAACAATCGGATGAAAGAAAAAAAGACAGTTTGGTTATGCGACTAAAGGATATCCGGGATGAAATTGATCAAAAACTTATAGATAATAATATTGTTTATTATCCAAATTATGGAAGTTTATTGCCGGGAATAAAAAACAAACTCAGGGATGAAGAAATTATTCTCAGCTATTTTCTGACCGATTCATCCGTTTTTTGTTTTGCTATTACCTCAGATACGGTGGAGATAAGTAAAACTCCCTTGAATACCAATATGAATGAATTGGTACATCATTATCTTGCCTCACTTAAAAAATTTGAATCAGAAAATTATATAGCCAATAGCAATATACTTTACAAACTTCTGATTAAACCCAATACTGCTTTTCTCAAAGGGAAAAAAAGTATAAACATTATTCCGGATAAATACTTACTATTTCTTCCTTTCGAGACACTGGTGGAAACTGGGGAAACTCAAGTTGATATTAACGATTTTCAAAATCTGAAATATCTGATTACGAATTATGAGATCAGTTATCATTTTAATTTAGGGCTGTGGCTAAAAGAAAAAGAAACTGACAAAAAATGTCCGGTTAGTTTTTTGGGATTTGCACCGGTGTTTTCCGAAAAGAATGGTGAAGTCCCCGCGGCCACTTCCGTGCAACCTGTTTTGGCGGAAATAAAAAGCAAGGAACTGCTTCGGTCTGTCTCTCTCGATGGGAATAATTTTAATGAACTTCCTTACACAAAACAGGAAATTGACACTTTAAAAAATCTCTTCGAAACAAAAGGATATCATTCAAAAACATTCCTTTTTCAGGATGCTTCCGAGAAAAATTTCAGAAATGAAGCACATAATTTCAGATTTATACACATTGCCAGCCACGGAATAGTAGATAATAAAAATGCTGAATTAACCGGACTTGTATTCGCCCCTCCTGTTGACAATCGAAATACCACTTTTTTGAATGATTCGGTCGATATGAATAATGGAATTTTATATGCACATGAACTATACAATATGAATATTAATGCAGATTTGGTTGTGTTAAGCGCATGTGAAACCGGGCTGGGTAAATTCGAGAAAGGTGAAGGCATACTCGGTTTAACAAGAGGTTTTCTGTATGCCGGCGTACCAAATATTGTTTATTCTTTCTGGAAAGTGGATGATAAAAGCACCATGCAATTTATGACCTCTTTTTATAAAAAAATTCTTGATAATAAATCGTATAGTGTAGCCCTGCGGGAAACAAAACTTGAAATGATCAAAAACAGTAATACAGCTTATCCATTGTTTTGGGGAAGCTTTGCTCTAATTGGAAACTGATTGGAATAGCTTATGAAAATCTATTTGATTATTATTCTTCGTGTAACAAGCGTTTCGTCATCTGTCTGTAATTGCCAGTAATACAATCCCGGACCCAATTTGATTGGTAACCGGTAAGTTTTCCCGATCTTTTTCTCAAATACTCTTACTCGTTTGTTGTTAATCACCAACAATGTCAGAGAATCTGTATTGTCATAATCCCATCTGAAAACCGGTATCCCGGAGAGAGTGTCATTTACCGGACTATATATTTGCAGATCACTGCCTCTGTAAACATTTTCAACCAGATTTTCATAAAAGGGATCGGGTTTGTAATTCTCTGCCAGAATCAGAGTCGATTCATTTTTATTTTCCTTAGGCAGAGGTTTATTAATTTTCTTTTCCGAAGGGAATTCCTGCTTTATGGTATCTGTTTTATCATTATCAGTAACTATCTTTTTTGTAATTCCGGGTTGATTACGTAAAAACAGATATAAACTGCCAATACCTATCATCAGTAATAATCCGGCGGCTATTTTCAGGAAAAAATAATTCCGTGGTACAGATGTATTTTTATGAATTTCCTTTTGTCTATCACCAAATATCTTTTCTGTTTCAATACTTCTAATATTCTCAATCACACCCTCTGTTTCTTCCAGTTTTTTCCTGCATTGCTGACATCCTAAAAGATGTTCTTCAAAAGCATTCTCCTCACTTTCAGAGAGCTCGTGCATTAAATATCTTTCAATGACATTATTTATTTCAATTTCCGAATGATTCATATGAAATTTCACTTAAATTCTTTATAATTCTCTTTACAGCCCTGTGCTTTTTAATTCGAACATTTTCTTCTGTAATATTAAGAACTTTGGCAATATCCTTAAGCTTTTGTCCACTGAAATAATATTTTCTTAATATCTCCTGTTCTTCCCCATCAAGTCTTTCAATGATATGTTCAATAAGATTTAGCTGATCGTTATTAACGCTATCCTCATTTTCATCCAGGTAAAAATAGGTTTCAATATTTTCGCTTTCATATAATTCTAGCCTGATTTTCTTTTTTGCTCTCCTGTATTCTTTGATTTTATTCTCAAGAATTCTAAATAAATAAGATTTCAAAGCATAAGAATCTGCAAAATGCAATTTTTTACCTGAAGAAAGATCGTTATGAAAAACCATAATGGCATCGTTGAATATATGTGAAATATATTCCTGATCAGTTACCCTTTCTGCCATCCATAATGCACATCTGATCTTAAAGATTGCCACAAGCTCATTCCACGCCCGGGCATTATCAGACTTTAAAAGTTCAATAAACAATGAAAACTCTTCTTTTATCAATTGCCCTGCCAGTTCTATTATCCTGGATTTAAATAAAGTGAATGGTTTTCCCGGAATACCCTCATCAGACAGATCTTTCCATATTGTCTGTACCATTCCGTTACTATTCTGTTCTTTAATATAACTAACTGTCCAGGTTATCTCCATTTTGTTTTTCAAACACCATGTTTTAACAATCCTGTTGATGATATAAACCACATTTTCAGTTGAAAAGTGATTATTTGATTCAAATGCCTTTAGTAGTTCGTTACCTGAATTACTCATTAACAGAAATGATTTTTAACCGGGATTCGTTACATAAATTAACTACAATATAAAAAAAATAAAAACAAGTGTAACGTTTTTGTTGGAAAGTTCATTTCATAGCAAATTCAGAATTGAACAACCATGAAAAAAAATTACTTTATTCTTTTATTTGTAACAGTAGTGTTTCTCTTTCAGGAAGGCTTTTCGCAGGATTCCTCTAATACTTCCGTTACAATCCCGAATAAAAAAATATACAGTAAGGTCAAATTAAATGACAATTCAGGTGGTAAGGGAATTTCAATTGAAGTAGCTCACGGGCAGGCCTTCACCGATTGGACAGATGCATGGGCATGGGTTTTCTCCAACAATTACCTCTATCACTTTAATAAAAGAATAGCAGCCGGAGCAGGTGCCGGACTCCAATTCGACTATACGGGATTATACCCTTGTTTTTCAGTTAATTCCATCTTTGGGAATAAAGTAGAAGGATTTGCAGGGTCATTGGATGTAAATTTTATTTTCAGCCGTGTCCCCGATAATTTCTATGAGCACTTCTGGCCAACCGTCGGAGTTTACTATAAAAATTTCTTCATAAAGTATATGCCTTCATTTCTGACAGGTTATGAAAAGGAGCATTTCATTCAATTAGGATACTCCTATTACATTAAATTCTAACAATTAATAAAATTATTTGTCACAAAGTATTTTATCTCTGAAATCATGAAAAAATATCAATTGTTACTTTTAATAGTAGTGTTGTTAAGTCCGATGAATTACCTGAAATCACAGGAACGCAGCCGGTTTATATTTGGTTTTGGCGTAGGAGGCGGCACAACTGTTATTACATATAAAGGAGAAGATTATTCGGTCCCGGGGACTGTGGAAAAATATAATAGAACATACATTCAACCTTCTATTTCCACCAACTTCAGGATTGGCTTTGCTCCGTCCGACCGTTTTTTTATTTGCTGGAATTCCAGGCCCAATTGGTTTGCCAAGCCATTAACGAATGAGTATGACGAAAAATCCACCCTGATGGCAGGTATTGCAGGACTGGCCATTACATTTTACCCTTCCCAAATCCGGCCAAAATTATTTGTTAATGGACTTTTTGGCTATTCAAACCTGGGGGATGCATTTAAGGGCACGGGGAACCACTTTGGAACAGGTATAGGGTTTGGAATAGGATATGAATTAAAAAGATACTTTACAGCCGAATTGAATATGGGAATTTCCACTTCTGAAAAGTATCATTCCGGAGGTGATTTCAAAAATCCACTCCAGGTAAATTTTACTATCAATTATTTAACTTTTTAAATCTCTTTATCATGAAAAAACTTCAATTTATTATTATTTCCATGTCAGTGGCGTTAATATTAAGTTCTTGTGCCACCACCTATCAGTATGTTACACTTCCCGATCAGAATAAAAACCTGGAAGATACTGCCTCAGCCAGAATATATGTAATGAGACCCGCTTTTATGGCTACTGCCATTTCCATGAAGGTAGCGGAAAATGACACATTAATAGGCAGTACCGGTCCAAAAGGCTTTTTATGCTGGGAAACAACTCCCTCGGATAAAATGTTGGAAAGTACTTCGGAAAACACAAGTAAACTGGAATTGAAAGTGGAAAAGGGAAAAGTATATTTTGTCCATCAACATGTGCTTATGGGAATTCTATATGCCCGAAACAGCCTGGAATTAATAACTGACGAACAAAAGGCACAGAAATTACTCAAAAAATGCAAAAAACCGGTAATTAAATCAGGTAAAAAATAACCCGAAAATCATGTTAAAATAATTCTAAATCACCAATAAAACCAAAATGAAAAGATTATTGATCTACTTTGTTCTGTTGACTTTTGCAGCATGCAGTTTTAAGAATTCCAAAACAACCGGACCTGAAGTTACTTTTTATAGTGAAAGATCAGGAATGCAAACTACGTTGCACATGATCTTTGATTTAAACAAAACGGGTGAATTATATGAAAAACCAACAGAAATTGTCAGACTGAAAACACCCGGTAAGAGTATTAATCCATATACAGCATTCAGCAGTGATGGTGATTTTTATGTCATGACAGACGATAAAAATATGATTGAGTATGGAAATTATACGAACAAAAATATAGATTTTGAAAAGATTCAAAGAACCGTTCCGTTTTTTAGCCGAAAGGGGCCGAAAGAAAAGGCTTTCGGAGCTACCAAAGGATATATATTCTCGATAGATTCTACCAGTAAGAGCAACCGGATAGGTGAATGTAAATACATGAAAATCAAAACTCCAGAAGGTGAAAACAGAACTGTATATGTTTCACGCTTAACAGAAAAAAATACCGGATGGCAGGTCCTAATGGGCGACCGTATCTTTCAGTTAGATGATAAGGGTATGTTAAAACAGGTAGGATGGTTAGATTGGCGGGCTTTCACAACTGAAGAAGGAGAAAAGCTGGTAGTCTTAATGACAAAGGGAATGAAAACAAAAAGTAAATGGGCCGGACGCTTTAATGGAAAATTATATATCGAAATGTAAAACCAAAAAATATAGCCATGAATACTTTAATAACAATTCTGACACTTTTTATACTGCTGTTTCCGATATGGGTTGCCGTACATGCCTGGAGAAAAGAATACAAATTTATCTCTGTATTAATTGGTGTAGGTTATTTTTTCCCTGTTATACCCATCGCTATTGCAGCAATTACTTTTTTCATTGTTAAACCTTATAAACCAAATATGGATTATCATCCCAATCCACGATTATTTATCGGATGGGGAACAAAGTTTTACTGTGCTTCTGAAAAAGCAGATGACGGATCTTTTCTGACTACCCAGTGGTTTACGGTTTTTTATATACCATTAGTCCCGGTTCAGTCATACAGAATAATAATGGGAGAAAGTAATTACAAATGGCAGGGGTATACTGCTACAAGCACTCAATATTTTCAAATTCTTGACTCCAGAAAGCTCATACTGAACCATTTACTCAAAGTATATATACTTTTACTCTCTTTTGTTCTATTTACTGTTGGTATTTTCGCATCCATCAAATCGGCAGGGGTTGGGGCCGATATGGCTACATCTGCTATGATGGGATTGATCGTCGTTTACCTGATTACAGGTTATTTCCTGTTGCGTGCAAAATAATCAAACATGCTAAAATGCAATAGATATGAAAACGATAAATGTTCTTTTTATTTTCTTATGTATAAATTACGCAAATTGTTATAGTCAGACCGATAATGCGTTTGCCATTCGTCCTTACATACAATTAGAAACCGGTTATGTAATGGCAGGTGGAAATTTCGACGGAAAAAGCTATTTTACTACTGATGCTGCCATCATTCTGGTACCTGATATCAATAATGGATTTGCTTATGGTCTTCAGTTTGGAGTTGTTACCAATAATTTCTCCCTCGATTTTGATTATCGTATTTCCATTCACGATGCCATTCACCATGTTGAAGGAACCAATGAGTTAATAACAGTAAACAATGTTAAATTTCTGGGATTCAGCATATACACTAATGATATGCAACATAAAATCAGGCCCTTTGTTAGTTTTGATTTGTCGGGTACCTGGATGCGCCTGAGAAACGGGGCTTATGGAATAAATGAATATTCGGGTGAAACAGATATGGCACGATTCGGTGGAATCGTATTCGGCCTTGGCGCCGGACTTGAATTTACTGCCGGAAAAAATTTTTCCCTGAAAATGACAGCTGTTCCCTCCTACATTGCATTAACCGATGTAAAAGGAATTACGAAAAAGTACTGGGAAGTAAGTAAGTTTCACGGTTATAAATTGGATGCATTTCTTGCTGTTTGTTATAAATTCAAAAAGCTTTGATACCTTCCTGAAACCCGGGGAAATCTTACAGATAATATTTAATACTATTTCAAAACCTGTTTTTCAAGTGAAGTATTCGGAAAAATCAGATTATCCTCTGACTTTTAATGTAATGAATATCCCTGTTTTCAAGATACTCCATGATATAATCAAAACAAGCTTTATCCTTTCCTATCAGTTCAGGTGGAAAAACTCCTTTTTCTTTAAACAAACCATCCATAAACATATTAGCACAGGCAGTGGCAGAATAACCCGTTGTACGTGCCATTGACGAGGTTTGAGTCTCCTTGTTGTATTCATCGTAGAGGTTATAGACAATCTCCTCCTGCTGGCCTTTTTCATTTTCTCCTTTCAACGTAATCCGCATCACTGTTATTTCCTCTTCTGTTTCACCCAGCTTCCATTCATTGAATAATATTTTACTGGTAAATTCCAATGGTGAAATTTCCATTCCATTCATCTGAATTTTATCTTTACTGAAAAAACCGCTCTCCTTTCAACACCTTTATATATTCTATATGCCCCGGATATCGAAGCGTCTTTTCTATCATATTCGGTATATGAGGCATCGTGTATACAACAGTGTTCGTAAACCATCTGAATTAAATGCTTCAAGCGTACCGACAGAATCAAAATCAACATATTCACTACCTGTTAGCGCTTCTTCTGTTTTCAGTTTACCATTTTCCACATACCGGGCAGGACGGGTATATTCTTCTATAACATCAACCGGAGAAAAAGGAGCTTTATAATTAAACGGCCATTTTTTATATTTCGGCAATCCGCCTACCAGGCATTCAAATTCGCTGATCTTCATTTTTTCATTGTAATACCCCAGAATCAGGTTGTGCATTCCGGGGGCCACACCACAATCAACTATAGCTGTTACCTGCATTTCTTTAGCCAATGCATCCAACTCCAATGAATTTTCCGCAAAGAAAGAAATATCCACCACATTCATTTCTGCTTCAATAATTGACTTTACCGTTTCAAAACCCAGATATCCGGGAACGGCGCAAATAACCAAATCATATGGTTTTATTGTTTGTTGCAAAATCTTTTTATCGGTAACATCCAGCACTAATGTATTCACAGATGGACATTTCTGTTTAACTTTATCCAATGCCGGCTGATTCACGTCGGTAATAGTCACATTATGCCTTGCTGCCATATCAATAGCTATGGCGCTGCCAACCATGCCGGCTCCCAATACGATAACTATTATTCATGATTAATCAGTTTTTCAAAATAAAATATACAGTTAAAGTCCAATAATAGTAAAAATTTGCATACAAAGCTTGATTCATGTCAGTGTAAATTCAAACCTTTAAAAGAATTCATAATGATAGTTATCATAAATATATTTCAGAACTTTAAGTACTATCGTTAATCATTTCAGTCATGAAAGAAATGACTAAAAACCGTAAAAACAATGACTGGAACTGCAGGTAATTTTGGTGATTCTATCCGATCCGATTGTTTCGTCTCTGTTGAGTTAACTCAGGAAACAGGAATTAAAATTAACCTCCAAAGTAAGGTAGCAACTTTGTATGAAAATTCTATCCGCCAAAGATGTCTCGACATTCTCGGTTTTTTTGATATTCAACATGCAGAAGTTACCATAATTGATAAAGGAGCTCTCGATTTTGTTCTGGCTGCCCGGCTTGAATCAGCTATTAAAAAGATTAAATCCTCGGAAAAAGAGTTCCTGCTGCCTTTAACCGGTGAAAAAAACAATCATACCGAAAAAGAAAGATTACGCCGGTCCAGGTTATATATTCCCGGTAATGCTCCGAAGCTCATGATCAATGCCGGTATTTACGGAGCAGATGGCATTATCCTCGACCTGGAAGATTCGGTTGCCCCGGATAAGAAACAGGAAGCCCGTTTTCTGGTAAGAAATGCACTCCGGTCGGTTGATTTTTACAATGCCGAACGGATGGTGCGGATAAACCAGATCCCGGAAGGACTCAGTGATCTGAAATACATTATTCCTCATCCTGTAAATCTCATTTTAATTCCGAAGTGCGAAACTGCCGATCAGGTCAGACAGGTGGATGAAGAAATCAGCCGGATATTAAAAACTTCCAATCATAACATTCATCTGATGCCCATTATAGAGAGTGCACTGGGTGTGATCAATGCTTATCAGATAGCAACAGCTTCTGAACATGTTGTTGCCCTGGCAATAGGTTTGGAAGATTACACGGCAGATATAGGTGTTAAACGCAGCGAAAACGGGAAAGAATCATTTTATGCAAGAAGTGCCATTGTTAATGCTGCAGCAGCGGCAGGAGTTCAGGCAATCGATTCGGTCTATTCCGATGTTTCAGACATGGATGGATTAAAGAAAAATGTAGCCAGTTCCAAAGCACTGGGCTTTGTCGGCATGGGATGCATTCATCCGCGCCAGGTTGAAATTATCAACAAAGGGTATAATCCTGATCAGGACGAAATTGAAAAAGCGAAAAAAATAGTAGCTGCCTTCGCAGAAGCAAGGAAAAAAGGACTGGGAGTAACAACTGTCGGATCGAAAATGATCGATGCCCCGGTGGTAAAACGTGCGCTGCATACCATAGACACAGCCATTGGTTGTGGATTACTGAAAGAAAACTGGAGGGAGGAACAAAATGGGTAAAATGATAAAAAACGCTGCCGGCAGAATGGTTCCCGACTCGATTAACGGGAAAAAAGCTATCCCTTTTCAGGGCATAGGCAAATTCCGGCCTTCCGGTAAAAAGGCATCGCCCCGCATATCGAGCTGTGCCGATTTTCCTCCGGACGGGAACAAGCTGGTAAAAGATTTAAAAGAAGCATTAATAAAATCCGGCATCAAAGATGGAATGACCATTTCCACACATCACCATTTCAGGGACGGAGATCTCATTGCTATAAAAGTATTTGAACTGATCAGAGAGCTGGGATTTAAAAACATGATCTGGTTTCCGTCTGCATCTTTTCCATGCCACGAGCCGCTTATTGAATACATGAAAGACGGAACCATTCATCATATTGAAGGCAGCATGAACGGACCATTGGGAAGATTTTGTTCCGAAGGAAAAATGAAAGGAACAGGAGTTCTTCGCTCTCATGGCGGACGGTATCAGGCTGTTCAGGATGGTGAAGTGGAGATTGATATTGCTGTTATTGCTGCACCCACAGCCGATCCTTTTGGAAATGCCAACGGACTTACAGGGCCTTCCGCCTGCGGTTCTCTGGGATTTGCTCTTGCTGACTCACAGTATGCCGACAAAGTCATTGTGGTTACGGACAACCTGGTTCCGTTTCCCTGTTACCCCTGGCAGATACAGGGAAATAATGTCGATTTTGTGGTAAAAGAAGAAAAGATCGGTATTCCTGAAAAGATCATATCAGGCACCACCCAAATGACGAAAAGTCCCGACCGGCTGTTAATTGCCGAACTGACCGCAAAGTTTTGTGATGCATGCGGACTGATTAAGGATGGTTTTTCGTTTCAGACCGGTGCCGGGGGAACTTCGCTGGTGATCAGCACTTTTTTCCGGGATATTATGCGGGAAAAAGGTGTCAAAGCACGATTTGCAAGGGCGGGCAGTAATAAATACCTTGTTGAAATGCTCGAGGAAGGGCTGATTGAATACATCCTCGATGGCCAGACATTCGATCTCGAAGGAGTACGATCGATGCGTGAAAACAGCCGGCATGTTTCTACCAGTCCGTTTACAAGCTATAATTACCATTCGAAAGGAAATTTCGCAGAAATGGTAGACATTGTCATACTGGGGGCCACAGAAGTAGATGTGAATTTCAACGGGAATGTAGTTACCCATTCAGATGGATACCTGTTACACGGGATCGGCGGCTGGCAAAACTGCCTGTTTGGAAAAACGGTGATCCTCCCCATCCCGCTCTTTCGCGACCGGATCCCGGTAATTGTCGATGAAGTGACCACCCTTTGCGGTCCGGGAGAATTAATTGATGTCATCGTCACCGAAAGGGGGATTGCCATCAACCCGCTTCGCAAGGATCTGCTGGAAAAAGCAAAGCATTCGAATCTGCCGGTAAAATCCATTCATGAATTAAAGGAAGAAGCCGAAAGAATTTGCGGTAAACCGGAAAAACCGGACATTCACAGATAAAGTGGTGGCTGTTGTTAAATGGGTGGATGGAACAGTAATAGATGTTGTAAGACAAATTATACCAAAATGAAATAATAACAATAAAAAACAATATTTATGTCAGGAAGGACAATTGTAACATTACCGGGTGACGGAATAGGAAAAACAGTTCTCGAAGAAGCTGTCCGGGTACTGGATGCCGCTGGTTTCAAAGCGGATTATATCGAGAGTGATATTGGCTGGGAATTCTGGAAAAATGAAGGTAATCCCCTCCCCGACCGTACTGTTCAGTTACTTGAAAAACACAAAATCGGTTTGTTTGGTGCCATAACGTCGAAACCGAAAGAAGAAGCTGCCAGCGAACTTTCTTCCGGAATGCAGGGAAAAGGCCTGGTATATTCAAGCCCTATTGTCGGGTTACGTCAGCATTTTAATCTGGATATTTGCATCCGGCCGTGCAAAACGTATAAGGGAAATCCGTTGAACTTTATCCGGCGGGGCAAAGGAGATGCAATAGAAGAACCGAAGGTGGATGTGGTAATTTTCAGGCAAAACACAGAAGGTTTATACGGTGGCGTGGAATGGAGTAATCCCGACAAACAGGTACACGATGCCTTAATGACACATCCGAAGTTTGTAAAGAATTTCGGTTCAGTGCCACCGGAGGAATTGGCTGTTTCAACACGGATATTCACAAAAAAAGCCACCGAAAGGATCCTGAAAGCGGCTTTTTCCTATGCCGACAAGTATGGCTATAAATCGGTCACCGTATGTGAAAAGCCCAATGTAATCCGCGAAACATCGGGTATGATGTTCAGAATGGCCAAGGAGATCCGGGAAGCATTCCCACATATTGAACTCTGGAATACAAACATTGATGCCCAGATGATGTGGCTGACAAAAAATCCCGAAGATTACGGGGTAATTGTAGCCGGAAACATGTTCGGAGATATTGTTTCGGACGGATTTGCCGGACTGATTGGCGGACTGGGGTTTGCCTGCAGTGCCAATATCGGGGAAGAAGTTGCCGTATTCGAACCCACCCATGGTTCTGCACCCAAGTATGCAGATTATAATGTCTCCATTGTTAACCCCATTGCCATGATCGCTTCGGCATGTATGATGCTTGATTATATTGGAGAAAATGAAATGGCTTATATGATCAGGGATGCCATTGCAGAAGTAATAGCAGAAGGTAAAATAAGAACCTACGACATGATGAAGATGCAGGGAAAGCCCGATGTGATAAGTGAAGGTGCCGCTTCAACCCGGCAAATGGCCGATGCCATTATTCAAAAACTTAAAGATTAGAAACATGGATGACATTCGATCGCTGTGGCCCGAACTTGACTGGATACAGGATAAAGAGCTGAGAGATAAAACCGCCGGTACCTGGCTGCTTGCCCTTGAAAGAAGTGTTTTATCTGCCGGTGATCTGCATCGTATTCCGTTTACTCTGCTGTGTGGTCCGGATCTTAAGGTCAGTTTTATGGACCATAAAAGGGCTGTTGTACATATCGCACGGGAAAGCGGTCTTAAAATGAATGAATTCTTTAAAGATGAACTGCCTGTAAACATGGACGTGCTGATTGCAGGCGCTATCCTCTGCGATGTAGGCAAACTCCTGGAATATGAACTGGATAATGAAGGGAATGCCGTTCAGGGACAATACGGAAAATATCTGCGACACCCGTTTTCAGGAGTGTCCCTTGCCGAAGAATGCAGAGTTCCGGCCGAAGTTTGTCACATTATTGCCACGCATGCCGGCGAAGGCGATATGGTAAAAAGAACTACGGAAGCATATATCGTGCATCATGCCGATTTCATGACTTTTTTACCGTTTAAGAACAGATTAAAATAACCGGTTATGGGGGGAACGATCATTGAAAAGATACTGGCCGCACATTCCGGAAACGAAACGGTTACACCGGGAGAGATTGTAGATGTGAAAATTGATGTACGGCTGGCCCGTGATTTCGGGGGAGCCAACGTAGTGAAAAACCTGAAAGATAATCAACTGGTGCCCGATGACAATACAAAGACATTTTTTACATTCGATTGCAATCCTACCGGTTCCGACCAGAAATATGCAGCTAACCAGCAAACCTGCAGGTTGTTTGCTCGAGATTATAACATCCCGGTTTATGATATCAACAGTGGCATCGGCACCCACCTTGCCATCGACAAAGGACTGGCTGTTCCGGGATCAACCCTGGTTTCGACCGATTCGCATGCAAACATTCTGGCTGCTATCGGAGCTTTTGGACAGGGCATGGGCGATCGTGATATTGCCGCGGTATGGTCGAGAGGATCTGTATGGTTCAAGGTTCCCGAATCCGTAAAGATCAGGGTTAACGGAAAGAGACCGGAAGGTATTCATGCAAAGGATATTATTCTGAACCTGCTTAAAGAATTCGGCGCCAACAGCCTGCTTGGCTATTCGGTGGAACTGGAGGGAAATGAAATAGAAAAATTATCCCTTGACGAACGCATTACCATTTCTTCTATGGCAACTGAAATGGGCGCTATTGCTATTTTCATCCCTCCCTCAGGGGAAATTCTTGATTACTGCTCCGAGCGGTCGGGTAATGCCTGTGAAAAAGTTTTTGCCGACACGAGTGCCTCCTACGCAAAGATCTACGATTTCGATATGGAAAAATGTTTCCGGGCTGTTGCCCTTCCGGGGAAACCACACGATGTAGTCCCAATTAAGGAAGTACAGGGAACCAAAATCGATTCCTCATTCATAGGAAGCTGTACCAACGGCCGTATGGAAGACCTGAGAGAGGCAGCACATATCTTAAGAGGAAAGAAAGTTGCCCCCGGTGTGGTATTGAAGATCGTTCCGTCTACCGATGAGATATGGAACCAATGTCTGGATGAAGGATTAATTAAAATATTTAAGAATGCCGGTGCAATGGTGGGTAATGCCGGATGTGCAGGGTGCGCAGCGGGACAGATCGGGCAAAACGGGCCAGGGGAAAAGACAGTAAGCACCGGCAACCGAAACTTCACAGGAAAACAGGGAAAAGGAGATGTCTACCTGGCATCTCCGGCGGTGGCTGCTGCCTCTGCAATTGCCGGACATATTACAGGTCCGGATTCCCTGCCTGCTTCACCTTCGGTATTTTCTACTCAAAAAGTGATGGATCGTAAAGATACCTGATATTGGTAAATGCATTTATCCTTCCAAAGCAAAAACAATGCTGGAGGGAAAAGTCTGGATAATTGACAAGGATAATATCGATACGGATATGATCTATCACAACCAACACCTGTCAGTAACCAATCCCGAAGAAATGGGACAATATACTTTTGGAAATCTGCAGGGATGGGAAGACTATGCTTCAAAATCGGAACCGGGTGATATTATTGTTACCGGTAAAAATTTCGGGGCCGGTAGTTCACGGCAACAGGCTGTCGATTGTTTCAAATCATTGAAAAACAAGGCTATCCTTGCCCATTCCTTTGGGGCAATTTATGAACGGAATGCCATCAATGCCGGTTTCCCTGTTTTAACCTATGATGATCTAAGCATACTCGAACTTCAACAACGGGATATGGTAAGGGTTGACCTGAAAACCGGAATAATAACTAATTTGAGGAATGACAAATCAACAGGCATTAACGGGTTTTCACAGGTACAACTTGAAATCTATCAAAAGGGGGATCTTTTGAAATTATAAATTCAGTAAAGGGATAATCAAATGGCAGGTAAAACTTTTGCAGAAAAAATATTCGGAGCCGATGCGGGAACCATCGTATTTGCCCGTCCTGATATCATTCTGTCTCACGATAACACGTCGAGTATTGAGAAAATTTTCAAACGGATGGGCGGAGATAAACTACATGATCCCGACAAGTTGCTCGTGGTGCTGGATCACAATGCCCCTCCTACCACCAGCAAACTGGCAAATGATTACCAGCAGATTCGGAATTTTACCACCAGTCAAAAAGTCTCGCAATTCCATGATGTCGGCGACGGTATCTGCCACCAGTTGATGGCAGACTATGCCCGGCCCGGAATGATCGTGGTGGGAAGTGACAGCCATACCTGTACCGCCGGAGCATTTAATGCTTTTGCTGCCGGGATCGATCGTACCGAAACAGCCGGCTTGTGGAAGAATGGAGAAACGTGGTTCAGGGTGCCTGAAAGTATTAAAATTATTCTTTCAGGAAAGCTGAAAGAAGGCGTATATGCAAAAGACATTGCCCTGTATATTATGGGAATGATCGGTTCGAGCGGCGCCGATTACATGTCCATTGAATATCACGGCGACGGAATAAAAACGCTTTCCATCGAAGACCGGATGACCATTGCCAACCTGGCTTCTGAAATGGGTGCCAAAAATGCGGTTTTCCCGCCGGATGAATTATTGAATGAATATCTGAAAGAGGATATTGAGGGAGTATGGGCGGATAATGATGCCCGCTATAAAAAACAGATCGAAATAAACCTGAATGAATCTGTTCCCGGTGGTGGCATGCCCGCATCATGTGGATAATGTAAAAAGTGTGGACGAGGTAGCGGGACAAAATATTGATCAGGCCTTAATCGGAACCTGTACAAACGGAAGAATAGAAGATCTGAGGGTAGCAGCCGGAATTCTCAAAGGAAAAAAAGTAATACCCGGACTTCAGTTGCTGATCGCACCGGCTTCCCGGAAAATATACCTGCAGGCAATGAAAGAAGGACTTCTGGAGATATTTATAAAAGCAGGGGCTAACATCCTTTCCCCGTCGTGTGGACCATGTCTCGGAACCGGTCAGGGAATTCCTGCCGACGGCGCTGTTGTGATTTCCACGGCAAACCGGAATTTCCTGGGACGTATGGGAAATAAAAATGCTTCGATCTATCTTGCATCTCCGGCTACTGTTGCCGCATCAGCCCTTAAAGGTGAAATTACGCCCTCATTAAAGAGTGGAGGGAAAAATAAGTTTCCCTACCTGAAACAACAGACCCCGACAGTGGAAATAGCCTCACAGGATAACCGCCGACAAGGAAACGTATGGGATTATCACGATGCGGATAACCTGAATACCGACCAGATGTTTGCCGGGAGTCTTACGTATGAGATCAACAGCTCGGAACCTGAGAAAATAATCCCGCATCTGTTCAAAGGATTCGATAATAACTTTGCTCAAAAAATAGAAAAAGGAGATATCATCATTTGCGGTGAGAACTTTGGCTGTGGCAGTTCACGCGAACATCCGTCAGTCGGACTGGCTCATGCCGGAGTGAAAGCGGTAATTGTCAAATCGGTAGCGCGGATATTCTTTCGTTCGGCACTGAACCAGGGATTGCCGGTTATAATATCCCCCGAAGCAGTAAATTCTTATCAACCGGGAGACCCGGTTGAAGTGGATCTTAAACAAGGTAAAATAACCATCGGCAATAGAGAATTTGAAATCCCCATTCTTCCCGAAAAACTAATGAACATATTGGAAAAAGGCGGGTTGGTAAGATGGATAGAAAGTATGAAACATTAAATATATATAAAATGATAAAGGATTTTGGCATACAGGAAGCATTAAAAGAGCTTGGAATAAACAAAGTAAATAACGGATCATGCACGGGCACCGTCTGGCAGGAAACATCAGGCGATATATTAAATTCCGTTTCGCCGGTGGATGGAAAAGAGATAGCCGGCATAAAACAGGCCACACTGAAAGACTATCATACCGTGATTTCCACCGCAAAGGAAGCCTTTAAAAAATGGAGGACGATTCCTGCTCCCAAACGTGGTGAAATAGTACGCCAGATCGGCAATGAACTGAGGAAATATAAGGAACCGCTTGGCAAACTGGTATCGTATGAAATGGGAAAGATCTACCAGGAAGGACTGGGAGAAGTGCAGGAAATGATCGATATCTGCGATTTTGCCGTAGGACAATCGCGGCAGCTCTGGGGTTCTACAATGCATTCGGAACGACCACAGCACCGGATGTACGATCAGTATCATCCGCTGGGGATCGTTGGTGTAGTTTCGGCATTCAATTTCCCCGTAGCCGTCTGGTCGTGGAATGCCATGATCGCACTGGTGTGTGGTGATGTGATTGTGTGGAAACCTTCCTCGAAAGTGCTGCTGTGCGCCGTTGCCATTCATAAAATTGTTTCAAACGTACTTAAAAAGAACGACGTTCCGGAAGGAGTGCTGAACCTGGTGGCAACAAGTTCCAGATACCTGGGAGATGACCTGTTTGCCGATAAAAATATTCCGCTGATATCTTTCACCGGTTCTACCCGTGTTGGTAAAAAAGTAGGTGAACTGGTAGGCGCCCGTCTGGGGAAATCCATTCTCGAACTGGGAGGCAATAATGCTGTTATTGTTACCAAAGATGCCGATATGGATATGGCACTGCGGGCAATAGTTTTCGGAGCTGTAGGTACCTGCGGACAACGATGCACTTCTACCCGGAGAATTATTATACATGAATCCGTTTACGAAACATTCAAAGATAAACTGGTACGTGTATACAAAAACATCAAGATCGGCAATTCATTGGACCCTTCCATTCTGGTTGGCCCGATGATCGATAAGGGGGCCGTCGACGATTATACAAAAGCCATTGAACAGGTGAAAGCTGAAGGAGGAAAAATTATTTACGGTGGTTCCTTACTGGAAGGCAGCGACTATGGATCCGGTTGTTACGTGGTTCCCTGTCTGGCAGAGGTGGAAAATCACTATGAGATCGTTCAGGAAGAAACGTTTGCCCCGCTGCTGTACCTGATAAAATACAGCACCATTGAAGAAGCTATTGAAATACATAACGACGTACCGCAGGGATTGTCATCATCCATGTTCTCCACCAATTTACTGGAAACCGAAAAGTTCCTGTCCCACGAAGGATCGGACTGTGGTATTGCCAATATCAATATCGGAACATCGGGAGCAGAAATAGGCGGTGCATTCGGCGGTGAAAAAGATACCGGCGGCGGACGCGAATCCGGTTCCGATGCATGGAAAGCATACATGCGCAGGCAGACCAATACGATCAATTTCGGCAAAGACCTGCCACTGGCACAGGGGATCGAGTTTAATGTATAATCAACAGTTAAATAATCTCAGTTAAATAATATCAATCACGTGAAACGAATACTGATCATCGGATCGGGCCTGTCGAGCATATACCTTATCGAATACCTTGAAGAACAGGCAAAAAAATCAAGGTGGGAAATTACAGTGGCCGACCGGAATATCCAGTCGGTAAAAGAAAAAACCGGCCCGGGAACCAGGGTAATGGAACTCGATATTTTTGATGAAGAGCAGCGGGACAATGCCATACAACAATTCCGACCTGGTAATTTCCATGCTTCCCATGAAGTTTCATATTTATGTGGCTCAGTCGTGTCTGAAGTATTCAAAATCGCTGCTTACCGCTTCCTACGAGTCGGATGAAATAAAAAAAATGCATGACGAAGCCGTTGCAAAAAACATCCTGTTCCTGAATGAAACGGGCCTCGATCCGGGGATTGACCACATGTCGGCCATGCAACTGCTAGACCGGATCAAACAGGCCGGACATCAGTTGCTGGGATTTGAATCCTTTACCGGTGGACTGGTTGCTCCCGAATCCGATAATAATCCGTGGCATTACAAATTTTCATGGAATCCGGAAAATGTTGTCAGGGCGGGACAAAAAGGGACTGCAAAGTTTATCCAGGAAGGAAAGATCAAATATATCCCGTATTACAGACTGTTCCGGCGTACCGAAAAAATTGAGATTGATGGTTTGGGCAAGTTCGAAGGATATGCCAACCGCGATTCTATGAAATATATAGAGAAATACGGACTACAGGGTATTCCCACTATTTATCGCGGAACATTGCGCAGGTCCGGATTTTCGAGGGCATGGAATGTATTTGTTCAGCTGGGAGCCACTGATGACAGTTATATCATGGATAATTCAGAAAACATGACCTACAGGGAATTCATCAATTCGTTCCTGTATTACAGCGAGCATGACTCCGTTGAGTTGAAACTGTACCATTACATGCATATCGACCAGGATTCAAGTATTGTTGAAAAACTTCACTGGCTGGGGATATTTGACAATACGCGCATCGGGATAAAAGATGCTACACCGGCACAGATACTCGGACATATACTTGATAAGAAATGGAAACTGGAACCGGATGACAAGGACCTGGTGGTAATGTGGCATAAAATTACTTACAAGGAAAAAGAGAAAGATGTTCCCACCGTGCTCACTTCATCGCTGGGTGTAATAGGTGATAACGGTAAAAAAACGGCCATGGCCAAAACGGTGGGATTACCATCTGGGCATTGCAGCCAAATTAATTCTGAACGGACAGATCAATGTAAAAGGGGTTTGCATTCCAACCGTCAAAGAAATATACGATCCGGTACTGAAAGAACTGCGGGATTATGGGATTTCTTTTGTGGAGAAGGAGATTAAAGAGTTAGTGGATTTTTATATTTCCTGTCCAGCTAACGTATGAATATCCAGATTATTCAGCGGATATTTTACAATATTACCACACTATTTTACAGCCAGGCTTTTTAAGGTGGAAACCCTCTCTTAACCGTCATTGCGAGCGAAACGCAGTGAAGCGCGGCAATCTCCTTCTATTTAATGATATTTTACTAATTGGTCAAATTCATCCTGTTATAGCAGGAGATTACCTACGGTGAGCTCCGCTGCGCTCCGGTTGCTTCGTCGTTCCTCCTCGCAATGACGTATCAATTAAGCCTTAACTATCTTAAAATCATCAAAACCTGTAAATAGCCCCAACAGAAATTGATCCCGTATTTACAATATTATCAAGTCCTGCCCCAAAACTGAATGAAGAAGTAACATCCTTGGTATTAGGACTTACATTAGTATCCTTTTGTGTTCTTAGACTATAACCAAAGTTGAGCAAATTTATATTTGCTTCAAGAGAAAAATGATCGCCGACATCATATGCCATTCCGGGAAAAATTCCCAGACTGAAAGTTGTTGTTTTAGGCCCGTTTACAGTTGTAGTTCCTGTTTTTGTTTTTTGTGATCCAAGCGATAAACCCAGATACCCCTGTCCAAAAATTGAAAATTTATCCATCTGCAAAACATAATAACGAATAAAAGGCGTAAGGCCTTTCGTACTTGAACTGGTTATAACTTCAGGCGTGCCGGGTGTTTTTGAACTGGATAAAGCTATTCCCAGCTGTGCTCCTACTGCAAACTGATCGTTCAAAAAATAACCCACCTTTGGGTAGAAACCAAAGGAATGTGTTTTGGTTTTGTCTGTTGAAGTAGAACCTGCCTCGTAACTTCCTCCCTGTGAAGAAAAACTTAAGTTACCACCCACAAATAATTGTGCTTTTCCTGTTAACAGTGATAACATGAAAATACTTACTAAAACTAATATTGTTCTTTTCATGATGATAATTGATTTTTATTTTGCCTACTCGTTGGTTTTTCAGCTTCCACCGTTGATGATTATTTAGTTAAATTAGATTTTTTTCTGAATATGATTGCTTTATGTTATCATTTACTTCCTGGTACAATTAAGATTATTGAAATATCTGAACCCGGTTTTGTTAATCAATGTTTTTTAACAAAACACGTACCAAAAGGTTTATCATTGATCCTGGATGCTGAAGGTCATTATTCAGAATCATATCAGCAAGAAAAATCCGGGTTATGCTATCGTTTAACCGGAAAAGGTTTTACACGGGGTAGTAAGGAATATCATTGGCCGGCCGGAAACAAATAGCAGAAGCTGGTTGTTATAGTTGGCAAACTAAACTAATTAAAGCAATGAAAGTCACAAACCGGGAAATTACAAAGAAACTGTTAGATGCACTTTGGGAACAGTATTTAAAAAGGGTTTCGTATGCAAAAACCTACAACGATCTGGTTTTACACAAGGGAGGAAAAGTTGTAAACGACCACATTGCCTTCCGGACACTTAACACCTTTACCGGCAATCAGCCGCAGGGGATCGAAGCAATCCGGCAGATCTTAACCCATCTGGAATACAAACCCGCTGGAACCTATAAATTTCAACAGAAAAAACTGAATGCTATTCACTTTGAACATCCCGACCCGGAATTCCCGAAAATATTCGTCAGTCAGCTCGAAGTTTCCGAATTCCCGGAAGAAGCACAGCACCTTATCAACGAAAGTGTAAAAGACACACCGGACCTTCTTTCAGCTTCAGTAAAGGAATTGTTGGCACAACTGGATAAAGAAGGAAGTCTTTCTGAAAATGATGCGGAAATCCTGGTGAAAGAATTGACCGGTTTCTTTGTCCGTCCGTGGAAGGCCCCTTTGAAAGAAACCGTTCTGAAACTGAATGACCTGTCGCAATATGCCGCCTGGACATTATTACACGGGAATTCGGTCAATCACTTCACAGCCTTTATTAATTACCAGGATGTGAAAGAATGGCCCGACCTGCCGTCAACCTGTGACGGATTAATTGCTGCCAGTGTTCCGATGAAAGATAGCATCGAAGGGCAAAAGGACAGTATTCTCCGGCAATCGTCCACACAGGCAGTAAAAGAAAAGGTGGAAGTGATCAACGAAAAAGGAGAAGCCGAAACAATGATGTGGACATATGCCTATTACGAATTGGCGGAACGCGGCTATATTGAAGAAAACGGCAAACGGAAATTATTCTCCGGATTCCTGGGTGAACAGGCCTCACAGCTTTTCGAGATGACGAGGACGAAGAATGATTGATTCGTCAAGATTTTTCCTGTAATTATCTTTCAACTGGTAGTTATTTTATGTGTTGGCTTAAGGAAACAGGGCTATAGAGAGCACAAGTTGCAAACTTGCGCTATGAGGGACACTACCACACCTACTTTAAAATTTACATATCGTAAGTAGTGCTTAAGTTTCCTTATTTATCAGTTTTTCAACTTCAATTTTTAATAAAGGAACATGCTTTTGAATTATTGCCCAGATATTTTCATCCGAAATGTTATCATATGCATGAATTATTTGATTTCTTAATCCAACTATCTTTTTAGCATTTTCAATTGGAAAGTTTTCATCTTGCTTTAAAATCCGGTTGACAGCTTCTCCTATTATCCCTAAATCACGCTCAACTGCACGTTTCAATATAATATTAGAAGAATAGCGCTTAAAATCCTTTGGAATTTCTATAAAGTATGTTTCTATTTCGTCTATCGCTATTTTTATATCAAACAGCCACTTTAATATCCTCTCGTCCATATAAATTGATTTTATCCCTATCAATCGACTTCTTTAAAATCGGGTTTCTTATAGCTTGCATTTCAACCAGGTCAATTTCCCGGGAAAATAGTGTTCCTAAATCAGATTTAAAGTCAATATAATTATCAAAATAATCCAATGGTTCAACACCGGAAAACTTTACTAAAAAGTCAATATCACTTTCACTTGTAAATCTTTCCGACACAATTGAACCGAACACATATAATTCGGCTACATGATATCGCTCACATAGCTTTTTAAGTTCGCTAATATGTTCTTGAATTATCTTCATGATTCAAAGTTACAAAATAATCCACATTTTCAATTTCCTGGTTTAAGGCTAAATATTATGATTAGAGAGGAAAACAGGGCGATGGATAACAGAGTGTTCATTGATCCGTTGGAAAGACGGGACTTTAGAGAGCACAAGTTGCAAACTTGCGCTATGAGGGGGCCATCCAAAAAGTCTTAGCGAGACTTTGCGGATTCTCTGCGTTACTTTGCGTAATAATTATAAGTAGCTGTTAAGCTGATTTTCGCAAAGAAATCGCAAAGCTACGCAAAGGGATTTCCAACCAGGTACGATCTGCCATTAAACCCGTTTCTGATAATTTTATTTCAATCTCCTCAATATCTCCAAAATAACATTCTCGCCCACCGGTACATATTGTAACAAAATACACCCCGTCCCGGCCATAATCCCAATTCTTCAGCCGGGCCGATCCTGTCCGGTATTTATTTCTGAACCCGCCTGCCGGACGGGCAGGTTTATCTTTCAACTGATTGGTTATTTTATGTATTGTTTAAGGAAACAGGGCGACGAATGAGTAGAGAGCAAAAGTTGCAAACTTGCGCTATGAGGGGGCCATCCAAAAAGTCTTAGCGAGACTTTGCGGATTCTCTGCGTTACTTTGCGTAATAATAATAAGTAGCTGTTAAGCTGAGTTTCGCAAAGAAATCGCAAAGCTACGCAAAGGGATTTCCAACCATGTACGATCTGCCAATGCACCCGTTTCTGATAATTTTATTTCAATCTCCTCAACACCTCCAAAATAACATTCCCTGCCCCTGGTACAAATTGTAACAAAATACAACCCATCCCACCCGTAATCCCAATTTTTCAGCCGGGCCGATCCTATTCGGTATTTATTTCTATATTTATCTTTCAATAGTTGGTAATTTTATGTATTATTAAATTAATTGGGTCTAACATCCGCGCAAATTCAATTTCATACTATTCCCAATTAAATAATCCATCTATCCAATTTTTAACTTATAGTCTCTTTTCCCCATCTTCCCCCCACCGTTCAAAGACTAAATGTAAAAGATATTCCCGTGAAAAGCAAATAAGATCGAAACCAGGCCCGGTTCTTTTCGCTGCTTGTACCATTTTGTTTCTTCAATGAATCGTTTTATTTGTTTTAGGTATTATTTTTCCCTGTCAATTAACAGTTTTACCTGTTTTAAGTATCGTTTTATCGTATCAATTTACTGTTTTATTAAATATTTCTATGTTTTATACATTATATCTAATGTTTTATTATATTTTATAATGATTTATTCATTTTATATAATGTTTTATTAATTTAATTATTGTTTTACTATTTTAACATAATAATATATTGATTATATATTGTTTTATAAATTAATTTTATGTTTTATTAATCTTAGATTCTGATTTATTGATTTAATATTATGTATTATCAATATAATTTACTGTTATATTAAATTTATTTACTGATTTATTAAAATTAATCATGTTATATATATTAAATATTATGTTTTATTAAATTTACATACTGTTTTATTAATTTAATTTGTGTTTTACTAATTTAACATACTGTTTTGCCTGCTCAATCTGCCATAAAATCATCTCCTTGCGCCACTATGTCTGGTACGGGCATTATCTTAAACACCGGACACACTACTCTGGCTGCTTATTATCGTATTCTGTTATCCGTAATTGTCATTATGGTTAATAAACCAACCGTTGAAAGCATTCCACGGGTATCGCTGCACAATTTTTTAATTACTACTTCCGGTAACTGTTAAAAATTAACATTATGAATTTACATCAGATAAATTTTATGAACATGGCCGATACGGTCATTAGCCAACTGAACGCATCTGCTGCCATATGGAGCGATAAAAAGCCCATAGCAGAGGTTGTACTTAAGATAAAAGCCCAAAAGAGCGAACTCGAAAGCCTTGCTGTTAAACAGACTTCGGCTATCACAAAAGGGGCTACAATGACCCTGAAGGCAAAGCAGGCCGCTATGGTCAATCTGGCAATGCAGGTAATACAAAAGCTGCGGCCTTTTGCCACGGTAACCAATAACCAGGATCTGTTATCGCGGATCGATTACACGATCAGTGATTTTACCCATGGCAAACAGATCGATGCATTGAGCCGGTGTATGATTGTGCTGGAAACAGGCCGCCGGTATCAGGCCGAAATGGCCGGCTACGAACTGGGCCCGGAAGAGCTGGATGCATTGGAGGCTGCTATAAACGAAGTAACCACGCTGTCGGGTAAACGCGATGGGATTATCGGTTTACGGAAAACGGCTACCGATAGTATAGCGGCGCTGATCGACCAGATACGCCATCAGCTCGAATTGCTCGACGACCTGATTCCCGGGCTGGTAACCGACCACACTTTCGTGCAAACTTATAAAAACAATCGCCGGATTATTGACAGGTAAAACTGGCGCAATGTCAGGAATAAGTTGGAGGCAAAGCCAACCTGCTGCAGGCAGGCAAGCTGGAGTTTGCTAAATATCTGGATATTCATCAATATTTATATTTTGAAAGAAATCAAGTGTAGGTCTTTAGGGCACAAGACAGTACCTTGCGCTATGACAGGAGAGCTTTATTCTTCAGATCTGTTCTAATGCCTTCCTCAATTTAGTTTTTACTAAAGGAATAATTGAGTTTGCTAAATTATAAACTTCAGTACTACCAATGTTTAATTTTCCACCTTCTAACTGGAAGTTATTCTTAGCATTGACTGATGCGGTTTCAATAAAAATTGAAGGTCCTCTTGAATCAAATCCACCTTTTATAGTAGCATTAACCAATTGTTTCCATTCTGTGCATTTTTCGGATTTTTCAAAATGTGGTTTCTCAGAATGCGAATGATAATATAACCAAACTTCAAAGCAAGGATTACTCTGAGCAAGATATCAGCCTAAAAGACCATCACATTTTCTCTGGATACTTTGGATTTGAGGTTCTCTTGATTCATTTTTATCTTTGTCAATGTCTAAAACTATCCAAACTTCATCTCCATCAATAAAGTTATATTTAGGATTAGGGTTTTCATCTGACTTAATTATGCATCTCTTCGCAATATTCAACAACCGTAATGGCGAATTATCCTCATGGGGATGGAGTTCTACACTTCTATATTTATTCTTGAATCAATTTCTCTGAAATATTCAAAATATTGATAGTTCTCTTTTTGCACCTTCACAGAAAATATATAGGCTTTTTGCTTCTCTGCTGGTGGAGCTGTCTTTCAAAAAGCCTATTTGTTAAAATCATAATCGTGCCATTTTAAGTCTTCTAAATTCCCTAAAAAAGGAATTGAACCATATTACCATTAAGATAATCCTTTTCTATATCAATAGTTTTGTGTTCTTTGAAATCACTTAATGAATATAAATCAGTTGAACCATTAAAATCTTTTTCAGCAAACCAAATTTCATCTTGTCTAAATATTTCTTGGTCCAACAAATTAGATTCGTGTGTTGTGAATATCAATTGTCCACTTTTTGAATTTGGGTCAAATGAGAATTTTTGAACGAATTCTTTAATAAGAAGAGGATGAATACTTCTTTCAATTTCATCAATAATAAACACCTTTTCAATAGAAATGACATTTTTAAAAGCAGGTACAAAATCTAATAATCTTACAGTTCCATCGGATTCTTCATCTAATCCAAAAAGCACTGATTGGTCTCTTTTACAAAAATGCTCAACTTTTAATGTTTTTACCCAAATTTTATTATCTTCTTTGACAAAAATCAATTCATCACCACGTCTACTTCTTAAACCTATCATTTTCTTAGGGGAATCTTCAACATCTTTTATCAAGTTATCAAATTCGTTCTCATTATCTTCTCCGAAGAATTCCTTTGAATTCTTTTTTCTCAGAACCCAATGATGTAATGCCAATATTGAAAGAACACATTAAATCTTTTGCATATTTTTTAAATTCATTATCAATATCAATTTTATGCGCTAAAGCTCTTGGTTTGGAATCAGGGGTAATAATTTGAAGTGTTTCAGAAAACCATTGATAAGCATTCTTTACTGTTTTTAAGAATTTATTATCTCTATTAGAAAGAAATTTTAATATAGGTTCATTAGGTTTAATAAATTCTTCTAACAAGACAGTCTTTAAAACCTGACTTTTTTCATCATTTTCAAAGTCATCAAGGAATGTAATATTAGTTTTCCTCATCAACAGTTTTTCTTTCAAAAATAAATTTATCATCTTTTTTCCCTAAACCAGAAAGATATAATTCTTCGGTCATTATTTTGTTTTCAGAAAGAACGATAGCATAATAGAATGGTATATTATCTTGAATAAATTCAATGGCAAAAATTTGTTCTTGGCTATCTGTAGAATTACTAAATTTAAACTGTGAATCTTTTAACCTAAATGGAATTTTCTCTCGAATGATAAATTTTTGAAATGAATACAAGGATTTAATCAGATTTGATTTTCCAGCACCATTTGCACCATAAATAGAGGCGATTTTAAGTATACCAAAACCATCTATATCGATATTTATGATATTGAAGGGTTTTTAATCTCTTATTGGGTATAGTTGTAAACTCTTTTCTTTCTCCGAAAGAGAACATATTTTCAATGACAAATCTAATCAACATGACGTTTGTTTTTTGCGTGAATATTTCACGCAAATATATGGTAAATATAAATAAAAGCTGTTTTTTTGATAAAAAACAAATTGACCAGTGAATTATTCACGCAAGATTGAAAAGTATAGTCTCTTCAGTATGACGCCTATTCCCATAAACACAACTTGCTTGCTGCATGCAGGCCTGTCTAAAGCAGACAAGTTGCGTTTAACCTTATTATAGCGTAACTGTTTCATCTTTGTAACTGTATGATTTAACCAATTTATTGTAATTTTCTGTATATCCGGTTATTTTTTTCACTTTGCTTAATTATCCATTTGAGAAAGGTTTGTAAAAAGCTTTAAATCTATCCGCTTTCGGTTATAATGAAATTTTCCCTCAACTCCCAAATCCCGTTTGCGACCTAAATGTAAAAGATATTCCGGTAAGAAACAAATTCGTAGAGGTTACAGTCAGGGCAAACGCATTTAAAGTTTTAAGATTTTTGCCCTGAAATCAAGTGTTGGCAGTTTGGGTAATAAACTGGCGCAAGTTTCAGTTGCGGGGATGTAAGCTTGCCTTAGCCGAAGATGGGTTTTAGTGTGTTCTTAGATAGAGGCAGTGGTTATTTTTCATGCCCGGTTATTTGTTGGTTATCCAGTTCTATCAAATCGTACAAATCAAATAACTCAACAATTGTCTCAAAATATTTATCAAATAAATCCATTAAAGATTTATTAATAATGTTACCGGTTGTTACTAATAATAATTTTGCTGGTATACCTTGTATTATATGAGAATCAAGAAAATCTGAATCCTTTGTTATTACTGTCCTATTTTGATCACTTGCAATTTTTCTTATCTCACTATCTTTTGTCCTTTCCTTATCTGGCAAATCATCCGTATGGATTATATCGTAATTTTTTTCTTTTAACAAAGTTGCCAATTTATACGGCAAATTTGCATCTATCAGAAATTTCATGCGACAATTCTATGTACCGTTTTTACTTTCGATAATTGCGATGCAAATGCCAGACAAGCTTTTATATCCATGTGTTCTATTGCCGGGTAATCTTCTATAATATCATCTTCGGACATACCGGAAGACAGTAAATCCAGTATTAAATCTACAGTGTACCTGGTATTACGAATAGCAGGCCTTCCATTACATATATCCGGATTTATGGTTATTCTGGATTTTAATTGCTTATCCATATTGAATTTTTTATCAAATATACTAAAATTTTTGAAGCCAAATATCATTGCAATTACCCCAAACTGGACGAGCAAGAACCAAACAAAAAGCTGATGGAATAACAGCATTTCATTGAACAAAGCAATAAACCTCCATATTGGTAAGGCCTCTGCTAAACGGGAATCTGCAAAAACTGACTTCTTTTATTTGCCCATTATTCCTTTTTCTGTTCTTGATCTTTTCCCGGGCTTGTCGCGCTGTCTGTGCTCATTTCAGATAATATCGCTTTCATCTGCTGCAGTTCTTTGCCATAGCCGGCCCAGTCATCTTGCTTCAGGTATTCAACCGCTTTGTTATAATGAGCAAGGGCTTCTTTGGCTTTGGCCGATGACTGGAATGAATTCGCAGCGCTTCCCATGGTTGCTATTTCCGGCTGTATTCTGGTGGAGTCTTGTAGTCCGGAAGGGTTAAAGATCGCTTGTAACGCTTCATCCAGTGTTTGCCGCATTTCAATCTGGTCTTTATAAATAACAATAACACGTTTCAGTTCGGGTATTTGTCCCTCTTGCGATTGCAGGTACACCGGTTCCACATAAATGAATGATTTGCTGATGGGGATGACAAGCTGGTTCCCTTTAAAAACATGCGAACCATGTTGTCCCCAAAGGGTAAGCTCCGCGGAAATATCCGGCTTCTGATTGATCCTTCCTTCGATCTGCACGGGCCCGTATACAAGTTTATCTTTGGGAAGCGTGTAAACGATCAGTTCTCCGTAATTGGGAACATCGCAGCGGGCGCACATCCAGGCAATCATGTTATCTTTTTTGGAGGGCGTAAGCGGCAGCATGAGAATATACTCTTCGTCCGATGTCCCTGGCAGGCGCATGATGATGTAATAGGGGAACATCTTCGTCTCCATGCTGTCATTTCCGCTGGCATTAGGCACTTCCCAGTAATCTTCCTGGTTGTAAAACACCTTCGGGTCGGTCATGTGATAGACATTATACATCTTCGTTTGTATGTTAAACAGATCGGTAGGATAGCGGATGTGTGCCTTCAGGAAATCCGGCATCTCGCTGAAAGGTTTGAAAAGTTTGGGATATATCTTTTGCAATGTCTCCACAATCGGGTCATCGGGGTTGATCACATAATAGGAAACATCCCCACTGTATGCATTGATGACGACTTTCACGGAATTGTTGATGTAATTGAAGCTTCTTCCGTCCCGGCCTTCCGAGAAAGGCTCAGAATAGGGAAACATGTTGCTGATGGTGTAGGCATCGTGTATCCAGTACAGTTGCCCGTCTTCTCCAACAACTAAATAAGGCTGACTGTCATAAGAAAGAAAAGGTGCGATGGTTTTATCACGCATTTCAATATTTCTGTAGAACATGATGCGGCTTTGCGGGGTAAGATAACCGGTAAGCAGAATTTTCAGATCGGAAAATTTCCAGGCATAAACGATACGCCTGAACAGGTTGGAAATACGAACACCTCCGTCACCTTTATAGTCGGTATACACATTATTGGCCCCTTTGGGATAATCAAATTCTTTGGCTTTGGTATTTACCAATACGTATTGATTGGTTTCTTCTCCGTAATAGATGGCCATTTGTTTTAAGCTAAGCGGGGTTGTGGTGGTCGGCGGAATGTCTTTCATGATAAATTCGGGCATGCCGTCCTCCGTAATTTTATTAACAGGATTCATGACCACTCCATAGCCATGGGTATAGATCAAATGCTCGTTCACCCAGGTCTGGGCACGGGCCGGTATTTGCGAAACCGGCAACTCCCTCCCGGCCAGCGCCACTTCCGTGTATTTATCAAAATGGTAACGGTCTACCTGCACGCTGTTAAAGTCGTAATACAGACGGATCTCCTGCAATTGCTTGTAGGTTTGTATCAGCGGCCGGCGGTCCCACAGACGGATGTTTTCAATGGTGCTGTGGTTTTCCTTTATATCCTGGTATGTCAGCGACTGATCTACCGGAAAAGGTTCGACCCTGACTTTGTTGAGCCCGTATGCCTGCCCTTGTAAATTTGATGTTATTCTGGATGTAAGGCGTTTCCTTGCTCAGTTCTGTGGGTTTCACCTCGTACTGTTCCACAAAATTGGGATATATCCAAACGAAACCCACTAATATGACCAGCCAGGCCCCGGCGGCATAAAACAGGACTTTGTATTTTTTTATAAGCGGCATTAAAAACAAAAGAATAGTGAGCACCACACTCATCCCGAAAATAGCCCAGCCAGCGGGTATCTGTGCATGCACCGTCATGTAGGAAGGTCCGTAGGCAGGCCCTTGTGAAGAGTACAGGTTCTCGTAAAGCTTCAGAAAACAGGATGCTGAAATGCCCAGCATAAAAAAACCGATCAGCCCGATCAGATGATTTTTTACCCGTCCGGAAATATTGAATTTATTGCCTACAGAGCTAATGGCGCTGTCCACGTAATAAGAAAACAGAACACCGACAGCTGTAATGACAACTATATAGAGATACTGGCTAACCACATACTGGTATACCGGAAGTTTGAACACGTAAAAACCTGCGTCTTTGCCAAAAACAGGCTCTTTGATGCCAAAGGAAGAAGCATGGATGAACTGTAAAAAATCGTTCCAGTGAGCCACTGCCGAAGAACTCATGATGATACTGAAGAACAATGTAATTGCTCCCCATAGCCAGAAGACTGATTTCCCATTATAAAAGGGCAGAATAAGCGCCCGCGGATCCTCTTCGCGCAGGGGGATACTGTTGCGGCTGGCATTGCCATTTTTATAAGCCCGGTGGATGTGCAGGCTGAAAAACAGGGCAAAGGCAAGAAAGAACACGATAAAGGAAGTTACCTGTGCAGTAAGCATGGTATTGAACACTGAGCCATAGTGCATGTTATTAAACCAAAGCCAATTTCCGTAGTAATTTATGAACAGTTTTAGTAAATAGAAAGCCACTAAAATAGCTACAATGATGATGATGATCTTTTTATTTTTTTTCATTGGATTCTCCTGTTATGATAAAAAATTAAAATAAAAAATACACATTGCGGTTAAATGAATATCAATGTGAAATTATACATTATTTTACAATTCTTCCCTGAATTAGCGGACTTAATATGAAATTGACAGTTGGGTTAGCGGGGTTGCGACATGATTCATTGAATAGACTCTATTGACACAGATTATTTTACACTCTCGTGATTTATTACCGAAACATCTCAATACGATACAGACTTGTTCCAAAGCGGTGTTATTTTTGTTTCCCCTCCTGTAGAAACGCGATAGGTGTAGATACACGATTAATCGCGCCTCTACATATATCCAAATCTACATTCCGTTTTAAACCTAGGGTTGCATTATCTTTTATAATCCTTTTTACATAAACCGGGGATTTAATTCGTCTTTGATCCAGTTCCTGGGATTTTCTTTAATATAAATCCTGATATTATTTAATGCTTTACTGTCCTGTATTATGCTATCATGAAACCGGGATTGCCAGCAAAAATCAGGATTGAATTTTCTAGCTTCAAATGTTAATCTCCCTTTATACCAACGAATCGCACGAGACAAATTATCATGTAACATGGGATTTTTAATTCCTGTAATGCCCCCTTTTTGTGTTTCTTTATTCACATTTAATTCATCGTCCGTGGTTATTGTAGAGACGCGATTAATCGCGTCTCTACTGTCGCGCGATTCTTCATCCCTTTTTAAATCAGACGACGAATTATTCTTCTGATAATCCCCCGTTTTGATAATTTTCAATATCCCGTGAATATGATTCGGCATCACAATATATTCATCTAATTCAATAAAATGAAATTTATTTGGGATATCAGACCAGATATGATCTGCAATTGAACCCGTTTCTGAAAATTTTATTTCATTATCTTCAATGTCTCCAAAATAACATTCTCTACCCCCTGTGCATATTGTAATGTAATATAACCCATCCCATCCATAATCCCAATTCTTCAATCTGGCCGATTCTATTCTGTATGTATCTTTATATTTATCCTTCAACTGAATAATTATTTTATGTATAACTTTTTAAGGTAATTGGCTAACGTTGCGAATAGCTTTGTGGGTATATTCGGGAAAATTCACTATCATGGAACATAAGACTTAATTAGTATTAATACCTTTAAAATTGGCACTTCCACCCCCCATAAAATTTATAAGGTGCTGGCCTCATTTTTTTAATTCAATCTGTTTAGTTTTCGATAAAGTGGCTAACGTTTCTCCAAGACCATATTCAGAAGTATCTGTTGAAGTGCTTGAAACAACAAGTCTCTGAGATTCTTTATCCTTGAATTGTAACTCTAAAAAATAAGATCTGATCCCAAACTTATTTTTCTGAAAGAATATGTCACGCATATGTGTTTTTATAGTAAATCCTTTTATTGAGTTAAAATCCCAATTTTCTGAGAAATCTCCTATTTTTTTTGTTATTCCACTTTCATTAAAACTGATCGTACCTATTTGTTTCAAGTTGTTAATCAAAATCAAAGAATATCCAATTACAATCATTATTAATCCTATATAAACTATCCAAAAGATAGTGCCTAGCTGGTAATGAAAAATTTTATTAATTATAGCTATAACAAAACCAGCCAATGGAAGAAGTATCAAAATAAACCTAAAGTTTAATGTATTCCTTTTACCTAAATTTTTTGCGTTATTATCTTTCGCTGAAAAAATCTTAAATGTGCTCATGTTTCTCTTTTATTATAGCAGCCAATGTATGTGCAAGTTCAATTATTGAAATCTAATTACCTTAATTCGTTCACCTGGTATAGAACGATGTTACTGATGGAATAATTCATCTTTCTATTTTTTTATATTTTCGTGCCTTTCACAAACTTCCTGCTACCGTTCATGAACTAAATGTAAAAGTTATTCCTGTGAAAAGCAAATTTACAGGGGTAACAATGTAATCAGGATGAAAGTGTGACAAAGTTTCTTCTGTAGCAATTGAAGAGTTATGGCAGGCAGACAAGCTGTTTTTAAAATGATTCAGGCAGAAGATGTATTGGTTTTTAGGGCACAAGACAAAGTCTTGCACCATGGTAAGTCAAGGTGACTTAATTACCCTAACTTTCGATATTCCAAATACAAAATAAATATCATTAAAATATACAAGGGTATATTCATCCAGCAACCAATTACATTTAAAGTTCCAATGGGTAGAATAAAAAACGGAGCAATTAAAAGCTGTAAAATTCCGGCGCTTTTATAAAGGGTCAACAAACTGGTTTTTGTTTTCAGTAATCCAATACCAAAAAATATACAATTAATTCCCAGTATGCTAAGGATAATCTGATTAATATAACCCCCGGCATTTATATTCATTGCACCTGTAACTATTGCAGAGATAAAATAAATTGGACCGACTATCATAAAAAAAGAGGAAGCAAATTTAAGTAGCTTGCTTTCATAATATTTTCCAATCATATAAAATCCATAATAAAAAAACACATTGGTTATTACATTAATAATTGAGTATATCCAAACATGCGAATTATAGATTTTATACCTGGGAATTAACGGAGCATAAAAAAACCAATCAACCAGGTATATTATTCCTACGATCATGGTAATTAATAATAGTATTCGAAAGCCTTCTGAATTACCGGATCCAGTCTGATCATTTCCATTCAACTCATGAGGATTCAATTCAAGTGCCTCAGCAATTAATTTAAGGGTTGAAGTTCTGGGAAATACTTCACCTGATTCAATTCTTTGAATTGTACGAATATCAATATTGGATGATTCCGATAACTCTTTTTGGGTTATTCCCTTTTGATTTCGGATTTCATTGATTTTTTTACCTAATTCCGGTTGTTTCATAATTTTTATAAATTATTATCTCAAAAGTACCAGAATGAAATTTTAAACCCAAACCATTACCGGTTATTTTATACGGCATTTATACGGCATTTGACATCGATTTAATTATTAACATAAATGACAATCTATGGCAATTAAGCTTTTATGGCTGTTAACATGCACACACTATTCCTGAAATTTCGGTATGTTGTTTTTATTTCTTTTATAGCACAAATTGATTATAGTTGTAACTTCCTGATGTACCTGTTTCCTTTCTTACTCCAATTTCCAGCTACCATTCAGGAACAAAATGTAAAAAGATAATCCGGTAAAAAGTAAACTTTTAGAAGGTGACAAAGTTTCTTTATAATGCACATCAATCCCTTTACTTTTCAGTTTTAATATTTACAACCGCATCGGGTAATCCTGATGAGCTTGCCGTAAGCAGAATATCACCGGCGTCGCGGGTACTTTTAATTACAACCAGAGCTCGTCCATGCCAGGCTTTTCGTGATTTACCCTGATATGGATCGGGGTCTTTCATATCGGCCATTATCCACCCCGGCAATAACTCCGGGGCCACTTACGGCAAACTGAAGCCGGTTGGAAGCATCGGGGCATATATTCCCGTCCTTGTCGGTTATTTCAACCGTAACGTATGACAGGTCCTGCCCGTTGGCCGAAATGTTGGTTCGATCAGCTATTAATTTTATTGCAGCCGGTTTACCGGCAGTTTTTAAGACGGCCGATTCCAGTTCTTTGTTATCGTTCACACCAACAGTCTTTAACAAACCTGGAGCATACGGCAGTGTAAATGTCGCTTTAAATTGCTGTTCTTTGGTTGTTGACTGCTCTCCAATAAGCTTGTTATTCAGGTAAAGCCGGACAGCAGGATATTTCGAATACACTTCCACCTGTATGTCTTTCCCTTCGTGCCCTGGCCAGGTCCAGCTTTCCCATGTTGGCCATACAGCCCAGGCGGTTAAGGTGATTTTCCCATTATCCGGGTCAGGCTCCCTCACTGCCATATAAAGTTTTTCTGTGTTATTCCATAAAATATTGCGGTAGTGGGAAATGGGTTTTCTCCAGCCGGTCAGATCAATGTCCCCGCAATATGAACCGTGCCAGGGAAATAAATTAGTGGTATCCCATGATTCGCCTTCCGGTTCACCCGGGTAGTAGTAACGACCAATACCGGATTCGCCCAGATAATCCATCGCCGTCCAGACAAAATCACCGATAATATAAGGATGGTCCTGTACCATACTCCAGCTATCAAAAGCATCCTTCGGGTACGATTCCGTCTGGACGATGATCCGTGACGGAACCCGTTTATGATCGGAAGGTGCACGGAATAACTGGTAATTATAGCCACAGACATCATGCACTGCCATCAGCGTATCGAATCTTTCCCAACCCTGTCCCCAGGTGGTCATGGCAGAGGTTACCGGTCGTGTCGGGTCCATTTTGTGTACACTTGCCACAAGCATCTTTGCTGTTTCAAGGGCTTTCGGTTCTGTCCTTTCGATAATTTCATTACCGGTGCTCCACATAATAACGGATGGATGGTTGCGGTCACGCATCACCATGGCTGCCAGATCACGCTGCCACCACTTATCAAAGTAGAGGGAATAATCGTAAGGATTCTTTCCTGTCCGCCAGCCATCGAACGCTTCGTCAATCACCATTATCCCCAGCCGGTCGCAGGCATCCAGGAAAGCTTCCGAAGGAGGATTATGGGAAGTCCGTACCGCGTTAAAGCCGGCGGATTTCAACAATTCCACCCTCCGTTCCTCAGCCCTGTCGTATGCAGCTGCACCGAGGCACCCATTATCATGATGCATACAACCGCCATCCAGTTCCACGGTTTTACCATTCAGCTGAAATCCGTTCTCAGCACTGAACTTTATGGAACGGATGCCAAAGGTGTTAGCGGTTTTATCAATTGTTTTATTACCCTGTATTATTTTAATGTGTGCCTGGTAAAGATTGGGGGTTTTCGTTGTCCAAAGCAGCGGATTATTTACGGTTACGGTTTGGGTAACTTCCTTTTCACTGTTTGCCGGCAGTTCAACATTCACTTCATTATTGCCTGCGTTTTTACTGTTCTTATCCGTAAGCTGTGTCGATAATACAATACTTTGCGGCTTATCCGTTTCATTCTTTACCAGCATTTTTAACTGTACGGTAGCTTTTCCCGGGCTAATATCAGGAGTTGTTATTACCGTCCCCCACTGTGCTATATGAACCGGACCGGTCACCTGCAGCCACACATGCCGGTAAATGCCGGAACCACTGTACCAGCGGCAGTTTAACTGTTGGGAATTATCTACACGTACTGCCATGACATTTTCTTTATCATATTGCAGATACGGAGAAAGATCATAGTAAAACGAAGTATACCCGTACGGATGCACCCCCAGTGATTTTCCGTTGATAAACACTTCGGCATTCATGTAAACACCTCCGAAATAAACGGAAACGCGTTTCCCCTGCCAGGAAGAAGGAATATTGAATGTTTTTCGGTACCACCCAATACCTGCGGGGAAGAAACCGCCGGGTTCTCCTGTCGGATTCTTTTTATCTATCTTGCCTTCTATGCTCCAGTCGTGCGGAAGGTTAAGGTTCTGCCAGTCGTTATCGTTAAAATTAACGGTACTTGCTTCCGGGTGATCCCCCAGCGCGAATTTCCAGTTGTAATCGAACAGTTGTTTCCGCTCTGTTTTTTCCTGCTTATGAGTACAACCCCAGCTAAAAATTATAGTAAGCAAAAATGCTGTAGCAATGAATTTTGTATAGTTCATATGCGATATTTTTAATTCAATAAATGAGAAATACAACCGACAGACCCAACCAATATAGCGGTTTTTTCGGAAAAAACAAAACGGATGTTTTTGGTGGTGACAATGTAAACAAATTAACAGGATAATAAAGTTTCGTCTGTAGCAACTGAAGGGATGTGGCAGTCATGCTAATCCTTAAGATGATCCGGGCTGGAAAAATAAAGCAGCAGGTGAGATACCGGTTAAGGCCAAGTGTATAAACGAACAGTTGAGATGATTTTACTTTGAATTTTAGGAATTTACAGAACTGTTTTTTATCTTACAATTAAAAAAGTTAAGTTAAACAAGACTATTATATCATGGTTAAGAAAAACAATGAGGATGAAAAGGACAAATTGCGTTTCGAAAACGAACTGAAGAAATTAAAATTGTCGATTGAGAAAGGCGCTGTATTTTCAAATCCCTCAGGTAATAACAATTTATCTCCTGAAATTGAAAATGAATTTCTGAAACATATCGAGGCTTTTGAGAATGCTTATGAAAATGCAGATCTGATATCAGTATATGATTTTATCGGAAGGCCGGAATATGTTAAAGATGAAGACGTACCGGATCATAGGATTTCAGATGCCCTGGAAAATATGATGAATGTGCTGTGTGAAAATGAAATTGCACTCGATACTCTTTGTGAGGTAGATGATCGCACTTTGTACAAATTCATTACCGAAGAATTATTTCTGCACAAGATTGATAATATCAGAATTAAAGGAATGATAACTCATTTTACTTATGAAGAGTTTCACCCCAACCACGATTACGATATCCGAGAATATTGTACAGATTTTATCCAATCATTTCTCAATAAGGACCAGGATTACGCCACACATCTTACCAGTGAGGCTGAAAATGACAAATACCTGCTGAGTTTCAGGGATTCCTTTAAATCACTTACTTTAAAACATTTCGACATCATTTCTATCACTTTCGATGAAAAAAATGCCAGTGTTCGATTCAACATAAATTTCACAGGCGTTATTGAAGAAAGTCATGAAACCCTGGATATTTCCGGAGAAGGCAATATTGAACTTTTGCATATGTATGATTTTTGGTATATCGATAAGGTTCAATTTCCGAGAAACTAAACAATTTTATTTTCACCAGATTATTAAAGGAATTTATTATTTATGTTGAAAGAAAATATTTTCTTTTGACTGTATATATTATATACATAAAACATACTATATCTATAAATTAAAAAAGGGGAATATTCCTTCCCCTTTTGTAGCGAGAGAGGGACTTGAACCCTCGACCTCATGATTATGAATCA
>CAVVIO010000102.1:0-127005 GCA_963748095.1 uncultured Bacteroidales bacterium
TGCGAGGAGGAACGACGAAGCAACCGGAGCGCAGCGGAGCTCACCGTAGGTAATCCCTTGATCTTAAGTAGGAATTACTAATTAGTATTATTTTCATTCATTAGAAAGAGATTGCCGCGCTCCACTGCGCCTGCCTGCCCGTCAGGCTAGTTACGCTTACAATGACGCTCCGGTAAGTTACAGATATTCAAGCTGCTACATTTTGAAGTTTAAGACCATATTTTGCTGCTTCTCTTTTTAAGCGATCTATCTTAATCATTTTCTGTCTTTCAGTGTCGATTTGTAGTCTTTTTGGATCATATTCTTGCCTGTTTTTCAGCATATGATAGAAGATTACGGCAAGCTTTCGAGCTACGGCCTTTATAGCTTTTTTACTTCCCTTCTGATACGATAAACGACGATATAGATGTCCTAATGAACTTTTATTATGCCACATACTTTGGGCCGCCATTCGAAAACATTGTGTTGCCGGATTATTGGTAAATCTTTTTTGGTGTCCGACAACCTTTCCCCCTGTAATTTTTTTACGTGGACTTAAATTAAGCCAACTGGTAAAGTGGTCGGCGGTGGGCCATTTATTAAGATTTAATCCTGTAACCGATATAATCTCAAGGATACATATCTCGTCTAATCCATCAATTTGTGTTAAATCAATGCCTGTTATACGTTTCAGATATTCCTTTACATTGATGCTATATTGATTTTTTCTTACATAGGATGTTTTTTTCTTTATCTCTTTTTTGGAATCGGGTGGTAACATTTTCTTTAATACCGATTCAATCAATATTTCATATTCCTTCATTTGCCTTTTAAAAAAATCATAAGATTCAAGGGTTTTCCTTAGAATGTAAATATTGGATGGACTGTAAATACCCTTTAAAGATTTGATCAAATCGGCTTTATCTGCTTTTAATTTGGTTATATCAATTTTTGCCAAAAGATTTTCAGGATTAGTTATCCCACTTGCAATCTCTCTAAGCAGACTCATTCCGGATACACCTTCTATATCACTGATTAGATGCTGAAATTTAACATTCATCTTTGTCAATAATTTATGGATACGGTTTAATGTATCACTTTTCTGTTTCTGAAGGATATTTCGTTCATGTATGTAAGTTCTTAATTCCCTGTAAATATCAGGAGCTATATGGGAGGCACGCAATATGCCGTAGGCATGTAGCTGATGTAACCATTGACAATCTAATACATCTGTTTTTTGACCGGCAACATTCTTAAAATGCTTTGGGTTCACTAAGGTTACCTCAATACCATGTCGTTCCAATATTTCATATAATGCCATCCAATATACTCCAGTTGCTTCCATTCCTATTTTTTCTACCCCTGCCTCCTTTAAGTGAACAGCTACTTCGGTTAGGTCGTCCGTATAAGCATTGGCTTCAATTAAATGGTTTTTGCCTTCTGAGTCCGTGTAAGATATCATCATCATGGTACTTCCGACATCAATTGCCCCGGATTGCTTGTTGATAATTTCCAATACAAATTGATCATTTGTCAAAGCTGATTTGTTTTTAACTTCCTCTTTCATATTTTTACAATTAATTCTTTTTAAGAAAGCAGAGCAAACTCTATTACTTGAAGAAAGAAAGCAATCTTACAAGCATGGTGTTGTGAAAGTATAAGCTTACACGCCCCGATAAGTTTTTTTTCTAAGAGCAATAGTCCCAAACTCGCAATCGGGTTTGAAAACGCCAAGTTGCAATACGGGTTTTGTAGTTTGCTCTGTCTTTCATCGGGGCAAACTTACGTCATTTAATTATTTTTCCCGGGGGACCAGGGATGGTGACTCGCAATGACGGTTTAGAGTGGCCTTTTGCTCGCAATATCAGCATTGACGGTTAGGAGAGGGTTTTTGCTTCTGACACAGTCCCGGTTAGTTTTTGGGAATATTTCAGCAATATCTTGTTAGAACAAGCGCGCAGGCCCGGCATAAGGGCATCAGAAAACCGCTATCCGTAACGTTCCCCACCTACAAATTTTAATGTAAACAAATCATTATTTTTCATTCATATATCTTTTTACAAAATCCATCAACGCCTTTCCATGAACATTTTTAGCAATCACCACTCCCTTATCATTAAGAATAAAGTTGGCCGGAATGGTCTGAACACGGATCTTTTTTAAGAACGGTGCATCATCACCCTTCAGATCGGATGCCTGGTACCAGCGGTTTGCCCCGTCGCGTTCGGCAGCTTTTCTCCAGACAGACCTATCACTTTCCAGTGCATACGCGACAATTTGTAATCCCTGGTCATGGTATTCATTCCATACAGGTACCAGAACCTCCCGGTTTTCTATCCGGCAGGGAGCACACCAGGATGCCCACAGGTCTATAATAGTGAGCTTCTTGCCCAACATGTCTTTAAGCGAAAGTGTATCCTTTGTCAGCAGGGGAAACCTGAGGTTAGGGAATGTATCCCCGACCAAAACAGGTAAATCGGCAGGGTTACTTTCGTTACAAAGCTGTTTTACCCATGGATGGTCCGGTTGTTCTTTCTTCCATTTATTACACTGCCTCACCAGAAATTCAGGCACGCGTTCATAATCATTCTCCGGGCTTACCCATCTTAATGCCACCAGTGCCGGCATGAGGTACTGTATGCTGTCGGCAAACTTTATCAGCGCCGTCCGGTATTGTAAAACAGCGTGTTCCTTTTCCAGCAACTGGCTGCCCTCTTCCAATTGCCAGTGTTTTCCTGCAAGAAAGGTCTGGTAAGCTTCCTCGCTGATATCCCTTAGCTTTAACAGCGCCTTATTAATTTTGGAAGGATGTTCGATTGAAAAACTTTTTTGAAATTCATCCACGTTGGCCCTTATTTTAATTGACTTACCCGGTTGCCACAGAATTGGCATATAGTTGGATGTAAGTGGATCATCCGTTTGTAAGTAATTGGGGGCCTTACCGGATGGCTGTACGGCTAATTCCAGCAATACAGGCTGGTTAGTAGCCGGCAGGTTACGGAACTCAAATTTGCCATCAGAATTTACAACAGCAGAATCAATGACTTTTCCGAAATAGGAAGCAGCTACCTCCCGTAAGGTTCCGGGTTCAATCAGATAGATCTTCAGGCCGTTCTTTCCTGTTCCTTCCAGTCTTCCTGATATATATGCCGGAGACTGACAAGCGATCAGGGTTAAGGTCATTAAGATTAGACGGGTAGCATTTTTTATAAGGTTTGTTCTCATATTTGTTAAATTAATGTCACGGTCACTTATTTTATAAGCAGATTTCAAGTTTATTTTCCATAGGGCTGAGATAAAAGAAGCGGAGACAACGCTCCGCACAACCCGAAAGTTACTTTCAAATTGTTAGCGGTTCTGAGTTTTCTAATCATTTAAAAATACTCATAAAGCGGAATGACAATAGGAATTATGAGGTATCGAAGAATAGATTATAAAAATTTATTTATAATTAAAAGTGATATCATAAAAGCGAGCGTTCGAAAAAACTCGCGTGCATAACTGAGCATAAGATTCAAAAATACCTTCAAGCTTATTTTATTATCTCTGGAAGTCTTTTTAAATCTTTTTTTCCTTTTCCATCAAGGACGTCTTAAAGTTATAAAACCATCAGGCTTGAGGTAACATCATAAAATCCTCATCTTATCAAATCTATCTACAAGCTCTAATAGATTGCTGGCGTCTTCAGTCCAAGAGCCCTAAATAATATTTTTTTCTCGGAAACAGGGATGTCAATACTTTGGAAACAAGTCCATTTTAAATCTGTTTTACCCACTTCAATAGTGTCACTAATCATAATTGTCACTCCCGGCATAGTTTACAAAAAGTCATCATGAAATCACCCTTCCTTTAATAGTATATTTAAAATTCTGAGAATAAAGACTAAGTGTTGAAACACTGAGCACAATAAAAAGAATTAAAAATTTCATCATTCCAATCTTATTTTCTTTCTGTTTGCAAGTTCACCAAGTCGTTATTTTAAACTGACCTCTAACTTATTTAATACAACCATATAGTTTTTATTTTTGAAATCGTTAATTACGTTTAATTATCAAACAAATTGTCCAACGGTTTTTTTATATTCTTCCATTCATAAATTTAAATATACCTGCACACTTAGGCTGTTTTTATATGTTATTGTCTTATCCCGACTTTCCTCAGTTTCCAACTTACGGTAAAGGAAATAAATGTAAAAGATAATACAATAAAATTCAAATAAATTTAATTAACCGGTGTCCGGCGAAGGGCGGAACCTCCGCATGAAATATAAAAGCAGGTTCCACCTGCCTTACCCGTTAATCCTTTGGCGGACATGTTGCCCGTGCTATTTCCAATTCTTTGTCAAAAGTTCATGCCTCAAAGTACAAATTTTTTAATTGTCAGGTTTTAAGCATAAAAAACCCTGTACAACGAGCACAGGGTTTTTAACTAATTAAATTATGTTAAAATTATGTTATCATGCAAGCACAAGTTATAAAAATTCAATTTTACCGGCAAATTTTTATCCTATAATTTTTTATTCTGATTTAAATAATCCTGATTTAAATGACACAGTTTACTGAATAGACCAATGAAGAAAACAATTAAATGATGGAAGAGCGTCATTGTAAGGAGGAACGACGTAATCTCCTGCTTTTTAGTAAGAATTACTCATTAGTATTATTATCATCAAAAGAAAGAGCCTGCCTGCCTGCAGCAGGCAGGCCGCGCTATCGCTCGCAGTGACGGTTAGGAGTGAGTTTTTTCTTTAATTTAAAACCCGTAACCGCTGTGAATTCCCCGGTTTTTCAGAATAGCTTTATAGATTACTTTATTTTAACCAATTTGGTTTTTAAAACAGCACCATTGATATAAATAGCGGTAACAATATACGTCCCTTCCGGTAATGACGATACATTAACCCGGGTTTCATTCCCGTTCAATTCCTTCTCAAAGACCTTCCGGCCGTTTAGCTGGTAGATTCTGACTGTTTTAATCCGGGAATTTTTGAAATTGATAAAAGTTCTGGCGGGATTCGGGAACAGATTGGCTTCGGTAATTCTCTGTTCGTCAATCCCTGTTGCTACTGTATTGTTTACAACGTTATATCTCTGGAATGTCAGTAACTTTTGACCGTTCTTTGCGCTGACGGTACCTTCGAAATAGGAGATATTCACCAGATCTCCAATTTTAATGGGATTGGGCAAAGAAAATACAAGTATGGAATCATTATTTTCTTTTAGCCATACACTGTCAATATCAACATGTACATTGTTTGCCGTTAGCAGAAACCTCGAAAGCTGATCAAACGGGTCATTCATCGGTAAGGTGAACCGGACTTCAAATGTTTTCCCGTCGGTTGAAGTACCGGCAGAAACAATAGAAAGGTTCGGCACGATATTCGAAACAGGGAAATTGTTAAATGAAGCAAGTTCCTGGCCGTCTTTGGAAGTGATCGTATTGCCGGTATAAGATATCAATAGGGTATGGGTTCTGTTAACTAAATTTGTTAATGAGAATACCATGATTGAATCGTTCCCGTCTTTTAACCGCACACTATCCAGGCTCACGGCAACATTATTAACCTTTATGGTAAAGTAAGCCAGTTCTGATGACGGATCGGCCATTTGTTTATTGAATTTCAATTCAACTTCTTTACCGTCTGTTGTGGTACTTGCGGCTGTGCAGGTGGCATAATCGGTTGCAATAGCTTCAGGCCCGAAGGCTTCCAGCATTCCGCCATCTGCAGATCTCATGGTACCGTCGGAATAGGAAACGGTCATGTAATTATTGTTAACAGATGAGCCAAGGTACATCACTACAACCGATGAATCTTCGGGCAATAAGGATACGGAATCGATTTTTATCGGAGAGATCTGAAATAACTTAAAATCCCGGATAGAAGAAGCCGGATCGGCCATTTTTTTGTCGAACTTAACATATAGCCGGTTGATCTTTTTCAGATAAGCTGTGTCAAACTGAGGCGGCGGAACTGCCCCGTTTTGTTCGTTTAACACGAAAATGGAATCGTTGTGCAACTTGTTGCAATCAATTGAAAACTGTTTCCACGTATCTCCGAATTTTACCTTTACATCGTACTGGCCGTAATACCCGTTAAATTTAACAGAGTCGGTAAAATTGGTGTTGATATTGGTTGTCCATACTTTATGGATCAGCTTATAAATGGTGTCGGCAGCGATTTTAGGAACTTTGTCCGCATCAAAATAACCCGATTCTGTCCGCCAGGCTCCTGCATCCCACAATGCCCAGCTTATAATACCTTCAATGGCAGGATACGAAAAGGCAAAGCGGAAAATGGATGAGGTATAGCTGGCCTGTCTTTCCTGGGACATTTGTGCCAGATCGAACTCGGTAAACCGTATGGGCAGGCCCAGTGTTGCCAGAATATCCATATTCTGTTTCAATTCGCCCAGATCAATAGTAGTAAACCAGAAATGGGCCTGCACGCCGATCCCGTCTATAGGGGCGCCTTTCGACAACATTTTTTGAATAAGGGTTTTGTATTTAGCTGCATCGCCCCAGTTGTACTCCACATTATATTCGTTAATATATAATTTGGTTGTCGTATCAATTTCCCTGACCCATTTAAAGGCATTCCAGTAAATGGAGTCCGTGCCAAGCCTGTTTATAAGCCACGTGGCATGAAGCGGTTCATTAATCACATCGTACTCCTTGAATTTTCCTTTATAACGTTGGGCCATTGTTTGCACCCGTGTTTTACAGGCATTGTAAAGGTCCTGGTTGGTTGGTAATTCCATGGCCCATTTGGGAATGCAGTGATAATCGCTGTCGTTATTGGCTCCCCATATAAGATTATGTCCTTTCAGGTCAATATTTTCCCGCCAGCCCCAGTTTACAACACTGTCCACAGGTCCGTAATTGTAAGATGTTGAACTGTAGGGCTGGGTGCCGCTCCACTTAAAGGCATTGCCGGTAACATTCATGTTGAAGTACTTAAGAATAGTTGATTGGATCCAGTCATTCGTGGAAGGTATCGCAGGATCAGAACTGTAATTATTCCGGTCAAAATCGTTGGCGCAGCCGAAGACAAACTCATGTTTTTTCAGTTTTATTTCTATGCTGTCACTCACTGCAACACCGTTTTTATCAAAGACCTTTATTGTGAAATTACCTTTTCGTAACGTATCGATTCTCTCCTGGGCGGTGTTCATCCATTCCGTAATTGTCTGCTGGCTGAAAACATTCATGGAAATGAACAAAAAGATCAGAAACATGCATTGCCGGAGGATATACCTTGAAATTTTGTAAAACATGGGACTCATTTTATTTTTCAGTTGAATAATGTACTTTTCGTAAATCGCTTATTGTAAAAGGCCACAATATACTAAAATTATATATTTAAGGGAAACGAAAATCTGATTCGTGTTTTTTTGCTAACATTTTATCCGAAGGGTTGTGAAAAATAGAAATCCAATTTTTGCATATATTGAGTAAGAACGGGTGACAAACAAAAAACGCTCATTCTGATTTCTTCGGATTACACACTAATATTTCATCTCTTTTCACAACGTTCAGTAAAAAACAATTAAAAGAACCAAAAACGTTTACTTCTGTTTCTTCATTATCAACGATCTTTACGCTAATTCGATAAGTAGCAGCGTAACAGAGATCTTGAAAAATGGAACTTATCAGGATGGGTGCATACTTTAAAGAGTTATCACCTTTTTGAATCATAAACAGGGTATTTAACTTGTTGAAGAATGATTTGAATAAAATAGAGAAGTGGACACTTGCCGCGACCATCTTAGGTTCGGGAATGGTGTTTATTGATACTTCCACACTCAATGTTGTACTTCCTGCAATACAAAAAGATCTGGGGATCAGCGGAAAATCGTTATTCTGGATTATAAATGCCTATTCCTTGTTTCTTTCCTCGCTCTTACTGGTTGGAGGGTCAATAGGTGATATTTATGGCAGGAAGAAAATCTTTATAATAGGGATCATGCTGTTCAGTGTGTCGTCCTTTTTCTGCGGAATATCTCCGGGCGAGGGAATGTTGATAACCGCCCGTGCATTTCAGGGTGTGGGAGGTGCATTAATGGTCCCCGGCAGCCTTGCAATTATTTCGGCGGTAATTCCCCCCGAAAAGAAGAGGAAAAGCATTCGGGACCTGGTCCACGTTCAGCGCCCTTACTACGATCATAGGTCCGGTATTAGGCGGTTTATTTGCCGGAATTGGCTTATGGCGGTTTATTTTTTTTATAAATATTCCTCTCGCAATACTTACAATAGTCATTCTTGTGAAAAAAGTGCCGGAAAACAGGGATGAGTCTGCAAAGAAACCGGATATAACCGGTGCTGTCCTGGCAATTCTGGGGCTGTCGGGAATAACTTACGGATTTCTGGAAGCATCCGAAAAAGGTTTTTCGGATACACTTATTCAATTATCATTGGCAGCCGGAACTGTGGCGCTGGTATTGTTTCTTTTTGTGGAAAAGAGAAGCGATCATCCCATGATGCCGTTGAAGTTATTTAAGTCAAGATCATTCAGCGGCATTAATATGATGACGTTTTTTATTTATTTCGCATTGAGCGCTTCGCTGTTCTTTTTACCGCTTAATTTAATTCAGGTTCAGGGATATTCGGAAGAAATTACAGGACTGACACTACTGCCGTTTGCAATTATTCTTGCCGGGATTTCGCGTTATTCCGGTATGTTTTATGATAAATTCGGGGCAAAAAAACCATTAGTCACGGGCGCCATCTTAGCCGGTATAGGTATGCTGATCTTATCTTTTCCCGGGTTGACTGAAGGGCCGAAAGATTACTGGATTTCTTTTTTCCCGGGAATAGTTATTCTGGGGACCGGGATGGGAATTGTAATTGCTCCTCTGACGGCAACCGTTATGGCTTCCGTTCCTGAAAAAAATTCAGGCATAGCTTCCGGCGTGAATAATACGATGGCACGGACGGCAGGGCTGCTTTCAATAGCCGTTCTAGGGGCACTCATGTTAATTTCGTTTAAAAACAACCTGGAAACCAATGTGGATAAGATTGAAATACGGCAAGATAAGAAGATGGAACTGATAAGTAATGCAAAAAATTTAGGCGATACTCAGCCTCCCGCAAATTTGTCCGAAGAAAAGACCGGACAGGTAGTTCATCTTATTAAGTCCTCTTTCATCCGGTCCTATAATCTTATTATTTACCTATGTGTCGCTTTATCCTGGCTGGGAGCATTAATTGCTTTTTTCTCGGTAAAGAAGGGGATTCTTTCCGGTTGAATTCCGGATCTCAATTCTCGTTCAAATGATTGCATTTTTCATCACGATATTATTTTCTTTTTCCCTGTAATGTATTTAAAAAAGCAATTTAAAGAACTAAAAACGTTAACCTCTGTTTCACTATCTTTAACCTTTACACAATTTCAATAACGCTTAATCAAACCTTAACCTGATGAAAATAATAAACAGATCAAGCGTATGGTGGGGGCCGCCAAGAAAGTTTTCCACCCGGATTGAAGAAAGAAAAGTAAGCTGGATGGAATTGTTTTACGACCTGGTATATGTGATCGTTATTTCCATTATCACCCATCACCTGGCCGAACATCCCGGAACCACGGCTTTACTCGATTATATTTATTTTTTCATTATGATCTACTGGGGATGGTTAAACGGCAGTCTCCACCACGATTTGCACGGAACAGAAGGTTTTCGCACACGGGTAATGACCATGTGGCAGATGATGATCGTGGCGGCCCTGGCCATAACCATCAATACGGCCGGTGAAGACCTGCTTCGCCATGCTACCATAGCACTGATGGTTATGCAGGTTTATATCACCTATATGTGGTGGAGCGTGGGCATTTACGATAAAGCGCACCGCAGACTGAATCGTCCTTACACGGTATTGTATTTATCTTCGTTTGTCATTATGCTGATCACCCTTTTCATGCAGCAGCCGTTCCTGATCAGGATATTATTCTTTATTACATTGGTATTGAATTACATTCCTCCTTTTATTGTCCACCTGATCAACAGGGACGTTTCCCATGAGTTCGACCTTTCACCCAGTATGTCGGAACGGATGGGCCTTTTTACCATCATCATGTTCGGAGAAGTAGTAGCGGGGGTGGTAAACGGAGTAAGCCGGCTTCACCAGCAGCTGGATTTTCAGGACTGGGTTAACTTCGGACTGGCTATTATTATCGTGTTCACACTGTGGTGGTTGTTTTTTACTACGAGTTCCGACAGAAAATGCAAAAGTGGATTTGTCAACAGCAGCCTGTTGCAGCTTGTCTATATCCCCACACTTATGTCCCTGGGACTGATCGGTGCAGGTTTTTATTCCCTGTTTGAAAACTTCGGTGATCCGGAAATGAATTTTTCATGGATTATTACAGCTTTTAAGTTATCCTTTGGTATCTTCTTTCTGGGTGTTAGCTGTATCATAGCTTTCCTGGAATATCCCGGGCAATACTTCCGGCTGATCAGAATTTCACGATGGATGCTGCTGATTGCTTCGGCAGTATTTTTCGTCCTTGCTTTTGTTGAATTGCGCATGTCCCTTTTTGTGTATTTGCTGATCGTTTCGGGAATTATTTTATCCCTTATTTTGATCATGAATACGATGTGGTATACAAATTATTCAAACCGGAATGAGGTTAACGAGGTAAAAGAAGCCGGATAAAATGGCTGGCTGCCGGGGATATTTTAATTTGTCTGGGTTCGATATGATAAAAGCTAAACATTAATTTTGAATTCAATAATACAGCTACTTATATTTTTTTCTGAAATTTCGCGGAGTACAACGGAATAAATTAAATTTTTCAGGTATCTGAAAATTTAAAAAATTCTTTAAATGTGTGTGAAATTAGTTAATCCAAAATTCTCGAAAATTAGATTTTATTTTCAGTTTAAAAAATAATTTACTTTTATTTTGTGTTTCGATTATTTTCGATTACTTTTGAAAACGAAATTAATCAAAAATAAATGCTTGCAAATCAAAGACGCGAAAAAATATTGGAATTGCTTCGTGAAGATGGTTCTGCAAAGGTTATAAACCTTTCTAAAATTTTTAAAGTATCCGAAGTAACTATTCGTCAGGATTTAGAAAAGCTGGAATATGAAGGATTTATTAAAAGAGAGTATGGTGGGGCCTTTCTGAAAAATGTAGAAGCGGGCGTAAAATCATTTACTCTTTTAAATCAAGAAAACCTTGAGAAAAAGAAAATAATCGGAAGTAAAGCTGCTGAATTAATCTTGCCTGGTGATTCGATTATTTTAGATTCCGGATCTACAACAACTGAAATTGCAAGAAATTTAATTGGACGAAGTGGTTTAACTGTTATCACCAATGCGTTGAATATTGCGATGATGCTTGGGGCTGAACCCGGAATTGAAGTAATTGTGACTGGTGGTGAATTTAAGCCACCAACACTTTCACTTACAGGGCAAAAAGCTGCAATTTTTTTCGAAGATATCCATGTGGATAAACTTTTTCTGGCAACAGCCGGCATCTCGTTACGTTCGGGGCTGACTTATCCAAGTTTGAGCGACATTGTAGTTAAAAAGGCTATGATTGATTCGGCTGATGTGACTTATCTGGTGGCTGATTCCACCAAAATTGGCAAAAATGCTTTTGCAAGTTTAGGGGCTCTTTCACTAATTGATTACATAATTACAGATACATTCATTGATCCGAATCATTTACAATTATTCAGAGATCATGAGATTGAACTTATTATTGCAGAAGAAACAAAATAAAGGAAAAAAACAGGGAAGCGTTGGCGCGTTCCCCTGTTAGAAATGTAGTATTTTTTGAGTATATAAAAACTACAGTTTGTAAAGTTAGAAAAAATATTTTAGTCTGCTTTAACTTGGTTAGTGCAAACTTTTCTAATTTCTCACCTGATAGTTTTTAACCTGTTTCATTTCTTTTTAACTATAAGTATGTTTAGATATGAATGTGAATAAAAAACATGGAAAATACATACTGGCAATTGACCAAAGCACTTCGGCAACCAAAGTCATCGTTTTCAACAGGCAGGGAAAAGCAGTGCATCGGGTGACCATAGCTCATCAACAATATTACCCGCAACCCGGATTTGTGGAACACGATCCGTTGGAGATTTTTGAAAATACAAAAACTGCCATGCTGCAGGTGCTCCGGGAAAAGAATATCAGCGATGATGAAATAGTGGGTATTGCAATTACAAACCAACGTGAAACCATCATGGTATGGGATAAAAACACTGGTAAACCAGTTTATAATGCCATGGTCTGGCAGTGTCAACGTGGCGCTCCTTACTGCCACGAACTAAAAGCAAAAGGCTATGATGATCTGATCAAAAGAAAAACGGGACTGCTGATCGATCCATATTTTTCGGCCAGCCGCTTGCACTGGTTGTTTCAAAACGTTAAAGGGCTGAAACAAAGAGCCGAAAGGGGCGATTTGTTACTGGGCACAATGGATACCTGGATACTTTGGAAGCTGACCGGTGGAAAAGTACACGCTACCGATCATTCCAATGCATGCCGTACGATGTTGTTTAATATTCATACCCTGCAATGGGATGATGAGCTGATTGCTTTGTTTGGACTGGAAAAAGAAATGTTCCCTGAAGTCCGCTTCAGTGATGAAATATTTGGTTACAGTGATCCCGATGTTATTTTTGATAAAGCATTACCTATTGCTGGTTTGTTGGGTGATTCTCATGCTGCTCTTTTTGGCCAAAAATGTTTTGAACCGGGAATGGGCAAAGCAACATATGGCACTGGTTCTTCAATCATGATGAACATCGGAACCAAACCACTAAATGCTCCTCAGGGACTGGTGACTTCTATCGGGTATAGCATGAACAAGAAAATTCATTACGTTTTCGAAGGCAATATTCACTGCACCGGAGACACGATCAACTGGCTGAAAAACGAAGTGCAGTTAATCAACGATGTTTCTGAAACAGAACCTATGGCGAAATCAGTCAGCGACAACAATGGAGTGTATTTAGTTCCGGCCTTTGTTGGACTGGGGGCGCCGTATTGGAACAACGAAGCACGTGCCTGTTTGTCAGGAATGCCCAGAAATACAACTAAAGCGCATATTGTGCGGGCGGCCCTGGAAAGTATTGCCTACCAAGTGAAAGACCTGATCACCCTGATGGAAGAGAAGGGTGGTATTGAGCTTCAGGAACTCCGGGTTGACGGCGGTCCTACACGCAACAATTTTCTGATGCAGTTTCAATCGGACATGATCAATCATGATGTTACACGTTCCGGTATTGAAGAAGCTTCTGCTTTGGGCACAGTTTTTATGGCCGGGCTGGCTGTTGGCTTCTGGAATAACATGGCTGAAATTCTGGCATTGCGACAAGTTAACAAAAAATTCGAATCTTGTTTACCGAAGCAGGATGTGGAAAGACTTTATAACGGGTGGAAAATGGCAGTTAAAAGGTCCCTCTTAACTTAAATATTGTTGATAATTAACTATTAACAAAAATACCTATGAAGACAAAGTTGATCATTGCTATTATTTTCCTGTTTAATTATTCTCTGCTGTCTGCACAAAATCAGATTGAGAAATGGCGGGTATTTGAAGTTACCCTGACCGGCCCGGATTCCGGAAATCCTTTTCTGGACGTTGAGTTATCTGCTGATTTTATACACCTGAGCGATACCATTCATGTTCCGGGATTTTATGACGGGAAGAAGATTTATAAAATCAGGTTTATGCCCGAACAGGAAGGTGAATGGAAGTATGTGACACACAGCACAAATAAAAGACTGGATAAAAAAACGGGACATTTCAATTGTACACCACCGCAGCCCGAAAACCACGGACCAGTAATTGTTAAAGATACCATTGAACTTGCTTATGCCGATGGGAAACCCTACTATTCTTTTGGAACAACTTGTTATGGCTGGGTTCATCAGGGAGACAGCCTTGCCGATCTCACGTTAAGTACCTTATCCGGGGGATATTTCAATAAGCTGAGAATGTGTATTTTTCCGAAAAGTTATGATTGGAATCATAACGAACCTTTGTATTATCCATTCGAGGGAAAACCACTTAAGAACTGGGATTACAGCAGATTTAATCCGGTTTTCTTTGAAAATATTGAAAAAAGGATAAAACAACTTGATGATTTGGGGATTGAAGCTGACCTGATTGTGTTTCATCCATACGACAGATGGGGTTTCAGTACAATGGATCGTACAACCGATGATCGCTATATCAAATACATCATTGCAAGATTTTCAGCATATAAAAATGTTTGGTGGAGCATGGCCAATGAATTCGATTTTATGAGAGGCAAAAATATGGATGATTGGGACCATTACATTGAAATGTTTGCCAAACTCGATCCATACCATCATTTGCGGAGTATTCACAATGGAGCAAAATGGTATGACCATACGAATCCACTGATTACCCATGTAAGTATTCAAAGTGAGGACACTTATAGAGGAAGGGAATACCAAAACAAATACCATAAACCAATCATATTTGATGAATGTCGGTATGAAGGCAATATACCCTGGTCATGGGGAAACCTTACTGCCAGACGAATGACAGAAAAATTCTGGAGAGGATTTATGAGTGGTGCCCATGTCGGACATAGTGAGACCTACCTGGTAGAAAAAAAGTTACAACTTCCTGAGAAATCTAATGCTGTGATGTGGTGGTCGAAAGGAGGTGTTCTCCGCGGTGAAAGTCCTGAAAGAATTAAATTTCTGCGTGAAATAATGGAATCGGCTCCGTATCCTCTAAAACAGACTCATTTGGTAGCTTCATGGATGCCTTATTCCGCACTCCGCTATAAGGAAGAATATTTTTTAATCTATTTCAATGATGATCAACCCCGGAGTACAATACTTAATCTTCCTGAAAAAGGATTGTTTAAGGTTGAGGTGATTGATACCTGGAATATGACTACCACTCTCTTAAATCAATATTATTCCGGGCGATGTATGATAGAACTTCCACAGAAACCATACATTGCCCTTAGGATTATGAAACATGAAAATTAAAAAATCAAATTATAAATTGAAATGGAACAGAAAAAACAAACCTTCGGCGTAATTATCGCCACACGAAACATTTTTAATTTTAAACTGGCTGTTGAAGCCCGTCAGAAGGTTTTAAAAAAGTTAGACAGTATGGGCTTTGGCTATGTCATTCTTCCGGAAGATGAGACACCAACAGGCAATATTGAAGGGTATGCTGATGCAGTAAAATGCGGAGCACTATTCAAAAAAAACAGCGATACTATCGATGGAATCATAGTAGTATTGCCCAACTTCGGTGATGAGCTGGGCGTGGTAAATTCAATTAAAATGTCGGGATTGAATGTTCCCATCCTGGTACAGGCTTGTGATGACGACAACGACAAGGTAGATGTTAAAAGTCGCCGCGATGCATTCTGTGGAAAACTATCAGTTTGCAATAACTTTTATCAATACGGCATCAAATTTACCGACACAATTTATCACACGTACAGTCTGGACAGCGATGAATTCACAAAAGACCTGGTGAAATTTGCCAGTATCTGCAGGGTGGTAAAAGGATTGACCAATTTGCGCGTCGGAGCTATCGGTACCCGTCCGATCGGTTTCCAAACCATGCGCTACAGCGAAAAATTGTTGCAGAAATATGGCATCACGGTAGTACCAGTTGACATGTCTGAAATTATTGCAGCAGCCAATAAAATAGATGAGAACGACCCGGCGGTAAAAGAAAAAGTAGAAGCGATTCAGATGTATGGAGCTTGCGGTATTGCCTCAAAAGGTAAAATTGCCCATCAGGCACGTTTTGGTCTGGCTGTTGAAAACTGGATAAACGATAACGACATTGATATTTCCGCGTTACAATGCTGGGAATCAATTGAGAAAAATTACGGTTGTGCCGCCTGTGTTACCATGAGTATGATGGGTGAAAAACTAATGCCTTCTGCCTGCGAAGTAGATGTAGCCGGTACTATCTCCATGTATGCATTGGCATTGGCTGCTAATACGCCTTCAGCCATCCTTGACTGGAACAATAATTTTGCTCAGGAGCGGAATAAAGTAGTGGCTACCCACTGCAGCAATTACCCGAAATCATTCTTCCAAAGCGAAATTGAAATTGGCAGTCTTGATGTATTGGGAACTGTCCTGGGAAGCGAAGACACCTTCGGCGCAGTGAAAGGTAAAGTTGCTGCAGGTGATATGACTTATTTCCGTATATCCACCGACGACAACAGAGGCATCATCAAATCTTATTTGGGTGAAGGCAAAATGACCGACGACCCTTACGGAATGGATGGAGGTATCGCTGTTTGTGAAATTCCTAACCTTCAGAATCTGATGAAATTTATGTGCAAAAACGGGTTTGAACACCATGTAGCCATGGTTCGCGGCCATGTAAGTGAGGTACTGGAAGAAGCCATTGGTAATTACCTGGGCTGGGAACTCTATAAGCATGAATAATTGGAATTGTGTTGTAAATAATGAAAAAGAAAACTGAAAATGAGTACATATACAGATCTGGAACTTCAGCTGAAATCAATTAAATATCGTAAGGCATTGCTGAAATATATCAAAATGGCCAATGCTGGTCATACTGGCGGCAGTCTTTCATGTACCGATATCCTGAACGTTCTATATAATGATGTGTTGGGTGTAACACCGGAAAATTTTTCTGAGAGGCAACGTAACCGTTACGTACAAAGTAAAGGGCATTCTGTTGAAGCTTTGTACGTGGTATTGGCTGACCAGGGCTTTTATCCCGAAAGTGACCTGGAAACCTTGTGCCGCTACAAGACAAAATACGTTGGACATCCCACCAGAAAGGTTAATGGTATTGAGTTTAATACCGGAGCACTGGGCCACGGACTGGCTATCTCAGCAGGTATAGCACTTGCTGCTAAAAAAGACCATTACGATCATAAAGCCTTCACCCTGCTGGGTGACGGTGAACTGGCCGAAGGTTCAAATTACGAAGCTGCCATGATGGCTGCCCATTACAAACTGGATAACCTGGTGGCAATTCTGGACCACAACACCCTGCAAATAACCGGTAGAAATCGCGAAGTGTGCAGTCCTTACCCGATCGATGAAAAATTCAAAGCTTTTGGGTGGAGCGTGGTTTCCATTGACGGGAACAGCATTCCCGAGCTGCGGAAAGTTTTACATAATGTGCCGGCAGAAAAAAACAAACCTACACTGATTATTGCCAATACAATCAAAGGCAAAGGCGTCAGTTTCATGGAAGATGAAATGAAATGGCATCACCGCGTTCCAACAGACGAGCAATATAAACAAGCGATGGAAGAACTGAATAGCCAGGAAGAAATACTTGAAAAACAATTAATTTTAAATTGAACATGACATTACAGATATTGACAACAGGAAGAGCAAACCTTGAAGAATTCGCGGCGACATTAATGGAACTGGCTGAAAAAGACACTAATATACTGGCAGTAACGAGCGATTCACGCGGATCAGGTAAGTTGGGTCCTTATGCTTCAAAATATCCCGAACAGACTGTAGAAGTGGGTATAGCCGAGCAAAACCTGGTGGGCGTTTCAGCCGGATTGACTTCAGCAGGAAAAAACGTGTTTGCCGTTTCACCAGCCTGCTTTTTAACTGCACGCGCGCTGGAACAGATCAAAAACGATGTGGCCTATTCCAACCAGCCGGTTACCCTGGTGGGTATCAGTGCCGGCGTTAGTTACGGGGCATTGGGTTCAACCCACCACTCCACCCACGATGTTGCCGTTTTAAGAGCTATTCCAAATATTGATGTAGTGGTGCCCGCGGATAATTTTGAAACGCGTGAGGCCATCATTGCCGCTTCAAAATCGAAGAAACCTGTTTATCTGAAGTTCGGGAAAAAGGCAATGCCTAATCTTCCCCGATTGGAGAAAAAGTTCGAAATCGGAAAAGCATCAACTATTTGTGAAGGGGAGGATGTCGCATTTATCGCCTGTGGTGAAGCCGTTGCCCCTGCTTATGAAGCAGCACTGCAGCTTGAAGCACGAGGCATTAAAGCCGAAGTTGTCAGCATGCACACAGTCAACCCGTTAGATAAGGAAATGGTTAAAAAATTGGCCAAAAAATGCAAGGCCATTGTTACTATAGAAGAACACAGCATTCATGGCGGGCTGGGTGAAGCCTGCGCTTCGCTTCTGATGCAGGAACAACTTTTTGTCCCATTTAAGATTGTAGGCATTCCGGACGAAAACACAGTAACCGGATCTCAAAATGACATATTCAAACACTATGGAATCACAGGAGATGGATTAATGCAAACAGCACTCAACTTAATTAAATAAATGAAACTTTTAAAAACAATGAAGTATCAGTCTGTCCTTTTCAAACTGCTGCTCTTTCTTATCTTACTTATTGGAATGATTAGCTGCAACCCCGGAGTAAAAAAAGACAAGACCAAAAAGATGGCGGTTGTAATTTCGACACTCAACAACCCATGGTTTGTAGTATTAGGAGAATCAGCTGCCAAACGGGCACGTGAACTGGGATATGAAGCACAGATCTTCGACTCACAGAATAATTCAGCCAAAGAGGCCGAGCATTTCGATAATATTATTGCCATGGGCTACGATGCCATCCTGCTTAATCCCACTGATGCAGATGGTTCGGTACTCAATGTGAAACGAGCCAAAGCTGCAGGAATCCCCACCTTTTGTATCGACCGTGAGATAAATTCAAAGGACGCGGCAGTAACCCAGTTGCTTTCGGATAGTTTCACCGGTTGTATCAAAGAAGGAGAATATTTCGTGAAGCAAATGCACAAAAAAGGTAATTACGTCGAAATCCTCGGGTTGGTGGGCGATAACAACACATGGAACCGATCCAGCGGTTTTCACAGCGTGGTCGATGAGTTTCCCGGCCTGAAGATGGTGGCTCAGCAAAGTGCCGATTTTGACCGTAACAAAGCGCTTGATGTGATGGAAACCATCATGCAGGCCCATCCTGATATTGATGCAGTCTTCTGCGGAAACGATGCCATGGCACTGGGTGCCTACCAGGCTGTACTGGCAGCCGGCAAAGCCGACAAGATCAAGATTTTTGGGTTTGATGGTTCTGATGATGCCGTCCGTTCGATTGCTGAAGGGAAAATGGCTGCCACGGTCATGCAGTTCCCCGTGCTTATGGCCAGAAAATCTGCTGAGCTCGCTGATGAATACATCAGAGGACGACGCGACTTTGACAACCGAACCCCTGTCGAAGTGAAATTGGTTACTCCTGATAATGTTTCAAAATTCCTTCCTGAAAAATAATATCCATGAACAAAACAATTAAATATATCCTCGGAATTATAGCTGTTTTACTGGTAGTCTATTTTTCACTGGACATTGAAAATCTGCAGAAACACCAGGCCAGCACAACGAAAAAGACATTCGACGCCACGGAATATGCTGCCCGCTTTTGGAAAGATGACCTCCCCAAAAGTATTGCCGATGCAACACCAGTAACTTCACTTTTAAAGAGTCTGGAAGATGATCCGCAAAATGCCTTTAAGGAATATGGCCGTAAGTTAGGCATTTCCACGACATACTATTTCATGGTGAAAGGAAAAGGAATTATTCAATCGGTGAAAGACGATTACCTTGAAGTAGCAGTTGGAGACAACACCAATATTCGGGTAGCTACCGGCTTCATCTTTGGCAATGCAGTTCGGGATGGGTCCGGTCAGGTCAATATCAACAATTTTCTGAACATGACCGATTTCAATAACGTGTCGATAGCTATTGATAAGCTGGTAAAAGAAAAAGTGGTTTCAAGGTTAAGAAAAGCTGCGGCTAAAGGAAAACAACTTGATTTTGCCGGAGCCACTGAAATACAGGAAGACCAGGTAAACCTGGATTCTTTACGGATCATTCCTGTTCAAGCAATTATATCCGATGGAAAAACAGAATAAAACTACAACCCCAATTCTTGAAGTCCGGAATATCTCCAAAGATTTTTCAGGTGTATACGCGTTGCAAAATGTAAGTTTGGAAATTTATCCGGGCCAGGTAACAGCTATTACCGGTGAAAATGGTGCGGGTAAATCAACCCTGATGAAAATTATTTCCGGTGTTTATACCCAGTATGAAGGTGATGTGTTTCTGAATGGAGAAAAGGTTTCTTTTAATAACCCTAAAGAAGCCGGGAAAAATGGCGTGGTTATCATTCATCAGGAATTGAACCTTATCCCCTACCTCAGCATTACCGAAAATCTTTTTCTGGGCAACGAACTAAACAACAAATTTGGTTTGCTTGATTACCCGAAAATGAACAAGAAAGCCGAAGAATTGCTTGCCAGGCTTCATCTCGACGTTCCACCTTCATTACCCCTCAATCAATTGCGCGTTGGGCAGCAACAGTTGGTAGAGATCGCCAAAGCACTGTTGCTCGAATCCAAAGTACTAATCATGGATGAGCCCACTTCGGCTATCAGTGATCATGAGGTGGAGCTGCTTTTCAAAATTATTAATGAGCTCAAGGCAAAAGGTGTGGCCATTGTTTATATTTCGCACAAGTTAAATGAGCTGTTCGAAATTGCCGACCGGTATGCCGTATTGCGTGATGGAAGAAGCATGGGCTAGGGAAAATGAAGGAAACAACACACGACCAATTGATCCAGCTAATGGTGGGGCGCGACCTGAAAGACAGTTTCAAAAAAGAAAACACCATTAGGGATAAAGAAGTCTTACGGGTTGAGAACCTGACATTCAGAAACCCGGAAAACAAAAATGATTACCTGGTCAATGATGTTAGCTTTTCGCTCCGGGAAGGTGAAATTCTGGGTATCAGCGGGCTAATGGGTGCCGGACGTACCGAAGTATTGGAAGCTATTTTCGGGTTGTACCCCAAATATGTTTCCGGCAAGATTATCGTTAATGGGAAAGAACAAAAAATCCGGTGCGTGAACGATGCCATCGCTGCCGGAATTGCCCTGGTCCCCGAAGACCGGAAACTCCAGGGATTAATTCTCAATATGAATGTAGCCAAAAATACCAGTTTGGCCAGCCTCGATAAGATTTCAAAATTCAACTTCATTGATAAAAAGAAAGAAGCTGAACTCAGCAAACAATTCATCAGAAAACTAAATACCAAAGTTTCTTCTTCCAGACAGGTAGTGGAAAAGCTAAGTGGAGGAAACCAGCAAAAAGTAGTGATAGCAAAATGGCTGGCCACCCACCCCAAAGTGCTGTTGCTGGACGAGCCGACACGTGGAATTGACGTCGGTGCTAAAAGTGAGATATACAAACTGATCAGCGAGCTGGCTGCACAGGGAATGAGTATCGTTTTTGTTTCATCTGAGCTTCCCGAGATACTCGCTATCTCTGACAATATTCTTGTTTTATCCGAATCAATATTAACTGCCAGACTGAGTCGGGCAGAAGCTACTGAAGAAGTGATAATGAAAGCTGCCCTTGTTGAAAAAGAATAAAATATAAAACAAATGAATACGACAGAACTAAAACATAAACTGATACAGTTTCAATCCATTATTGCCCTTGCGGTGATGTGCATTATCCTGAGTTTTTTGAGTGACCGTTTCCTGACAGGAGAAAATGCATGGAATGTGATGCGTCAGATCTCCGTGAACATGATTATTTCCGTCGGAATGACACTGGTGATCCTCACGGGCGGCATCGATCTTTCCGTGGGTTCCATACTGGCTTTCGCCGGAGCTGTAACCGCTGGCATGCTGAAGTTTGGCGCTGAGTTTACTGACCTGAACGTGTACATCGGGTTCACGCTACTTGGAGCTTTGATAGGAGGAACGCTGGTAGGAGCTTTTCTGGGCTGGTTCAACGGGCTTACTATCACCAAATTTAAAGTACCACCTTTCGTGGCAACACTCGCGATGCTTACCATTGCCCGGGGACTTACAATGCTGTGGACTGGGGGATTCCCGATCACCGGTCTGGGTGAAAATATGGCATTTATTGGTACGGGTTGGTTTTTGGGCATTCCCATGCCCGTCTGGATTTCCGCTATCGTGGTATTGGCGGCCGTTGTACTTACCAAACGCACCACACTGGGACGACATATTTATGCCATTGGAGGCAATGAAACAGCAGCTGAACTTTCCGGTTTAAAAATCAAGAAAATAAAAATGATCGTCTATTCCATTGCCGGAGCGCTGGCCGGGATTGGCGGTATCATCGTTACTTCACGGCTCGATTCGGCGCAGCCCAACGCGGGTTTCGGCTTCGAGCTGGATTCCATTGCCGCGGTGGTCATCGGAGGAACATCGCTGTCAGGGGGCAAAGGAACAATCATGGGAACCGTTCAGGGTGCACTGATCATCGGTATCCTGAATAACGGTCTGGTGTTACTCAATGTTTCTCCTTTCTGGCAACAGGTAATCAAGGGCCTCGTAATTTTAATGGCAGTGGTAATTGAAAAGTTTAATTCCAAAAGTGAATAAATTGTAACCATATGAAATATTTTGTTTTAGCAATTTTTATATTCGGTGTTTTTAGGCTTGGGTTCACTCAGGATGCATTCTTAAAAAGCCAGCATACAAGACCTCGTATAGTGATCTCTTCAGATTTTCCACCGCTGGATGTTTGTATGAGTGATTGTGCGGCAGATCATACCAGCGATCCCGATGATGTGCAGTCGATGGTACGCTTCCTGCTTTATGCGAATGAATTTGACATAGAGGGATTAATTGCTTCGTCGGGTACATTTGCCAATGTGGCAAATAAGCAAAATATACTTGACATAATTGATCTATATGCAAGGGTATATGACAACCTTGTTGCACACGATTCTCTTTACCCTACACCCGACTTTCTGCGATCGGTCACTTATCAGGGACGTTCCGGCACCTGGGGTGGATCGGTCAGTAATAATATTGGCGATAGCAAAGATAGCGAAGCTTCGGATTCGATCATCAGTATCGTTGACAGACCGGATCCGCGACCGGTTTGGTTCTGTTTCTGGGGCGATTGCAGTAATTTAGCACAAGCTATCTGGAAAGTAAAGAATACACGCAGTGATTCCGCATTGCAGGTCTTTCTTAGCAAAATCCGGATCTATCAAATAGCCCACCAGGATAGTACGATTGATTGGATGCTCAACAATTTTCCGAATCTGTTTATAATTTATTCGCGATCGACATATCAAGGTATGTTTGGTGGTTCAAGTGATTCGCTTGGGAATTTGTCATGGCTTAATACTCACATTCGCCAAAACCACGGACCATTAGGTGCTGTTTACCCACCAGCCGCAATGGGCGTAGATGGTCTGAAAGAGGGCGACACCCCGTCATTTCTTTACCTTGTGAGTGCTGCTCACGGAATGAATGACCCGGAAGATCCATCCCAGGAAAGCTGGGGAGGCCAATATGTCCGTGTAGATTCCACTAATCATTGGGTTGATGGACCTGGCCAGTCGAGTATCTCCAGGTGGAAGTCACAATACCAGGCAGAATTTGCAGAACGTGCAGACTGGATGATGCCCCGGTCAACTGGTGTTAAAACTTCTTTTAAACCCCGGATTATTGTATTGACGGATATTTCAACATGGGAAACTGATGATCATGAATCATTGACACGGCTCCTTGCCCATGCTGACCTGTTCGAAATAGAAGGCATTATTTTTACAACGGGATGGAGCTGGGATGATATTAGTTCCAGTTGGAGTACTAATACAGGTTTAGCAATAATTGATACTGTAATTAATGCATATGAAAAGGATTTACCAAACCTGATGTTACACTCTAATCAAACCGGGTTTTCACAGGATACAACCCGGCAGGAAATTGGATACTGGCCAAGCGCTGACTATTTAAGAAAACGGGTTATGTTGGGTAGTCTGAAAAGGGGAATGAAATATATTGGTGCCGGAAATAATTCCGATGGTAGTAACCTGATAATAGTACAGGCGGATGAAAATGACGATCGTCCGATATGGATAACATTTTGGGGAAGCGGAAACACGCTGGCACAGGCAATCTGGCAGGTACAGCAATCGCGTAGTGAAGCGGATTTAAAAACCTTCCTGCACAAACTTCGTGCTTATGCGATCACCGATCAGGATCGTAGTTATGATGGTTCTGAAGGATACGAAATAAGTAGTCAACAGTGGTTACGTCGCGAATTTGCCGATGATCTTTTCTATATATGGGACGAATGTGCCTGGAAATATCAAAACGGTACCGGGCGCAATAATTGGTCACAATACGAAACCGATATACAAGGGCACGGTAATTTAGGTAACCAATATCCAAAATACAAGAATGGTGTTGAAGGCGATACTCCCTCTTTTCTGTATTTACTGCCCAATGGGCTTAATGATCCAAACGATCCGGCCCAATGCAGTTGGGGTGGATATTCAGTATGGAGTATTGGCCCCGATAAAGTAACCTATGCCTATAACAATTATACCGGCACAGCTTATAGTACATGTAATAAATATGAGAATCATTTTTATGCGGCCACTTTTAATAATTTTGCTGCACGGATGGATTGGGCCAAAAGTGGTTCTGGGAATCGGAATCCCGAAGTTGTTTTTGAAGGTGACTCTAGTTTAAACGTCCTTACTATAACTCCCAGGCCAGACTCCATTGTAGTTCTTGATGCATCAGGTACTTTTGATCCTGATGGTGATTCCTTGACATTTAATTGGTGGATACAGCCCGAAGCAGGAACATATTCTAAAAATGTTACGATTACAAACAGCAATTCAAGTATTGCTACTGTTCAGGTTCCTTCAGATTCTGATGGGAAAACGTTTCATATAATTTGTGAAGTAACAGATAATGGAACGCCTAACCTGACCAGCTATAGAAGAATAATTTTTAAACCAAGCATAACAGGGACAAATATAACGGTTAACCAGATACCTGTTGCATATGCAGGTCCGGATCAAACAGTTAAAATCAGCAACGGAGATAGTGTGGGAATTGTAAAACTTGACGGCTCCGGAAGTAATGATTTTGATGGATCAATTATATCATACATTTGGAGTGAAAATGGTAATGAGATTACGGACGGTCCAATTGCTTCATTAGATATGTCTGCGGGAGAACATATAATTACCCTTACAGTAACTGATGATAAAGGGGCAGCCGATACTGATGAAGTAATCATATCTGTAATTGATATGAACAGTACAGATGCAGATATATGGCTGGAAGCAGAATGTGGTACTATCGGATCTCTATGGAATATCAATTCAGATGTTTCTGCTTCGGATAGCGAATATATAACCATACAGCCAGGAAATAATAGTACAGACAATCCACCTTCAAATGACAATGGTCTGGCAACCTATAATTTTAGTATCAGCGAAAGTGGAACTTATAAACTATGGACCCGGGTTATTGCACCCAGTACTAATGATGATTCGTATTGGTTAAGAATGGATAACGGTGATTGGTTTTTATGGAACAACATTACTTCATCATCAAGTTGGACATGGGCATCAGGTCAGTCTTATTCCCTGAATTCGGGAGCACATTCATTAAAAGTTGGGTATTGTGAAGATGGGACAAAATTGGATAAGCTTTACCTTACAAAAAGTGGCAGTACACCGGCTGGAGAAGGTGAAACAGCTGGAAATTGCATTGATACAACTGGTGGTTCAACGGGTGTTTATTCGATATCCGAACTGAAAAACATCGTAGTATATCCAAATCCTGCAAATGATGTATTGTATGTTTCTTTCCCTGATCCTGAAGAAATGAATAGCGCTCTGTCTATATACGACTCAAACGGTAAATTGATCAAGGATATATCTACTTTTAAAAATGTAAACAGCATAAATATCAGTGGAATACATCCAGGTGAGTACTTTTTGGTAGTTGATAATAATAATAAACAAATATGTAAAAAATTCATTATTAAGTAAATGTCCAAAAATATATTAACAAACCACATATTTTCCCTTTCTAAAGCCCGTCAATTAAAATGCAGGTATTTTGAAAGAGAAGATGCCATTTGTATTCAATGAAATATATCTTAAATTGCATACTTAGTTAAACTTATATATAGAACTTGATACTTGCATCTAAATGAAGAGCATCAATTTAAAACTTAAAATACTTTTTTACGAAATGTTTTAACGATTAATAAATCATATTATGAAAAACTTTATACTCTTAATAGCACTATTTTTGACGTTTAATTCCCTTTTCGGCCAAACAGTCCCAAAAAACAGGGCAATCATATTATCAGATATAGAAGCCGATCCGGACGATACACAATCCTTTGTCCGGTTACTTTTATATTCTAATGAAATTGACATTGAAGGATTAATCGCCACGACTTCCTGCTGGCATAAAACTGAGGTTAATCCGGAATCGATCAGGAAAATTATTAAGGCGTATGCCAGCGTGCAACCTAATCTTAATAAGCATGAAGCCGGTTTCCCCAATGCGGAATCTCTTTTAATGAAAGTAAAACAAGGACTTCCAAAATATGGAATGACTGGAGTCGGAGAAGGAAAAAATTCAGAAGGGGCTGACTGGATAATAAAAGTACTGGAAGAGAATGACCCGCGACCGTTATGGATATGCGTCTGGGGAGGTGCCAATACACTTGCCCAGGCATTGTATGAAATTAAACAGACTAAAACGGCAGAAGAAGCCAAAAAACTAATTGCAAAACTTCGGGTTTATACTATTTCCGACCAGGATGACAGCGGTATCTGGATCAGGAATAATTTTCCGGACCTGTTTTTCATAGTCAGTCCGGGCGATGATTACGGAAGCGCCACATGGATTGCAATAAACAGTTTTATAAAAGGGTATAAACAATGAAGAGATCAGCAATAGCTGGCTGGCCAGGAATATTCAACAGGGACATGGCCCGCTTGGTGCCGTATATCCCGATGTATCATGGGGAATGGAAGGAGATACGCCATCGTGGTTGAATTTAATTCCGAATGGATTGAGTGATCCGGAGCATCCCGACTGGGGTGGCTGGGGTGGCCGTTATGAACTGTATAAACCTGATTTTGCCAAACAAACGAAAGGAGGGTCGGGTGTTCCTTTTGAGCCTGAAACGAGAGCAATATGGACCGATGCAAGCGATAGCTATACGCCTTATGTTCATAGTGAATACGGACGGGCAGTAAAGCCTGACACAGCCACATTCACAGGTAATAAAGTAACATTGTGGCGCTGGCGTAATGACTTCCAGAATGATTTCGCGGCCCGGATGAACTGGTGTACAAAATCATACGAAGAGGCCAATCATCCACCGGTTATTGTTTTAAGTAATCCTGAACAGATAACCGTTAAGTCGGGTCAGGGATTTGGACTGGATGCTTTTGGAACTACTGATCCCGACGGGGATAGTTTCAGTTTCCTGTGGTTCACTTATCCCGAAGCAGGAACATGTAAAAAGCCCGTTAAATTGTCGCAGCCCGAGAATTCCCATGGTATTTATGCGGTTGCACCGGAAGTGGATAAAAAGGAAACAGCACATATTATTCTGAGGGTAACCGATAAAGGCACACCGGCATTATCGAGTTACAAAAGAATAATCGTGACGATATTGCCGAAATAATTTTCCGGCGTGACGGTATGTCTGCGACTTTTCCTGTTTGGCTAAGGCTTCTGCTTGCCTGATACAAGCAGACCTATGTCGAAAATATTTCTAAGGGTCTGATTGCAATAGGCAAGTTATGCCATGCCTTCTTTTAATTCCAATAATCCTTTGTATCTTCACAACTGGGGCTGTTCCGATACATTCAACAAGTATGTGACGTACATTTAGTATCTAAACGGTATATGTAAGTTGAGAAAAGGAGATAACAGGCATATCAGATAAATACGAACAAAATTCACAGGTGCCATAATAACCATAAAGACATTCAGAAGCTTCGTGAGTGTTTATGCTTATGTTAAGCAACTAGCTAAAAAATACACTTTATTGCTGACTTGTTCAATGTTAGTTAAATGTATATCTTTGAATTATGATTGTAAAAGATGAAATATTAAAAAGGTTAACTGATTTTAATACTTTATGTCAATTGCATAAAGTCAAGTATTTATATGCATTTGGTTCATCTGTTACCGATAGATTCGATTATGATAAAAGTGATATTGATTTGTTAGTAGAAATAGACGACGCTGACCCTATTGAGAGAGGTGAAAAATTGATTTCTTTATGGGATACTTTTGAGAGCTTTTTTCATAGAAAAGTTGATTTACTCACAGATTCCTCAATTCACAATCCGTATTTGCGCAAAAGTATTGATTCTACAAAAGTATTAATTTATGACGGAGCAAGGCAAAAAGTACTTATCTGATATTTTACGGGCGATTGAACTAATTGAACAGTTTACGAATTCAACGGACAATTATAATGATTACTCAGATGATTTAAAAACTCAGAGCGCTGTTGAACGTCAACTTGGAATAATTGGAGAAGCTGTAAATAAATTTGATAAGTTACTGCCTGAATTAACACTTGAATATGCAAGAAAAATAGTTGGATTTCGTAATCGATTAATTCATACTTATGATGCAGTTGATTCATCAATGATATGGGCAATAATAAAAAAACATTTATCTCCTTTGAAAGAAGAGATTATCGAAAAGCTAAAATAAAAATGGCCGGTTGCCAACTATAGTAAGATTTAAGATATAGTTGAGCCCCCTTCCGGTTAAAAGTTAAAAAACTGGTTCGGTTCTTGCCTGGAGGTCAGACAGATTGTGCTAAATTTGCTTTTTATCAGATTATCTTTTACATTTAGATATTAAATGGTAACTGCAAACAAAATAATTATCTTTACTAATAAATAAAGATTTAAGTTATGTTGTCCAAGAATAAAGTAAAAAAATCCATTGAGAACCTGCCAGACTCTTTTACCATTGATGAGTTGATAGATCAGTTAATTTTCATGGAGAAGGTAGAAGAAGGGCTTCAACAATCTGAGCAAGGAAAGACAGTTTCAAATGATGATATTAAAAACCTGATTGATAAATGGTCAAGGTAATCTGGACTGAGTTATCCAGAGATGATTTACAGGAAATATTTGATTATATTGCTGAGGATTCAAAAAGATACGCATCAATAACAGTTAATAAAATATATAACAGGGCTCAGGATATAATTGATAATCCATATGTCGGACGTATAGTTCCGGAATTCAATAGTAAAATAATACGTGAAGTTATTATGGGTAACTACCGGATAGTCTATAAAATAGTAACAGAATATCAGGTTGATATTTTAAGGATTTATCATTCTGCCAGATTGATGACAGATGATAAATTATAAAGATTTGATCATATCCTAATTTCATAGTTTCTTTCATTCCTGCCTTCTGGGCTCACTTTGTCACCTCGCATGATTTGCTTTTTCCCCGATTATCCTTTACATTTAGGCCCTAAACGGTAAACTTAAATTTAAGGAAACAGGGAGAGAACCTCTATTTATTTAACCCAAAATGGAAGCAATAAAAAAACTATTTTTCAAAAACTGGATATTCATCTTAATAATAATTATCGGGATATCACTGAAGTTTTACCGGATCGGTTATAAGATCTTCTGGTACGACGAAATTGCCACGGTTGTCCAGGTACAGGGCCTTGACAGTCCCCTGGAGATCGATCATTCGAAGCTGAACGAAATAGCACCCATCAGTCATTACAACGGACTGTTAAAATTTGACAAAGCCAATTACACCATCGGTTCCGAATTGAAAGCACAGTTACACAATATGAACCTCAACCCGTTGCATTACATGCTGCTGTCGTTCTGGTACCGTATAACCGGCCAGAGTTTTACAGATTACCGGTTGTTCAGCGTGTTTGTTTTTTTATTGACACTTCCGTTTTTATTCGGACTGGCAAGGGAGTTGTTCGATTCAAAAAAGGCCGGGTTAATTGCCGTCAGCCTGTTCTCCGTATCGCCGTTCATTCATTATTTTGCACAGGAAACAAGGTATTATATGCTGTGGGCTTTTCTACTGGTGGCTATTCATTATTTCCTTATTAAGGCGGTTCATCACCGGAAAACAAAGTGGTGGGCCGGGTATGTATTATTTGGCGTCCTTTCGCTTTATGCGTCGGCACTTTCAGCTTTTATAATTTTTGAGCACCTGTTGTTTGTTTTCTTCCTTAAAAAGGACCTGAGGTTAAAGTTTCTGGTCATTATTGGCATTATCTTTCTGTTGTACTTTCCCTGGTTTCTTTATGTGTTTAATAACAGGGTCGAAGTAGCCTCATCGCTGGCATGGCATAAATTCGAAACGGTACCGCTGTGGGCTCCTTTGCTGGGACTTATGTTAGGATTGGTGCGTACCTTCTCGTTTTATCTGAATTATACATTGTTCTGGGACGATGTATTTCATCACATCACCACCGCCATGATCATTGAAACCTTCTTCAACCTGTTAATTCTGGCGGTTATGATCGTGTCAGTAGTTACAATGTTTAAAAAGGAAAAAAGAGAAACATTCTGGTTTATTATACTGATTATTGTGCCGGGCATCCTGTTTTTCTGGGCACTGGATATCGCCCGTCATGCCATCACTACCCACTGGTGGAGATATTATATATTCAATACAATTCCCGTAGTATTGATTGTCACCTATATCCTTTCATTTTATTCAGAAACAAAAAAATGGTTGTTTACAACTCTTTATGCAGGTTTCATAGCTATCAGTTTATACTCGGTAATTACCATTTCCCAGTATCGCTACTGGTATCTTGGCGGTGATTGGGAACAGGAATTTGTGGATAATGCCGATCTGTTGTCAAAGGCAGAAAAACCGTTGCTGATAACAGACTTTATCCGGTTAAATAATATCTGGGAAGGGCCCATGCATACCATGGAAGTGCTGGTGAATTGTTCTTCGGATAAAATAGATGTACTGCGTGCTTCACCCGATGTTAAGCAACTGGACAGCATTATCCGCCAAAACCATTACTCGGATATTTATGTGATTTACGCGTCCGATCAGTTGCTCGAGAATCTTAAAGAGCAGTTCGGAGACAGGATGCAGATCTTACCGGGCAGACAAGGTCCCCCGAGATGGAAGATTCTATTACGGAAAAGCAGCGAAAAGATATTGCAGTAAATTGAAGGAATAGAAAGGATGAAATAATAAAGCCGGCAGCATGTTATCGTACAAAAGGGTTCGGTTTTGTAGAACTTTACCCCCCTTAATCTCCTGTCGACGGTGGAAAGCACAAGAAACAAGGCATGGCAGATCAACAACAAGCCCGGAACGTCAAGCGCCCCGGGCCATTAATTTCAACCACTACAAAAGCTTTATTGGTAGATTATCCGGCATTTGTTTAAAGGTTTGTAAGAAAACCTTGCAGGGCAATTATTTCTTACTATACAATATAATCTGGTTTAGGAATTTTTCACATCAATAATTCTTGAACTTATCGTCAATATGCTCATTAAACCATTGGTCGATCATTGATTTTCTGAATCGCCATTCCTTCCCCAGTTTTGCAGCAGGTATCCTCTTTTCCTGTGCCCAGGTATAAATTGTCTGTGGTTTCACTCTAAGGTATTCCGCCACTTCTTCGAGAGTCATTATTCTATCGTCGTTGATCACAGGTCTTATTTAAAGTACTATTAGATTGTTATTCAGGTAATTTATCCTGTTTGTCTTGATTTGAATTTTGGGTTGGCTCAAATAGATGTGCCGCCGATTGAATAACAGCAACATAGAAATTACTTTCACGCGCCCTGAATAATTCAAAGGGAAGATCGCGACTACCGACAAATGGACGAAGATTCCAGGCTAGTTGCGAACTTACAAACGCAAAGATAATAACCCAGATTTTGAATATTTTCATACCAAGTTTTGGATAGATATTTTTCTTTTCGCATGAAAAGGAGAGCCCATTAATAATTGTTTTAATAGCAAAAATACCGGAAAAAGTGAAAATTGCCACATGCAATAATTTCAGGAATGCATAAATATCACTTGTGATCATAAAAAAAATCACGATAGGAGCGAACGACAAAGCAATTGTCGAGAAAACAATAAATCCCGAAAGGATTATGTTAGTCATCTGATAGATGGTCATGGTGGAACCGATCATGTATTGAATGACATAAAGAGCAGGGAAGCATACTAACAATGAAAGAAATATCAGGCATGGTATTTTAATACCGGTAACCATGCTTTGTAATAACCCATTGTAGCTACCCATGACAATTCCGTAGATAAAAGAGAAAAGAAGTATGAACAGCACTTGTTTAATGACGTACTTTCTGGAAATTCCAGAATCGCTCAGGAGTTCAAAATATTCATCATTATTTTGAAAAACTTTGAAGATTGATGGATTTGTTTTCATAGTGTTTTTTATTAACAAATATACATCAAAAAACAACAACAAACAATAACAAACAATAATATAATTTAATATTTTGTAATAAAAAGTAAGATGTTAGTTTGCTTCAACATGAAATAAAGTATGAAAAAACGAAACCCAACAAAAGTATAGAGATAAGTTATTTATCACAGATTTTGCGTGATTCGTTACCATTTACAGGCACCTTATTTCACCGTCGCTAATTTGACTTTGCAATCCAAATCCTTATAATACGTATATTTTAATTATTACTTTCATATTTGAATAGTCACACAACTTTATTAATAACCTGCTGTATTTTTTATAGTGATGAATTTATCAGGATTTTTATGCTTGAAATTTAGCTTTTCATCTCCGGAGAAGTTGTTCTTAAAATTAGTTTACAACAGCAACATAAAATATGCACAGTATGAGCGCAGCTATGGCGCAGAAACACCATAACAAAATATCGCTATCTAAATATACTTTTTAATACAAACAGGTTCTTCACATTAACCTTCCTTCATCCGTCCGTCTATTTAAGGATAATAAAATATATTTATGTTAATTGTAACTGACAATCCTTTTAAAAAAAAGGATAAAAATGCTTGCCTGCTTATCATACAATTCTTAATTTGCATCCTGAATGGTTATTTATTAAAAATTAAAATTACATTCACCGCATAATGGAAATCGTCTCCAACCCCCAACTACAACTTGCATTTGATTTTGTGCAATATACAGGTAAAAACATTTTTCTTACCGGGAAAGCAGGCTCCGGGAAAACCACTTTCCTGCATACCCTCAAAAAAACTTCCCTTAAACGAACGATCGTTGTTGCCCCTACGGGCGTTGCTGCAATTAATGCGGGCGGTGTAACCATTCATTCGTTTTTCCAGATGCCTTTTGGTCCGCAGATACCTGAAAATGAACAAAACAATCCCCGGTCATACGGTAATAATGAAAAAAATTCAGGGCGCGCTATCCGCAGGTTCAGCCGCGATAAAATCGCTATCATCAAAAGTATGGACCTGCTGGTGATCGATGAGATAAGCATGGTAAGGGCCGATCTGCTTGACGGTATCGACAGTGTGCTTCGCCGGTTCAGAAACCGCTCGAAACCTTTTGGAGGGGTACAGTTGTTAATGATCGGCGATATTCAACAGTTGGCGCCGGTGGTTAAAGACGATGAATGGCAATTGTTGAAACAGTATTACGATACAGTCTTTTTCTTCAGCAGCATTGCACTGCAAAAAACCAATTTTATCAGCATAGAGCTGAAACACATATATCGCCAGAGCGATGCAGCATTTATCGACACCCTGAATAAGATCCGGAACAATAACATGGATACGGAAACTCTTCGCAAATTAAACGAGCGTTACATCCCAGGGTTTATCGGTAAGGAAACAGAAGGTTATATAATTTTAACCACACACAATAAACAGGCACAGCAAATCAACCAGGCCAGGTTGCATAAACTCGAGGGTGAATCATTCACATTTACAGCTACCATTGAAGGGGATTTTCCCGAATATTCCTTCCCCACCGATCCCGAACTGGAACTGAAAAACGGGGCACAGGTAATGTTCGTAAAAAACGATTCTTCTGCCGAGAAACTGTATTATAATGGTAAAATAGGAACCGTTACCGATATTGATGAGGGAACAGTTTATGTAGAATGCGATGATCAGTCTTCGCCCATACCGGTAGATACAGTAGTCTGGGAAAATATGAAATACGAGGTAGACAATATTTCAGGCGATATGCGTGAAAGCGTAACCGGTACTTTTGCTCAGCTTCCCTTAAAACTCGCATGGGCCATTACCATTCATAAAAGCCAGGGACTTACTTTCGAAAAAGCAATCATTGATGCCAACGCGGCATTTGCACACGGCCAGGTATATGTTGCTCTTAGTCGTTGCAAAACTCTTGACGGATTGGTTTTAAATTCACCGATTAATACACGGAGTTTAATCAGCGACACCACGGTTTCCGAATTTAACCGGGATGTGGAAAATAATGAACCCGGTAACAAGGAGTTGGAGCAGTCGAAAAATGATTACCGGAAGATGCTGATGCTGGAGTTATTTGATTTCAAATCATTGCTTGGTCAGATCTATTATATAATTAAAATATTGACAGAGAACAGCGGCAGCTTTCAGGGTGATCCTGACCTGGAATTTCATCGGAGGAAAGATTTGTTTAAAAGCCAGGTGACAGACGTTTCCGCGAAATTTGAACGACAGTTAAATTATTTATTTGAACAATCCGCAGGGCCGGAAAATGAGGAAAAATTACAGGAACGGGTGAAAAAAGGCAGTACCTATTTTTTAGAAAAAATTGAGTCAATACTGTCGAATGTATTGGAAGGGGTATCCATAGAGAGTGATAACAGGGCCGTTCGCAAAGCGTTAACAGAGGCAATAAAAAAACTGGAAGAGTTAACACTTGTGAAAATTGATTGTCTGAAAGCCTGCAACAATGGATTTTCTGTCAGTAAATATCTCGATACAAAAGCCAGGGCTGCTGTTCAGAAAGCAGTACCCAAAAAACCGGAAAAGGAAAAAGCAGCATCACCGGTTTCAACTGCTCACCCTGAATTATATGCTCGTCTTAAAACCTGGCGGAATGAAAAAGCCAGTGAACTGGATCTGCCGCATTACATGATTTTACCCCTAAAGGCAATGAATGAACTGGCTTCAAAATTGCCCGCGACAACTGATAATTTAAGTGGTGTTAAAGGCATTGGTAAAAAGAAAAAGGAAAAGTTCGGGGATGAAATTATTAAAATCATTGCTGATTATTGTGAGGAAAAAAATATCGATGCCTCCGCTCTTGAAATTAATGCTCCCCAAAAACCGAAGAAACCGAAAATTAATACAAAACAGGTAAGTTTTGATTTACTGAATAGCGGAAAAACGATTAAAGAAATTGCAGAAGAAAGAGGGATGGCGCAAACGACCATCGAGGGGCATCTGGCGCATTTTGTCGGCACCGGCGATTTGGATATAAACCGCTTTGTTAATCCGGAAAAAATAAAAATTATTACTGAATATTTTCATCATAGCGATAATAATCTTCTTTCAGCGGCCAAGGAAGCCCTGGGAGACACTATTTCATACGGAGAAATTAAGTTCGTGCTCAAACATATGGAGATGATGGCAAAATGAGTCTTAATTATGTTGAAGAAATGAAAGGTCTGAAATTTGTAACTCTGATTATTTTAATTCTTGCTAATAGCTGTAAGAATAATGACGATCTGGAAACCGGATCGGATGCTGTTTTGTTCGGACAACCGCAAAAAGTGACCGTACAAGGTTACAGCAGTGATATTATGGAACCTTTTCTTTCATGGGACGGGAATACGTTGTTTTTTAATAACCTGAATAATCCGGCGGTGGTAAATACGAATCTTCAATACGCAACAAGGATAAATGATTCTCTTTTTGATTACCAGGGCGAATTAAAAGGCGTTAACACCGAATACCTGGAAGGAGTTGCTACAATGGATGATTCCAATGAATTCTATTTTATCTCGACACGAAGTTATGCGCAGACATTTTCTACTATTTATAAGGGTAGCTTTTCAGAAGACAGTGTTTCGAATGTTCAGCTGGTACAGGGATTGTCGAAGCATGAAGCCGGATGGGTGGATTTTGATGTGGCAGTAAGCAGTAACGGCAATTATCTGTTTTTTGCCGAGGGACTGTACGATTCAAACGGTGGGCCATATGAAGCAGATCTGATAATAGCCGAAAAAGTGAACGGTTCATTTCAGAGAAAAGAAGATCAGTCGGTTCTTGCAAATGTAAATTCGGACGCGCTGGAATATGCCGCGTGTATTTCACCGGATATGCTGGATTTGTATTTTAACAGGGTGGATACACCATTAACAGTTGCATCTGTTCCCCGGATTTATATCGCCACAAGAAATTCGGTGAATGAGCCATTTAACAAACCTTACAGGATCGATGCCATTACAGGATTTACGGAAGCACCGACAGTTTCGCCTGATAACCGGATTGTCTATTATCATAAAAGAGAAAACGGGATATTTGTTTTGTACATGGTACGCAGAAATTGATCTTCCCCTCAATTATAGGAATAAGATATTCAAAAAATCACCTGTAAAATTTCATTGTCTGGCAGACTTTTTACAACTTGATTAATATCCGCCAGTTAGCTTAAAATAGGATGCTTGTTAAAAAACCAGTCTTATTTTATTCATCCTGACTTTTCAAAAAACACATATACCATAAAAGATAAAAACAAAATATTTCTGCAGTCTTTCAGGAATCATTATTCATAATTATTTCACAATAGTAATACTATTACTTAATATAAAATTCATTACTTGCCCCGGGATAACAAGAAAAGGAATAATATTGAAGAGCGTTGATACTGCATTCATTTAAATTGCTTTTTCAGCCATTCTGTATTGTTGACAACAAAATTACGCATCTTTCATATTTTAAATTATTGCATATTATGCAGCATATTCAAGTATGGAAATTAAAAGTTATTAACAAAACAATTGAGTAGTGAACAAATCATTTTATGATTAAAAAAAAACTGGTACTTTGTGAAAGTATTCTTTACTAATATTCTTTTTAACCTATCTTTTAATTATAGTATTAACAATAATTCCTAAACGTTATGAAAAAAATTCTACCTTTTTTTGCATTTCTCTTTTATATTAGTTCAAACCTGTTTGCGCAGGGGAAACTGATTATTTCCGAAGTAGCCGATCCGGCGGATGATTATAACGGACGGTTTGTCGAATTGTACAATACAGGTGATGCTACAATCGATTTCGGAACAGATGTTTATTATTTATCCAAACAAACAAATGGAGGAACTACCTGGTCGGATATTGCACTTACAGGGAGTATTGCTCCTGGGACTGCCTATGTGATTGCGAACCAGCAAGCCGCGTTTGAAACTGATTATGGAAAATCAGCTGATCTTTACAGTGGTGATATTACCGGGAATGGTGACGATGGGTATTTCCTTTACAAAGGAGGTGATCATACAACCGGTACGTTATCAGATGCTTATGGTGTCATTGATGAGGATGGCACTGGAAAACCATGGGAATATCTCGACAGCCGGGCGGTAAGGGTCCCGGGGACACTCGATCCAAATTCAACATGGACTGCTTCTGAGTGGACTATTTCATCAGCAAATGTTGCCGATTTTAATCCTGGTGTATATTCAGTCACACCTGTTGTGGATACTAATCCCCCGGTTTGGTCAACAGACTATCCAAAAATTCGGAATATTGATGATACATCATTTACTATTGCTGCGAAACTCGATGAAACGTCAATGATTTATTATGTTGTACTGGATTCCAGTGATACGGCTCCTACAGTTGCTGAGGTTCTGGCAGGCACAGGTTCTTCAGGTGCTGCGGCAATCGTTGCCGGCTCATTTGCAGGTAGCACGGCCGAATCGGTTGATACAGTAAAAGGATTGACTCTGGGTGTTACTTACGACATATACCTGGTAGCCGAAGATGATGAATCTACACCGAATGTACAGGCAGATACTACCGTATTGGAAGTAACAACAGCAACACCACCGACAGTTATTGTGAATGCAGGATTCGATTCCGATCTCTCTCCGTTTACTGCTGTAAGTGTTGTTGGTGATCAGGTATGGGGACAGGCTTCGTTCAGTGGAAACGGTTATGCTATCATGAATGGTTATTCCGGTGGTGCTCAGGAAAACGAAGACTGGTTAATATCTCCAGCCATCAACCTGGATGCTTCAACCGATAATGTTTTTTCATTTTCGTCCTCGGCTAACTACAGCGGTCCCGATCTTGTCGTTTTGATCTCTACTGATTTTTCGGGTACTTATGATTCCAGTAGTGTTGTAAATGCAAACTGGACTGATATTACCAATCTGGTAGCATTATCTTCCGGAAGCTGGACATGGACTCCATCGGGCGATGTTGATCTGTCTGCCTATTCAGGAACGGCTTATGTAGCATTCAAATATCTTTCAAATCCAACAGATGGAGCAAAAACATACGAGATTGATGATGTTCAGCTCAAAGGATATTTAATTCCCGGTTCTGATGCTTCATTATCCGATTTGACTGTAGACGGTACCACAGTTACCGGCTTCGATCCTGCAACAACAACTTATACCATTGAGCTTCCGATGGGAACTACTACCGTACCCACAGTGGCTTATACCATCAACGATGAAAATGCTACAGCAATGCTGACCGATGCTACCGATCTGGCAGGTGACAATGCTGCCCGTACAACATCAGTGGTGGTTACTGCCCAGGATGGTACCACAACACAAACTTATACCCTGTTATTCAATCCGGTTATAGAAGCCACCTCGCTTTCTGTTGTCCGTAATGGTGATCCTTCACGCACCTACATGGTAACCGGGAAAGTTCTTCTTACTTATCAGAATTCTTCCAGAAATCAGAAATACATACAGGATGCAACAGGAGGGGTGATGATAGATGATCCTTCAGGTATTATTACAACTACTTACGGGATAGGTGATTCAATCACAGGTCTGAAAGGTAAGAAAACCATTTATGGCGGACTGGTTGAATTTATTCCTGTTCAGGATCCGGGTGCCCCCGTGTCAAGCGGTAATGCTGTTGAACCTGAATTGATTACTATAGACCAGTTTAATAACGGACTGGATACGCTTGAGAGCACCCTTGTGAAAATTCTTGGGGTAACTTTTGAAGATGCGGGTACTACTTTTGCTTCCAAACAGAATTATAATTTTACAGTAAACACTGAACAGGGAGTGTTAAGAACAAATTATGCCGATTTGGATTATGTTACGGATGCAACAGCTATACCGGAAATAGCCGATGTTACAGGTATTGTAATTCAGTATAACGGAACCGCACAGATTTTTCCACGCGCAAAAACCGATTTCCATGTTGCAAGTTCGAACGCCAATCTGGCTTCACTTAGCGTTAATAGTACAGACATTGCAGATTTTAACGCAGCTGTTCTGACTTATAATGTTGCACTACCGGCAGGGACAACCAATGACCAAATGCCGCAAATTACCTATACTACAGCAAATGCAAATGCTACAGCAGAGGTAACAGGTCCGACCGATCTTTTCGGTGATGAAGCAGCAAGAACAGCAACTATTGTTGTTACCGCAGAGAGTGGAAACACCCTGACTTATAACATAGTATTTACAGTTACAAGTACCGGCATTTCAAACAACCATATTATGTCGGGTCTGTCCCTTTATCCTGTACCTGCCACAGATCGGCTTACAATCAGCGGTCTTGAGGGAATGAAGGAATTCAATATTGTGAATATAACTGGTAAGGTAGCGCGTAAAGTACTGGTTACCGGGGATGTGATGGTGCTGAATATAAGCGACCTAGATAAGGGTATATACTTTGTTCACGCCGAGTCTTCTACATTGAAATTCATTAAGGAATAAAGCGGCAGGGAAAAAGATTCGCTACTGAAATTTATTTCAAAGTGCCTTTTTGTATCATTTAATGATACAAAAAGGCACATAGATTTCTGTAAAGTATGATTTGGGATAAAAATCAAATCTGAAAGAATCAGATCTTTTACGCCTCTAAAATGAGGCTCAGACAAGTGAATATTACGGAAAGAAATAAAAATAATCAATACGAATCCGAGAATGAAAGGAAGGTTAGCTATATGAGGATGTCGGAGTTTATTGACATGATGGAATCTTCTTTCCCTGTTAACATATTATAAATTTTAAATTTTACGACTATGAAAAAGTTTTATTTTATATTGTTTGCAATTTTATCCGGCACCGGGATCCTCAGTGCACAGGATTGTTCCGATCTGTTTTTTTCCGAGTATGTTGAAGGTACCGATAACAGTAAAGCACTTGAAGTTTATAATCCTACAGATGGTATCATCGACCTGAGTAATTATTATATTGCCAGATATTCTAACGGAGCCCTGTCATACGATGCCGGAGGCATAACACAGTTACAGGGATTTCTTCAGGCCAAGGATGTGTTTATCCTGGTAAATGGCCAGACCGAGGATCTTGCAAGTTCAACAAAATGTGATCCGGCCCTGCAGGCAAAAGCGGATCAACTTGACCATGCGTATCCATCGCCAACATATATGAACGGAAATGATGCCATCGCTCTTTTAAAAGATCCGGTCGGCGATGGGAATGAAGCTGATTTTGTCCCCGTTGATTTATTTGGTACGATTGGCGGTGGGATGACAGCAGATGATGAAGGCTGGACAAACTTTACCGATGCATATGCCTATAAAAATATTTATGATTTGAATGATGAGATCGTAGGGAAAGATAGTGTGATGATTCATAATTATATAGTTCCCTCCGATTATTACTGGCTTGCATGGACGGCTAATCACACCCTTATACGCAAACCGGAAGTAAAGAAAGGGATAACTGTTAATCCTGAAGCTTTTAATGTCACTATAGAGTGGGATACACTTTCCAGTCAGGTAAACGACTGGTCGAACCTGGGGGTACATGACTGTCAATGCGCGGAAAATACTACCTCTGTATCACAGTTGGTAAAAAAGCCTGAAGTACAACTCTTTCCAAATCCTGTCACAAATGGCTTTTTTGTACTCAGTGCCAATAAACCGGTTCTGGGTTATACAATAACAAATTCTGCCGGGCAAATCATCAGGAATCATTCTGCCAGGCTGAATCAATTGAGCACAAAAATATACATTAATGATGATACAACTGGAATGTTGTTAATCAGGATTAAATTCAGTGATACCGAATACAAAACAGAAAAAGTGTTTGTGCGGTAACTTACTTAAATAAGGAGCGGAAGTGATTATCGAGCATTTCCGCCCCGTTGTTTTATCGAATTGTTTTCAGGTTTAATTTATTTCTAATTTTCATGATGTATAGGAACTACCTGTTTTTAATATTTTTTATTCTTCTGCCAATGAATGTTTTTTGTCAGACTAAGGTGGAAGGTATTGTAAAGGATGGACAGACCGGAGAGCCGCTTATCGGGGCAACGGTCAGTTATGCACCTGCAAAGGGTGTGGTTACCGATGTGGACGGTAAGTTCAGCATGACGCTTCAACCCGGCACCTATAAACTGACAGTATCGTATGTAGGTTATGAATCACAGACAAAGGAGATAACAGTAGGGAAAAAAAACAGTCTTATAGAATTTAATATGTCTACTTTATCTATTGATGAAGTTACCGTTGTGGCAGATGTGGCACGATCGAGGGAAACCCCGGTAGCTTTTTCGAACATATCACCCGCGCAGTTCCAGGAAGAACTGGCAGGAAGGGACATCCCCATGCTTTTAAACTCAACTCCGGGGGTATACGCTACCCAACAGGGAGGTGGTGACGGTGATGCCAGGATCACTATCCGGGGATTTGACCAGAGTAACCTGGCTGTTATGATTGACGGTATCCCTGTGAATGATATGGAAAACGGATGGGTATACTGGTCCAATTGGTTTGGACTCGATGAAGTAACGCGTTCTACCCAGGTTCAGAGAGGGCTGGGGGCCTCTAAACTGGCGTTGCCTTCCGTGGGGGGCACCATTAATATTCTGACCAAAGGGATGGAAAAATCAAAGTTTTTTTCCATTAAAAATGAGATTGACGGTCAGGGGAGGTTCAGAACGTCCCTGGCATATTCCAGCGGGAAATTGCCTGGAAACTGGTCGGTGAGCCTCGCGGGATCCTACAAAAGGGGAAATGGTTGGGTAGACAATACTTTTTCCGAAGGATGGTTTTATTATGCAAGAATTGACAAAAGGATAAAAAATCACCTTTTGACGAGTGTCGGCAATGGGTGCTCCACAGCATCACGAACAACGTTCAGTATAAAAGAGGAATAACCTCTTATGATCTTGCGATTATGCAAGAAAACTCGGTATTGATGTGGATGCCAAAGATTCAGCTGGAGATTATATCTACCGCCCGGACATTAATAATATGGGAGTCGGTTATAACCAGCACTGGGGATATATCAAACGTGACCGCTATAACCCGGATGCTAAGGAAGAAGTGCTTTCCGAAAGAGTCAACATATACCATAAACCACAGTTCAGCCTGCACGATTTCTGGACGGTAAATGACAGGTTAACCATCTCCAATATAGCATACTTATCGTTGGGTTTCGGAGGCGGTGATCAGCCAAGGTCAAGTATTAATGACGGAGGACTTATATCCGATCCGGAAGATCCTGCCTACGGGCAAATTGACTGGCAGGCAATTTATGATGAAAATGCCAAGGGGAAGATTGTTTTTGGTAGTCATCAATACCATATTAATACCCTTTACAGTCCTGATATGTACTATTCTAATAATTATATGACCCGTTTACATAACAAACATATCTGGTACGGACTGCTTTCGACTTTTAATTACCTTGCATCGCCAAAGATTACCTTTTCAGGCGGGATTGACCTCAGATCATATGAAGGAATTCACTACCAAACCATTACCGATTTACTGGGGGGGGATTATGCAATCGATAAATCGGATTTACGGGTAAACTACAATTTGGACCCGTTGAAAGCTATGAAGTTTGTTGGTGATACTGTAAATTATTATGACAAAGGACTTGTTCGGTGGGGGGGTATTTTCACACAGGCTGAATATAAAACAGAAAGGTTCTCGGGATTTTTAAATTTGACCACGGCTTACAGTGGATATAAAAAGGTGGATTATTATGGTAATTCTCAATCAGAATGGGTATATGCGCCCGGATTTACGATAAAAACAGGAGGTAATTATAACCTTGACGGTCATTCGAATTTTTATTTGAATCTGGGATTCTTATCTCGTGTTAGAGCGTTTAAGTATTATTTTCAGGGTTATACAACCAATCTTGCAGAAAACGGGAAAAATGAACGTGTAAAAGCACTTGAACTCGGATATCATTACCGCAGTCCCCGGTTCTCCGTGAAATTGAATGCATATCTGACCCGATGGGAAAATAAGCCTGCAGGAAGTGTTTATTCGACTTACATGCTTCAGGATGGAGATCTTGGTTATGTTCCCGGAGACCCGGATAAGAATAATGTTCGTGTATATGCCAATATTGCAGGAATGAATGCATTTCACAAAGGTATAGAGTTTGATTTTATATACAAAATAACTTCAAAACTTGAACTTCAGGGTCTGACTTCTATAGGGGACTGGAGATGGGACAGTAAAATTGATAATTTGCAATTTTATAACTCCAATACAAATGACCCTGTTAATAAAGTTGTAAGTTTCGACGCAAGGGGGATACATGTGGGAAATGCCGCGCAGACCCAGTTTGGAGCCGGCCTCCGGTATCAACCGGTTAAAGGATTTTATTTAAGTGGAAGATATACCTATTTTGGAAGACAATTTGCTGATTTTACCCCTGAAGCAACTACAGATGAAAATGGAAATGTCAGAGACTCCTGGAGGGTGCCGGATTATGGCCTTACAAATTTTAATACGGGATACAAATTCAGTCTGAAATATTTCCACAATGTACGGTTCGAAAGTAATTTTAGTATCCTTAATGCATTCAATGTGGAATACATAACAGATGCTACCAACAATGACACATACAATGCTATTGCCTTTGGTGATTTCGATGCGAAATCGGCAACCGTATTTTTTGGAATGGGCAGGAGGTATATCGTATCACTGCGTTTGATTTTTTAATTTAATTTTTATTTGGATGAAAAGAATTAGTTTGATTTTTATAACACTGGTAACTTATGTGGGATCTTCTTTTAGCCAGGTAGTTTCTATCAGTGATGCAAAGGCCGAAGGCGCAAATAGTACTGTCAGTGTTTCAGGTACGGTTTTAAACGGATCGGAGCTCGATCCTGTGATCAGGTATATTCAGGATGAAACAGGTGGACTGGCTGTTTATAGTTCAACCTATGCATCGCAGATGTCCAGGGGGGACAAGGTGGAAATAACCGGTCAGCTTACTGATTATTACAACCTGCTTGAATTAAATCCTGTTTCCGATTTTACAAAAATATCTTCGGGAAACGCGCTGCCCGAACCTGCCGTACTCAGTCCGGATCAGTGGGACGAAGATCATGAAGGGATGCTTGTCAAGGTGGAAAAAGTAGTATTTGCGGCCGGAGGGACTACATTTGCAGGTAAGACAAATTATACGATTACCGCGGAAGGGCAGTCAGGAGAGGTTAGAATCAACAGTACTTCGTCCCCGTTGGTTGGGCAGGTCATTCCTGTTGATACCGTTACACTTATAGGGATACTTTCTCAGTACTCAACATACTATCAGCTTCTACTGCGCGATGCAGATGATATCATAAGTTCTAAGGCAATAAGCCTTCGTTCTACAGTCACAACAAGCAATATTTCAACTTCGGGATTTGACCTCAGCTGGGTAACAGATGTAGTGGGATCAACGGAGGCACAATACGGGAAAACTCCTGATCTTGAATTGGGAACCATTCCCGATCAGGGAGAGTCAAAAGACCATACACTCTCGATTTCTGGAGCACAACCCGCTGAAGTTTATTATGTACGACCTTTTTCTGTGCTGGGAGAAGATACTGTCAAGGCTCCGGTAGGTGTCTATATTACTGCCTCCGGGTCATCAGGAAATATGAAAGTTTATTTTAACAGAACTGTTGACAATTCAGTCGCAATAGCCACAAATGCCATCCAGCTGGACCATGCGATCGACGATACCCTGATAGATTACATCAATCGTGCGCAGGAATCGATCGATATCGCTATTTATAATTTTAATAATTCGGGAATATCCAACATTTCCAATGCACTCAATGCAGCTTATGACAGGGGAATTAAGATAAGGGTGGTTTATGATGGGAATACAGACAATGCAGGTATAAACGGACTTGATCCGGGCATCGGAAAAATTGCAAGTCCTGAGAGTGTTTATCCCATCTATGGAATCATGCACAATAAATTTGTGATATTCGATGCAGATGCAACCGATCCAAATGTACCTGTTTTATGGACAGGCTCAACAAATTTTACCGACGGACAGATCAATACGGATCCGAATAATGTGATCATCATACAGGATCAGAGCCTGGCCAAAGCCTATACACTGGAATTCAATGAGATGTTTGGCAGTGAAGGATTACAGCCGGATGCCAGTAAATCAAGGTTTGGTCCGGACAAGACGGATAATACACCACACGATTTTGTAATAGGCGGAACAAAAGTGGAATGTTATTTCAGCCCTTCGGATGGTACAAACGCAAGGATTCTTGAAAATATAAGTTCGGCAGATTACCAATTATATGTTGCTACTATGCTGATCACCAGGACGGACATTGGTTATGCAATACGGGATCAAAAAAATGCAGGTGCTGATGTTAAGGTACTGTTAAATGATATTGATGAAAGCACTGCATCTGCTGTTACGGTTTCCACTACCCTTCAGGGGAGCATTGGTGGAAATTTTCGCACTACCGGAGAAACCGGAATCATGCATGACAAGTATCTTGTTGCCGATCCGTCCCATTCCGATAGCGACCCACTGGTTCTGACCGGAAGCCATAACTGGAGTTCTTCGGCGGAACAAAGAAACGATGAAAATACCCTGGTGATTCATTCTCAGGAAATTGCCGATCAGTATTACCAGGATTTTACAGCCCGTTTTCAGAACGGGGTAACAGTTGCTGATGCTCCTGCTTGTGTTAACGATTATTATACACTTTCATCAGGAAACAGTATTAATTATAATGTGACAAATAATGATAATATCCCGTCAGAGGCGACCCTGTCTATCATAAAACAACCTTCGCATGGTACTGCTTCTGTAAATGCGAACACAAGCATTCTTTACACTCCTGATAATGATTTCACTTACGGGCTCGACACCATTAGTTATGAAGTTTGTCTTGTTTCGGACAACTCTCTTTGCAATGATGCCAATTTCGTTGTTTATGTTAACAGGCCGAGTTCAGTCGGAGCAAATATTTCGGATAGATTATTACTTTATCCTAATCCAGTTAAAGATGTTCTATTCATTAACTCTTCAAAATCAGTTACAAGACTTGTGGTGATGGACGCAAATGGAAGGAAGTTGTTTGCGATTGAACCGGGGAAAAGTAAGTTCAGCCTCAGTCTTCCCGAAGCAAAAGGCATTTATTTTATACGCCTGAATATGTCAGATGGAGAAAGCTTGTTGAAGAAAGTTGTAAAAAAGTGATCCAGGGGATATATTAAAACAGACATTAATCATTTTTGTAAGACCCTACCTGCCTGTAAGAAATGGCGGGTAGGTTTCATTTATGCGGGCTTAAGCTTTTAATGCTTTCAGAGTACGACATGAAACCTCATGAGTTCTGATGATTCCTTTCTTGATAATTTGATTTTAAACGATTTAAAAAAGTTTATCCGGTAATTTTATATCTTGATAAAGAATAACTATGTGTTTGTCAAATTAAAATAGGATTTAGTTCCTTTTCATCCTAACTTTCGCTCTCCTTTCATTTTTATTTCCATCTCATCATCTCCCAAAAATTAAACCAATCAAACTTTACATCAAATGAATTCTTCTATTATTACTACTAAAATAACCAAAGAGCAGGCAATTTCCGCCGGGATGGCATTAATTCTGATATCATTAATATTGGGTTTTTTATTAAAAAATGATTTGTTTTTTAAATTGGCGATCCCAATAACTGTAATTACAATGACTGTCCCAATGTTATTTTATCCTTTTGCTGTTTTTTGGTTCAGTTTATCCAACTTGTTAGGTGCGATCACATCTAAGATTATATTATCACTTGTATTTTTTGTTGTTGTTTCACCAATCAGCATTATTAGAATGCTATTTAGAAGGGATCCTCTTAAAATACGAAAATTTAAAAAGGATACCGGATCGGTACTGGTAATCCGGAATCATATTTATACAGATAAAGACATCGAAAAACCCTATTAATTGAACAAAACATTTGAAATATGGAATTTATTATTGATTTATGGAGTTTTCTGAAAGAACGTAAAAAATTCTGGTTAATTCCCACGATTGTCATTTTACTTATATTAGGAGTTCTTATTATTTTAAGCAGTGGTTCTGCCATAGCTCCTTTTATTTATACACTTTTCTAAATAATTCTCAAATCTTTTTATTTTAAAATTACGTTTATGTCAGATGCAATTCTGGGCATTTCTGCCTACTATCATGATAGTGCAGCTGCTTTGATAATTGATGGTGAAATTATTGCGGCAGCCCATGAAGAACGCTTTACGCGTAAAAAACATGATTCGTCATTTCCGATAAATGCCGCCAGATATGTTTTGGAGGAAGCAAATATCAGTTATAATGATCTTTCAGTGGTTTCTTTCTATGATAAACCCTATATAAAATTCGAAAGATTGCTTGAAACATATCATGCTTTTGCACCTAAGGGATTAATAAGTTTTTTATCTGCTATTCCGGTATGGATAAAAGAAAAGCTTTTTATGAAAAAAATGCTGAAGGAAGAGTTGGGGAAGCTGGGAAATAAAAAAATTCCCGTACTTTTTCCTGAACATCATTTATCGCATGCTGCAAGTGCATTTTACCCGTCCCCGTTTTCCGAATCCGCCATCCTCACCATCGATGGTGTTGGTGAATGGGCCACTACTACCATTTGTAAAGGCTCGGGTAATAGCATTGAAATATTAAAGGAACTTCATTTCCCGCATTCTATAGGATTGCTTTACTCGGCATTTACCTATTATACAGGTTTCAGAGTAAACAGCGGTGAATATAAATTGATGGGATTGGCCCCTTACGGAAATCCGGATTCCGTTGAGGTCAAAAAGTTCAAGGATTTAATAATGAATGAATTGATTGACATTCGGGAAGATGGATCCATTCTGTTAAATATGAAATATTTTGATTTTGCCACAGGTTTAAAGATGTGTAATGATAAAAAATGGGAATCCTTGTTCAGTATACCTCCCAGACCCCAGGAATCGCATATTACACCGGAATATATGAATATGGCACTGGCTATTCAACAGGTAACTGAGGAAATAATTTTGAAGCTGGCACGAACAACCAAAGAATTAACCGACAGCGAAAACCTGGTTCTGGCAGGTGGTGTGGCGCTTAACAGTGTTGCAAACGGCAAACTTCTCAGGCAAAAGATTTTTAAGGACATCTGGATACAACCGGCAGCCGGTGATGCAGGAGGTGCATTGGGTGCTGCCCTGGCAGGATGGCATATTTGGAAAGGTAAAAAAAGGAAAATGAATGGAAGTAGTCCTGATGCTATGAAAGGATCTCTGTTAGGGCCTGAATTCACAGATAATAATTTTAAGGCTGTTGCCCTGAAGTATGAGTCTGATTTTACCTATTATGAAAGTTTTGATCGACTTACCGAAGATATTGCTGCAAAAATAGCGGAAGGAAATGTAATTGGATGGTTTCAGGGAAGAATGGAGTATGGCCCCAGGGCTCTGGGTAACAGGAGCATACTTGGAGATGCCCGAAACCCTGAGATGCAGAAAAAGATGAACCTGAAAATTAAATACAGGGAGGGATTCAGACCTTTTGCACCTTCAGTACTGGAAGAAGATGCATCGAAATATTTCGATATTGATGGTGCCTCACCTTATATGTTGCTGGTTGTACCTGTTAAGGAAGAACGTCGCTATCAACTCCCGGAAAATTATAATGAATTACCATTATATGATCGTCTTTATTTTCAACGCTCCGATCTACCCGCTATAACGCATGTTGATTTTTCCGGCCGTATACAAACAGTCAACAAAAATGTTAATCCTAAATACTGGAAATTAATTAATGAGTTTAAAAAGCAAACTGGTTGTAGTGTTATCATAAATACAAGTTTTAATGTGCGGGGAGAACCCATAGTTTGTACACCTGAAGATGCTTACCGATGTTTCATGAGAACGGAAATAGATTATCTAGTTTTAGGCGATTATGTTTTTGAAAAAAAGAAACAAAAAAAGTTGTCGGATGATATAAATTGGAAAGAAGAATTTAAACTCGATTAGATATTAAAATATAAGGTCCTTATTAATAGTAAAACACTAAAATTTTAACAACTGAAATTTACATTTGTATTTTATATAAGTGAAATGGTAAGTTTTAATAATTGAGTAAAATGAAAAAAAAAACAAAACGCATTATATCTCTTCTTACTATTATTGTAATTGCAATTCTCCTTGAAATTCTGGAAAGAATTGCTGATAAATTGTTTTTTAACGGGGACGGCCAGCTTGCCTTTCTTAAATTAAACTATATAATTTCAGCAATTCAAACGCTGGTTATTCTGATAGCGTTATTTTACATTTTTTATTTGCTGTATAATAAATTACTTTCTAAACGAATTGCAGACTTTTCTTTAATTATAGCGGGTATCTTAATACCTATAATCAGTCTGGAGGTTTTCCTTAACCTGGTAAATAGACCTAGAGCTGGGAGAGATAATTACATTTATGCAGGTTGGAAACTGCTGTTTGATCATGAAAAAATAAATGATGTCGGTTTTCGTGGTCAGGATATCGATTATACAGACAGTTCAATTGTAATTCTGCTGCTTGGAGATTCACAGGTAGAAGCAAAAGCCTGTTCTTTTAGTGAAATGCCTGAACAGGTACTGGAAAATAAATTAAAAAAAATAAATGGGAACATAAAGGTCTTTAGTCTGGGTAGCAGTGGGTATGGAACAGATCAGGAATACCTGGCTTTAAAAGAATATTTTAAAAGCTTCAGGGCAGATCATGTTATTCTTTGGCAGACCATTGATAATGATATCTGGAATAATATTTTTCCGTCACACAATCTGCCACGTGATGGTATTATGAAACCTACATTCTGGCTCAATGAAAAAGGGAATCTGAAGGGTCCTAATTACCAACCCGGTGATAAGATATCATATCTGGGGAATATTAGCAATGCCGGCTTTAAGATTATCTTATTATTGAACAGGGTTATTTACCGGCATAATTATCATCCGGAGATCGGAGTTGATGCCTCCTGGGAAAAGTATTTACCGGAATCCTATCATCCGTTAATGCATTATGATGGTGAATACAATACAGACTGGGATCCGAATTTTAATAAATCGAATCCCTTTATTGCAGGAGAGAATCTTGACTAATGAAAAATCGCATTTTGCTATTGGCCTTGTTCCCCAAAGTAAAAGATTAGAATATGGATTGGAATTGACCCGTATATTGCAGCTTAAAATAGATTCACTTTGCAGGGAGAACAATGCCGATTTTTCAATTTTCTATACCCTTAACCACGAACAGACAGAATTAATTGAAGAAAGAAAGCAAGTATGTCAACGGATTGATTCACTCTACTATTTTTACAGTGAATATGAAGTGCTAAACAGACAGCGTGAGTTAAATAAAGAATTCAGAACCTTTGAAATACCGGTTTTGTCTGATAACTGGACTGTAGGTAAATATGACGGACACCTGAATCCTGATGCAAACAGGCAGGTGATAGAAAGTCTGGCAGATTCATTAATTCAAATAGTTGATTAATTTTTGCTGGGTGGGAGCATACATACTTTTAGTAGTTTCTATAAATCCTTCAGTCTTTTTTGATAGAGATACTTTCTGTTTGCATTCAAAATAAATTCATTAACGAATTTTATTCTTGCGAACAATTATTGTTGCTGTATGGTTTATATCATTTTGTGTATATTGAATTTTACAGTTAAATCAAATATTAATCTTATTATGAAATACAGAACGCTTGGAACTACAGACCTTAACATTTCGGAAGTAACATTCGGAGCCTGGGCTGCCGGAGGATGGATGTGGGGAGGAACCGAACGTGGTGATGCCATCCGGGCAATCAAAGCATCGTATGATCTTGGTGTGACCTCTATCGATACCGCCCCGGTTTACGGGCAGGGTTCCAGTGAAGAGATCGTGGGAGAAGCGATTAAAGGCATCCCGCGGGATAACCTGCAGATACTTACAAAGTACGGCATGCGGTGGGACCTGACCAAAGGTGAATTTGGCTTCAAAAGTAAGGATAATGACGGGAATGACATTGATATATACAAATATGCCGCAAAAGAAAGCATTATAAAAGAATGCGAAGACAGCCTGCGCCGCCTCGGGACCGATTATATCGACCTGTACCAGATCCACTGGCCCGATTCTACCACACCCATGGAAGAAACTATGGAAGCGGTTTCGAAACTGATAGAACAGGGAAAAGTAAGGTATGCTGGAGTGTGTAATTACAATGCAGCATTGATGAAAGAAGCTGAAAAATATATAAAACTGGCATCCGACCAGGTTCCTTACAGCATGGTAAAACGAGGGATTGAATCGGATGTGGTGCCGTATTGTATAGAAAATAAAAAAGCTATACTTGCTTACAGTCCGCTGGAAAGAGGTTTGCTTACCGGTAAAATGAAACCGGGCTATAAATTTGGTGAAGGGGATCACCGGGCAACGGTACCTTTCTTTGAAGATGAGAACATTAAAAGGACCAATGAGTTTCTTGAAAAGATCAGCGTGCTGGCAAAGGAAAAAAATGCCACTCTCGGCCAGCTGGTAATTCGCTGGACGCTTGAACAACCCGGGATTACCATTGCCCTGGTGGGGGCAAGAAATGCCGAGCAGGCCATTCAGAATGCCGGGGCTTCGGATATCAGCCTTACTGGTGATGAAATACAATTTATTAATGATCAGTTAAATAAACTGGAACTGGTGGGAGTTTAATATTTGCAGAGTATATAATGAGAGAAACCCTGAAGGTTTTTAAAACCTTCAGGGTTTATTATTTTCGTATGTTTTCTGTATTTATCACTTATCGTTTATCTTTATCTTCGTTTATCCTTCGATCAACGTTTAAATACCGGGCGTCTCAATAAGCTGATCTCTTATGGCAGGTTCCGGTGTATTTTTAGAGGTACTGCAACCGGTTGCGGGAATTTTTATTGTCCTCAATTCCTGCGTTTAAGGTGAGAATCCGGCTATGAAATAGGAAACTGCAATTTCCAGGCGACAATTGATCAACATATCGCCGATCTCGTGTCAATATATCGGCGAACTCGTATTCACATATCGCCGATCTCGTATCAATATCTCGGCGACATATTGACCTTTATTCGGCGAGAAATCCGGCAGGCAGTTGTTAATAGGGATTGATAGTTGAGAAAAGGCTGTGAGAGGAGGGTAGCGATCAATTGGGTCACAAGCGAACCTGCCTGGACGACAGACAGGCGCTTTCGACATTTTTTGGGGAGTAAATTTCTGTGACTTGTTATCAGGCACTTATACTGGCCTCCGGCACTCTTTTTTCCAGGTCTTTGAATTGCGCCAGGTTTTCCACGCCGATAGTGAAGCAATCTACATATTCCTGATCCAGGATAAACTGCAGACATTCGTCTACCCGGTTGGTAAGACGACCAGCTCCAAAGATCTTCATTCCCATTACCGCTTTCCCGGATTTTTTCATCTGTTTCAGTACCGGTGTAACGACCGGCACGGTGGCATCCATCGAAGCACCTGCCGGATTGATGCGTGCCAGGTCTACCTGTACCCAGTCGCTGGCAGCTGCAGCATTTAAAGCTTTCAGGGTGTGGCACGAAACGCCGTGGGATTTTATAATTCCTTTTTCACGGGCTTCCGAAAGCACGTTCATGGCGCCGGCTTTTTGCTGCGGCCAGTCTCCATCCATCATCAGATGCAGCAGTAAGACATCGATATAATCGGTGCCCAGTTCACTGCGAAAACGGTCGAGATCGTCTTTCATCTCCTTTTCGGTAGTAGCGTGAGTCTTGGTAAGGATCACCACCTTTTCGCGCGGTACTCTTTTCAGTGCTTCTTTCAGGTGGGGATGGGTTCCGTACTGATCTGCCGAATCCCAGAAAGTAACGCCGCGATCGTAGGCAGCATACAGCAAATCAGCCAGGCCCTTTATTCCCAGCTGGCGTGTCTGGTCCGACCGGTGTCCCCAGCCGTTCGTTCCCGTGCCTATAGCCATTCTCGATACTTCTATACCGGTATTACCCAATGGTACCCTGTCGGAAATATACTTTTTCTTTCTAAGGGTAAACTGACCGTAAGTAAGAGGCGACATTGCCAGCACACCTGTAGCTGCCGCATTTTTAATGAATTGCCGACGATCCATAGTTCAGTTTCTTTAAGGTTAGAATATTATTATAACAAAGTAACAGACAAATTGTTAAGTATTTCTGTAATATTTAAACCTGTTTATTCAGATACTGTATGAATTCTTTACATTAACGGCTTAAAAACCGGTGATATAATCACCGGTTTTTTGTTTTTTACCTCGATACCGGACTGGTTGGGTACAAATCCGGCAGGGCATTTGTTGTAGAAGAGACGTCATGCATGACGTCTCTTCTATGAATGGTGTTATACAGTAGTACATCCTTCCGATGCGGAGGAAACCGTGTCGATGTATTTTTTCAGGATGCCGGTAGTGGCCTTGTAGGGCGGTTTCTTCCAGTTTTTCCTTCTTTCGGCGATCTCTTCTTCGGTAAGGTCTGCATCGATCCGGTTGTTCACAGCGTCGATAGTGATCCGGTCACCGTCTTTGATAAGTCCCAACAGCCCGCCTTCCATAGCCTCCGGTGTGATGTGCCCGACTACGAATCCGTGAGAACCTCCGGAGAACCTGCCGTCGGTGATCAGTGCCACATCGTGCCCCAGTCCGGCGCCGATCACTGCCGATGTGGGTTTTAACATTTCCGGCATTCCGGGAGCACCTTTCGGTCCCGAATAGCGTATCACGATCACATCTCCTTTTTTTACCGTTGACTGAATTCCTTTGATGGCTTCGAATTCGTCATCAAAGATCCGTGCCGGTCCGGTAAACGACTCTCCTTCCTTGCCCGTGATCTTTGCCACGGCTCCCTGTTCCGCCAGGTTTCCGTAAAGTATCTGAATGTGTCCTTTTTTCTTTATGGGATCGCTGAACGGACGGATGATCTTCTGTCCTTTTTCCAGGTCCGTTACTTCTTCCAGGTTCTCTCCGATGGTCTTGCCGGTTACCGTAAGACAGTTTCCATCAAGGTAACCTTCTTTCAATAAAAGTTTCATGACGGCAGGAATACCGCCCGCATCGTGAAGGTCTTCCATCAGGTAAGCGCCGCTGGGTTTCAGGTCGGCAAGGTAAGGTGTTTTATCACTGATACGCTGGAAATCATCAATAGTAAGTTCAACATCCACAGCCTTGGCCATGGCGATGAGGTGCAGTACCGCGTTGGTTGATCCGCCGAGGACCATCAGCAGGGAGATGGCATTCTCAAATGATTGTTTTGTCATGATATCCCTGGGTTTGATATCCTTTTCCATCAGCAGGCGGATGGCTTTTCCAATTCTTTCACCTTCCTGTCCTTTTTCACGGCTTAGCGCAGGACTGGAAGAAGAATAGGGCATGCTCATTCCCAGGCATTCAATGGCAGAAGCCATTGTGTTGGCCGTATACATTCCTCCGCAGGCCCCTGCTCCGGGAATACAATTACGGATAATGCCCTTGTAATCCTCATCGGTAATATTACCCCTGATCTTTTCGCCGTATGCCTCGAATGCCGAAACAATGTTCAGATCCTGTCCTTTCCATTTCCCTTTCCTGACGGTGCCCCCGTACATCAGTATGGCCGGCCTGTTCAGACGTCCCAGGGCGATCATGGCACCGGGCATGTTCTTATCGCAACCGACGATCGGGATCAGTGCATCGTAATATTGGGCACTCGCCACGGTTTCAATCGAGTCGGCAATGATCTCGCGGGATGGCAGTGAGAAACGCATTCCCTTTGTTCCCATCGACATACCGTCGCTCACCCCGATGGTATGAAAGATAAGACCATAAAGGCCGTTCTGTTTGTCCACTTCTCTTTTTACCTTGTCGGCCAGACCGTTTAAATGCATGTTGCAGGGATTTCCCTGGAAACCGGTGCTTACAATACCTACCTGGGCTTTTTTCAGATCGCCTTCGTTCATGCCGATCGCATACAGCATCGCCTGGGCAGCAGGAAGGCTTTCGTCCTGTGTGATCTGTTCACTGTACCTGTTGAACTTTTTTTCCATTTTTTTATTTTGGATAACATATAAGTCAGGGAAAATGTTGAAAAAGGGAATGATCCGTCCGATAAATAAAAAGCAGACACAATGTTTATTTAAGTATCCCCGTCTTTTAAAACTCAATTTTATAACTCAGAACAGGTACTAATGCAAAATTGTAATAGAAATTTATCTTCCTGCTAAATGAATCGTAATACATCCCCTGTATGTTTTTACGATTCGTCACATTTTGAATATCCAGGGCAAAAATATGCGCTGCTTTTTCTTTGTTGATCCGGTAGTTTATACCCAGATCTATCCTGAAATAATCAGGAAATTGTTTCGCATTACGCTGTTTCTCAAAAAAAACTACTTCCCCGGTGTTAATAGTAGCTTCCATATCAACCGGGGTATAGCGTTGTCCGCCTGCATAAATAATTTTACCATTGATATTCAGCATTTTATTTTTTTCTTTTCCCAGGATATATTCTTTTCCGCCAATTAAATTAAAGGCGTAATTGGAATTAAATTGGGTATTGTACCAGTTGCCGTCTGCTGCCCGGAACTTTGAATCAAATAATGAGGCGGTTGCCATAAAATAATTGTGATTGGAAAAACGCTTTTCAAGCGTCAGTTCCAGGCCATAGTTTCTTCCGATGCCATTACTTACCAGGGAATCGGCATCCCAACCGCCAAACCAGCTCTGGGCTATGGTAGAGAATGTGCTGCCCTTATCTTTCGAAACCGGAAAATCATACAGATGCTGGTAATACATCTCGGCTTTAAAAGAAAGATGGTTATTGATTGCGTAATTATAGCTCAACACAAAATGAGCTGTTTTTTTCAATTTCAGCTTTTTATTTGGGTATATATATACGGAATCGTTTACCGGGATAACCATAAAGTATGCACTTAATTCCTCGTGCCTGCTGTATATTCCTGTGGCGAAACCAATGGTTTGTTTCGGGGAGAATGCCCATTCCACGGAAGCTTTCGGTTCGAGCGAATGGGAATGGCCAAGGGCAAAATAAGCGTAAGACAATCCCAGATCTATCGTGAGATCATCTTTGACCCGGTATTTGTTCTGATTAAAAACATATACTTCGGATGTTTTCCCGTTCGTATTATCGGTTGTCCTTAAACTTCCGTATTGCCGGTTTTTTGCGAACATATTCAGCCTGATAACATTAAAATCAAAACCTGTCCTTGACGTTAACTTTGAATTAAATTTGACATTATAAAATGAATTTATGCGGAAGGCTGCATTATCAAACCTGCCATGATATGTTTTTTGCAAGTCGTAATTACTGAGTAATTGGTAATCGTCTTCCTGATTATATTTATCCGACAAGGAAGCCACCGACCTGACATATGATTTGGCCCCCAGCCTGTACAGGTGGGTTATCCCCAGGGCACCCATCCCGGAATTAAAATTCCAGGCCTCCCTGTCGCTGTTCTCCTTCCATATTGTCGAATCCTTAACCGGAATGGCATCTTTATTAGAGCTCAATCCGCCTATACCCCATATTGAAAAAGTTCCTGCATTTTTGGTAGGGAGGTGGATCTTAAATGACATATCCTGGTAACGGGGGACGGCATCACCCATCACATTAATGCCTATATCATGAAGAATAGCAAAGGTCGAATACCTGTAATTGACGAGGAATGAAGCACTGCTTTTTTTATTGAAAGGGCCTTCCATTGTAATATCTGTACCCATCAACCCGAATTTGAATGCATATTCGTGTTTATCCGAATTCCCATTCCTGAGCCTGATATCAAAAACTCCTGAATAGGCATTATTGTATTCGGCAGGAAATGCGCCGATGTAGAAATCAGAAGTGCTTAACATGTTTGAATTAAGGATGCTTACAAAACCCGCGGGATTTCCTTCCTCTGCAAAATGGCTGGGAGAAGGGATCTCCACACCTTCCAACCGCCATAAAAGCCCGTTCGGGGAATTCCCCCGGACAATTATCTGGTTCGATGCATCATCGCCGTTTGTAACACCGGCATAGGACAATGCCATTCTACCCGGATCATTGATACTTGCAGCATAGCGATGGGTTTCCTCAACAGAAAAGGATCTTGCACCAATGGTCGCCATTTCGTTCAGCGCTTTGTTGTTTTTTGACCCGGAGACCGTGATTGCCCCAAGGCTTAATGCCGATTCATCGAGTTTAACTTCTATTTCCAGTTCTTTTGCCGAACCGACCAGCAGTTCTGGGATAACAGCGGTTTCGTATCCAATGTAGCTAATCTTGACAGTTTGCCTACCGATGGGTACACGAACCAGTCGAAAATAGCCGCCGGCATCTGTTGTGGCACCAATTACGGGATCTGTATTTTCAACTATAACATTCGCTCCAATAAGCGGTTGTAACGATTCGGCATCGAGCACCTTCCCTTTAATTGTTTGTGTAAGTTGCTGTGAATAGACAAATACAGGGAATAACAATGATAATGAAAATATTATTGTTTTTTTCATGACATTAGGTTGGTTACGTGGATTATTTATAAAAATATTTAGAAGAACCGGATCGCTATTTTACCCCCTATCCACGTTTTTATATTGATGCCATTGTGGTATGTATGATCAGATAATGTATAAAGCGGAATTTCGGAAACAGCGCTATTGTAGTATTTGCTATGGGTGCCGATAATATAGAAATTATAGGTGATCCCTATGTCCAATGATGCAAAGGGTGCTATTTTTTTATCTACACCGACATACAGTTTGCATAACTGGCTTTCGAACTGGCTGAAACGGCCCTTGCTGACCTGCTGGGAAGTAAGATCGATATTGTAGGATAAACCGTCCGGATTCCCGAAAAGGGTGCCTACACCATACCCTACAGTCCACAGGGGTGAGCCAAAATCGCCGGGACGAATGCCCGCCATGAATATATTGTGGAAGTACCGGGTTCCCGTGCGAAAAGCAAGGTTTGTATAGAATATCTCATCTGCCGAGAATTCCAGCTGATGATATCCCTTCGCTACAAAACTTAAAAATCCGATGGGAACACCCTGACAGGAATCGGAAATATTTATCAGTGAGATCTGTGTTCCCTTAATATAAGGGGCAACGTTCAGTACACCTGAGATCTGTACTCCTGTAACTTTAGTAGCGTAGTTGAAAACCCCTGCGGCTTGTATTCCATCAATGGCTCCTCCGGTAACATTCCCGACACCGGCAAGCTGACAATTTACTGTGTCACCAAATACTGTGTTTAATACCCCGGCAACCTGCGCCCCTTTTACAGTTTTTGCAACGTTCATTACACCGGCTCCCTGAAACCCGTTACACGACCGGCGGTAAAATTTGTGACTCCAGCCAGCTGACATATACCTGCATTTTTGGCGGCAACATTAAACACTCCGCCCAGTTGGACGCCGTTTTGAGCAGTAGCATAGTTAAAAACCCCGGCTGCCTGCAGTCCGGCTGAAGAATCTCCTACAATATTTGCAACTCCTGCCAGTTGGCATAAGCCTGCATCCTTTGTCACTACATTGAAAACTCCGCTGGCCTGTATGCCGTTTTGCCGGGTAGCATAATTGAAAACACCGGCAGATTGGAAACCGGAAGAAGTACCCCCGACAATATTACCTACGCCAGCCAATTGACACTTTCCGGCATTATTGCCGTCAATGTTTATTATACTTCCCAATTCCAAAACACGGACTTCCTTTACATATCCGCCAAGAATATTCACGGAATAATTTACCGTACTGTTTGCCGGGGAACTGTTGAAACTGATGAAAGGCAGAAATGATACCTGCAGGTTGCGGACTTCTTTACTTGGTTCCTGGTTATTACCGGTTTCATTGTTGTCCTGAGAAAAGGTCCCGGTAGAAACCAGTACTAACAATCCCAGAACCGGGATACGAATGAATTTCATTTTTGTCATCATAATTTTTAGTTTTAATATCCTTATGACAACTCATTCGATTTATATCCCTATTTAGCGGGAAAATTTTTATGCGAATTTGTATAAGTTATTCAATTTCTTTCAGTTAATCTATGCGTCATTGCGAGGAGGAACGACGAAGCAATCTCCTGCTATATTAAAATGAATTATCTTGTTAGTAGTAATATTATCATTCAAAACAGGAGATTGCCGCGCTCCACTACGTTTCGCTCGCAATGACGGTCAGATAGTAAAATTTTCATTCAATAGAAGGAGGCAGTTACGTTATCTCAATGATGGGGTAAAGAGAAAATTTTCGCTTGCAATAACAAATTTATATTATTCATTATAAGGAATAGAAAAAGTCGGTCAGTTTAAAAAAACCGTACAGCTATTTTTAACACCGGGCCAGGTTTTCAGGTTTATTCCATTGGAAAAGGTTGCATCGGAGAATGTGTAGGGTGTTATACCGGAGTAATTATTCTCATAGCCCGGTGATCCGGGTTTGGACACGAAGAAGTTATAAGTAATACCGGCAGCAATGGAAAGTTTTGGGGTTAAATTTTTATCAATGCCAGCATAGATTTTGTACAGCTGATTATTTTCAATAAAATTACTGTTCCTGATGATTTGTTGGACTGTAGCATCGATATCAACAGCTAATTTACCGGACTTACCAAAGGTTGTGCCCAAACCATAGCCGAATGTCCATAGAGGGTTGTCAAAATTACCGGGACGGAATCCGGCCAGGAATATATTATGAAAACGTTCGACGCCTGTTCTGAAAGCTATGTTTGTATAAAATACTTCATCTGCATACAGTTCCAGTTTATGATACCCTTTTTTTACGAAGCTAAGAACCCCGATTGGTATCCCGTTGCATGAATCAGCAATATTAATAACCGCAGAGCTGAAAACCATTTACAACAGATGCCCTGTTAAGAAATCCGGATATCTGCCCGCCTGTAACCTCAGTGGCATTATTAAGCAGCTCCGGATACCTGGATACCTTCAACCTTATGCGAGGTATTAAAAGCTCCGGCTACCTGCATTCCCTTTATTTTATCTGTTACATTAAAAGCTCCCGCAGCCTGGATACCCTGAAATGATCCGCCGACTATATTACCTGCTCCGGCCAGCTGGCATACTCCGGCATCGTTCCTTACAATATTAACAGCACCGGCTGCCTGTACGCCATCCATTGTTCCTGCGATATTCCAGGCTCCTGCTGCCTGAAAACCGTGAAATGATTGTCCGACGATATTTCCGGCTCCTGCCAGTTGACAAACGCCTGCATTGTTTCGTACCATGTTAAGTACGCCCCCGACCTCGATAATGCGGACCTCCTGAACATAACCTGCGGTCAGATTTATCGATACATTGTTGGTTACATTTCCGGAAAGGAGTTTGTTGGTACTTAAAAACGGTATTAATGAGAACTGCACTTTCCTGAACAAAGTATCGGTAAGGTTCCCCGCGTTGATTTTTATTTTTTTAGGGATCAGCCATTGGGGAAGAACTACTCGCTTTTTATTAACAGTTGTTGAAGGGGGTTCTATTAATCCTTTTCCGGCCGCACTTTTTGATAATTCAACATCTACATAATTCACTTTTCCGGGAAGCGGAGCAAGCAGTGTATCTGTATATCCTTTCTTACTTATATGTAATGCAGCACTGGTCTGATTAGCCGGTAATTCGAGTCTGAAATAACCGTACTTGTCTGTAATGGCTGAGGCTAAGAGATCTTTGTCATATACCGTAGTTTCCGTAAGTTTCTGACCCGATCGGGCATCATAAATATATCCCTCAATGACCTGTTCTTTTTTAGCTAACTGAACATTATCGTTCTCCTGAAGAATTATGTATTTCCCCCTTACTTTATAGGTAACTGTTCCGTCGAACAGCTCATTCAATGTATAGCGAACCGGCCTGTGACTGACATTGATACTTACATTACGACTTGCATGAATTGCATCGGGATTGTAGGAAAAAACAAAATCTCCCTGTTTGGCAATATCGTTTAGAGCTTCCTGTAAAGGTGCATTATTAATATTTACCGTGACTTCACGTTCCAATACGGGTACCTCATTTTTTTGGGCAAATATTGGATTGAAGGGGATACAAAGAATTACAAGTAGGTACCGGTATTTTATCATGAATTGCATTGTTAATCATTGTTACAGCTTTCACCTTCCAATTCATATCCATCATTGGTTTTTATCATTTGCAGGTGAAGGGTTTCGGAAATAATGCCAACGATTGTATTAATGTCTTCGTTATCAAATGTCACGGTGATCCTGCAATTGATCAATTCTTGGTTACTTTAAATTATGTTGGTCTGATAGACGGAATTCAGTTCTTTCACTACTTCAGACAAGCTGGTATTCCTGGAAATCCAAAACTTTTGATTTGTATGAAAGAATATTGGGTTCAGCCGAATTAAATTTACGGAAAATCCTGGTTTCCTTGTTGTATATTCCTTTTTCTCCTTTTTGCAATAATATGCCCGGGTTATTTTCAGTATAAAAAGAAACCTCTCCGTTTTCCACAAAAACTTCCACTATACTATCGACTGCATACGCCTTTATATTAAATGAGGTCCCTATATCTTTTACAAATGTGCCTTCCGTTTCAACAATAAAAGGTTTCTTTTCATTGTGTGCTACCTGAAAGTAAGCCTCTCCGGTAAGGTTTACAATTCGTCGTTTTTTACCATAATCAGCTGTATAGGTTATCTCACTGTGTCTGTTCATAAATACCCGGGAACTGTCTGTCAGCTTATAGGCCAATGTGTTGTTCTGACTTTCTACTAATAATGGCTGAAGTGATTTTGAATGATAATTTCTGTAAAGCCAGAATGATATACCAAACGTTAACACAAGAACAGCCGCAATCCGCATCCAGAAGGTGACAAACGGAATTCTTTTTGCAGGCATCGGGATTGTTTTCGGGTGCATTTGACCCTGAACGCTGCTCCATGCCTTGTTAACATCCACCCGGATAATCTTATGAGATGCCACAGCCTTATCATGAACAAAGCGGGTATCGCTGAAATATTTTTCATTCTCTTCCGATTCGTTCATCCACTTTTCGAGCTGGTGTTTTTCTGCATCAGTGGCTTCTCCGGTAAGATACCGGGCAATCAGGTGGTCAATATGTTCGTTTTCCTTTGTCAACAGACTGTTTTATTTTCTAAAAAGTATAAACCATAAAAGTAAGGGTAAATAATCCTTCAGTTTTTCCCTGAGAATTTTCAGGGCTTTACTCAGGTGATTATCTACAGTTTTAACTGACAGGTTTAGTTGTTCGGCAATTTCTGCATACGTAAGATTTTCGAAACGACTTAGCTTGAAAACTTTCGAGCACTGTGGGGGTAAAGAATCTACAGCCAGGGCAATCTGTTTTTCCAGCTCGGTGCCGATCAGTTCCTGTGAAGTATTGTCTATTCCATCTTCAGATTGGTATTTTAATTCTTTGCTGTGTTCCTGCCTTACCTTATAATGTTTAACCCGGTTAAGGCAATGATTATGCACCGCCCTGTATAAATAAGATTTTATTGAAGTATGAATCTCAATATCTTCATGCTTTTCCCACAGGTTAAGAAAAGTGGCCTGAACCATTTCTTCAGCTTCATCGATATTGTTCATAATCGTATTGGCATAATTGCACAAGCGCTCATAATAATCTTTGAATACGATTTCAAAAATAAATTCGTTGCCCTCGCGCAGGCTGGTAACCAGTTCTTTATCAGATAAAGCCAACTATTCAGGTGTTTTGGGCTAAAGATATTCATTAAATGAATTTTTTGCAAAAAAACCTTTTTTATTCTAAGACATCCCAAATGGATTTTCTCCCTACCCGATTATTTTATTTTGGATTTAACGAAATGATTTTCTATTACTCTTAGAATAAATTAATTAAGGGAAGGAATCTTAAAAAAAGGCATACTGATCCGTATACTTAGATCTTCTGAAAGAGCACAACATACGATATCAGTGCCACCTCTGATACATATTTCGGGTAGAGTTCAGGGAGGAATTTATAATAAAGGATCAGTAAAGAAATCTACTTTGATTTATCATATACCAGTTGCATTTTTCTTTCTCCACGGGATGAACTGGAGTTAAAATCAACCGTTAATGATTTTCCGTCGGCAGACAATTTCCATGCTTCTTTGCTGTTGAACTCCATTTCTTCTCCATTCCTTTCAAATTTTGAAGAGGATGCAATAGTTATCTCTTTTCCGTCATTTGCCCAGCTGGCAGTTATTTTAGCTGGCCGGTTTCGCACGGTTTCCTCGTATTCCTTGCCATCCAGGGTATAATTACTGTTACGTTTCATTTCTTCTCCATTCCTGTTTGTCATTGTTCGTTCTACAGTCAATTTATCTCCGTTCTGGGTGACAACCAATTGGGAGGATGCGAAACGGGGACCTTCACCAAAATTGCTTTTGTTTTCATTGAGTTTCCACGTTCCTGAAAAATCAGTTTTCATCATTTTAACGTGCAGATCAGACGTTCCGTCAATCCGGAAAGCAAATGCTGATGCTATTAACAGACTTAGTGCAGCAGCTTTGAAGGAATTTTTAATTTTCATTTCACTTGGTTTTAATGGATTTTAAAATAGTAATAAGTTATAAAACAATTCAGGGAAACAAATTCCTCAATTTGTTGTACTAATATTTAAAGTTCTGCAAATAATTCAGGCTTAATTGATCCTATTTCGAACTTTAATTGTCCTGTTATCTCAAATTTCATCAACAACAAAGAAACCGCCTGTCCCGGTAACTGAACCGGTAATATAAAAGATCCGTTTTTAATCTTTATTGCTTGCGGTTTGTCAAGCATTTGCAGCATGCCGGCTTTTTCAAGTTCAGTAATCTGTTCGGCTGACGGATGTTGGGGGGATCCCATCTTTTCCCAGACTTCATAGGAATTGCTGTGGGTTTGATCCACCCTGTAATGATAAAGCAGAACTTTCCGTGCAGGAATATTTTTCATAACCAGATTTACGTTTGCAGGAGGTGTAATGATATTCAGATCATGATAGTTCCATAACATAACTGCCGCTGTTGAATCATTTATAACTGCCATGGCATTAATGTCCCTTTTTTGTCCCCTGATACTGGAATCAACAACAGTTTTGTAATCGTAGGCAATATCTCCGGTGACCGGTACCTTTTTGCCGTGCATCATTCCAAGCATCCTGAAGATGTTCAACACAGCTTTGTCCACACCATTGGTAGCCAGGTCGCGGTATCCGTTAAACCAGGGTTGATTTTCAAATTCGAAGGCCCAGGTTACGACTCCTTTCAGGTTTACTCCGGTATGTTCTGCCAGCTCATAGATCCTGTCAAATACGGCAGCCGTGTAACTGCTGTACATGGTTCCGTTACGATAGGCATTTTCAGGATAATCCTGCATAGAGCATGCGGCACAGCCTTCGGGGTCGCATTCACCTATTATAACCGGCAGATTTTTGAGAGAAGGATAAGATGCAACGGTTTCAAAACCTTTGGATATGTCCCGTAATTGCGTTCCCATGTTCATCAGTATTGTACTATCTTTCAAAACCGGTTTTCCTTTTGCATGAAAACCAATGTAATCGAGCGGTGAGCCGGTTTTCCCGGTTGCATAATTTTTCCCTTTGGTAACATGATCCAGGAAATCTCTCAGGAATTTTTCCGCGACATCCCAGGAAGGACCTGTTGTATGAGGTCCTCCTATTTTTGCAGTTGGCAGAGCTCTTTTCACGGCATCCGCTGCATAATCATATAATTTTAAATATTCATCTGTTGTGCCTTGCCAATAGCCGATATTGGGTTCATTCCATACTTCCCAGTACCAGCTTTCCACTTCCTGTTTTCCATATCTTTTCACACTGTGAGCCACCCATTGATAAACCAGTTCCGCCCATTTTTTGTAATCTTTCGGCGGGTAAGCCCAGCCGGTAAAAACATCTGAATAAGCGGCCCCGGGTTTCCATTTATGTTTATAGGGATGTGGTTTAACTGACATGGCTTCCGGCATAAATCCTATTTCCACCAGCGGCCTCATACCTCTTTCTGTATAGGTGTCAAATATGCTGTCAACTATGGTCCAGTTATAAACAGGATTACCATTATTATCTTCGGTGTAAGCGTTGGTCGATCCCCATTTCAGGGAAGGTGTTCCGTCTCCGGTTGTTAATAAATTATGCGTACGTACATAAACCGGTACGGGACTTAACTCCGCCAGTTCGGAAAGGAGTTTTTTCCCGTCTTTCATGTAGGTATAATTTGGTTCGTCATAGCCAAACCATGCCCATACAGGTTTCATTTCCTCTTTTTGTTGGGAAAAATCAATGTTCAGTTGTACACTATTTTTCGTTTCGCTATGCTTTACTCCACAGGATATGCAAACAGCACATAAAATTGAAATGAGGGTTGCCATTGATTTCATAATCTGTTGTTTTTTTGATTCGATTTATGCCAATACTACTTAGTGCTTGACCGAAAAGTCCGGTGTTGGATAAGAAAAGTTCATTTTCAAGACTTGCGAAGTCAGAAAATCCGCAGTCCCGATTAATTCGGGATGAGGAATTTTCTGACAAGCGTAACGCGGAAAATGGAGTTTTCTTGCCGACACTACTTAATTACATCGGCAAGTGCATATACCAATGCAGCCTGCCAGTTCAGAGCTATTTCATTGGTGGAATAGTCTGCCTGTATGTCGTGCCAGCCGGTTGCTGTATGTCCTCCCCCTACAATATATCCCGGCCATGGTTGTGCAATTCCTTCCGCCACAACGCCTGTCGTGTGGATGCATTGGTGGGTTATGTCCCAGTCCCGTTACATATGAACGATTATAATAATTCCTGCCGAACAAATGGTCGACGATGCTGATGATTGTATTGTAATATTCTTTATTTGGTGTGATCAGATTCGCAACCTGTAAATTAACTGCCTGGCGGGCAACAGCGCCATTACACCCCCAGAAATAAATACCTCCGAAAGGTCTTCCGTAAACATCTTTTTCACCCTGTTTTACAATTGAATCCGCGACAGAAATAATGGCACTCTTCACAGAGGAATAAAGACCAGCATCCTTTCCTTCCCTTTTTGACAGAGCATAGGTAAACATGCCCATATTTTTTACTTCATCCCAGTCCCAGTTACTGTCTATTTTATTGTTAAAAGCTTTTGCCCTTGATTCGAAATCTTCCAGGTATGCTTTATCTCCGGTAGTTTCCCACATTTCGGCGGCGGCCCACAACCGATCATCTTTATCGCTGGGCCCCTGATACCCGCCGGTACGGAAATCGCCCTGTTCGAACCGCTTATATTCCGGATGTTCTTTCAGATACTTATAACTGTTTTTTGCTGCATCCAGGCAGGTCTGTGCATATTCAGCATCATACGGCTCGAAATATCTGGCAGCCATGGCCATCACGGCTACAAAATCGGCAGTGGCAGCTGAGCTCCATTCGCTAAAATAACGTTTTGCCGTATCCTGTTCGGGCATGATAAAAGGGGAGAAGTTTAAACGGGTAAGTTTATGAGATACTCTTCCCGAACCATCCGGGTATGGCATTTTCAATAGCCAGTCGGTTTCCCATTTGATCTCTTCCAGGAATTCCGGGTATCCGGATGCCGTTTCAGGCAGGTCAAGAGAAATGTTATTTAGTCTTATCTTTAAATTGTTCCCATGCCATGAACAACATACCTGCCGTGATTCCTGCATTTACAGTATATTTTCCGTAATCACCGGCATCTTGCCAGCCTTTGGTGCCGTCTCTTTTCGAATCTTTCAGACCTATATAATCCTGATAGGCATCGTTCAGATGACAGGCTGCATGTGAAAAATGTTGCCCTTTAAAATCACCCTCCACAGCAGTGCCGCAACGCACAGATAAAATGCTCTCATGGATGTATAATAAGGGAAATTATAAACATTTGCGGCAATGGTAAATACAGCGGATTTGCCGGCTCCGGGAACCTCCAGGTAATAGTTGCCGGTATCAGTGAATGCTGAAAAATCTGCTATCCAGACATCCTGCTTCACATCATTCTGATGAAACGGACCGTTCACCTTCTCCCGTGAATACCGTTGTGTTATCGGATGCCTTTTTTAGTTCAAAATTCGAACAGGATTGTGTAATACTTGCTTTTTTTACCATTCCGGGTAAAAATCCGATTGAATTCAGATGAACTGGAGTAATATCGTTCGAATTTATCCTGGTACATCCAAAAAAGAAAATGAAAGAAATTAAGATATATTTTTTCATGATTTATAGATTAGTGATTATTCTGCTACATTTATGGTTTTCTCCAGTTTAATATCTTCTGATGAAGCGCCCAACTGAAGGTTTATTTTGCCATCCTCTACGACAAAACGATGCTGGCTTGTATTCCAATAGGCAAGATCCTTTGCTTTCAAAGGAATCCGGACAGTTTTTGTTTCACCCGGCAATATATTTATCCGTTTAAATCCGCGTAATTCTTTTATGGGACGTTCAATTACGGAACCGGGGAACTGAATGTATAATTGTACTACTTCGTCTCCGGCAAGCTTACCGGTGTTTGTTACGTCAACACTTACTGAAATTTCTCCGTCTTTTTTTAGTTTAGACGAACTGACTTTCATGCCGGAGTATTTGAATGTGGTGTAGCTGAGGCCGTAACCAAACGGATAAAGCGGTTTGTCCTTCATATACATGTAAGTACGTCCGTGACGTATGTTATAATCCATCATATCGGGTAGCTGATCGATTGATGATGGCCAGGTTTGCACCAAACGACCTGCCGGATTATATTCACCGAACAATACATCTGCAAGTGCATTTCCCAGTTCTTCGCTGCTATGGGTCATGTGAACGATAGCTGGAATATTTTTCTGTGTCCAGTTAATGGCATATGGAAAACTACTTATTAGCACTACAATGGTATTCGGATTAGCCTGATATACCTGCCTTACCAATTCCTCCTGTGCGAGATCAAGCGAAAGCCTGTCAACTGCTTCTTTTCCTTCACCCGGATCGGGACAGTCGGCCCAACCGGCATCGCAGGTAGGATGATTGCCAACGCATACAATAGCTATATCTGCCTTTTTGGCCGCTATAACAGCCGAATCGTATTTATTGGTCGCAGCAAAATAAACGTTGACAGATTTTCCTACCTTATTCCGGATACCTTCCAGCGGGGATACAGTATATGGTGGAGTTCCGCTGTACCAGTCGAGCCATACTTTATTTGCATTCGGACCGATTACCGCAACTGGATTTTATTGTTTTTTTATTTAACGGTAATGTGTTGTTATCGTTCTTTAATAATACAATGGTTTTTTGCGTTACTTCCCGGGCCAGTTTCATATGGTCTTTTGTCAACCAGGGTTCAATGGTGTCTGTTATTCCGATTTTATTATAGGGAACCATTTCGGGTGGATCCAGTTGACCAAGTTTTATCATTACCCTGAAGTTTCCCCTGAGAACACTGTCTATATCACTTTCCGATATTAAATTTATTGGCAAGGGCGCCGTAAACTCCTTCACGATACCGGTCGAGAAACTGGCCGATACCGGCATGAATGCATCCGGCAGCAGCTTCATTGAGGTTGGGGTAATATTTATGACTGGTTACAAGTAACTGAAATGCTCCTCCATCAGTACAGATAATTCCGTTTTGTCCCCATTCTTTCACGGTAACATTTTTCAGTATCGGGTTAACCGTGCAGGGGATGCCATTATAAGAATTGTAAGCAGCCATGTATGCGCGCGAACCTCCATCCTCAACACCCATACGGAATGGTACTGAATAATATTCCCTGAACAGTTGTTCATCGAAATTGGAGGAAGAGCTATCCCGCCCGTTTTCATTACTGTTGGCAAAAAAATGTTTCATCAGGGAAGCTGTCAGCCAGTATTTCGGGTTATCACCCTGCAGACCTTTCACAAAAGAAGTTACCATGGTTCCGTTAAACCAGGGATCTTCGCCGTAGCATTCTTCGGTTCTTCCCCATCGCGGGTCCCTCCCGATATCGGCATTCGGTGCTCTTACCACAAGTCCTCCCCGGTGGTATTTTTTGCTCTGGTACATATACCTTACTTCATAACCTTCACAGGCAGCCACCTGCCGAAGCATATCCGTATCCCACGATTCTGCCAGACCATATGCCTGAGGGAATATTGTTGTTGGTGCCGGGTTACGTTGTCCCCAGTTGCTGGGGCCACCCATTGCCAGTCCGTGAAGCCCTTCAACATGTCTGGTTCCTTTTATTCCGAGACGCGGTACACTCGGATTGGTACTTAGACATGCTACTTTCTCGTCGAGTGTAAGTAATGAAACGATATTATCAATCCTTTTTTCAATTGGCAGGTTAGGATTCTGAAAAGGATATTTATATTGGGAAAAGGATGTGAATGAAATAATAGTCAACAGCAGGCCAGTGCTTAATCCAACGAAAAGCTTATTTCTCATAATAGCAGGTTTTGTAATTCGTCTTTTTGTAAAGAGATATTTTAAAACCCAATTTACGTAAATAGTTCGATTTTATCTACTATTTGCGTAAACCGGGATAAAACATCAGATATAAATCATTATTACTGATTGGAAACAGGAAACTTACTTATATTCCAGCTTACTTTTCCATCGTATGGGTCAGTTGCCAGGTTGTATTTACCGTTTTTGTTTACCAGTTCTATTTTATGCAAATCATTGTCTCCCGGCAGGAATACCAATCCATCAGCATTTTGTGTACCCGTGGAATAAACCACCAGGTTAAGTTTTGACCAGTCCATGTCCATGGTTGACTGTGCCAGCTTAATATGTGGGATAACTGTCCCGTCATGAATAAGAATGATAATGGGAATTTTACCGGCTTTAATTTTATGCCATCCACCTGAATATACCTGGCCAGACTGGTAATCGATCCATTTTCCCGGCGGAAGATAAACATCGCGTTCGGTAACTTTTTCAAACAACGGTGCCACCAGCATATCCGACCCGAAAAGATACTGATCATCGATCAGCCACGATCCCGGATCATCGGGATATTCCACGAATAAAGCACGTACCATCGGAAGACCGTGTTCCGAGCAATCCTTCGCCTGGGCATAAATATAGGGCATCAGCATGTATCGCATGTCGTCTGCTAAACGAAAACCATCTAAAAAGCTTTTGCTGTATTCCCAGGGTTCGGTAGGTGGAGCTCCGTGACTGCGGGTGTGAGATGTCAGCATGCCAAAAGGTGTCCAGCGACTGTAGATATCTTCAGGAGCCTTGTTAACAAAGCCACCGATATCATGACTCCAGAATGAAAAGCCGGATAAACCGAGTGATAATCCACCTCTTAGGGTTGCAGCCATGGCCGAATTTGTATTGGCAGCATCACCACCCCAGTGTACCGGGTAACGCTGACTTCCGGCCCAGGCACTGCGTGCCCAGATAATATTGTCTCCCGTAATTTTTTTTGTGATGTCAGCAACAGCTTTGTTATATCTTAACGGATAAAGGTTATGTTCATAGAATCCTGTTTTGCCGGAATGGTAAATTCCGTTGTAAGGAGCGGCTTCGCCAAAATCAACTTTTATAGACGCCAACGCCCATTTTAAGCAGATCCTGCAATTTTATCCTGATACCATTTTACCGTTTCCGGATTGGAGAAATCAAGTACTGCATCTTCATACGGAAGATTTCCTTTTCGGTCTTTCACTTCCAGTCCTTTTTTTATGATCTCGGGAAATAAGGTATTTTTTGGTACAAAATAAGGAAGCTGCCATAAGAGAAATATGAAAACCCTGCTTTTTCAGGTCAGCAATCATTTTTTCAGGATCACTGAAACGGCTTGTGGAAAATTTGTAGTCACAACGCCAGTCGGTTTCAAACCAGCCGGTATCAAAGTGAATAACATCACACGGTATTTTATTTATTCTAAGTTTGTCGGCTACGGCCCGGCCTTCTTTTTCGGAGAAATAAGTAATACGGCTCATCCAGAATCCAAACGACCACAAAGGCGGCATGGCAGCTTTTCCGGTAAGGTCAGTGTATTCATTCAAAATGTCCTTTGGTTTTCCTAAAAAGACAAATAAGTCGAGATTGTCGTCTCCTATCATCAGGGAAGTCACTCCGCTGAAATATTTTCCGAAATCGCAGGTAATGGGAGTGGAGGTATGCATGAACATTCCGTATCCGCGACTGCTCATAAAAAAGGGAATGGGTTTGTACATAGTTTCATTCTGTACGCCATTGGCATCATCGGTACATAATACAACTCTTTGTCCGCGTTTGTTGAATTCTGTGAATGACTCTCCGCAACCGAAGATCTTCTCTTCCGGCGAAAGACTAAATACGGCATCCATACTCCGTGAATAATCAGATGCCCGGCGAACATAGGAAAATGGCAACACGGGAGTGTAAGTAGAATCATTATCCCGTGCATGATCAGTATGAGTCAGCATTTTACCATTAGCATCACGTATGAAAATATGCCAGGGATAGGTGGTAATTGTGACCGAACCATAAGGGCTGGTATATTTATATCCTTCGGCAGTCTTGCTGTACTTCCAGGAAGTACTGTCGTGAGGCGCTTTACCTCCCACCAACATAAGTGATTCCTGGTCGGGGTTAAGTTGAGGTCCGGAAGTGGCCCTGATTCTGAAGGTATGTGGTGATATAAATTCTATAGAAAACGGCAGGGCAGGAGAAGCTGCATATTCGTTGGAAGGGAATTCATTCGCTCTTACCCTGCTAAGCACTCCAAGCATGTTATTGAATGCCTGACGGGTGGCATATTCATAGCGACGGTATACAATTTTGCCGGAAGCTGTTTTAGGATTGAAATCTGCCAGGCTATCTGCCAGATAATAAGTATTGGAAAAATCACGAAAGTCGCCCGTTATGTCAATCGGTTCGTTCAGTAACCTGGTTAACGGGGCTATCGGGGGTATTTGGGCATTTACCCAACTATTGATCAAACAAAAAATCAGTGCTAAAAAAAGGAATCTTTTCATTGTTTCAAGGTTAATTCAGTTAGTAAAGTCAGTTAATTTATATTATGTTTTCAACAATTCAAAACTCAAAGCCCTATATACCACGTTATTTTTGATATCCGGGAGGCTTGCAAGTACTGTCATTTTTTAAATCAGAAAATAGTAAATACGGACTACTTCGTCCATTTTTTCTTTAAAGTACTGTACCATTTTTGCATTACATAAAAAGCTTCTTTTTTGTTGCCCTGTTCAGAGATCAGCCCTTTGCGGTTCCATCCGTCCTGTATTCCGGGAAGGACCCTGTTTGGCGAACGAAAATCCATAAGTATCCACGGAGTAGTTCCCCTCAGATGAGGCATCTTATCCAACATATTGATCTGTTTCCGGTACAGGTTTTCCTGGTATTCTTCCGACCAGCGGGTATCCTTGTCAGCGTGATAGCCCTGAAGTGCACCGCCCCCAAATTCACTGATAATAATGGGTTTATTGTATTTGATCTCCCAGGTGGTTTTATCGCATTTGTCCGGAGGCCCGTCGTACCATCCGATATATTCATTAAAGCTCAACACATCGAGGTATTGGCCAAACGGATCGTCTACCACTGAGATTAACGGATTATCAGATTTATTGTGTTTTTCAAGTGCCGCACTTACCAGACGTGTATTATCCAGTTCACGGGTATGATCAACCAGTTTTTTAAGAAATTCATTTCTGGCATCACTCACAGGTGTTTCATTTGCCATCGACCAGATAATGATCGGCGCCCTGTTCTTATCTCTTGTAATTTCTTCGGTAAGCTGTGTCTCAGCATTTTTGTAAACCTTATCATCTGTAAAATCGATGGTCCAGTAAACCGGTATTTCCGACCATACCAGTATTCCCATTTTTTCGGCAGTCCGGATCATATTTTCATTGTGCGGGTAATGGGCCAGGCGGACGAAATTACATCCCATATCTTTTGCCCAGCCCAGCAATGTAGCGGCATCTTCTTTGTTAAATGCTCTGCCGGTACGGTAAGGGGCTTCTTCGTGGATTGAAACACCGCGAAGATAAACCGGTTTGCCATTTAATAAGATATTATCTTCTTTTACTTCAATATTCCTGAACCCAACCTGATCCTTCATCCTGTCATTACCGGAAGTTAATTCCACGTCATAGAGTTTTGGATTTTCAGGGGACCATAATTCCGGTTTTGCGTCAAATTCAAAACCGGCTGTTCCGCTGGCATCTGTCGTTAGTTGTTTTTCTACCTTTAATTCCGGTATTTTCAAAGTCACTGATTGGCCGGCTTCCTGCGTGTCCATCTTAATCCAGCCATCAATTTTTTTCAGGGATCCCTTTGCAAGATGAATAAAATAATCCTGAATAAAATCTTTGGGTACTTCTATCAGTTTCACACTACGCGTTATTCCACCATAATTCCACCAATCCGTCTTCAGGGTAGGTACGCCATCCTTTTGTCTGGTATTATCGACTTTGACCACGATAAAATTTTCACCGTCCTTTAACTTATCTGTAATATCAAAATCAAAAGGAGTAAAACCTCCGATATGTTCACCCAAAACTTCACCGTTCAGTCCAACAACCGCATTGTAATTTACAGCTCCAAAATAAAGGAATGTCCGGGTATCCTTATTTTTTTTATAATCAAAAGATTTTTTATACCAAACGGTGCCTTCATAATAATACAATTCCGGCATTTGGGTATTCCAGTCTCCCGGTACATTTATAACCGGAGATGTATCAAAATCATATTCCACCAGGTCTGACTTGGAGGAAGGTTTTTGGTTTTTAAAATAGCCGTTTGGAGTAGGTTTTCTACGGTAGTCATAATAACCGTTTTCGTATCGGTCGATAATAATGTGCCATTGGCCATCGAGTGAAACCGTATTTCTGTTTTCTACATTAGTGAGTAAAGGAGCCAGGTTTTTATTTTCCTGTGCGATGGTTGAATTAATAATGCCTGCAACGATAATAAACGTTGCATAAAAAAATCTGAATTGTTCTTTTATCATTTTCAGTTTGGGTTAATAAGAGTTATTCGTATTAATTATTTCAATCAAGCAAAGTAATTCTGGAATATCTGTAGTTTTATCTGGTTTCTTCTAATGAAGATATATTGGAAATCTTAAAAATACTATTTTTTTGCGTTTGCTGCAACGGTACTTTGTTTCCAAATAGGTATTGAAATATAAAATATTAAAGTAAAATTTTGATAAAAAAATTACAGTAACATACTTATATTCTTTAGTAAGTCAATATTTTATGAGATAAAATAATTTGAGGAATGTAATTTTTACGTAACGGCGGTTTTTAAATTTTTAGTCCGAACGAAGCAAGTTTTGTAAGTGTTGTCTGGTAGTCAACATGACGAAGTCCGTGGATACCCATTTTCCCGGCAATTTCAACGAACATCATACGGTCATCGATATAAATGACTTCTTCGGGAGATACCTGGGAAATATCAAGAGCTATATGAAAAATATCCGTATCAGGTTTGCGGAAATGGACAAAACTTGAAGATATAAAGAAATCGACAATGTCTCCCAGTTTAAATTTTTTTATCCGGTATTCGTTGAGTTCCCTGCCTTCATTACTTACTACTGCTACTTTCAGATTATATTTCTTCTTCAGGTTGCTGATCAGGTCGATCATTTCCGGGAAAGGTTGAGAACGGCTGAACATAAATTCACGGAATTGGTTCTTTGTAAAAGAACGTTTTTCGTAAAAAACAAGCCGGTCCAGATATTCATCCAAAGTAATTTTCCCAAGCTCATAAGTGTCATACGTTAAATGATGTCTTTCTCCCATTTCTTCGTAATCCAGGTTAAATTCTTTTGCTGCCAGCATGCGGGAATTTCGGCCCCAGCCGTTAGTGAGTAGTACTCCTCCAATATCAAGAAATAATGTGGTGATTGGTATTTGTTCTTTCATATGATTCTTCTCTTATTTACGGACCCTGATTAAAAAGACAGGATTCTTTAAATGAAACATTCATAAAAATTAATGCCCTTTTACCGAGTCATCAGAAAGGACTTATTCTACAGTAACAACCTGTATGCTGAAGTGTTTGCCGGTAAGGATAATTTATTAGGTTAAAATTTCGGGAGATAGTTTTAATTTAAAAGTTGCTTTTGCGAATTTTTATATTCACTCGGGGTTTTTTCAAATAATCCTTTAAAACATTTACTGAAATATTTCAGATCATTGAATCCTGTCATGTACGCGGCTTCGGAAACATTGTATCCTTTATAAACCAATAAGTCAGCAGCTGTTTTCAACCGCATCTGTCGGATCAGTTCAACTGGGGAGAGTCCGGTGAAAGACTTTACCTTATTATACAATACCGTTCTGCTTATGAAAGATTTTTCCACAAGTTTTTCAACGTTAAATTCCGATTCGGACAGGTTTTCTTTAATGATATCAACTATATTGTTCAGGAATGCTTCATCTTTTGAAGTTATTTTTAATGCATTGGAATCGATGATTACATTGTCCTGAATTTTCCGGATAATGATTTCTCTTTGTTTGATTATATTGTTGACAACAGCTATCAGGTAAGCTTCATGGAATGGTTTGAGGATATATGCCTCGGCGCCCGATTCAATTCCATGAACCTGGTCTTCTACCTGCGATTTGGCAGTAAGCATAATAACCGGGATATGGCTGGTTTCAAAGTTTTCTTTTAATAACTGGGTCATTTCAATTCCATCCATTTCCGGCATCATAACATCTGTGATAATCAGATCGGGGTGGTATTTATTTACTTTCTGAATGCCTTCCCTGCCATTATGGGCTGTATGGATATTGTAACCGTATTGTTTTATCGTATTTTTAACATATTCTATAATGTCATCATTATCTTCAACGATTAACAGGGTATTTTGCCCGTCATTTGTTATTGCCGGTTCTGCATGCAACACTTCTTCTAAGGTTTCGTTCTCAACTTCCGGCAAATGGTGTATGTTAATATCTTGTATTTCGTTTGCTTCTATTAATTCTTCCAGTGAAAAATGTTCATTCCCAAGACGGAGATGCAGGGTAAAACAACTGCCCTGGTTTACTTCCGATTCAACCTGGATATCGCTTTTGTGCAATTTCATGATTTCATAGGATAACGACAACCCGATTCCGGTACCGGTGTAACTTGCATTGTTAACTGATAAAGGAGAGTAACGCTGAAACAAAAAAGGTAATTTATCTTTGGGAATACCTTTCCCGTTATCTTTAATTTTTATATCCAGGTAACCGTTTTCAGGAGTTTCTATAGTAACAGCTATTTTTTCCTTTCTTGGTGTAAACTTGAATGCATTCGATAAAATATTGAAAAGAACCGAATCAAATTTGTCAGGATCGACCCATACAAATTGCTGATCTGTTTTTGAATCAACATTGAAAGTAATATCTTTTTGCCGTGGCTATATGCGTAAAATTCTCGCATACTTCATTAATGAATTTCACTGCTTCAATTTGCTGAACCTTCAATTTCATTTTGTTCTTTTGAATCTTTCTGAAATCGAGGAGTTGATTCACCAGCCTCAACATTCGCTTCCCGTTGCGATCCATAATTTCTACGCTGTGTACTATTGGTGCAGGAAGTTTTTTTTGCCTTTTAATATCTTCCAGGGGCCCGAGGATCAGGGTTAGCGGAGTCCTGATCTCATGAGAGATATCGGTGAAAAACTGCAGTTTTATTTCATTCACTCTTCTTTCAACTCTCAGGTCATTCCGCATCCGGTTGTATTTTGTGAGGATTCTTCTTGTAATTTCTGCCAGAATCAGGAAAATTACGAAATAGATGGCATAGGCCCATGAGGTTCTCCACCAGGGAGGTAAGATAGTAATATTAAGGGTTCGCGGTTCATTGGTCCAGGTGCCATCCCAGTTTGCTGCTTTTACTTTAAATACATACAATCCGGGAGATAAGTTGGTATAGGTGGCACGCCTCAGGTAATCCACGTCATTCCAGTTTTTATCAAAATTCTCCAGTTTATAGGAATACTTGGTTTTTTTCGGATCGAAATAACTCAAAGCGGCGTATTCTATACTGAAACTCGATTGATTGTACTTTAATGTCAGGTTATTCACATAATCGATGGTTTTATGAAAGGGGGCATTATCCTTGTTATAATCAACTTCAATATTAGACAACTGAAAGCCTGTTAAAACAATCGGTGGCATATAAGCATTCTTTGAAATATTTTGTGAATTAATTACCAGGGCGCCTTTTGTGCTTCCAAAAATGAGTGTACCATCATCTGTTCTGAGGCATGTATTTTCACAGAAATTGTTTGAAAGCAACCCGTTGTTTTTATCGTAATTATCAAATTTACGTGTGGTATAGTTCAAACGCGATACGCCGTTTTCGGTACTGAACCATAAATTGCCGTTTTTATCTTCAAGGATGCCGAACACAGCATCATTGATCAACCCGTCGGAATGCCTGTATTGTTCAAAAACAGCATTTGAATCTTCAACAGAAACGAGCCGGTCGATTCCTCCGCCAAATGTGCCAAACCATAAATTCTTTTTACTATCCTCGAAAATTTGGATCACATCGTTATAACTGATGGATGAATCTCTGTGGGGATTGTAATTAAAAGTCAGAAAGCTGATATTGTCGGCATCCGGGTTAAGCCCGGGAAGTAAATTTAAACCGAAAGTAGTAGCTACCCATAAGCGATGCCGGGAATCTTCGAAAACCTGCCGTACATCGTCGCTGGAGATATTTGAATTCCCGCGGTTGTAATGACGGCAAACCAGTGAATTATCCGTACGTTTTGTTACCAGGTTTAAGCCTCCGCCATAAGTACCAATCCATATCCTTCCGAGGTGATCTTCTATTATAGAATAAACCAGGTCATTGCTTAACGATTCGGGATTCCCCTCCTGGTGCTGGTATAATTTGAATTTGAATGCCGCGTAGTTATGATTCATATCCTGCAACGAACGTGTGCTTACTGCTATACCTCCACCTTTGGAACCTAACCAGATATACCCTTTTTTGTCCTGGTAAATGGTGTAGATATTATAACCGGGTAGTTTCTTATTTTCAAGGGGAAGATCCTCAAAAACCGTAATAATCTTGTAATCGGAATTGTAAATGTAAATTTTACCCGATTTTGTGGCCATCCAGATATTTCCGTTCGTGTCTTCATATAAGGAACGGATAACATTATCTGCCATGTTGGTAACAATCTTTTTTGGTAAAATATGCCGGAAAAATGAATTGGCCGGAATTACTTTATTGATCCCACCATTAAACTGACCGGTACCGACCCATAACAACCCTGCTTTATCTTCCGTAATGCAATGAACAAAATTGGAACTTATAGTTGTCGGATCTTCCGGGTCGTTCCGGAAATATTGGAATTCGTCCTTTCCCCGGTTATAAAGTGCGAGCCCGGAACCAAACAGTCCTATCCACAAATTCTTTTGAGAGTCTTCATAAAAGTAAGGCCTTTCCTGATCGATCAGGGGTTGAACATCTCTGGAAGTGAGCATAAAAACCCGCGATGTTCCCTTAACAGGGTTGATTTGTGTTATCCCGAACTTTTCTGTATTTACCCAAAGCAGGCCATAATCATCCTTGTAAACCGAGAGGACCGATTTTCCGTCAAGCTGGTAATGTTTCAGTTTATCTTTCTGCTGATCATAGATAAATAATCCGTCGTTTTGTGTACCTATAATCAGGTAATTATCCTTATAGTTATCAAGCAGGGAAATCGTTTTGTTTTCCAAAACTTTCATGCTTGCAGGTGCATCGATAAACTGATCCGTCAGGTTATTGTAAGCAAGTAAACCACGGTCCTGCGTTCCAAACCATACGGTATCTTTAACCGGGACTGCACTTGTGAAATTTATGTTGATGTAATAGTGGTTTATTTGTGGCTGATTATTCTCTGTTTCGGTGCCGGAGAATTTATTAAGTCCCTGCCTGGTCCCGGCCCATACATTTTCATTCTTATCGTGAATGGCAAAATGTATTTCGTTATTGGTAACCGAATTTAAACCGCGGCTCAGATACTGATCTACCTTATAATTATTATTCACTGAATCGAACTGCAAATGATAAATTCCCGAATTGCTCGAACCGATCCATATCTCATTCCGGTTTTTCTGATGAAAGCAGGTAACCATGCTGTTTTTTTCTTCTTCCGACCGGAAATAAAACGGGATGGTTGTGAATTCTTCTGTCTCGGGATTGTAATAATGCATGTACCCGTCGTGTGTCTGTATCCACAACAAATACCTGGAATCTTCCCATATTTTTACAATACGGTTATTGGTAAGGACATTGTTTTTATCTACCTGGGATCTGAAAATTTTGAAATTATAACCGTCGAATCGATTAAGTCCGTTCATGGTGCCGAACCACATGTACCCTTTATGGTCACAAAAAGCAGCCGTAACAGAATTTTGCGAAAGCCCGTCGTCGGTATTTAAATGCTCAAACCTTCCGATCTCGACGCCGGATACGGATTGTGAGATCAGGAAAACAACAACTGTGGAAAGTAAAGCTTTTCTGATATTGTTCACTTTAAACAACTTCTTCCCGCCCATATCAAATCTGCAATAGATTTAGTTAAAGTCGTTCAAAGTTAGTATAATTATTCTGTTGCTGTTTTATTTGGGTTCATTTTTGGGGATTGTCAAGGCAATTTTCGAAACATGGAAAGGGGTTTTTGCGGATTCAGGATACGATTATTTCTGTATCTTTATAATCAGTAAAACTCAATAATACATAATAGGTTTTTAGAAAAAAGTATTGTGCTAAATGCAGAAGATTATTTGTATAACAGTGCCAGGAATTATGCTCATTTAGAATCAGTGATGAAAATTAATTTTTTATGATTTTAATAATTTCTGTGGGTTGCAAACCCACAGCAGGGGGGTAGATATACTAATAAATCTACAATACTAATGGACGTGAGATTTAAATCTTATAATGAAATGATGAATTGGTATGATAATATTAATAATGCACCTCCTCCATCATATTGGGACAACTAAAACTTTTAAAGATGAGATTAATTAATTTTTTATTTTTCACATTAGTACTAGGTTTATTAAGTACCTGTAGTTTTAATAAGTCTAAAAGTTCAATAATTGGTAATTGGTATTTTTTTGATAAAGATATGAACTACAAAGAGCTATATATAGATAATTCCTATATAACTCTTTGCGATGAAAAACTTATGACTTATACCTATAAATACACTTTGGTCGATGATAGTCTATTTATTAAAACTGACGGCCATATTACTAAAAGAATTATCACTAAAAATGAAACAGGTAATCTATTGATGCTATTTGATAGTAATTATTATGAATTAAAAAAAATTCCTGATTTAAAGACTGATTTTTACGAAGCTGAAAGAAAAGGGAAAGAAGGATATAAAAAATTTTTGGAAGGTTTTCAAAAGAGGTCAGAAAGAGAACATCGAATATTCAAAGGTCCTGAAAAATAAAAAAACAAAAATTGGTTCAAGATTTAGCGATAGCGACCCATTCTAAGCGTAGAATGCCTGAATAACAAGCACAACAAATAAACAAAGTGACTAAGCGTAGTTTTTTTAACTACGCTTTTTTATTAAAAGGTTGGTTTTGAATTGTACTGATCCTTGTCGTAGTTTAAACTACGAAATATTAAGTCAGGGATCAAACCGTTGGTGATCCGAACACCCCGATATTAAATTCAATCAGACCGTTGGTCATTCCGAACACCCCGACATCAATTCCGAACAAACCGTTGGTGATCCGAACACCCCGATATTAAATTCAATCAGACCGTTATTAATTCCGAATACCCCGTTGGCAATTTCAAACACACCGTTATTAATTTCTGTCAGACCGTTGGCGATTTTGAAAAAACCGTTGATATTTCCGAACAGACTGTCGGTAAATTCAAACAAACCGTTATCAATTTCCGGTAAACAGTTGATTTCACGTGCTGTTAAAAACGACTTATAACTGTTTGATCAACTTAATATATGACAATCCAACCCGTATAATCCAACGATTTCACCTCCCTGTTCTCCCTTTAAGAAGGTTAATTTTGAGGTTCCTGTAATAGGAAGTAACCTGTTTTAATTGCAACAGTGTAGAAGTAATGGATTTGAAGTATTGAATTAATTAAAGATATTACCGTGAAAGCAACATTTTACATTTTTTAAAAAAAGGTTATATGCCCTGGTACTTTTGTCATGTACTTTATCAATAGCCGGTGCTAATAGTATTTTTGTTTCTGCAGACGGAAACGATTCGAATAACGGAACCCTGGAGAGTCCGTATTATACAATCACAAAAGCTGTATCGGCAGCAAATGCCGGTGACACCATATTTGTACGGGGTGGCACCTATAATTATACTACTACAATAAGTATCGGTTCTTCCAAGACAGGTACTTCGGACAATTGGTATAACCTTTTTGCCTTTCCGGGAGAAAAGCCTGTACTCGACTTTTATAAGCAATCTTACAGCAGCAGCAACAGGGGAATTTCACTAAACGGAGGTTTTTGGTATATAAAAGGATTGGCGGTAAAGAATGCCGGCGATAACGGATTGCATATAGGCGGATCGCATAACCGGATAGAAAATTGTATTTTTTCAGGCAACGATGATACAGGCCTGCAGATCAGTGACGGGGGTTCATACAACGAAATTATCAATTGCGATTCCTATTTTAATGCCGATCCGACTAACGAGAATGCCGACGGATTTGCAGCCAAACTGAACGTGGGCCCGGGAAATAAATTTATCGGGTGCCGCGCCTGGAACAACTCCGACGATGGCTGGGACCTTTACGAAGCGGACGATTCGGTAGTAATCGATAGTTGCTGGGCTTTCAAAAACGGGTACCTGGCAAACGGAAGCCGCAGTAACGGCGATGGAAACGGTTTTAAGGTAGGGGGTAATTATGTGGTGGGAAATCACCTGGTAGAAAATTGTATCTCGTTCGATAATTACAAATACGGGTATCATCAGAACAATAACATGGGTAAGGTCACCATCTACAATTCAATCGGTTTCGACAACAATAACCGGAACTTTAATTTTTACCTGACCAATGCCGATACAAGCGTTCTTACCAATAACATATCTTTTTCCGGAGGGTCAAACGATAAATTTGTGAATTGCACTTCCACTACAAACAGCTGGGATGGGTTTACAGTTTCTACATCCGATTTCATCACTGCCGATAAAAACCTGGCAAAAGATGCAAGAATGCCCGACGGAAGCCTGCCTGCAAATAATTTTATGCGACTGGCAGCAGGTAGCAGTCTTATTGATGCCGGTACCGATGTAGGAATTCCATACAATGGAAGCGCTCCTGATATAGGCGCTTTCGAAACCAATGGCCCGGCAGCAATATATACATTAAACGTAACCGTAAATGGATCGGGAAGCGTATGGTTTAATCCGGCAGGAGGTCTTTATAATGATGGCGAAACAGTACAATTGATAGCTGATCCTTCGGATAACTACCGGTTGGAAAACTGGACAGGAGATGCAACAGGGGCAAAGGACACTATCAATCTTATCATGGACGGTAATAAATCGGTAACAGCAAATTTTACTATTATCAATCCGCCGAATTATGATAGTATAAGAATAGAAGCAGAAGATATGTTACTGACCGGTTATACTTTCTATCGTTTAAGTAATGCTTCCGCAGGGAAAGTAGTATTGGCAAGTTCAACCACATCATTCGATAAAGCAAGGTATACTTTTCCCGGAGAAGATGGTAATTATATAATAAATGTTCAATATTATGACCAGCTAAATGGAGCCAGTACCTATAAGGTATATGTCGGCGACAGTTTAATTGCCAGTTGGGAAGGGGATGTAGCTGCCAGTCAGAATGGCTTTGTGGTCAAAGAACTGATGAACGTTTCATTAAAGAATGGAGATGTTATTATACTGGAATCGAACCGGAATGGCAGTGAATACGGGATGATCGATTATATGGATATTGTAAAAAGCGACTATATACCACCAACAGCTGTAACTACTGAATCAACCGGGGGCAACCAAATGGAATTATTATCGAATTACCCGAATCCGTTCAGTGATTTCACCAATATCACATTCAGGTTGCCGAACGCTGCCAATGTACAGATATTACTTTACGATGTACAGGGAAGGATGATAAAAACAGTTACAAACAGCAGGTATCCTGCAGGTGAACAATCTGTAAAACTTTACAGGGCATCGTTAGTTCCGGGAATATATTATTATAAATTAATATCCGGGAAATCTGTTTTGTCCGGAACAATGTCTGTAAAATAGAACGGAACGCGGTAAATGTACATCCGGCATGGCATTCGGTAAAAAAGATTTTTATTAAAAGATCATTTACCCCCCATGTTAAGATAGTTTATCTGCCCTTAACGAATAAAAAGATTGATAGTATTGCGTAATAAAACATTTTGTGTAATGAAGGCAGGGATTGGAATATTATTTTTGATAGTAATAAATGGTTGTCAGGATAGGAACCATTCTATCCCCTCTTCCTCTTTGCAAAATGAAATGTGGTCAGTAAGAATGGCCGAAACGGTTATGAACAGTTACGACAGCCTTGTTTATTACAATAGTGATAGCGGTAAGAATATTAAATGGCAGTATGATGTGGCGATGGTGGGTAGCGCTATCGACAAATTGGGAGAGAAGGATGAAAAATACTCAGACTACCTCGAAAATTACCTGGATTATTTCATAGATTCCGACGGAACAGTTAAAAATTACAAGAAAGAAGATTACAACCTTGATAATATCAATCCGGCAAAAAATTTAATAACGCTCTATAAGCGTACCGGTGAAGAAAAATATGAACTGGCACTGAATAAATTTATCGATCAGTTGAAAAATCAGCCAACAACTAAAGAGGGCGGTTTCTGGCATAAAAAAAGATATCCCTGGCAAATGTGGCTGGATGGCATCTATATGGCATCACCTTTTATGGCACAGTATGCGCAGGAATTCAATGATAAGGAATGGTTCGGTGTAGCTGCCAGACAGGTAACACTGATCTATAAAATGACGGCAGATTCTGCTACCGATCTTTTATATCATGCCTGGGACGAGAGCCATGAACAAAGATGGTGTGATTCTCTTACCGGACGCTCTCATCAATTCTGGGGACGCGCAATGGGATGGTACATGATGGCGCTGGCAGATATACTGGACTACCTGCCCGAAAATTATCCTCAGCGGGAAGAGATACTTAATATATTCAATAATACAGCAGAGGCTTTACTGAAAGTCAGGGATCCGGCAACAGGGCTGTGGTACCAGGTGCTGGATAAGGGCGGGAACCCCGGAAATTACCTGGAAGCTTCCTGTTCCTGCATGTTCACTTATGCTTTTGCCAAAGGGGCAAGAAATAAATATTTGCCGGAGAAATACTATTCGATTGCCGAAGATTCTTTTAATGCAATACTTAAACAGTTTATAACTGTTGACCCTGATGGAAAACTTACATTAAAAGATGTATGCGGCGGTTGCGGATTGGGAGGAAACCCATACCGGGACGGAACCTATAACTATTATATTACTGAAAAAAAAGTGGATAACGATCCCAAAGGCGTTGGTCCTTTCATATTAGCAGCTATTGAACTTAATAAATAATTAATCAGACTTTACTAAATTCTAACTTAAAAAAACAGATTATGAAAAGAAAAATTTACTTGCTTAATTTTTTACTGTATAATTTTTGTCGTTTCTGCAAGTGCTCAGAACTGGCAAATATATGACGGAAGCGTTCTTCCTTCTGAAACCAGTAGTAATGGTGATACTTTAGACATTTCTTCTGTAAGTGATAATTCTCCCGGAGCAGATATGGTAGAGCAAATCATGCTTGATCCCAACATACCTGGAAACAAAATATTTAAGTATTTGCAACCGGATGGAAAAACAACATTCAGACATGATTTTACTAACACTTATTCCGGTACAGATTTCACAATTGTCGCCCGTTTAAAAGGTGTTGATGATCCTGCTTTCGACCGGGTTATGGATATTCGCTGGGATAATGGTAATAGCGGCACACGAGATGAATTAAGATTGTACTATGGCGGACGTCTGAAACTTGAAAAAGCGGGTGTTGATGATTATCCGGATGTCAATTTTACAGATTGGCATATCTATCGTATTCAGGTTACTGGTGATAGTGCCACTGTTTTTATTGATGAGAATGATACACCTGTTCTTGCTGGTAAAACTACTTCTACCACTTCCAGCCAAAGTCTGAGGTTTGGAGACGGATCAGGAGATGCTATCGGTGGTTTGGTTGATTGGTTTATATTGGATACTACAGGAGCATATACTCCTTCTCAACAAGCTTTACCTGCTGAATTAACCGGTCAGGGAAATGATGAGATGGTAGAATGGAATGTATACACGGCCAGTGTATTGCCAAATGAAAATATACCAGCATTTGAAGAAAGTAATGTTGGAGGTGATCCTCCAATTGATACTGTAATTACAGATCCTGATAACTCAGATAATTCACTGCTTAAATTTATTGTGAGTGGTGCCGATTCCAAGTATATGTGGAAACAGAATTTCTCTGATTCCCCCAATGCGGTTACAGTAGTAATGCGTGTAAAGGGTTCACCGGATACGCTTGACAGAACCATGGAAATTGATTTACAACAAGGGGGGTTCCGTGAAAGATTGTATATCAAAAATGATAGTACTTTTGAATTAAAAGAGGCGGGAGTTAAAGGTGATTTACCTATAAGCCCTCTGGATTGGCATATCTATCGCTTTACAAAGATTGACGATTCCGTAAATATTTATATTGATGAAAATCCGGTTGCTTTCCAGACAGTAAAAACGGCTACTACTTCTACCAGTGAATATTTCCGTTTTGGAGACGGAAACGGTAGCTCTACACTTGGCGGACTTGTTGACTGGGTAGCATGGACAACCTCCGGTGCATATGCACCGGGATATGTAGGTCTGCCTGATACTAACATGAAATCAGATGATGCAACATTGGATACTCTTTTTGCTGATTCAGGTTCTTTAAGTCCTGATTTCTCATCAGATCTAACTAATTATGATCTTGTATTACCAGCAGGATCATCTTCAGTAACTTTTACTGCTAATGCAAGTTATGCTGCTGCCAGTGTTTCCGGTGACGGAGAATTTACAAATATTCCGGGTGTTGATACAATAACAGTAACTGCTGAAAACGGGACTGTTAACATGTATCTTATAAATATCAGTGTAAATGCAACTTCTACCGATGCTTCACTTTCTGCACTGGATGTTAGTGCCGGAACATTAACCCCTGCATTTAATACGGATACACTTGATTATGATCTGGAACTTCCCGCTGGCACTGCAAGTGTAACCCTTACTGCTACTCCGAGTGATACCAATGCTACTGTAACCGGAGATGGTGAAATTACATCTTTGCCAGGCACAGCAACTATTACGGTTACGGCAGAAGATGGGACAACCCAGATGGAATACACGGTTAATATCTCAGTAATAACGGGGATAAATAATCTTTCAGCAAAAAACTTAAATGTATTTCCAAATCCGGCCGGTGATTATGTAACCCTTTCATTAGGTGTTAACAATTCAAAGATTACTGTTTATGATTTGAGCGGTAAAGCCATGATAAAAACACTGGCTGTTCAGAAAGATGTCCGTTTGGATGTAAGAAAACTTCAGGCAGGCACCTATTTCATTAAAATTGAAAATAAAGAATTCTCAGGTACAATCAAATTAGTTAAAAATTAAGTAACTTTCTGTTATCATGGATTCTATGGATGTTTAACATCCATAGAATCTTATGATTTTTAATTCAGATTAGAATTGACTGACTGTACTGTGTGATAGTACGGTATTTAAATTTGACAAAGAAGACGTATAATAATTAAAGATTGATTATGAAAAAATTATTTGTCCTGCTATTCCTGATACTAACCATTCCGGTTGTGGGTTTAATGGCGCAAACGGAGGTCACAGGAGTAGTTACTGATGAAAATGATACGCCAATTCCCGGGGCTAATGTCATAATAAAGGGAACAACTAAGGGAGGAATAACAGATCTATCCGGGAAATACAAAGTGGAGGTAAATGACCCTGCTAAAGATGTGTTGGTATTTTCATTTATTGGTTACAATAGTGAAGAGATAGCCGTAAATGGAAAAACCAAGATTGATGTGCAGCTGATCCCTTCTATTGAACAACTGGATGCAGTGGTGGTAATCGGATATGAAAGTGTTAAAAAGAAAGACCTGACAGCATCTGTAGCATCCGTTAGCGCCAAGCAACTGAAGGATATACCTGTATCTTCCGCAGCTCAGGCAATAACGGGAAGGCTTGCAGGTGTACAAATTACAACAACAGAGGGTTCTCCAAATGCCGATGTGAAAATAAGGGTGCGTGGTGGCGGATCTATTACTCAGGATAACTCCCCTTTATATATTGTTGACGGATTTCCGGTAGATGGAATCAGCGATATCTCTCCTTCTGATATTGCATCTATTGATGTGTTGAAAGATGCTTCTTCAACTGCCATTTACGGGTCAAGGGGCGCAAACGGGGTGGTTATCATTACTACCAAAGGCGGTCATAAAGGTAAATTACAGGTAAATTACAATTTTTATTATGGTGTAAAGAAACTTCCCAGAGAACTCAAAGTTCTAAGTCCTTATGAATATTCGCTTTACCAATACGAACGGTCAAGAGGAAGTTTTCAGAGCCGTAATCAATTTGCCAGTCTTTACGGTAATTATGATCAGCTCGACAGTCTGTATTCAGGGCTGAATGGTACCGACTGGCAGAAGGAGGTCTTTGGAAAAACAACCACTTCTGTTTATCATAACATAAGTATCACAGGCGGTTCGGATAATTCTAATTTTAACCTCAGCTATTCCCGGAATAATGATCAGGGGATCATGCTTGGATCGGGTTATACACGGAATACTGTTAATTTTAAATATCATAATCAATCGGCAAAAAAATTAAAAGTTGATTTTGATGCACGTTACTCAAATACGGATGTGCTGGGTGCAGGAACTTCCGATCCGGGAACATCATCTCAAAACAGGTTGAAAAATGCTGTTTTATACCGTCCGATCAATGGGCTGTATGATTTTAATAACGACCCGAGTTTATATGTCGATAACGAGGAGTATTATAATTCTACCGGATTAACAGACCCGGTAAAACTTATCAATGATGAATACCGCAATGAAATTACTTCTATTATTAATCTGAATGGGAGTCTGGACTATACTATTATTAAGGGGCTCGCTGTAAAAAGTGAAGTGGGTCTCAATTCACGTCAGCAAAAGCAGGATAGGTTTTACGGTTTAACCAGCTATCTGGCCCGTAAATATGGTGATTTACCAGTAGTACGGGTTTATAATAACAGACAAAACATATTCAGGATTACCAATACGTTGAGGTATGGAACGAAGTTGGGTGGTGACCATGATATATCTGTTTTGTTGGGACAGGAAATGATCAATACCGATAATAACAATTTTAATATGGAAATACACTCCTATCCCGCTGCTATTCCCAGAGAGCTTGCATTGGGCATGCTTTCTCTCGGTACGGAGCCTCAGTTTCCAGAATCAAATATATCAAAGGAAAAACTGTTTTCCTATTTCGGCAGGGTAATGTATAATTATAAAGAGAAATACCTAGGTAATGTTACCTTAAGAGCTGACGGATCATCCAAATTTTTTAAAAGTAATAAATGGGGAATTTTTCCATCCGCATCTTTTGCCTGGAGAATGTCACAGGAAGATTTTATGAAAAATGTTCCATTTATTTCATCTCTCAAACCTCGCGTAAGTTTTGGCGAAGCAGGAAATAACCGCATCGATAATAACTTGTTTCTTAAACGGTTTACCTCTTCAGCCAGCAAACCTTATTACATTAATGATCAGCCACAAGCCTATCTGTATGTTCCGGAACTGGCTAACCCGAATCTGAAATGGGAAACCACCATATCCAGGGATATCGGATTGGATATGGGACTGTTTCGTGACCGGATCACCTCCACCTTTGACATGTATTATAATACAACAAAAAACCTGCTGATCAGATCCCCTCTTGATCCGTCGTCAGGTTATCCGGATCAGGTTCAGAATATCGGACAGACAACCAATAAGGGGATTGAACTGGCTGTAAATACAGTAGTCATCGAAAGGAATGATTTTCAGTTAAACGTAAATTTCAATATTTCCTTTAACCGTAACAAGGTGGATAAGCTTGGTAATGGATTAACGCAGATGCTGGAAAATTCCAGATGGAACAATGATATAGGTTCTGATTATATTGTTGAAGTGGGGCAACCTGTTGGTTTAATGTATGGATTTGTTACCGATGGATTTTATACAGCTGATGATTTTAGCAGTTATGATCCTGGTACCGGGAAATATACCCTGAAACCAGGGGTTGCTGATAACGGCGATTTAATTAACAGTCCTCTCACGCCGGGCACCATTAAATTTATGAACCTGGCCAATCCCATAGATAGTAGTGGCCATTATGTAAGTGATGGTTACAAAGTAACCAATGATCTTGACAGAACTGTTATTGGCAATGCCAATCCGAAACATACCGGCGGTTTAAATATCATGATGTCTTATAAAGGTTTAGATCTGAGTATATTTCTGAACTGGGTTTATGGGAACGATATTTACAATGCCAATAAAATAGAATTCACCAGTGGCTACAGGGCTTATACCAACTTACTTGATGACATGAATTCTGGCAACCGATGGAGGACAATTGATGATCAGGGAAATGTTGTTACTGATCTTGCTGCACTTGCTGAGTTGAATAAAAATGCCACTATCTGGAAACCCCCGACAGGAAACTATCTTTTTCATTCGTGGGCGGTGGAAGATGGTTCTTTCCTCAGGATAAACAACGTCACTCTGGGATATACGATTCCTGAAAGGATTTCGAAAAAGGTGTTGATTCAAAAACTGAGGGCTTATATCACAATAAATAACCTGTATACTTTTACAAAATATTCCGGTTACGATCCCGAAGTGGATACACGAAGGGATACTCCGATGACGCCGGGAGTTGATTATTCGGCCTATCCACGAAGCCGTATGTTCCTGTTCGGATTGAATGTTACACTTTAATATTAGAGAAATGTTTATAAAAAGCTTTAAGATAATGAAACGGAAGGGTATCGTATTAGCAGTACTGGCATTAATCCTGAATTGTTTTGGTTGCCAGAAGTACTTTGAAATTACACCGGTTTCAAGTTTTACTCCTGAAAATGTTTTTGTAAATGTGGATTATACCACGAAAACTGTTTTAGGGATATACCAGTTAATGACCAGGGACGAAGGCTATTCGAAAAGATTGAATATGTTTTACGCAGACGATAATGACCTGGCCATGTGCAGTGGAAGTGAGCTGGACAACGGACGCCGGAATATTGCCAGGTATACCTGCAGTCCCGGAAATGATGAAATATTAGCCCCCTGGAACAATCTTTATTTTGGTATTGAAAGGGCAAATATATGTATTGCCAATATTCCCGAAAGTCCTTTATATACGGGTGGTACTGATGTGGAAAAAACCGAAATGAAAAGGTTATACGGGGAATCCCTTACACTCAGGGCTTTGTTTTATTACGAACTGGTCAGAAACTGGGGCGATGTTCCGTTCACTACCACTCCTTCCATAGCAGGCGCCGATTTCAACCGCCCAAAAACAGATCGTGATACCATCTATGATCAAATCATTAATGACCTCGAACTGGCGCAGACTCTGGTACCATGGCTTTCGGAAGCTTCCGGTGGTGTCGAACGAATCACCAAAGGTGCAGTAAAAGGATTGATGGCCCGTATTGCCCTGGCCAGGGGAGGTTATTCGTTGCGGAGAGACAATACCATAAAACGCGATGCGGATTACCTCGATTATTATAAAATAGCCCGGGATCAGTGTCTTGAAATCATGCAAAGTGGAGAACATCAACTTAACCCGAGTTTTGAAAATGTATTCCGGCTGATGTGTGAAAAAAAGATGGATAAGCAATACCACGAAAGCATGTGGGAGGTAGGCATGGGACTGGGTGTCAGCGGTGAAGTAGGGTATTACCTTGGCAGCCGAAGTGATCAGCAGAGCAGGTATGGATATGGAAATCCGGGAATTCAGGCTGTGCCTACTTATTACCTGTCTTTTGACAGTCTTGATACAAGACGTGATGTAACAATTGCCAAGTATGAAATAGATGCAAGCAATAACAGGTTGCTGCGCAGTTTTACAAATATGAACATCGCCAAATGGAGAAGGGAATGGATGGATCCGTTGAACCCGGGAACAGCAAAATATACGGGTATAAACTGGGAGTTATTACGTTATTCGGATGTGCTGCTAATGTTTGCCGAAGCAGAAAATGAACTGAATCAGGGACCTACCCAGGCAGCAATTGATGCATTGAAACAGGTACGAGATAGAGCCTACGGAGCCAATAAAGACAAAATGCCTGCTATTCCAACCGATTACGAAGGATTTTTCAAAGCCATTGTTCAGGAAAGAGCATGGGAATTCGGAGGAGAATGCCTGCGTAAATACGATCTGATAAGATGGGATATGCTTGGCGAGAAACTGGCTGAGACAAAGGATAACCTGGCAAAACTGGAAGCCGGAGAAGCTCCGTATGATAATGTTCCCAGGCGTCTGGTGTGGAGGAATAACGGAGAACAATTGCAGATCCTTAATCTCACAACTCCCATGGATTCGGTAGCTATCGCTTCCCGTGATACCATTTACTGGCCCAATGTAACCGACTGGGCTGATAATATATCGGATGAATATATTACGCTTCTGGCACAATTCTATACGCCACAGCACCAGTTGTTACCCATACACAATCAAATTATTGATGCAAATTCAAAACTTAGTAACGACTACGGATATTAAACATAAAAAGGGAAACAGAATTATTACTGTTTCCCCTTTTTATTATTTAAATAACTATTAATTTTAAGTTTAACCAAAAAGAAATCATTATGAAAAGAAAATTTTACTCATTATTAATTGCTTTATGTGTTTTGGGTTTTGGAAATATATATGCCCAGGATACGTTACATGTAGGTGAAAATCTGAACCAGATGATGATAGATGCTCCGGATGGAGATACTATTATTGTAAAACAAGGCGTTCATAACGCCCAGCGTGCTGCACTTCTAATACAAGATAAAAGCCTGACATTAATGGGAGAAGAAGGAGATACCAAACCTGTAGTCTATATTAAACAAATTGATTTGGACGGTACTGTTGGTACTGTAAATATTGAAGGTATTGAGTTTTCCGGAATGACCTATGATTCCATTAATAGTGTGGAAGATACAGTTATATATCCGGATAATTATTTTGTGAATTTTACAAGTTCGATGGTTTCTTGTGCAAAATTAAATGTGGAAAACTGTGTTATCAGGAATATCGCACGTGCTGTTATACGTGGTGACAGGGCAGCTTATACGGTTGATAGTATGAATTTTAATAATGATATTATTTATGACCACCGGGGTGCCGGTAATTACGGACTATTCAGGTTCAAAGATAAAATTGTTTTTAAAAGCTTTAAGTTGACAAATTCAACAGCATATAATTTCATGAATAGTATTGTAAACTGCGAAAAGCAGACTGATGAGACTCAGGCATCGAATGTACTTGTAGAAAACTGTACTTTTTATGGTATGAGTATAAATAAAGCTTCCGGGATAGATTTATTTAATTTTAAGGCGATTACCAATACAACTTCAAAAGTAACTATTCTGAATAGCATATTTGGAAAAACCATGAAAGACGATCCGTCTTATGTATCAGGTGGTTTTTATTTCCTCGATGGAAAGCGTGAATTGTCGTATAGCTTAATGGCCCCCGACTTTGTAGTTGATACATTTACCTATGACGAGGTAACCTGGGATCAAAACCTTTATAATGATGTAGCTGATCCATTATTCGAAGATCCGGAAAACGGAAATTTCAATCTGATGACAGGATCTCCGGCAAGGAACATGAGCTCTGAAGGAAGACCCATTGGTGATCCAAGATGGGCCGTGGCCTATTCGGCTGTCAAACCTATTTACGATCTGAATGCAATGAAGGTATATCCTAATCCTGCAAGTACTAATCTTAATATTGAACTAAAAAACCCCGCAAATATTACAATTTATAATGTTTTAGGGGTTAGCGTATATAAGGCAAAGGTTAATAAAACCATTAATACCATTAATGTATCCGGTTATGCTCCGGGTTTATATTTCATTCGTTTGAATGATGAACCAGGAGTAAGGAAAGTTATCATCAGATAATATACATATTAAATAGCCTGGCCTATGATTTTAGAGCAACTCCGTTTATAATCGATTAAATGAACGGAGTTGCTTTTCAAAAATAATTTACTTTCCGAATAAATTTTGAATTTTTAATCTTCTGAGAGCGGGGAGTAGATGTATATTGCTCATGCTCTGATTATTTTGTTTTTATAATTCTATAATAAAACATTGAATGATACAAGGTATCCTGTTGTTCTTAACTGCGTTTATATACTTTATAAATATTCCTCATACAAATACAGTAACAGAGAAAAATATAACTGAAAAATGGCAAAAGGCTGATTCTATCCTTAATAAAATAAAAAAGCCGGTTTTTCCCGATAACACTTACAATATTATTGATTTCGGAGCAGTTGGAGATGGCCTCACACTGAACACAACCCCGATTAACAATGCCATTAAAAAAGCTAATAATGAAGGAGGCGGGACAGTTATAATACCTAAAGGAGTTTTTCTCTCAGGGGCAATTCATCTTTTAAGTAATGTAAATCTTCGTATTGAGCAAAATGCCATACTGAAGTTTTCAACAAACCCTGAAGATTACCTTCCTGTTGTAATAAGCCGTTGGGAAGGTATTGACTGTTATAACTACTCACCACTGATTTATGCATATAATCAGAAAAATATTGCAGTTACCGGAAATGGAAAATTAGACGGACAGGCAGATAATTTGCACTGGTGGCCCTGGAAAGGACGCAGCGAATATGGATGGCAGCCGGGAATGCCCAGCCAGTTAGACTCAATTGGCAGGCCTCTTTTAAAGAAATTTGATGACAATAAAGTTCCGGTTGATAAGCGGAAAATGGGCAGGAATCATTATTTACGCCCTCCGTTTATTCAATTTTACAAGTGCGAAAATATCTTGCTGCAGGACGTTACTATTGAAAATTCTCCGTTTTGGGTTATTCATCCACTGTTATCCGAAAATGTAACGATCAGGGGTGTTCATGTAAATAGTTCAGGCCCGAACAATGATGGTTGTGATCCGGAATCATGTAAAAATGTTCTGATTGAAAACTGCTTTTTCAATACAGGCGACGATTGCATAGCGCTTAAATCAGGCAGAAATTTCGATGGAAGGAAATGGAATATTCCGGTTGAAAATGTGATCGTTCGTAATTGCAATATGCAAAACGGACATGGGGGAATTGTTGTAGGTAGCGAAATTTCTGGAGGTTGCAAAAATATTTTTGTCGAAGATTGTGTAATGAGCAGTCCCGATCTTGACCGGGCCATACGGATTAAAACGAACAGTCACCGTGGAGGTGTTATCGAAGATTTTTTTGTAAGAAATATTAAGGTTGGTGAAGTGAATGAAGCTGTGATTAAAATCAATTGTAAATACGAACCTGTTGATGGTAAAGGGAACTTTCCACCTGTTGTAAAAAATATTTATATTTCAGGCATTACTTCTCAAAAATCTCGTTATTCCTTTTATTTACTCGGACTGGAAGATTTAAACTGTATTAATGATATTTATATTTCTGATTCTGACTTTTCAGGAGTAAGCAAAGCCTACTATATAAAAGATGCAGAAAATGTTCATATAAATGATGTGAAGATTAATGGTGCCTATTTAAAGATTGAATAATTTCATTTCAACTTAAAAAAATCATTTTTAGGTGTTTCACAAACCGGACATTTCCAGTCATCAGGCAGATCTTCAAAAGCAGTGCCTGAAATTATTCCTGAGGTAGCGTCGCCTTTTTCCGGTTCATAAATATATCCGCAAACCGGACATTTGTACCGGGGTAATGACTTCACATCTTTTTTCTTTTGTTCTTTAATGGTGTCCAGCGTTTTCTTATCGATGAAGGTAGGAGCATTCTTCGGCGCTATGCCTTTTTTCACATCGCGGTAGTATTCATATGTCAGTGGTGTCTTTTCGTTCAAAATATCGGCTTCAATAACATCACCTATAAATAACAGGTGCGTACCGGTATCAACCGTCTGATTTACTCTACATTCGATATAAGACACAGCATTTTCCGTAACAACAGGAGCGCCTGTCTTACCGGTATAATATTCAACTCCATTTAGTTTATCGAACTTACTGCCGGTCTTGTATCCAAAGTGCCCGATAAATTTTGAGGAAGCATCTTGTGCCAGTACTGAAATGACAAACACCCCGGTTTCATTAATGATGCCTGCGGTGTGATTATCTTTGTTACAACACACTGCAAACTGTGGTGGTGTAGCTGTTACCTGGAAAACAGAATTGGCGATAAATCCGTTGTGAGAAGTTTTATTTCCTGAAGTTACAATATACAGGCCATAACTAACACTAAAAAAGGAGGCTGCATTAATCATAGATGGATGATGTGTTTAGAAAAAGTTAAGTGAAAAGTCGGAAAATAATTTTAAAAGGTAATAATTATTACCCGATAAAAAAAGTAAGATCCTTTTTCAGTGAAATCTACAGGTATTATAATTATATAAAGATTATAACTGGTATCTTATTAAATACGAAGCACCTGTTTACACAGCTTTATTTCTTCATTGGTACCGGTTTGTTTACTTGCTACGTCCGATAATTTTACTGTAGGATAATATTCATCGTCTGGATTCGATTTGGCGTGGGTTAATTTAATAACAATATTCAGTGGTTCCACTCCAACATCATTCGTAATAAAAGTTCCTATGCCATACACATCGTGAATCTTTCCGTTTACATATTCTCTTATGGCTTTAATTTTTTCGACATTAAGGGCATCGCTGTATACAATGGTTTTAGAACGGGGATCTATTCTTTTTTGTTTGTAAAAATCGATCAACTTGTCGGTAAAGTCGATAGGATCGCCACTGTCCCACCTGACACCATCGAAGATTTTTGCATATTGGGTACTGAATGAATTCAGAAAATTCTGCGTGGTAAATGTATCGGTAAGTGCTATGCCCAGATCACCATGGTACACATTGGTCCACGCTTTCAGTGATTCGGTATTCGCCTGTTTATATCCGAAATGTACAGCATGGTACATAAACCATTCATGCGGGTGCGTACCGATAGGAGACAACTGATGTTTCATCGCCAGAAATACATTGCTGCTACCTTTCAGGAATCCACCCGAATGTGCTTTTAATTCTTTTAAAACCCGGTCGTGTACATCAAAAGAAAAGCGCCTGCGGGTTCCGAACTCAGAATATTCGGCTTTCAGATCTAAAAACCCTTTAGCCTTTTCCCTGGCCCTTTCTTCCACTTCTGCAGGTTGCTGCCCGGTCATTTTATAATAAAGTTCAGATATAATAGCCAGTAATGGCACTTCCCACAAAACAGCCCTGTACCATAAACCTTCAATTTCTACATCCAGTTTTTTACCTTTCTGTAAAATCCGTACTTCCCATGGATTATACTGGTATCCTTTCAGTAAGTCGATAAAAACCGGATCGAGGTAATAACCACGACTTCTCATAAAACTTTCTTCGCTTACGGTAAGCCTTAGTTCTGACATCTCGTCCACTTCTTTCCTCAATGCATCGGCAAATCCCTCCGGAAATTCGGTATTATTCCGGTCAATAAATTTGTATTTCACCATTGCATTCGGATAAAGCTTCTGAATGGCGTTCATGGTTGTGAATTTGTACAGGTCGTTGTCGGTAAAACTTTGAATGATCATAATCAGTTTAAATTTAGTTCGGTACTATTCACCCGGGTTGCTCCCTGATCAAATGCCTGTTTGTAAATTGCATCGGCCACATGTTCGAAACCGGTGACATTCGACATACAATCTTCAAGAATAATAAGCTTACTACCAACATCATTCAGTTCGAGCATTTGTTTTATCGTGTTGGCAACACAATGACTTTTAGCTTCCCCGGCTATGATTATATTGTTGTATTCCCTGAAAGTTGCTACGAGTTTTTCATTTATACCAGTTTCAGGCGCTCCGGGAATCGGGATATTGGCACGTAAAGCCCCGAAATGTTCTGTGAGCGGATGGGTGCCTTTGACAATAACTTCAAAATAATTGCCCCTGCGCGCCCAGTTTGTGACCGCCTGCATCACTTTACCGGTTATTGCAGCGCCATCACTTCCCATGATACAGTGTTCGGGCCATATAGTATGGGTAAATTCACCTTTTGTATCCAGATTATTTATATAGGTTTTTACTTCTTCTGTATTACTAATAGGAAGCCATCTTTCAGATAGCATATCTTCCGGCTTTATCGTGGTAAATGGTTCAGGATGCGATCCGTTTTTATCTGTCCAGAAGTTGGGGTGCGAAATATCGATAACCTGATGATTGTCTTGTGTAAGAATTATATGATCGATCATCTGATAATTTTTGTCAATGAAATTTTTCACACGCTGGATATCATTTTCAGCTCCGGGAACAAACAACGCTCCATCGGGAAGACAAAAATCATTCTGCATATCAATGATGATCAGTAGGTTTTTTTTACGTTTCATAATTACTGATTTTTAAATTCTGAAGTTAAATCCCTCTTTACTGAGTTCCATGTATTTTTCACGGTCAAATTGAAAGTACCTGGCCGGTTTGTGCGGAACATTCGGTTGTTTGTTTTCCATTGGGATCAGTAATCCGGTATTCAACATTTTCTTTTTGAAGTTTCTCCTGTCGAGTTGTGTATCAAGGATAACTTCGTATAAACGCTGTAATTCAGGAAATGTAAACTGTTCATTTAGCAATTCGAAACCTACCGGCTGATATCGGATTTTATTTTTCAACCGACTATAAGCAATTCCGAAAATTTTTTCATGGTCGAAGGCAAGTGCGGGTAGTTGATGGACCGGGAACCAATGTGTTGATTTAGCATCGTCGCCTGCAACCGGATTGTACAAATAAGACCGAATGAGCGCATAGTAAGTAACTGAAATAACCCGGCCCCTGGGATCACGATCTGTGTCGCTGAAGGTATAAAGTTGTTCAATATAAACTTCTTTTAAACCTGTTTCTTCATAAAGCTCCCTTTTTGCTCCTGTTTCGGTATCTTCATCCATATTGACGAAACCTCCCGGAAAAGCCCAGGAACCTTTAAATGGTTCATTTTTTCTTTCTATTAAAAGTACATTCAGCGTGTTCCCGTCAAAACCAAAAATGATGCAATCGGTTGTAAGTGCAGGCCTGGGGTAATCATAGCAGTATTTTTTTTGATTCATATTTATTCCTCCGGGATAAATAACACATTAAATTAATAAATGATCACGGAATAAGATAATAATTGGTGTTAAAAATACACAAAGATAAAATTGGGAAGTTGTGCAGACAATTTTTTTACGCTTTGATCACAGTATTCCTGATAAAGCTGAAAATACCCGGTTTTATCAGCGGTTGTCCGGGATATACAAGTACGAAGTTATATTTGGCATACATTCGCATAATCCGGCGGGTATAGTCTTCTACTGGGCGGGCATATGAAACAGAATGTTTTCTGGGTCGTACCAGGATTATCATGTCATGTTTATGAAATCTTTCCGATAAGTCTGATAATTCCTGTTTCCCAAAACCAATTTCCTGGAATTTGGCATGTATCTGGGGTTTTCTTGCTTCCATTTCCATTCTGATTTTTTCCAGGGTAATTTTATCACCCAGAAAGATCACTTCTTTCCCTGTGTTCTTTGCAATATTTTTAAAAGTATATGCTAATTCAGGATATCCCTGTTCATTATCAAGGTGAGGGGGAAGGTGAATATATATTTTATTGATAAATTCAACAGGTTCAGAAATTTTTGTTACAAAAATTGTCTTTTCAGTCTTTTTCAGGAGCTTATCCAGTATCGATCCGAAAAGCAGGTTCATGGGATTGAGTTTGTCATTCCATCCAATAACAACTTTGGTAATGGAAAATTCTTTTATAGCTCTTGCTATGCCGTCGATTACATTCAAATCGACTCGGGTAATAATATGCACTGAATTATCTGTTGATGAAGCGTGCATAGCTGCTTTTTCCAGTTCTTTCCGGTGAAGGGCTATTTTTTCGTGGGTTTTGTCATCATCGGGCATTACGGTAATTGGGTATAAGGGTTCCTTTGAAGCCGGATCTTTAATTAAAATACTGAAATTCAAAAGGTTTTTTATCGTTTCGGGATTACTTACTGGTACCAGAATGCGTTCCTTGAATTGCGATTCTTCTTTTGGTGAACGCTCTTCATGAAGGGCAATATTTTTACCTGCATGCTGGGTAACAAACGAACTAAATAAACAGGTAATTAGAATTAGAATAACCGTATCATTCAGAATCAGTTCATTGATGATTCCCAGGTTAAACCCTATTAGCATTATAGCAATAGCTGAAGCTGCACGCGAAGCGCTCAGGCCGAAGATAAGATTGCGTTCGTGTCCGGTCATTTTAAAAGAAATCTGGGTGAAAAATGCAGCAAGATATTTCCCGGATAATGCCAGTGCCGTTAATACTAAAAGGATGAGAATAGTCTGGGGATTTTTTACAAGTACCTGCAAATCGACCAGCATGCCCACACTGATCAGGAAAAAAGGAATGAAAAGTGCATTACCGATAAAAACGATTCTGTTCATTAATGGAGAGGTTTTGATAATTAACCGGTTTAATGCCAGTCCGGCGAAGAATGCCCCTATTAGTGGTTCAATATGTAATAGCTCGGCCAGGGTGGCTGCCGAAAATACGGCTGTAAGCACAAATACATAATGAACAATATTTTCGCCCTGCTGGTATTTAAAAAACCATCGGGTTATTCGTGGAAGAAGCCCGATAATCACTCCGAAAAACAGCAGAAAAGAACCTGCTTCTGTTAACCAGAAACGCAAATTAAGTTCTCCCTGAACTGCATTGGATATAATTCCCAGTAATACAAGTACGACTGTGTCGGCAATAATAGTGCCTCCTATTATAATGGTCACCAGACTGCGGTCAAGGATTCCCAAACGTCCCAGGATAGGGTATGAAACAAGCGTATGAGAGGCCAGCATAATAGAAATAAACAGGGAGCCGGTAATATTATAGTCTAATATTTTATAGAAAACAACCATCCCGAGCACAAACGGAAATATAAATGTAAGCATTCCGAAAATGAGACTCTTTTTATTGTTTTTTTTGAAATCCGTCAGGTCGATTTCGAGTCCCGCCAGGAACATGAGGTAAAGTAATCCCACCGAACTGAATACCGACAATCCGATTTCTTTTGGTAAAATGTTCAAACCGTAGGGACCTACAATAACTCCTGCCATAATAAGTCCGAAAATGTCTGGTATTCCAATCTTATTCAGAATGGCAGGGGCCAGCAGCACGATAAATAATACCAGTGTAAAGATCAGAATGGGATCGTGCAGAGGCAGCGTTATTTTCAGCAGGGTCATGGCGTTGTATTGTCAGGTTGTCAGGATTTACCAATCTTTATTTTTATATAATCCTTATCAGAAATAACTGTTTTCTGGTAATTTTTTTCCATTCACAATGAAAAAGCTCCCGATTATGTTTTTTAATGGTTGCTGATTACAAAAATAATGAATTACAACACAGATAAACCCATTAACAATGCCCGGACATCAGTAATGTTTTCCACGTTGTATCTGGCATGTGTATTGGCCAGTCCAACTTTTATGGTAATGGCATCGTGTGGAAGGTCTTCAAACATGTATTCATCGGTCCAGTCATCGCCGATTCCCATAATAAAATCGTAACTTCCTTCCATAACAATATTCATGGCAGCCCGGCCTTTATTTATTCCACTGTTCTTTACTTCTATCACCTTGTTGCCTTCCAATATTTCCAGGTTATGATTGGATACCAGGCTTGTAAGATCATCCTTCAGTTCAAGTGCGCGCAGGGTGCCCAATTCAGGATCAGATTTCCGGTAATGCCATACGAGCGAATAATTTTTTTCTTCGATAAAACTTCCCGGGGTACGGTCGACATAAAATTCGATACTTGGACGAATCAATTCTTTCCAGGAATTATTCATGGCTTCAATGAGCTTCCAGTCGCTCCCAAGCCTTTTAATCCAAACTCCATGTTCGGTGATCAGGGTGTATTTCTTATCCCCAAACCATTCGGTAAAAGTTTCCTTATCCCGGCCACTAATCAGAACAATATGGTTATTTTTCTTTTTGGCAAGTGTATCCAAAATATTATACAGTTCCACATCGGGGAATGCATGTTTCGGATTTTTCTGAAAGCCAACCAGTGTGCCGTCATAATCCAGAAACAGAATCCTGTTTTTTGAATGTTTATACCTGTCGGAAATGCCCTTGATTAATCGTTCATTCAGTTTCTTTGCCAGGTATTTTTCCTTGATTTTTTTTACACTGTCAAGCGATTCGATGAAATCGTGCGCCCATTTATCTACGTTATATCTTTGCAGCCTGTTCTGGATAATCTCAATTCTTTCCTTTTGTTCTTCTTCATCCATGCTGACAGCTGTTTTAATGGCGCTGACAATCTCCTCAAAATTGTTTGGATTGATCATCAAAGCTTCGCTTAGCTCTTTATTGGCACCGGCCATTTCACTAAGGATAAGCACTCCTTTTCCATTAGTTTTGCAGGCCATAAATTCTTTAGCTACCAGATTCATCCCGTCTCTTAACGGTGTAATCAGTGCAATATCGCATGAATTATATAGTTCCACCAGGCTTTCGAAAGGAAAGGAGCGATAGAAATACCAGATAGGTGTCCAGTTAATCGTTGAATGCTCTCCGTTAATTCTTCCAACCAATTCATCTATTTCACTCTTCATTTGCTGGTAATATTCCACATCGGTACGTGAAGGGACAGATAACAGAATAAGTGTTATTTTTTCATGATATTCCGGGTATTTTTCCAGAAATAGTTTAAATGCCCGTAAACGATTGGGGATGCCTTTAGTATAATCGAGCCTGTCAATTGATATCATCAATTTACGATCGGGCGAAACTTCGTGAAATTTTTCAATTTCGAGTCTGATTTTAGATTTTTCTGAATCCGGGTCTTTTTGCTGCTTCAGGGCTTCTTCGTGGAATCTGTTATAATCAATTCCCATAGGGAAGGCGTCTGCTTTTGAAATCCGGTTTTCAAAATCTATCTGGTTGATGTAAATTTCATGTCCCAGCAGCCGCCTGACACAACTTAAAAAATGACGTTCATAATCGTAAGTATGGAACCCGATTAGATCGGCACCCAGCATTCCTTCAATAATTTCATTCCTCCAGGGTAATATTCGGAAAACTTCGTACGAGGGGAAAGGAATATGTAGAAAAAAACCGATGGAAACTTCGGGATATTGTTCCCTTATAAGTTTGGGTAATAGCAGCAGATGATAATCATGAATCCATATTTTGCTTACATCTTTAAGGTTGGCAATGACAACCTCAGCAAACTTTTTATTCACCTCCACATAGCCTTCCCAATAGTCACGGTTATATTCTGTATATTGTGTAAAATAATGAAAAAGCGGCCAAACTGTTTTATTACTGAATCCATAATAAAACAGGTCGATATCGGCTTCATTCAGGTTTACAGGAATACACCTTTCTTTGGCAAGGGCTTTGGTAATTTTTTTATCTGTTTTATCATCAATTTCATTTCGATTAACTCCGGACCAACCTATCCATTGACTATCATACTGTTTGTAAACTGATTTCATGCCTGTTGCAAGCCCTCCGACACTGGGTGTAACTGTTATTTGATTATTTTCGTGTTGAATTTGTACCGGAAGCCGGTTTGAGATAATTAGTAGTTTTTCCATATTGATGTTTTTACTTGTTGGCGTACTAACAATATACATAATTTTTACTTACATACCTAACAATGTCTCCATACGATTTCTTAAATATTAACGAACCGATTTATTATAGAAGGAGTATTTTTTCCTTCAGTGTTACATTTTTTGTTGTCGGCGTGTTTAATTTTAATAACAGCCATACAATAAAAAGTGTTTACAGTATAGCCATGATAGCGCAAAAAAATAAAAAAAGCCACCATTTATTATCAAATGTGGCTAATAAAAAAATAACAATCAAAATTTTATACTGATCTCATTTGGGGCAGGTAAAAATGTTCCTTTAGCAGTTGACGTTATAAAATTAATATCTCTTCCGGCAAAGTTACTTGCAACTGGATATAATGGTACCGATAAAACTGCAAGAATTTTATGAGCAGTAGAAATCTTATTCCACCTTTACATGTCCCCAGTTTTCTCCTTTTCTGATCCTGTTAAGTTGTGTATGTGTGATTCCGAATTCCTTTGCGATCTTATACAATGGATTTTTCCCTCTTTTCAATTTCATTTTTAACCGTATAACCTGGGTTTCGGTTAATTTGGCATTGGTTATTGAACCTTTGCGGTTTTCCTGGGCTATTTTTGTTTTGGGACTTTTCTGACTGTGAACAAACAGATCCTCACGTGTAACCCATTTCAGGTTTTTATAATAATTATTCCACTTGTTAAAATCGGCATGAATCACGTAAGTGTGTTTGTTGGAAGGTTGCTCTATAAATGTTTCTGCTACCAGTCGGTGCACACATTTGGTTTTACGGTGTTTCCAGTCGACATTCGATTTAAAGGAGAAATACTGGTACCCATTAACATTGGCAGATTTCAGAATTTTCCATTCGTTAATGTCATTTTTAAAAATCCTGATTCTTCCATAATTGGATAATTCATACCTTTCTTCTTCATTAATACCATCAAATTTTAAGGGTTTCCATACTTCGTCCCAGTAATTCTTCGGAGTCATAATTTTATATAATAATGATTAATAATAAATTGAATAATATTTTAATGCTTCGTTAAATTTTTATCATCCTCGAATGGGTCTTATAATTAATCCCATGCAGGTTAATGCTTTTCATGTTCACATTCTAATACTGGTACAGCAAAAAATTTTTGTAATTGACCTTTTTGTAAAAAATTGTAATACTGGGGAATTAATATGCGATATCTGTGAGTAAATAAAGATACATAAAATTTATTATCCTTCCTCTAAAATTCCCTCGAAATTATACATTTTCACTCTTTTTTGTAATGGTAACTATTCCTCATATATAAAAACGCTGTGTTTTCTATACTAAATTTGATGAATATAGTTTAATAATTTCGGTTCAGTTGGAATTAGATTTCACTCGTACTTATACTCTATGTTTTGTTTACCGTACGTTTCTCATGTTAATACAAACAAATAATTCCCATGAAAGTTTGCTTATTTGAATATTTTAGAAATTTTTTTTTAAATAATCTGATAACTTGTAGTTTATCAATGCTTTTAATTGCGATTATTTTCTGAATAATTTTCTATCTGTAGTAATAATGCCAGACATAGAACTTCTATTTACGTCTCAGTTTGGCATGAAAACCATTATATTATCATAATTTAAGTGTGAAACTTTCTTAAACGGTTTATCTTAAATATTGCTATTAATCTGTTTATACATGGCTATTTTAAGGGTAAATTTCAAGAAGCCGGTCAGCAGCAGTTTTTTTCCTGCTGGACAGGAGGGCAAGGAATAGACCCGTACGAACAAAATACACAACAATCTCCTTCCTTTGGATGCATTATTGTACCACAATTTTTACATTTATAATAAATCTGACAAGAATCAACAGGCATTGATTCGGTTTTTTTATGATCACATTTGGGACATGTAATTTCCGATTCTAAGATTATTTTTCCATCCATTTGAAATATAGTTGTTTGTTTAATCCTTAAACTTTATCCTATTCATTTCTATAGGTAGAACAAGTTTATTTTCTGATTGTTGTTCGATCAGGAAAAAATTGGTTGATAAAAATTCCGGATTAATTTCGGTAAATTGCACTTATTAAATTTGCATTTGAATGATGGTACATTTTATTTACAGACATCACCGGACACTGATTGTATTTCTATCGGTTGTCTTATTAACAGCCTGCCATAACGGCGAAACTTCTGTTGTTAATGAAAATAACATTCAATACAGACAAGCAGTTGATCTGAACGGACAGAAGATCAGTTATCACTACGTATTGCCTGGTAAAAAGGACGGAAAAAAAACAGCTCTTTTGGTAGCTGTTGATCCGCACGGAAACGGAGAACTGGCTGTAAAACAATTTCTGCCTGCTGTGAACAAATTGCATTGTATGGTGATCGGATTGGATAATGTCAGGAACAACCTTTCTGATTTTGAGAAGAAAATGGAAGCAGATATTAATGATGCCGTCCATGAGTTTTCGCTATCGGATAAACCTGTTATCTATGCCGGATTTTCAGGCGGTGCGCGCATGGCTTTACAATATGGCTATGTTCATAATGCCTCAGGAATTATAATGTGTGGGGCAGGCCCCGGTAATATATGGCAATCGAAACTGGCATTCCCGCTTGTTGCCATTTCAGGGACTCACGATTTTAATTTTGCAGAATTATATTATCCGCCCACTACATCTGTTGTAAATGATAAAAATAAACTCTCCCTGTTTTTTAATGGGAAACACGAATGGCCATCTCCGCAGTTATTGTCTGAGGCTGCATCATATATTTATCTCAGGGAACGGATAAATAAAAGGGGAATTAATATAAGTTCCAAAGATTTTATCAGCCGCAGTGATAGTATGGCGAATAAGGGAGACTATCTGATGGCTTTTAAAGAGCTTGAAATGGGGACGAAAATTTATCCTAAAGACGATGACCTGAAGAAAAAGCTGAATAACTTGTTGTCAAAACCGGAATGTAACAATTATTTTTACCAGCTGATGTCCAATCTGAGAGCTGAATATTCGAGGAATAACACGTATGTATCCGATCTGGATAAGCAGGACACTACCTGGTGGAAGCAGGAAATACAAAAAGTTGACGGGTTAGCCGCTGATAAGAAAGATAAATTGCAATCAGACTCTTATGCCCGTACCAGGGCTTTTCTCGGTATCCTGCTATATTCGAAAACCAGTGCTGCTTTTCGTAATCAGGCTGCTAAAGATCAGATCAGAAAATACCTGCAGATATATCAATTACTTGAACCCGATAATCCTGATGTTTATTACTACAAAGCATTATATGCTTACCAAAATAAAAATTCCGTAATGTGCATACAAGATCTGACAAAGTCCTCACAACTGGGATTTAACGATTACGGCCGTTTACATTCCGATTTTCCGGAGGAAATATACAGGCAAGTCTTCCCGGATAAATAAGCTTTTATCAAATTCTGAAATTTGAGTTAAAAAAGTTTAGTTTTTATTTGGCTGGGCTTTTTAAGTTTTTGTGACTTATGAAGCCGCCTGACGTTTCGGAACTTCTAACCGCTTATGTGATTAATTTCATTTTCTGCAGGTTTATTTATACCTAACTTAGTGTATTAATTTCTTCAGATTTTCCTTGTTCAAAGGGGAAAGAAGATGAGTATTCTTATAAATACAATATAAAGTTCACTGAGAAAATAGAGGTCAAAGGATATGGAAAGTTCATTATCATTTAGTTATGGCAGTGACACCCTCACAACAGGGTTAGCACTGGAAATAGCTGCAGGAAAAAGAAAAGGTGTGCTGAACAATGAGATCACAGAACGGGTAAATAGAAGTCATAACACAGTGAAACAAATTGTTCATAAAAAAATTACGGTTTATGGTATTAATACGGGATTCGGGCCACTTTGTACTACCATCATTTCAGAAGAAGATACACGCAAACTTCAGCATAACCTGCTGAAAAGCCATAGTGTGGGTGTGGGAGAAAATATACCTGATGAGATTGCGCTTTTAATGATGATCGTAAAAGTCCATTCACTGGCACAGGGATATTCAGGAATTTCATTAAAGACACTGGAACGCATTATATGGCATATAGACAATCGTGTCATTCCATGTGTTCCTTCACAGGGATCAGTAGGAGCGTCAGGGGATCTTGCTCCGCTGGCGCATCTTTTTCTTCCTTTAATCGGTTTAGGTTTTGTGCATTACCAGGGTCAGGAAATTCCAACCTCCGAGTTATATCAGAAACTGAAAATGAAGCCGGTTGATCTCGGCCCAAAGGAAGGACTGGCCCTGATAAACGGCACCCAGTTTATAGCTGCGCATGCTATAAAAGTTGTTGAAAAGCTTCAGAATTGCCTGGACAATGCCGATATTATTGCAGCTATGAACCTGGAAGCCATGCTGGGCTCAATTAAAACTTTCGATCCGGCACTTCACGAACTTCGTCCCTACGATGGTAGTAAATATGTAGCCGAACGTATGCTGACCCTGGTGGGGAAGTCGGAGATAAACGAATCACACAAGGATTGTCACCGGGTGCAGGATCCATATTCTTTGCGATGTATTCCCCAGGTACATGGTGCGTCGCGAAATGCATGGCTGCACCTGAAACAAATGCTGCACATCGAATTGAATTCAGTAACCGACAACCCGATTGTTTTCAGCGAGGAAAAAGCCATCAGTGGAGGAAATTTTCATGGTCAGCCAATGGCGCTTCCACTCGACTATGCAGCACTGGCAGCTGCCGAAACAGGAAATATCGCCGACCGACGTATTTACCTTTCACTAATGGAAACGATCGAAGGATTACCCAAACTGCTGATGAAAGAAACCGGGTTAAACTCGGGATTTATGATCCCGCAATATACAACTGCCGCTCTGGTCAGTGAAAATAAAAGTCTCTGCTTTCCGGCCAGTGTTGACAGTATTCCTACTTCCATGGGACAGGAAGATCATGTAAGTATGGGGTCTATCAGCGCCAGAAAAACATTACAGATCACTGAAAACCTTGAAAAGATCCTGGGTATTGAATTATTCTGTGCAGCACAGGGATTTGATTTCCGGAAACCTTTGAAATCAGGTCCCCTTATCGATGCCTGTCACAGCTATGTTCGGGAAACTATTCCTTTTGCCGAATCGGACCGTGTTTATGCAGGTGACATGAACAGGGCTATTGAAATCGTGAAGAATAAGGAACTGGTGAATCTGACCAATGAATTATCAAAAAAAGAAAACTTACATTTTAAAAACGAAAGACATGAACTTTTCGGAATTTATTGATACCTATGCCCGTCATCCGCATTATAAAGCTCCTACCGGTAATAAGTTGCATGCCCGGTCGTGGCAGACAGAAGCCCCTTTGCGCATGTTGCTGAACAACCTCGACAGTGAAGTAGCTGAAGATCCTGAAAACCTGGTAGTATATGGGGGAACCGGTCAGGCTGCAAGAAATGTAGGGGCATTAAAAGACATTATAAAATGTTTGCTGGAGTTGAAAGAAGACGAAAGCCTGCTGGTACAATCGGGGAAAGCGGTAGGAGTTGTACGTACCCATCCCGAAGCTCCTCGTGTATTTATTGCCAACAGTAACCTGGTACCGGCATGGGCCAATTGGGAACATTTCGAAGAACTTAAGAAAAAAGGACTGATGATGTATGGCCAGATGACTGCCGGCAGCTGGATATATATTGGTACGCAGGGAATACTCCAGGGAACTTACGAAACTTTTGTTGCCTGTGGTGAAAAATATTTCAACGGTGACCTGAAACATAAATTATTGGTAAGTGGCGGTCTGGGAGGCATGGGTGGCGCCCAGCCACTGGCAGCTACTATGGCAGGTGCAACCTTTCTGGGTGTGGATGTCGATCCGGAACGAATCAAAAAGAGGATACACACCCGGTATATAGATAAAATGACATTTGATTATGAGGAAGCTAAAAATTGGGTTCTGGAAGCTAAAGAAAAAGGAGAGGCTTTATCTGTAGGACTTGTGGGGAATATCGGTGATGTCCTTGAAAAGTTATTGAAGGATACTATTATTCCGGATATCCTTACCGATCAGACTTCTGCACATGATCCGGTTTACGGCTATATACCCCACGGACTTTCCCTTGAAGAAGCGCTTCAATTACGAAAAACCAATCCGGAGACATATAAAAGCAAATCCCTGAAAAGTATGGCCCGCCATGTAGGAATTATGCTGCAAATGCAAAAAAAAGGCAGCATAACTTTTGACTATGGGAATAACTTGCGTGAATTTGCCCGCCAGGGAGGGGAGGAAAATGCATTTGACTTTAACGGATTTGTTCCCGAATTTATACGTCCGTTGTTTTGTGAGGGGAAAGGGCCCTTCCGATGGGCTGCGCTATCTGGCGATCCGAAAGATATCTATGCAACAGATGAAGCTTTGATCGAAGCTTTCCCTGAAAACACCCAATTGATCAATTGGCTGAACCAGGCAAGGGAAAAAGTAGCCTTCCAGGGATTGCCCTGCCGCATTTGCTGGCTTGGGATGGGCGAGCGCGAAAAAGCCGGACTGATCTTTAACAACCTGGTACGATCGGGGAAAGTTAAAGCCCCCATAGTGATTGGCCGCGATCACCTCGACTGCGGTTCTGTTGCTTCTCCCAACCGGGAGACTGAGGGAATGAAAGACGGCAGTGATGCCGTATCCGACTGGCCCTTGCTTAACCTGATGTCGAATACCGGTGGTGGGGCTACCTGGGTGTCTTTCCATCACGGCGGAGGGGTGGGAATGGGTTTTTCGCAGCATGCAGGAATGGTTGTTCTGGCCGATGGAACTGATCGGGCTGAACGTTGTCTGAAAAGGGTTCTTTATAACGATCCAGCTTTGGGAATTTACAGGCACACGGATGCCGGATACGAAAAAGCTGATGAATACCTCCACCGGTTTAACCTGAACTTTTTATAACTTAGAAAAAAAATCAGTATATGGATGTTTCATCACCTATCTTGACAGGCCCGTTTAAACAATTACTCACTATGCAGGATCTTCCTTTAAAGGGAGCTCTTCAGGATGATCAACTGGTAATTCTTCAGGATGCCGGCATTTTAACTGATCAGGGCAGGATAGTCCGTATAGCTTCTTTTAAAGAGCTTTATAACGAAGCAATCGAAAAAGGGTATGTACTGGATATTATAGAGGAAACTGTTGTGGGTATTCCCGGAATAATAGATGCCCATACACATATCTGCTGGGCAGGTAACAGGTCTGGCGATTATGCCATGCGAATGGCCGGAAAATCATATCAGGAAATTGCCGCAAGCGGAGGAGGAATATGGGATACTGTAACCAAAACAAGAGCTGCCAGCGCGGAAGATCTTCAGAAAGATCTTGAAAAAAGAGCATTAAAATTATTGCACAACGGAATTACTACCGTGGAAGTAAAGAGCGGGTATTGCCTGAATGTAGAGGGCGAAGTGAAAATGCTGGAAGTTATCAATAAAGTGAATGACAAACTGGCAATCAACCTGGTGAGCAGTTGCCTGGCTGCACATATTCTTCCAAAAGATTATAACGAAACTTCGGGAGAGTACCTCGATTACATGGCACGTAGTCTGTTGTTGCTGGTAAAAGCTGGGGACCTTGCCCGCCGGGTGGATATTTTTGTAGAGGAAAATGCATTCAGTGTTGCCGATGCTACAAGGTATCTTAAAAAAGCAAAGTCCCTGGGTTTTGACCTGGTGGTACATGCAGACCAGTTTACGACTGGTGGTAGTAAATTAGCGGTAGAACTGGGAGCTGTCAGTGCTGATCACCTGGAAGTTTCTACACAAACAGAAATTGAACTGCTGGCCAAAAGCAATGTTGTCCCTGTAGCACTACCTGGGGCATCGCTTGGACTGGGATACGGCTTTATGCCTGCCCGGAAATTTCTGGATGCCGGTACAAGTCTGGCAATTGCCTCCGACTGGAATCCCGGTTCTGCACCCATGGGCGATTTACTTGTTCAGGCAGCTGTGTTGGGAGCTTATGAAAAACTAACCATGACAGAAACGCTGTCAGCAATTACATTCCGGGCTGCTGCAGCACTACGGCTGAATGACATAGGAATATTGATGCCCGGGAAAAAAGCTGACATTATTGCCTTCGAACTGGAAGATTTCCGGGAAATATTATATCACCAGGGAAGTATAAAACCCCGGAAAGTCTGGAAGAACGGAGTATTAATTTACTAATAACTGAAAATTTTAAGTATGAATCAACTGATCGAATGTGTTCCCAATTTTAGTGAAGGGAACGATATGAATATCATCAAACAAATTACAAATGTAATTGAAAGCGTTGAAGGTATACGGCTGATAGATGTCGATCCGGGAAAAGCTACCAACCGTACGGTAGTCACATTTGTAGGAACTCCCGAAGAAGTTATTGAGGCAGCTTTCCTTGCTGTAAAAAAAGCATCGGAATTGATAGATATGCGCAAACACAAGGGCGCTCATCCTCGTTTCGGCGCTACGGATGTATGTCCGATGGTACCGGTTTCCGGCATCACTATGGAAGAAACCGTCACTTACGCCCGCCGATTGGGAGAAAGGATCGGAAAAGAACTGGGTATTCCCGTTTACTGTTACGAATTTGCTGCTACTGAAGAAAAACGGCGTAATCTGGCCAGTTGCCGCTCGGGTGAATATGAAGGGTTGAAAGATAAACTGGCAAAACCTGACTGGAAACCTGATTTCGGTCCTGATAATTTCAACGATACTGTAGCTAAGTCAGGAGCTGTAGCTATAGGGGCCAGGAATTTCCTGGTAGCTTACAATGTGAACCTGAATACAACTTCTTCCCGCAGGGCTAACGCCATTGCATTCGATATTCGCGAAAAAGGACGTGTAAAACGTGAGGGTGGCAATCTGACCGGTAAGATCATAAAAGATGAAAAAGGGAATCCGGTATACGAACCTGGAATGTTGAAATGCGTAAAGGGGATCGGCTGGTATATCGAGGAATACGGAATAGCACAATTGTCATTTAATCTTACGGATATTACTGTAACTTCCGTGCATCAGGTGTTTGAGGCTTCCTGCCAACAAGCCGATGCAAGAGGACTAAGGGTGACCGGATCGGAACTGGTGGGAGTAATCCCTCTGCAAGCTATGATTGATGCGGGCATTTACTTTCTTAAAAAACAACATCGGTCGGTGGGTATTTCCGATGAAGAAATCATTAAAATCGCAGTTAAATCATTGGGACTGGATGAACTGGCGCCATTTGATCCAAAGAAAAAAATAATTGAATATATTCTGGAAGGAGATGATCCAAAAAAACTGGTGAACTTAACCCTGAAGAAATTCAGCGAGGAAACCGCTTCCGAATCACCGGCTCCCGGAGGCGGATCGGTTTCGGCTTATATGGGGGCATTGGGTGTTGCCCTGGGAACAATGGTGGCCAACCTTTCGGCACACAAACGCGGATGGGACGATCGCTGGGAAATGTTCTCCGAATGGGCCGAAAAAGGAAAGAAGTACCACGATCAGCTGATACGGCTGGTGGATGAGGATACAAAAGCTTTTAATACCATAATGGAAGCATTTGGTCTGCCAAAAAAGACAGAAAAGGAAAAGAAAGAACGGACAAAAGCCATACAGGAAGCTACCCGGCAGGCTATCGAAGTGCCGCTGAGAGTAATGCAGTTATGTTACGAATCAATGGAAGTAATGAGAGCAATGGCCGAAATTGGCAATCCGAATTCCGTATCAGATGCGGGAGTGGGGGCCCTGGCTGCACGTTCAGGTGTTATGGGTGCTTTCCTCAATGTAAAGATCAATGCAGGTGGTTATCGCGACAGGGCCTATGTAGAGAAAATCCTTGCGCAAGGGGAAGAATTGCAGCAGAAAGCGATGGAAATGGAAGGACAGATTTTGGAAATTGTGAACAGGGAGATAGGCGGGGGGATGTTTTCTTTTTGAAAAGTAAACTAAATTAATCTAGTGAATTAATTTATTAAGACAAATATTGTTTATTATCTTTCAGTAATTTTCAATCCCGGAATCTGACAGTTTATCACATCAACATTATTTATACCGCTGTAGACTATTTCAAGCGTATCATTTATTACAGAGACCGATTTTAAAAGACCGTTATTACCTCCAAAGAGTAGTGCAGGAATGTAATCAGGACTTGTGTGATTATTTTTGAATAATGTATTTTCTATCTCTATGTCAGAATAGTCAATAATAATTACAGAACCACCTACTGTGGTTGTATTTTCAGCAAAAAATGAATTCCTGATTTTTAGGTTAGAACTATCGCAATACATACCACCTGATGATCCTAAGGCTTTGTTGTTAAATAATTTAATATTGTTTAATTCCAAATATGAATTTTTCACATACATACCTCCACCGGTACCCCAGAAACTGGGATAAGAGGCCAGATTTTCAGTAATAACCATGTTTTCCAGAATAAGGTTGGAGTTTTCACAAAATATGCCCCCTCCATAATTTAAGCCTGGAACATAATTCAATTGGTTTGAAAAATAATCAATCTGTCTTCGTGTGGCGTATCCATTCTGAATAGTGAATCCGTTCATTCGAATAGTATCTGATATATTGTTAATATAAAAAATTCTTCCATTCTGATTGGCATCAATTACTGTATTATCAATATAATCTGAGTCATTTGTGGTCAGGAATAACGATGTAATAAAGACAGGCTTATCAATTTGAATCTGCCATTCATTAAAAGTTCCAGGGTGTAATAAAATAGTATCATTTCGTTGTGATATATTTATGGCTTCCTGAATACTATTCACTTCATCAGGTACTTCAATTAATGTTCCATATGGATGCTCATTTTTTTGCTTTTCACACGCAGAAAATAAAACAGAAAGAAAAATTAAAAAATAAATAATAAATTTCATTTGAAAAATAGATTTAGGAGGATCATTTTTTAGTCATAAAATATTTACAATAATTAATTGTTGATATTATTTAGTATATAGATTTCTTTAACTTCTTATTGATGATTTTAATTTATTATCATCAGATAATTTATTATCAAATTCCTGTAATGTTATTTGTGAGTTAAATGTAAAGAATTATTCAGAAAAAAGCAAATTTCCACAATCAGTTTTCTACTACTTATAACGAAAGCTGTGTTTTATATTCAAATATATTTTTATCAGACAATCGGTTCTATTCTAAATTCATTTTAATGATAAGATGCTGCACTATCATCCCTTCAATTTTTATAAATAATTACAGACCGATGTATAAAATTATTACAGGTACTCCTCACAGTGCCATATAACAAAATCATTATTTCTGATCTTACAATCTTCGCGATTATCGCAATTAACACATAAACCAGTATACCGGGGTTCATTTTGTTTTTCATGTAAAACGGCATACCTGGTTTTCAAACCTTTTTTGGTTATTACATTTTCCATAGTTCTTTCTCCTTTTCAATTTAATTATAATTACCTGTATCAGGCAATATGAGTGCCAGACTAAATTTTTAAAATAGATGTTCATCCAAACATGGGCTATGTTGCAATATATGATATTGAATATAAGGAACTTGAAAATATCGAACTCATGGTGATAACTTTTATGAGTCAGGTGTGATTTCTATTGTCGAACGAAGAGAAAATACCCGCCGGGTAATTTTACCCCATTATCCGGCAGATGACTGACATCATAAAAACAGACCAGATATTTATGTAACTTTATGTCAAATAGATGTGATTTGGATTATTATGAAATACAATTCAAATATTGACAAAATAAATAATATAAAGGCCTCCCTTAAAGAGCGGGTTAAAGAACTGGAATGTTTATACAACATTTTGCAAATTTCTGTTGATAAACAAAATTGCAGTCTCGAAGAAATATTCATGGATATTTTGGAAGTACTGCCCAGAGCCTGGCAATATCCCGAAATTTCTTCAGCAAAAATAGTTTTTGACGATCTTGAATATCTGTCGGTCGATTATATAACTCCGAAGTACAAACAGGAATCGGATATTATTGTTGAGGGGCAAAAAAGAGGATTTGTGGAAATATCATACTCTGAAGAAACCTTGTTGCATGACGAAGGACCTTTTCTGAAAGAGGAGAGAGCATTGATTAATAGTATTGCCAGAAAACTGGCCCTTATAATTATCAGGAATGAAGAAAAGAGAGAAAATAAAATCCTTGAATCAAGATTAATACATGCTGACAGATTAGCAACTATTGGAGAGCTTACGGCAGGTATTGCCCATGAACTTAATGAGCCCCTGGGCAGTATTCTGGGATTTGCCCAACTGATAAAAAAAGAATCTTCTGTAAACAGCCAGGTGAAAATGGATCTGGACAAAATTATTAACGCATCCATGCATGCAAGGGAGATCATACGAAAGCTGATGACATTTTCTAAATACGATGAGAAAGGAAGTGAAAAAGTATGCCTGAATACAATTCTTACAGATGGTATATATTTATTGGAATCACGATGTGAAAAAGAAAATATAAATGTTGTGAAAACCCTTGAGGAGCATTTGCCTTCTGTATTTGCAAATCCTGTTCAGCTAAACCAGGTAGTTGTTAATCTCTGTGTAAATTCCATTCAGGCGATGTCTAATGGGGGTAAACTCATTTTACAGACATTCTCGAATGAAGAATCTGTTATACTTGTCGTTCAGGATACCGGTTCAGGTATATCAGAAGACCACCTTCCAAAAATATTTAATCCTTTTTTTACAACAAAGGATTCCAACACGAATACCGGCTTGGGATTATCTGTCGTTCACGGGATAGTAAAGTCGTGTAACGGGATTATTAAAGTTGAGAGTAATCTTGGTGTGGGAACACGGTTTGAGATTGCTTTGCCAATTATGATATGAAAAAAGAAAAGCACATATTAGTTGTCGATGACTCGGAAAATATGCTGGAAATTATCCGGCGTAATCTTTCTTCGAAAGGGTATATTGTATACACGGTTACCAATGTTATCGATGCTATTTCGTTTTTGGAATCCACCTCAATAGATTTGGTTATTACTGATTTGAAGATGCCAAATGTCAGCGGTACAGAATTAATCCGCCATGTCAAGCAAAATTATAAAAATACCGAAGTATTGGTTATTACCGGTTATCCTTCCATAGAAAATGCGGTTGAGTCCGTAAAGCTGGGAGCAGATGAATTTTTAATTAAATCTTTTACTGATGTAGAATTATTTGATGCAGTTCAAAAAGCCATTCAAAAACAAACCGACAGGCAAATAACCAACAATCATCAGAAAAGCGAAATCTCATTTACAGGCATTATCGGCGGATCGAAAGAAATGGTAAAAGTATATAAAGCGGTTGCAAAAGCATCGAAGATTAAAGCAACAATATTACTAACAGGAGAAACCGGTACTGGTAAGGAGTTGGTGGCAAGAGCGATACACTACAGCAGTTCACATTCTTCTGCTCCATTTATAGCTGTTAATTGCGGGGGCATACCTGAAGAATTACAGGAGAGTGAGTTGTTTGGTCATATTAAAGGCGCATTTACCGGTGCGTTTGAGACCAGGGGCGGATTCTTTCAGGCTGCCGACGGAGGAACCATATTTCTGGATGAAATCGGGAACACCTCTCTTTCAATGCAGGCAAAATTACTAAGGGTATTGCAAGAGAAAGAGGTTAATATGATAGGCTCGAATAAATCGCAAAAGATTGATCTGAGTATTATTGCAGCCACTAATGTAGATCTTCAGGCTTTAGTTAATAAAGGTTCTTTCAGAGAAGATTTATACTACCGGTTAAATATCATTCCGATTGACATACCCCCTTTACGCGACAGAGAAGACGACATCCTTTTACTAATGAATTATTTTGCCCAAAAATATTCAAAGGAAATAAAGAAAGAAATGCCTCAGTTCACAGATGCCGTTATTAAAATCTTCCGGAATTATTACTGGCCTGGAAATGTCCGGGAATTGGAGAATATTATACAAAGATTAATATTAATGTCGGATGAAAAAGTTATTGATATTCCTGATCTGCCGGGGGCTATGAAGTATTCAGCTATAGGGCATAAAAGCATTCGCAAAACGTTGATAGAAGTCGAGAAAGAGCATATAATGAATGTTTTGGCTTCAGTAAATGGGAATAAAACAAAAGCAGCTGAAATCCTGGGGATTGATAGAAAAACACTCCGGGAGAAAATTAAATTTTAATTGACACCGTTTACAAAACAAATCCCTTACCTTTATTAAAAACCACCATGATAAAAATTTGCTAACTAATGAGTCTGTAGCTCTATATACTGTCCGGCTTTATGTAGGATATCTTTTGCTTTTTGTGCCTCTTCTTCATCACCTTGCAATACTACCAGGTATTTTCCTTCTTTAAGATGCTTGTGATAGGTAACAACCTTTTCTTCACTGATCCCAAGTGTCATTAACAAAGTTATGGCACCTCCGCCTATTAGTCCGATATCCAGACCGGCAAGCGCCCCGACGATAGCGCCAGCACCGTATAAAAAACCCAACCCTGGAACAGCAATAATACTTGCACCTGCAAGTATTCCCAGTATAGGTCCCAGCACAGCGCCTATAGTCACTGGTGCATTTTTAATATTTTCTGTTGAATGAGATTGTAAGTGATCTTCAACAATCTCAGCTTTGCTGATAAACGAGATTTTATCTACAGGTATGCCGGATTCTTCCAGCGCCTTTACAGCGAGTATCGCTTTGTGATGCGTATCATAAACACCAACTGTTGTATTTGTTGCTTTCATTTTATCTTATTTATTATTAGTAACAAATAAGATTCATGCTTGTTTCTGTTTAATTTATTAAGTGTCTTAAAATAAGTTAATTCAGATGAAAGCTATTCTTTCCTGGAATTTAACTACAGTCCTTAATGATCACTTAATATATTTTTATCGGGATCCCATTTTTTTTGCCATTCAGGATAACGGTCGAGTACTTTTTGCGGTTCATAGGTATACCAGCCATAACCGCTGCGCCTTTCTCTGCTGACATCCGATAGTTTATAAAGAAATTTACTGTCACGGTCACAGAATAATGGCCGGTCGGTTTCCAGTTCATAATATCGTGTCCATATCGGAGGAGCAGCCGGATCATGCACCACGACCTTATCGGTGTTTAAATTTCTCCATCTTGATTTTTCAACAGGAGCTTTGATTATATTAACCCTTGTTTCTGTAATTTTTGAATCATCAAACCATTTAACTGCACTTTGTACGGCGTTTATAATTCTTTCACCCGGGTGATCAATGTTCATCAGAAAAAGCACAACATCGGCACTTTCTCCATTGCAAATGCTAGGTGGCTCAAAGGCCCTGGCCCATGCCGGTTTTAAGTCATTTTCATTGTGCTGCTGGCACCATACAGTCAGCCTCCCGTTATCCATGATCTGGCAGTTAAGCAGACAATCCATCCCCATATCGTAGGCAACCTTTACTTTTTTACGCAATTCCGGGTCAACGAAAGAATAACAGGGTTCGTTATCAATAATATTTTTAAGCATTTGCATAATCCCCAGGTATGCACCGTCATTGAATGTGATGTGCCGGCTGTAATTTGATTCCAGCGGATAATACTGCGGCCAGCCACCATTGGGATATTGCGCCGACAAAGTAAAATTTATTCCCTTCAGACAGGCATCCTTATATTTATCTTCTTTCGTGACATAATATATCCTGGCCAGGCATTCGATGTGTGAGAAAGTAGTACTGTTGTCAAAGGTTGTGTGAAACTTGTCTTTTACACGTATCAGGCTGTCTTTTTGATCCAGTGTCAGAATGGCGCGCATATCGTAATTTTTTGGCCAGCCCCCGTTATTTCTTTGATACAAAAGAATGTTATCACCAATATCTGTCAGGTCAGTGGCTTTGTATTGTTTCTGACCTGGCCGTGGATTTATCACATTCCCTTTATCATGGATGTCATACCAGTGATGGGCACTGTTTTGAAAGGATTCCGTATCAATGATTTTATACTTACTGACATCGAATGTATTCTGAGAATAAGTGCAGGAAATTGTAAGAGACGTAAGCAGCAATATGATTCCTGCAGAAAATTTTTTCTTTATCATTACCGAAAATTAATATTTACAGATTAACATGAAAGTTAAATCTACAAAAAAATCTGAGACTATTGAGTAGTTATGATTTTTAGTTTTTTATACGTTCATTCATTAAAATTTTTTATTCCCAGACCCAGGCAATGACTGATTTATCCTATACAAACACAATCAAATTTTTTGAAAATTCCTACAGTATGACAGTCTATAGCCTAAAAATCTGTTGTATCAGGTTTCCGGATAAAAACCATACAAATTATTCTCAAAAATAAACCCGCTTTTGTTCAGGCTTTTATAAAGCTTGAGTTTTTTCAGCACCTCTACCAGGATATCATATTGATCGGTTTTTAACAGGTATTCTTCATTGAAATTACAGAATATCATGAAATTCGTTAATTCGTCATCTTTCAAATGGGTTAGGTCAGCAATAATTTCCCTGTTATATTTTTTCTCAATAATGTGTTGTTTATCTTCCTGCTTAAGAATTTCCTGAAGGTGCATGCGTTGTTTGTCTTCTTTTGATCTTGACAGAAATGACATGGGAATGGATACTCCCACTCCGCTTTGATTTTGCTTATCACTTACTTCTTTATTATATGCTGCATCCCCGGCAATTCTTTTGGATATTTCGGCCAGGTTTTCCCTGAGGATATCAGTTTTGGTCTCCGGTAATTTAAGCGCTTTGAATTTTACTTTAAAATCTGAGTAATTTCTGAATCCGAAAACCTTTATTTTATCTATTTCATAAAAACGGGGTGAAAGAGCAACTGTTAAGCCGTTTTGGATAATAGAATCGTCAACAATTACTACTTTTCCAAGGTATCCCAGTGCGCTGAATGCCAGTGTATCCCCCATGTCGACGGGTATTCTGAAACTGCCGTTATCATCACAGATTGCCCATTTACGTTTACTTTCGTTTAATAATTGTACAAAAGAAATATGTTGGCTTGTAGATTCGTCGATAATTTTTCCTTCAAGAACAATCGGCTTGTTAAATAACTGTGCTTTCACTGAAATAACAGGGACAAGCAGGTTCAGTAATAATATGATTTTTAGTCGATGGTTCAATTACTTGGTATTTGACAGCAAAATACTTATTTACAATTAAACAGCATCCTGTAAAGGTGTTAAAAGTTGTTAATTCTGTCTGCGTTTAATTCTCTGTTAAAATTAATGAAAATAAAGGTTCTTGTATAAATTCCTGATTATTTATTGATCAAATGAAGTGAACGCCAAAGCTTTTTAACTTTTTATTAACTTTTACTTAATGCAAAATGGCATACTTTTGTTTAAAATATTACAATTTGAAAAGTAGTTCTTCTATATAAGGAAGAATTATTTACGAATTAAATACTTTCTGTAATAATTTAAATTCATGTGTGTAACCCTTCCTTTCCAGGGAAGGGTTTTTTTAGTTATATATTCCGGATGAAATTATAATTTTCCAGTGGAATTGGATAATGGAATTCATTAATTTTGACGGAAAATCTTCCGGGGATAAATATGGAAATGAATAATTATTTAAAAGAACTGAAGTTACTAAAAGATTGCCACCTATGCCCCCGGGAGTGTGGTAGTAACCGATTTAATTCACCAAACGGATTTTGTAAAACGGGTGCAGGTTTCCCCATTTCCTCCATTGTATTACACAAAGGGGAAGAACCGGTTATCAGCGGGAATAACGGAATATGTAATGTTTTCTTCTCACATTGCAATTTGCAGTGTGTCTTCTGCCAGAATTACCAGATATCCTTCAACAGCTGCAATACAATTGGTCGTGACTGGTCTCTGGAAGAGGTTATGGAAACGATAATCTCCTTTCTTGATAATGGAGTTGAAAATGTGGGATTTGTATCTCCTTCGCATGTAGTTCCACAGGTGAAAATAATCATTAATGAGCTGCATGAGAGGGGATATTATCCGGTTATAGTATACAATACCAACGCTTACGAAAAAGTAGAAACACTGCAATCACTCGAAACTCTGGTAGATGTTTATCTTCCCGACCTGAAATATATGGATGAGGAATTGGCCGGGAAATGGTCAGGTGCCCGAAATTATCCTGAGGTGGCCGGTAATGCCATCAAAGAAATGTTCCGGCAAAAAGGTAACGGTTTTGTTACCGGAGAAAATGGCAAACTTCTGTTTGGCATGGTCGTCAGACACCTGGTTTTGCCCGGTTCAGTTGAGAACAGTCTGAAAGTACTGCGTTTTCTGGCCGAAGAAGTATCGAATCGTATTGCCGTTTCTCTGATGTCGCAATATCATCCCATACAACAGGTTTTGGAAACGATTCCTCTGAACAGGGAAATTACCGGCGATGAATATCAGCTGGTAGTTGAGGAAATGGAAAACCTTGGAATTTTCACGGGGCTGGAAACAGGAACCCGAAAGTACTTCTTACTATAACCCTGATTTCTCCGATACAATACCATTCAGGGAATGATCAGTAAAAGTTATCCTATTACGGGTTTGTTTTACTTTTAAGTTCTTTGAAAATCAACCTGGTTTGATCAGGCTTTTTCAGGTTGAACAGCACAAAATCGTTGTTTTTAAACTGGAGATAAATATAAGGCGGCCTGCCTTTTCTTAAAAACATCTTTCCGTCTCCCAGTCCTAGAAGTGTAAAATTACCCTTGTATGTTCCAAGGAATCCAGAACCGCCGTTCATCCACATAACTTTCGGTAAAAATTGCAGCGTATCTATTTCCGTAATACTGTCCAGTTTATACTGAAAGCCAAAATATCCATTTATTTTAAACACGTCATTCTTCACCTGAATTTTCGGCATGGTATTCCCACTGATAAAAATAAAAACGGTAAGCAGAATTCCAAAAATGATTGCTATCCGTTTTGCAACCTGCGCTCTCCGGTAATATCCGCTCCGACTTTCCACATTGAACTCATCCGGATCTTTAATAACTGACCATTTTCTTATCCGGAAAGCAATAACAAGAAAAACCAGTATGATTATAATCATTACTGATGGAAACCAGAAACGGCCCGATGGATGCACAAGCTTAAAAAACAGTATTAAAAGCACGAATAAAACTCCCATTACTGACAGAGCAGCTCCGGCGTAAATGGAAAGCTTTTTAAGATTTATGCTTTTGTCAGAATCGTAATAAGGTTTGTATATCCAACTAAGTAAACCGATTGTTATAAAAAACAACCCGATGATTATTTCAGGCGAAGGTTTCATGTTTTTTTTGTAAAATACAACAAAATTATTTTCGGTTGGATCGATTTAAATGAAATTTTAAGAGCTTTTAACAGTCCGGGATCGGCCTGCTTGTCGGAAGTTATATTCTTACCCGTAGTTGAATTTTTATTTCCGATTTTGTATTCCCATTGATTTCTGTTAATCCTGAACCCGTTACATTCCTGTCGGCATAGTTAGTGACTGCATAGCGCAACCAGAGGTCCATGAACTTGGTGATTTCATATTTCAAAAGGAAATAAGTACGGGTTCCTTTATAATTGTAAGCAGGTATGGAAAAAGCATTCAATACATCGTTCTCATAGGCATAGATCCGGGAATCATAGTCATCCGTATCGAACAACGCATATCGGAATGCCATTGAAAAAGGCATACGGGGAAGCTTCCAGGTGATATCATGATAAATAAGCCATCCGTCAGACTTTCCATTATTTTCTTTGTCAATACGGCACCATTCCAAACGGTCTTTCATCACCAGGTTTTCAGAAATAGCATAATAAATATGATAACGGAACTTCCGGGACAGAATATCTTGTGGTGTTTGGATAACAGATTCAGCGGCTGTTTGGTTTTTCGGTTTGAACTGTCTGCGGAATCGAATATCCATGCCCAGTAAAGCAGAGGGAGTATAATTTATCTGCAAATGACATTCATTTCCCCTGGAAGGTGACGACACCTGGTATTGCAGCCATGGAAATGCAAACGCATCGAAATAAGCTGTAATCTTCCAGCTTTTGCCGGGATGTATTTCTGTTCCGAAGTAAAGTCCTTTTTCGTTATTGTTTTCGCTGCTTTCAGATAAGGCGCAGCTGTAAAGCGCATAGTAACTTTTTTGATAATTCCGGTAAAAAGCAGAAAAGTAAACCTTCGGATGAAGAAAGAACATTGCCCCGGTAAGGGTTCCGATGCTTCCGTTTCCGTAAGATGTTTCACCAAATAGCTGCCATTTTTCCCCGCCGGTTTGATAATCGATCCCAATATTGGTGAGCTGATTCCCGGAAAATGTATATTTTTTGGAAAGTTGGTCATTCGGTTGCAGCCATCCGTCCAGCCGGTAGTGAACAGCAGTGAAGCCGATTTTGAGAAATTTGTTATGGAAAGTGATATTCCCGCCTGCAGCCATTTCGTCCATCAGTTTTTCATCGTTTAGCTCCGGGGGTGTGGAATGATATCCGGTAGTAAGCAGGGAAGAATAAGCAAAAGTACCGTCGTCCAAAGTATCCGTAAAATTGGCATCTCTCTTTTTCTTCGAAAAGAACCCTGTAAATTCAAAATTTCCGGCTTCCAATGTAGCTGCCACACCCCTGAAAAACAGGTTCTCTTCTGCTGAAGTATTTCTTCTGATACCCTGGGCCATTTTTCGTATGGCGATGGCATTGGACGATTTACCGAATGATAGTCCGCTCCACAATGTTAGTCCCTGGCCGGTCTGAATATGATAATCCCCGACAATTAACGATTTTAAGGGGCCGATATCATTTAATTGCAGGTGGGCTGAATAAAAGTCGAAACCCTGCCGGTTGCTGCCTTTAAAAAATTCTTCACCGGCATCTTTTTCTGCTGTAATGCCAAACAATACTCTTTTACTGTAATTGAAGCGGTAGCGGGTATAGATTTTATAAGGACTTCCAAGATACCTGGCTTTATCCGGGTTTTCGGCTAATACCGAATCGGAAAGAGGAACATACCCTTTTTGAGTTTCAAGTACACGCTGTCCCCTTACAAACAACTCATGTTGTCCGTATTGCAGGATGTTTTTCGCACGTAAAGGATTAGGCTTTTCTTCTGTTTCAAGTGTGATAAAAGGTAGAAGCTGCTGTACCAGCTCGTCAGTGAACCCATAAACATATTGCAATTCAAAAAGCGTTAGCAGTTGTCCGTTGTCTTTAATATATTTTTGCAAACTTTTTATCTGAAAGTCATTCAGGATATGAAGTTTCTCCAGATCTTCGGATGAGGCAGCATTCAGATTAAGCGGATGGGCTGCATAAAAACTAAGGTCGTTAAACAAAGATGTATAATCGAGTTCTTCATCGGTTGAAGCTGCCAGGTTCTCGATCATATCCTCAATGAATTGTTGATTGACAGCGTCCGGCTCCTGTGCTTTTAACCGGGAGATTGGGCTGGTCAGCAAAGTTAGCATAATAAGGATACTGCTAATCTTCAGTACTATTTCCTGATAGAATGGTTTTACATTCATATTCAAAATGAGTAACTCATCGATATATGCGGTGTTAAGCCTAATATGCTGTGATCTGAAAAAGCAAGATCGGCTTTCAAACCTTTAAAAACAAATCCTGCTCCGAAAGAATAAGAAGATATTTTGGAAGTGGAAAGGCCTGCCCGGAGGTAAACATTTTTCACCAGGTGATACTCAGATCCTATATTGATCAGCATTTCCTTCTCCAGGTCCTTTTCCGATTCCATACATACGATCAGGTCATCGGTAAAATAATAACCAAGGCCGATTTGAAAAACAGTTGGTATCCGTTCCTCAGTAAACCGGTTATATTTTGACCTTACAGGATTATAAACATGTGCGCCGATAAGGAGATGGGTTACCGGTTCGGCAAGTATTCCAGCTTCCATTGTAAGGGCATCGCTGTTTCCATACTCACCGTCGATGTGAACGTGCAAATAATCCATCTGTATCCCTGCTGCTATTTTCTCACCAAAAGCCTTTCCAAAGGCAAGGCCGGTTTTGCTTTCATTGTATTTCGAATAACCAAAATTGGAATAACTTGCACCTATTGTCCCTCCAATTGCCGGAATTGCCAGTGCAAAGGAGCGCAAGGCATACTGGTCAACCATATACCTGTTTTCATAATGAATGCCGATAGTAAAGGCATCTAACCGTGCCAGTCCCGCCTGGTTGTGAAAATTCGACCATAGATCGGATAGCATCACCGCGGCATTTGCCATTCCCGCCTCCCTGGCTCCCGATGGATAATTGTCATTGCCTCCGAAAGATTTATTACTCATCAGGCAAAATAAAAGGACAATTATTCTCCTCCCCGGGAAATTTAAAGTTTTCCGGAAGTAATTATTGAGAGGTTTTAATGAAAAACTGTTTTTTTGTCCTGTTCTAAAAAAATTAATTGAACAAAGCATTAATTCACTTTATATTCATATTTAATTTGGCTTAACTCCTCATTCGCTTTCACAATTTTCTTCTCTAATCCAGCCTTATAATTTTTAACGGTTTGTAAAATTTCCTCATCACCGGTTGCAAGGATCTGCGCAGCAAGAATTCCTGCATTCTGAGCCCCGTTCAGTCCAACTGTTGCAACAGGTATCCCCGGAGGCATCTGAACGATTGAAAGAATAGAATCCCAGCCATCAAGTGAAATGGAGGCTTTAATCGGTACGCCAATTACCGGAATAGGTGTCAGCGCAGCAATAACTCCCGGTAAATGAGCGGCGCCTCCGGCGCCGGCAATGACAACTCGTATTCCCCGGTCGTAAGCTTCTTTGGCGAATTTCATAGCCTGCCCGGGAGTACGGTGGGCCGATAGTGCATTTATCTCAAAAGGTATTTTAAAGTCATTTAAAATTTTTGCGGCAGCTTCCATTACCGGCAGATCCGACGTGCTTCCCATGATAATACTTACCTTTGGTGTCATATTCTTTTCGTTTTGAATAATTTTATACTTACTTCGACCTGGAAAAACTGTTTTTCCAATGACGAAGATATAAAAATAATAACTTTTCTTTATTTTCCGAATAATTCACCCCATTTGTTATCTCATTTGTGAAGTATTGAAGATAAAGTTCAATCAATAATTTGTATTTTCGCAGGACATTTAAAAATCATAAAATTTAATGAATGTAATTAAGCTGCTGGATAAAGAATTTAAATTATCAATAACTGCAGAAGAGATTAGCGTCGCCACCAAAAGTGTGGCAGACAGGATAAATAAAGATCTGAATAATAAAGATGTTATTTTTCTGGGGATACTTAACGGTGCCTTCATGTTTGCTTCTGACCTGTTACGGCATATAACGTTTAACTGCCAGATATCATTCCTGAAATTAGCATCTTACCAGGGTACTTCCAATTCGGGAACAGTAAAAAGATTAATTGGTATAAACGAGAATATAGCGAATAAAACAGTTGTAATAATTGAAGATATTGTGGATTCGGGAATAACCATTGAACAAATTATCAAACAATTGAACGGATACGAACCTGCAGAGATTAAAATTGCCTCCCTTTTGTTTAAACCGGAAGCTTATAGAAAATCAATTAAAATAGACTACGTCGGGATGGAAATTCCGAATGATTTCATCGTGGGTTATGGATTGGATTATAATGGTTACGGGCGTAACCTGCAAAATATTTACTCAATTACAAATAATTAAAAACAAATCTAAAATAAATCAATCATGTTGAATATTGTATTATTTGGCCCTCCCGGAGCAGGTAAGGGCACCCAGGCTGAAAAGATCATTGATAAGTATAACCTGGTTCATCTGTCAACAGGCGACATATTAAGAGGAGAACTTGCAGGAAAAACGAAACTTGGCCTGGAAGCAAAAAAATATATGGATAAAGGAGAGTTGGTTCCTGATGAGGTAGTAATTGGAATGATCGAATCGAAGCTGGATCAGAATGCTGGGGCCAATGGTTTTATTTTTGACGGATTTCCGAGGACAAATGCCCAGGCCGAAGCATTGGA